>DAISYQ010000043.1:0-26713 GCA_036825195.1 Syntrophales bacterium
GAGACGGTGTAGGCGGAACCGCTGACAGGAATGCCATTCACGGTTACCGTCCCATGAATATTGGCAGGTATGGAAGGAGGTTCGTCAGCAAGAACATACCGTGGTAACGCTAACAGGGCAAGCAGGGCAGACAAGAGTAAATATAGACATAGTATCGATTCTGTGTGTTCTTTCTTGTATCGCATAATACCTCACTATCACGCATATGTTAAGGCAGAGTCCATGTGCATGACTCCGAAACGTTGATCCAATAGCCTTGCCCCGGCTCCATAATCGTCAGACTGCTTGAGGCGGGCTTGGAGGTGTTATAGACTTCCCAGACATCATTTTCATACGACCATACCGATATGCACACATCGTCTATAGAGAAGAGGGCATCGGTCACATTCATGGCCTCTGGACCATGAAAACTGACCATGTTCCATCCCTCCGAAAGTTCTATTGATGATATGAAAAATTCAGCGACAGGTACAACAAGCTTTCCCGCTTCTCTCATATTAATCCAGTATCCATGGCCAACTTCGATCGTTCCCAAACTGGCAGACTGAGGATTTTCAGGATTGTAGACCTTCCAGAAACCATCCTCGAAGAGCCAAACACTCTTATATTCCCCGTGTATAGAATCCAGTACCGCCGTAATATCTGTATTCATTGGTTGCCTGTTCAGAGAAATCAGGTTCCATCCTCTCTGAAGTTCGATCACCTCCTGATTGCAATCGGGAGGCAACTCGTTCTCCCCGGGGGGTGTGTAAGCGACCTCATTCGAATAATCACTTTCATATGCCGAAAAGGTATAAACTGTTGCGGCGAAGAAATACGTTACTTCATCTTCAAGACCCGATACCGTATAGCTCGTGCAGTTCCCAACATCGATGCTGTAAGAATAGCATCCGCTCTTCAGGCCATAGTATATAAAATAGCCTTTGATATCCGATTCGTAATTCGCATCCCATTCCAGTGTAACATCGGCTGCATGAGCGTTGTGGAGAGATGCAATGGCTATGTAAAAGATAGAAAAAAATATGCACAGCAGTAAGAGAAGGTTTCTCATTCCGCTTCTTGTTGGGTTGAAATTGACGATAGTATATTGTGTGTTACAGCGATTTCTCATTGTATAATCTACGACGAGTGAACGGTATGAAGTGACTCTGCTTTATTCTTGGAGGTATCTATGGCGGGAACTTCCTTTTTCGCTATCTTGCAGACCGATACAATAAAGGTGAATACGAACACTATTCCTGTGACTAATAGGGATGTCATATGCTATTTCCTTATCATCGCTTTGTAATAGGCGCCGTGGTATCTGTGCCTGCATGCCTTCTTTGCATGAAGGATGCCATAAAATATAATTAATAATTGTAGATAGATATGTTACAGTGAGATGCTTAGGTGAAGGTTATTTCATGCACTGAAAAGTTAAGGGAAATGCCTCTGGATGATATATGAGAAAGATGAATCCCTTTATTTATATGAAAGAGAGATCTCGGTTGATCTGTATGCGATTTCCTGCATTATAAATGTGATTAAACTTTACTAGGGTAATCCCATATACTGATTAGGGTGATTAAAAAGTACAACAGAATAACGCACGGTGGGGTAGGAAAACTTTCAGGAGTAATTCAACTCTTTTTTTTAAAATCTTGTGGATCAAGACGATATTTCTTGAGAAGGGTATAGAAGTCGGCACGGTATTTTCCTGCCAGTTTTGCGGCTTTACTGACATTCCCCTGAGTTGATTCAAGGATGGAAATAAGATAATTTTTCTCGAAGCTGTCTTTGGCATCTTTAAGTGATGTAAGCGGTTGTTCCGGAATAATTTCCTGATCGAATTCGGAGAACAGGTCTTCCGTTATTATGTCTTGCCGGCTCATGGCCACCGCATATTCGATCATGTTCTTTAACTGTCGCACATTTCCCGGCCAATCGTACAAGAGCAGCCGTTGCATCGCTCGAGGGGTTAATCCCTTAATCTCTTTGTCCATCTCCTCGCTGAAGAGTTTTCTGAACATATCGGCCAGGAGCGGAATATCCTCTTTCCTTTCCCTGAGCGACGGAAGGTGGATGGGTATGACGTGGATCCGATAATAGAGATCTTCACGGAATAACCCCTCCTTAATTTCGTGCTCTAAGTCTTTATTGGTGGCGACGATAACCCGTACATCAACGTCAATCGGACTCTTGGCGCCTATGGGATAGAACCGGCGTTCCTGGAGCACCCGAAGGAGCTTTGCCTGTATGGAAAGAGGCATATCACCTATCTCGTCGAGAAAGATAGTGCCTCCGTGGGCCTGTGTGAACAGACCTTCGGTACTTGTTACCGCACCTGTGAAGGACCCTCTCTTATGGCCAAAAAGTTCGCTTTCGAGTAACGATTCAGGGAGGGCCGCGCAATTGATATCCACGAACGGTTTGTCTTTCCGGTTGCTGCTTAAGTGTATGGCCTTTGCTATGAGTTCTTTGCCGGTGCCGCTTTCTCCATCTATGTAGATGGTGGAATCCGTTTTTGCCGTGCGAATAACCTGATCGAGAATCCGTCGCATCTTTTCGCTTCGGGTTACGATATTTGAAAAATCGTAGTGCTCGTGCAACAATCCTTTGAGACGTTTTATCTCGGAGGACAGATTCTGTTTCTCAAGGGCCTTTTCTATCTGTAAGAGGAGTTCAGGTGCATCGAATGGTTTTGTGAGGTAGCTGTAAGCGCCCTTTTGTATGGCCGTCACGGCACTCTCGATGGATCCATGGGCGGTGAGTATGATAACGGGCATATCGGGATTGATCAGGTGTAATTTTTCCATGAGGTCAATGCCGTTTGTACGTTCGAGTTGAAGGTCGACAATCGAGATGTGGAATATCTGATTCTTTGCTTTCTCCAAGGCATCGTCTTCATCGAGAGCCGTATCAACCGCATATGAAGCCGATTCCAGACGCATCTTTATCAGTTCCAGAAGGTTATTATCATCATCTACTACTAATATATTTTTTGCAGGAGACACGGTATTTCCCTATTTTTCAAGCTCTTTTTTCTTTTTTTCGATCTCTATATCTACCCGTTTCATTTTTTCTATTACCTGCAGTACCCCAATCCACACTTTTGCCTCTTCAACAAGGGTGCTCTTCGGAAATTCGTCTATCATTCTTTTAAAGAGGGAAATAGACGTAGTGTAATCTTTGTGAGGGTTGTCATAATGCGCGTATATTAGTGCGATGTTGAAAAGGGCTCTGTCACCGGGAGGGTCATGAGGGAACTTAGATACGGTCTTCTGATACTCCGCCAGAGATTGAGAGATGTCGCCGTTATTGAGAAATATATTGGATGCATTGATACGGTCTTTCTCTTTGAATATCTCAAGTTTCCCTTCTAATTTTTTCTTGTCATTAAGTAATGACAGATTGAACTGTTTGCTCTTTTCTGCACCTTGGAGAACATCTATCCATACGGTTGCCTCCGTTACGAGGTGGCTCTTCGGAAATTCATCCATCATTCTTTTAAAGAAGGAAATGGATGTACCATAATCTTTGTGAGGGTTCTCATAGTGTGCATATATAAGCCCGATATTGAAAAGGGCCCTGTCAGCGGGAGAAGCGTGAGGAGACAGAGAGATGACCTTCTGATACTCCTTGAGTGATTGCTCGGTATCGCCCTCGGACAGGATCCTGTCACCCATACGCATATGGTCTGTAATCTCCATCCGTTTCTCGAAATTACTTAACATGGTGCAGTTGCAGAGTAGGAGAGGGATTATAATGGAAGCGAAAAGGTAAAGGTACTGCCTTCTCCGAGTGTGCTTTCTACCCATACGGTGCCCCCATGAGCATCTATAATATTTTTGACAATAGCGAGTCCCAATCCGGTTCCGCGTTTCCGTTTTGAATCATAAGGTTGTACCTGATGGTACTTATCAAAAATTTTTTCCATATCCTCTCTGGAAATGCCAACTCCGGTATCTGATACGGATATGTTTACATGTCTATCGTCCGCATGTGCCGATATAATAACACAACCGCCACGATCAGTAAACTTGATGGCATTGACGACAAGGTTTCTCAATGCCTGGCTTATCTTCTCTGCATCGACGTTTACCGTTGGAACTCCATCGTCAATCTCTTCCTTGATTGCTATGTCTTTTGCCTGAGCCATGGATTCCAACTCTATACCGATGTTCCTGATGAGAGGGGGGATGGAAGTATCCATGTAATTATAGGCCATCATGCCGGCCTCCATCTTTGATAGATCCAAGAGTGAGTTGACCTGACCGATCATGCGTTTATCTTCTTGGAGAATAATGTCCAGAAGCTTTTTCTGTTTGTCGGTTAATTCTCCTCCTATGCCGTCAAGGAGAAGGGTTGCTCCTTCTTTTATCGATGTAAGGGGTGTTCGAAGTTCGTGGGACATAACAGATAGAAAGTCTGTCTTCATTTCATCCACTTCTTTGAGCCTCAGACACATACGATTAAGGGCCTCTGCAAGCTCTTTGATTTCAGGAGGGGAGGTGATATGCACCTCGCCTTCAAAGTTGCCTCCGGCGATTTCATGCGTTTTTTTCTTCATGACATCGAGGGGTCTAATAATACTTATCGTAACAATGATCGGGATGATTACACCGAGGATAAAAAGGACAGCCATCATAAAGAAGGCGGCGGAGCGTGAGTCATAAACGGCGGTGTTCAGTATCCTTATCTTGCTATACGTGTTTTCTTGGCTATACTCTTTCAGTTGTCTGAGTATGTCGATCAGTTTGTTTAGATTGTACTCTTTCCCCTCCTTATAGCGTTTCTCGTCATAAGACTGGTTCGTTTTCAGGTGTTCGATTTCTTCAAGAAACAGGGACTGATATTGCTTATAAAAGGAATCTGCTTTGGTAAGTAGGTCTTTCGTTTCATCATCAGCGAGGTGCCGTGCCTCTTTGAAGTTCCTGTCGAAGGTGTCCCTTGCAGCATGAAATTGATCGAAAAGGGCTGTATCCTTGGTAAGGATGCCCTTTTCTCCGTAACGCATCTGAGAAAACAGCGAATCCGTCAAGGCTTTCTGAATGGCCATCATTCGATTATCGACCGTAAGGATGGAGTTGGTGATCCGGTTCAATCGTCCAAACTGGTAGATGGAAAACAGCGTTATGCTTGAGACGGCTGTAAATATGATTATGTATATGATAACTAATCGTGCAAAAATGGTAAGTTTCATTACGGTAAACAGCCACCTGGTTCAAAAGGTAACCTGTATGATTCTTCAGGTATCTTCAAAACGGTTGAGGTCGAGGTTTTTTCTGACCTTGTTGGGATCAAAGATCCGCCCGTTCATCGTGATATATACACCAGGGGGCAGTAACTGAACAGAGGCTATGGCGCATCCGATATTGAATTCAGCGTCGCTTGATCTGAATCGTGCCGGTTCCATCGATCCGGTAAGAACGATCACTTTATCAGGTATCGCTTGTAGTCTTTGGGCGGTCTGTATCATAGTGTCGGTCCCGTGTGTTATAACGATGTGCCGGCATTCATCTTTCGCCAGAATGTCGAAGATTTTTTGCCGCTCTTTTTCGGTGATATCCAGGCTGTCTTTCTTCAGGATCGATTTGCATTCATATTCAAAGCCGACCTTCACATGCTTCAAAATTTCGAGGAGCAGAGAATTCCCCACCTGGTAATCGTTTTTCTTGTCGAAATATACCTTATCGATAGTACCACCGATTGTAAAAAATTTGATCTTCATGATGTGAATCCGGAAGCTTTTTCTCTGCGACATAATAACAGGCGGAGCTGTTTGTCAAGACGAAAGGTGAGGGGGGTCCATACAAAAAAGGCGTCCCGACCGAAAGGAGACGCCTTTTTATAACTACGAAATCACCATGTAGCTTGTTACGATTATTCGTTTTGAAGATCTATGGCCAACTGTACGATCACGGATACTTTGTCCTCAGGCACGCGACCGCGCACGATAGCACGGCATATCCCCTTTTTGTCCAGCAAGATCGCATTTGCGCTGTCTTTCTTGAGACCCCAGGCCTCTCTCAGCGTTGCGTCGTAATCAAAAAGGACGATGGCATTATATTTCTTTGCCTTTGCTGCACCTAATGACTTTATGAGCATGTCCGGTTTCCATGATGCCTTGCAGTCGACAATCCCCATTCCGGCGTAGTCCGCTTCCCGTAGGAGACCGTCATCTTTTGCCTTTTTCATGGCATCGGTGAAATGTTCATTCATGTCTTTTTCATCCGGGTCAACATAGTTGATCAGAAGCACCTTGCCTGCCCAGTTTTGCATCGTAAATGCCTTGCCGTCCCCGTCTGTGAATGACCAATCCGAAGCCTTGTCCCCCACCTTTAATTCGCCTGCCGTTGCACCTGATACTGTCCACAATAAAACCAGTAAAACCGCAAAAAGCACCTTTCTCATTGTTAGCCCCCCTTTAGGTTTATGATAGTATACGGCTTGTGAAACTATAGGTTAATGGATACAACGTGTCAATAAGTTTTACTATGGTCCGATATCGTTATTCAGTAGATGATCCTGAAATCCCCCATATTCCCCTCGGGCTCTTCTTCTATGATCTCTATATCGCTCACATGGGCGAGACGTGGACCCATTCTGCACCAGTCCAAAATCTTATCAATGTCACTCCCTTTGCCTTCGAAAAGGGCTTCGACCCTGTTATCGTCTAAATTTCTCACCCAGCCTGCAAGACCGAAGCCCGATGCCTGTTTCTTTGTTTCGGCCCTGAAAAAGACCCCCTGGACCCGACCGGTGACAAAGACGTGAACCCTTCGTGGTAATGGGTTGTTCGAGTTCTGTTCCGATTCGGTTGTATTAGAATCCTGATGGGTTGTCATAATAGATTTTCTTGATTAGCCTTTTTCTGTTCTTTGTTAAGTGTCTGTCCCGTGATCTCGAGGAATTCTCTTTCATCGAGGACTGGTATATTAATAGTCTTGGCCTTATCCAATTTGGAGCCGGGTGATATGCCGGCGACCACATAATCGGTATTTTTCGTGATTGATGATGCAACATTCCCTCCAAGAGACTCGATTAATTCTTTTGCCTTGTTTCGCGAAAATGTCTGGAGGGTTCCGGTAAGAACAAACGTTTTCCCCAAAAGTTCCCCAGATGCCTCGTGACCTTCAATTGGTTTGACCCCAGCCATCCTGAGCCTCTCTATTGTCCGAAGATTAGAGGGTTCTTGGAAGAACGTTACGATGCTTGCGGCAATTTCAGGCCCAATTTCTTTAACGGACAAGAGGTCTTCCTTGGTAGCGTGTATTAGATTATCGAGCGTACCGAATCTACGTGCCAATAACTTCGAGACATGCTCACCTGTATGTCTGATGCCGAGGGCAAATATAAATTTATCCAAGGGCGGGGCCTTGGATCCTTCCAATGATGACAGTAGGTTGCGAGCGGACAGATCGCCCATCCTCTCAAGGTCCACCACATCATCTTTTGTGAGGTAGTAAAGGTCTGCGGGGTCTTGAATGACTCCCTGTTCATACATCTGAGATATTAACTTTTCACCAAGACCCTCTATATCCATACCTCCCCGGGAGACGAAATGTTTTATGTTTTCCCTTAGTTGAGCCGGACAGTCGATATTAATACACCTATGCGCGGCCTCTCCTTCGAGACGCACGATCATCGATCCGCACACCGGGCAGGTGTCGGGGATCCGAAAAGGCGGTTCATCTTCATGCGCTGAAGGCCCGACCGTTTTGACAATTTCCGGTATGACGTCACCTGCCCGCTGCACGATGACCGTATCACCGATATGGATATTCTTCTTGTTGATCTCATCCTGGTTGTGCAGTGTTGCCCGACTGACCATCACACCGGCGACCCGGACGGGTTTCATATGTGCAACGGGAGTCAGAACACCTGTTCTCCCGACCTGAACTACAATATCTTCGATGATTGTTGTGGCCTGTGTCGCAGGGAACTTGCAGGCGATGGCCCACCGGGGGCTTCTTGAAACGGAGCCGAGGCGATTCTGCGTATCGATGGAGTCGACCTTTATGACCGTGCCGTCTATTTCGTAGGGAAGGGTATCACGTTTGTCGATCATTTCGTGATAATACCCTATGCACTGTTGAATGTTCTCTGCCTTCTTTATATAGGGGTTTACGGGGAAACCCCAGTCCTTCAGGGTTTGCAGAAAATCAAGGTGCGTACGGAAGGTTATGCCTTCCGAAAATCCAACGGCATAGCAGAATATGCTGAGGGGCCTTTGCGAGGTGATGTTTGAGTCAAGCTGTCGAAGCGAACCGGCCGCGGCATTTCTGGGATTGGCGAAAGGATTGTCGCCGCCTTCCAACCTCTGTTTATTGAGCTTTTTGAAGTCATCCGTTCGTATATAGACTTCACCGCGTATCTCGATTGTGTCCGGAATTACACGGTCGCTGCTGAGGTTCATTTTTTGCGGGACGGAGGATATCGTCTTGATATTCTGCGTGATATCTTCACCGACTGCACCGTCTCCTCTTGTTGAACCGGATATAAATATACCCTTTTTATACAAAAGGTTAACTCCTATACCATCAAGCTTTGGTTCAAGTGCGAAAGATACATCTTCGGGTGAGTCGAGAAGACGTTTGATGCGTTCGTCGAATGCTATTATATCTTCTTCGGAAAAGGCATTGGCAAGGCTTAGCATGGGGTAAAGATGGGGAATACTGTCAAACTTCTCCAGGGGAGCGGCTCCCACACGCTGAGTGGGAGAAAAGCTCATATCAATCTGTTCGCCGACATTATGGGAATTCTCAAGAGCGATCAGTTCCCGCATCAGCTGATCGTATTCGGAGTCGGATATCTCCGGATCATCCAATTGGTAGTACCGCCTGTTATGATAGTTGATCAGATCCCTGAGCTCTTCTATCCTTTGTATCGCCTTTTTTTTTCTCATTATTTTATTCGCTTGAGATGTGATACGTTGGGAGCGGGTTTCTTACTCTGGAGTTGTTCGTTCTGTTTGCTCATAACCCTTTTATTGAAGATATCGTTCTTCACTCTCACCGAATTTATGATAAAAAAGATAATAGTCGCCTTTTCCCACTCTCTCGTTGTGTCAAACTGTTCCAGTTTGGTTTTATATTTTCCCCATAGACTGCTAAGCGATGCTTCGTCGAGGGCGAGTATCTTTTCGGCTATATTTTCCAGTGTCTTTTCAATCATTATCAGACCCTTTACGACAGGTTTTATAAAGATTTTAGTGACCCGCCGGTAAAATGTCAAACCAAAACTCCCAAAATAATACTTGTCTTTTTAAGACAGGTATAATAGTAATTTTTAAAACCGGTTATGAAGATAGGCGTTATTTCTGACACACATCTTAATATTCCTGAGAAGAAGCTTGAAAAGATCGTTGAGGATCATTTTCATGATATCGATGTGATCCTGCATGCGGGAGATATAGTCAAACGCGAGGTCTTGGATACTTTTAGGGGCAAAGAATTGTTTGCCGTCTGCGGGAACATGGATACCGATTCTGTTAGGAATATCTTTCCCGAGAAGAGGGTAGTGGAGATTGCCGGACGAAGAATAGGCCTGATCCATGGCTGGGGATCTCCACCCGGTCTGGAAGAAAAGATACTGCGGGAATTCGATGATGTGGAGTGTATCGTCTATGGTCATACGCACCGGGCCGCGAATGAAATGAGGAATGGAGTATTGGTGTTTAACCCCGGTTCACCGACGGATAAGAGGTTTGCGAAACATAATTCTGTGGGGATACTGGATATAGGAAAAAGAATTGTTGGAACGATCATTGATCTGGATTGAAGTGGGATAGTAAGTATGGACTGTATTATGGCTCCGGGAAGAATGGCGTATATTACGGGTAAAAAACCGGAGGGGTGTGTATTTTGTGAGGGATCGGCAAGGGAAGAAGATCTTGTCTTGTATGAGGGAAATTCCTGTTATATCATGATGAACAAGTATCCATATACCTCCGGTCATCTTCTGGTGATTCCATTCAGACATATATGCGGTATGGAGGAAACAACCGCCGAAGAGAAGCTGGAGATGATGGAGCTTACCGACATATGCGTACGAACGTTAAAAAAGGCCTTTAGCCCTGAGGGTTTCAATATAGGGATGAATCTTGGGAAAGTGGCTGGTGCAGGTGTTGAAAGTCATCTGCATATACACATTGTTCCCAGATGGTTGGGTGATACAAATTTTACCACGGTTCTGGGGGAGATTAGGGTAATACCGGAGGATATTATCAAGACTCGGGAGAAATTATCGCAATATTTTCCAAGGAGAGAGGAGAGATAGAATGAAACTTCTTTATACGATTATTGTGACGTTGATCATGCTGTTTATCATTACTTTCTCGTTGATAAATACTGACCCAGTCCATCTTGCATATTACAATTTTATAGATGTCAGTGTACCTGCCTATATGTTGATTTTCATATCCTTTGGCGTGGGCGTAATCTTTGCCGGTTTTATGGGGATAGTGGAACGATTCAGGCTTTCCAGAGAAGTAACAAAGTCGAAAAAGAAGATTAAGGAATTGGAAAAAAAGGTACAAATTGAAAAGATCCAAACACCCGCCGTCGTTGAACCAAAGACCGATGAGACAGCGGGTAAGTGGAATGCATAAAAAAGACGGGTGGATTTTCTCCTATCCGCCGCAGTCGGACATATCCCCCTTTAATTTTTCTATCGTGTGTTTCAGGGCGGGAAGGAGCACCGCCAGATTTTCTCGTGCCCCCTTCGGGCTTCCGGGCAAATTGATAATAAGGGATTGCCCGCGTATCCCCGCTACAGCCCTGGATATCATAGCGTGAGGTGTCTTCTTCATGCTTTCCCTTCTCATGGCTTCCGCCATACCGGGGAGTTCCTTTTCTATAACTTCCAAGGTAGCATCGGGCGTGACATCCCTCGGACTGACGCCGGTTCCTCCGGTTGTTACCACCAAATCCAGGTTCTTATTATCAGTGTACTGCTTTAGTTTGTCTTGTATTATCTCTTTCTCATCGGGAATTATGTCATAATCGGTGATCCGGATATCAAGATCGCTCAGCATGCGCGTTATTTCCGGGCCACTTATGTCCTCTCTTTCGTTGCGAGAACCCTTGTCGCTTATGGTAATAACTCCGCCGGTAATCACAATCTCTGTCCCCGATTACAATTCAGTATTACCAATCGAGAATCCATCAGGATTCTTCCTTTTTCGATTCGGCAATAACCTTTTCCTGCAGGTGAGCGGGAAGTTCTTCATAGTGAGATATCTCGTAAGAAAAGGTGCCTCTACCGCTGGTAATCGACGTAAGATCCGGAGCATATGAGAGAATTTCTGAAAGAGGGACCTGCCCCTTGATGACCTGATTAAATCCCACTTTATCCATACCCAACACACGTCCACGCCTGCTGTTGAGGTCACCGATTACATCACCCATGTATTCATCGGGTATTTCAATACTTATATCGACTATCGGCTCAAGAAGTGTTGGCTGGCAATCTTGGAACCCTTTTTTAAAACCCATGGAGCCGGCGATCTTAAAGGCCATTTCGGATGAATCCACGGTATGGTATGACCCGTCAACCAGAGATACCCGCACATCGACGATAGGATACCCTGCTACGATACCTTCAGCCATTGCCTCGACGATCCCCTTTTCTACTGCCGGAATATATGTTTTGGGAACAACACCACCAACAATCCTATCAAGAAACTCGAATCCTCCTCCCTTCGGAAGGGGCTCAATCTCAAGCCAGGTATCACCATACTGTCCCTTTCCGCCCGACTGTTTCTTATATTTACCCTGAACCCTTGTTTTCCCCTTAATGGTTTCCTTATACGGTACTTTCGGCTGTTTGAGGTTGATGTCGACGCCAAACTTTCTTTTAAGTTTCTCTCGGGTTATATCGATGTGTACCTGACCGACACCGGAAAGGATGGTTTCCCCCGTCTGTGCATCCCTTTCGATCGATAGTGTTTGATCTTCATCGATCAGCCTATTAAGGGAAGAATATATCTTCTCTTCATCCCCTTTGGATTTGGGTTCTACCGCATAGTGAACAATGGGTTTTATCAGTGGGACCTTTTCGAAGACTATCGGTGATTTCGGATCACACATGGTATCTCCGGTAGAGGTATCTTTCAACTTTGCAAGGGCGGCAATATCTCCGGGAATGAGCGATCCCACCGGAACCTGGTTTTTCCCCTCTAGGTAAAAGATATTTCCACATTTCTCATTTACATCTTTCGATGGGTTATGAAATACAAAGTCGGATGTCAGTGTCCCCGAATAGACCCTGAACAGTGTAAGCTTTCCCGCATAGGGATCGGCTATGGTCTTAAAGACCATGGCTGAAAAAGGTTCGTTGGCATCTGGTGCCCGTTCAATCTCTTCATCGGAATTTGGCTTTTTGCCCACAACAGGACCTCGATCAATCGGAGAGGGGAGCGTAGTTACAATGATATCCATAAGAGAGGAAATGCCTATATGATTCGGGGTCGAACCACATATAACGGGGATCAGACCTCCTGAGATTACTCCTTTGCGAAGGCCATCCTGAATATCACTAAGAGAAAGCTCTCCCTCTTCAAGATATTTGTCCATCAGGTCCTCGTCACATTCGGCTATGTCTTCAACCATAGTTTCACGGTATGCTTGGGCATCCTCTACGAGGTCTTCGGGAATATTTTCTTTCTTGGGGGTTCCCTTGGGGCTGTCGTAGATCAGTGCTTTCATATTTACCAGATCGATCAAACCCTTAAAGGATTCCTCGGAACCTATGGGAAGGTAACAAACAGTCACCTTCTTGCCGAGTTTGTTATTAATATCATCGACTGTCTTGGAAAAATCGGCACGCTCCCTGTCCATTTTGTTGATATATACCAGTCGGGGTAACGATAAATCATCAGCATATTGCCATACTTTCTCTGTCTGAAATTCGACGCCGCTTACGGCATCAACCACGATTATCACACTATCGGCGATACGAAGACTGTACTTGGTGTCCATGAAAAAGTTAGAATCACCAGGAGTATCGATAATGTTTACCCTGTGTTTATTCCATTCAAAGAAGTTTATTGCCGAACTGATGGAAATATGTCTCTTTTGCTCTTCCGGTTCAAAATCCATGGAGGAACTTCCGTCGTCGACTCTTCCGCATTTGTCGGACTTCCCGCTGAGAAATAGGAAAGATTCACATAAAGAAGTTTTGCCTGTCCCTCCATGTCCCGTAATTGCAACATTTCTGAAAGAATTAGAATCGTGTTGTGACATGATACTCCCTTCCTTAACTGTTGATGATATTATAACTGCGGGTGCTTAGCGTATTATCTCTTCAAAAGTCAAGATAAATTTCTCCCTCTCGGAGTGTATTCGGAAGATTTGATTGACCGTAATATGGTATTATGATATATATATCAGCTTATGAACGAGGATTGTTTGTTTCAAGGTTTGGGAGGAGCGTAGGTAAAGAAATGTTTAATGTTGGAGATATGGCTGTGTATCCGGCACATGGCGTCGGTGTTATCGAGTCTATAGAAACCAGAAATGTTATGGGAAATGATCAGCCCTTTTATGTAATGAAAATATTGGGTAATAATGCAAAGATCATGATACCTCAGAATAGCGCCGAGTTTGTCGGCCTTAGGGAAGTAATCTCGGAAGAAGAGATTCCCATAGTTTATAATATCTTAAAAGAAAAAAATGTGCTAGTAGACAAACAGACGTGGAATAAGAGATACAAGGAATATTGGGAGAAAATAAAAACAGGATCGGTGTATGAAATAGCAGGGGTATTACGCGATCTTTTTACCTTGAAAGGTGACAAGGATCTCTCTTTCGGTGAAAGAAAAATGATGGATACGGCGAAAAGCCTGCTGATACGAGAGATTTCAATAGCCAGTGACTGCGATGAGACGGAAGTAGAAAAAAATTTAAACGCAATATTTACATCATAACTTTTATTCTGTTCCTTGAAATAATACAAGTTAGGAGGTGAAACTTGATTATAAGGCTACTACTTATCGTGGCCTGTTCGCTGAGCGGTTATCTTATCGCTTCAAGATATTATACATTCCCGCTTTCATTAATAGGTTTAATATCAGGGCTTTTTCTTTCAATTTTTGTAATACAAACCGAACAGGCCATAAGAAAACTATCATTACGTGTTATATTTGGCGGTGTTATCGGAACGGTTCTCGGGCTTTCAATCGCCTTTCTTTTTACCTATGGCTTGAAGTTTATGCCGGGGCTTGAGAAACAGGACATACTACCGTGGGGGTATATCTACGTCACAATCACGTTTATTCTGGGATACCTTGGCTTGGTCCTGGGTTCAAAGAAGAGTGAAGAATTTCAATTCCCCAGATCCCATTCTTCAAAGGATGAAAAGAATTCCGAATACAGGATACTTGATACCAGCGTTATCGTTGACGGTAGAATTGCCGATATATGCGACACGGGATTTATCGAAGGCAGTCTGGTAGTTCCACGCTTTGTATTGGATGAATTGCAGCAGATCGCCGATTCATCGGATCACATGAAACGATCACGGGGTAGGCGGGGGTTGGATATACTCAACAGGATGCAAAAGAGCGATGGAATCCGGATCGATATTGTGGATGTAGATTTCCCTAAAATACGGGGTGTTGACGCAAAACTTGTCGCCCTTGCCAAGGAGAAGGGGGGCAAGATTATGACCAACGATTACAACCTGAATAAGGTCGCCGAACTTCAGGGCATAAAGATCCTGAATGTGAACGAACTCGCAAACACCCTGAAACCTCTCATACTGCCCGGCGAAACGATGATAACCAAGGTTATCAAAGAGGGAAAAGAATCCGGACAGGGCGTTGCATATCTCGATGATGGCACTATGGTGATTGTGGATAATGGCATACAATATATGGGAAAGAGCATAGAAGTAGTCGTGACAAGTGTTCTTCAGACAGCGGCTGGAAGGATGATCTTTTCAAATGCTAAAGATGATGAGGTGAACAACGTATCATCACAAATGTAAATACGACTGATCCACAATGGGTGAAAGAGTGAGCGCGGGCCTCGTTGTATGAACGGGAGAAGATAGCGATAAGAAATACCCGTTTTTATCAGCCGCTTGACCACATCAGATAAACTCGAGAATAATCGAAACCAAGCAAGCACTCTATATAGAAATGCAATGATGGAGCAGACTGTTGCGATTATAGTAGCCGGAGGATCCGGTAAAAGAATGTCCTCTGATCATCCAAAACAGTACGTATCACTAAGCGGTATTCCCATATTAGCACGAACCCTTTTAACGTTTGAAAAGGCTTTGTCCGTTGGCCGCATCGTGCTCGTAGTTCCAAAAGATGATATAGGGTATGCCAAGGAGAAAATCATTGATCAGTACATGATTCATAAAATAAAACATATTCAGTCGGGAGGAAAGACAAGACAGGATTCGGTCAGAAGTGGTCTGGAGATGGTTGAGGATAGTGACGAGGTGGTTATCATTCATGACGGTGTCAGACCATTCCTATCAAAAGGATTGATAGACCTTTCTGTTCGTGAAGCCGCCCGGAGCGGGGCAGTCGTTCCGGTAGTTCCCTTAAAGAGCACCCTCAAAATCATCGACGAGGACGGAAGTATCAAAGGTACTCCGGATAGAAATAGTATAAGGATAGCCCAGACCCCACAGGTGTTCAGACGAGAGATTATTCTAAACGCATACAAAAGTGCCTACAGAGAGAGGTATTATGGCACCGATGATGCATCGTTGGTGGAACGTATGGGTATCCCCGTAACTACCATCCCTGGGTCGTATGATAATATAAAGATTACCACGCCTGAAGATCTTGCTCTTGGCGAACTGTTGCTGAAAAAGATCGGGAAGAAGATATGAGAGTCGGCTTCGGATACGACAGCCACAGATTGGTGACGGGTAGAAAACTGATGCTGGGGGGACTGGAAGTTCCCTATGAAAAAGGGCTCCTGGGACATTCCGATGCTGATGTCCTCCTCCACGCCCTCTGTGATGCCATTCTCGGCGCTATCGGAGAAGGTGATATCGGGAGACACTTTCCCGACAGCGATCCCGCCTACAAGAATATTCCGAGTAAAGAACTGTTGATAAAAGTTAACGAACTGGCGAATCGAAGGGGATACCATGTCAATAATGTCGATTCGACACTTGTCTTGGAAAAGCCGAAACTACAAGAATATAAAGATAAAATGGTTGAGAATATAGCCGATTTCCTTCATATCGATTCAGGACGGGTAAATGTGAAAGCTTCAACAAATGAAGGTATGGGCTTTACCGGACGAGGTGAAGGAATCGCTGCCTTTGCCATCGTCACAATGACTTGCCGCAGTCTTCAGGATTTCTAAAACCTCTTATTGAGTGTATAAGGCAATGCGCCGTAGAATAAGGGGGAGTTCTATCTTGACCATGCCATATCGGTAGTATATATCACTCCCATCTCTAAACTGACCCGCATATTGAACGGAGGATGACATGAAGCAGATACAGGATATAGATATCAAGGGGAAAAGGGTGCTGTGCCGTTTTGATTTTAATGTTCCGCTGGATGACAATTTACACATAACCGACGACAGAAGAATAAAGGCAGCGCTACCCACGATCAACTACGCGCTGGACGAAGAGGCAAAGGTGATAATAATCTCACATCTCGGGAGACCTGGTGGTAAAAGGGTAGAAAACTTCAGCCTTGCACCTGTGGCAAAGAGATTGTCCCGACTCCTTGGAAAAGAGGTTGTGCTTGCAAAGGATTGTATCGGTGATGACGTCAAAAAACTGATACGGGATATGAAACCTGGTTGCGTCGTCATGCTCGAGAATCTACGCTTCCATAAAGAAGAAACGGACAATGATAATACGTTCGCAAAGGAACTGGCGGGATATGCCGATGTATACGTGGATGATGCCTTTGGTAATGCCCACAGGGCTCATGCCTCCAATGTGGGGATTACAAAATATGCAAAGATCTGCTGTGCCGGTTTTCTGATGAAGAGGGAACTAAACTATTTCAGCAGCACCTTGGAAGATCCCTTTCGCCCTTTTGTAGCTATCATTGGTGGATCAAAAATCTCAGGGAAATTGGAGGCATTGGCCAACTTAATTAAGAAAGTTGATAAAATGATTATCGGCGGAGGAATGGCTTTTACCTTTTTGAAGGCAATGGGGTACGAAGTAGGTACGTCCCTCGTCGAGGAGAATCTCTTGAGTACGGCGAAACGGAGTATCAAGATAGCCAAGGATAATGGCGTGAAGCTGTACTTTCCCGTTGATTGCGTGATCGCTGAACATCCAGACCCGAAGGCGGTGACTAAAATAGTGCCGGTCCAGGAAATAGACCCGCACTGGATGGGTCTCGATATCGGACCCGCAACAATTGCCCTGTTCCGTGAAGTGATCAATGACGCAAAGACTATCATGTGGAACGGTCCCATGGGTGTCTTCGAGATCGATGCGTTCAGTATGGGAACCTTCTCCCTTGTCCATGCCGTTGCCCAGTCACATGCCCTTACCATTGTAGGAGGGGGGGACACGGACGTTGCCGTTCACAGGACGGGGGAGAGTGACTATATCACCTATATATCAACCGGAGGAGGAGCATCCCTCGAACTCTTGGAGGGCAAGAAACTGCCTGCGGTCGAAGCGCTCAATAGATGTGCGAAGAAGCTGAAGTAGATGCGGGAATAGCTTGATGAGAAACGTCATGATGGTCTGCGAATATGACGGTACCGCCTACCATGGATGGCAGCGACAACCCAACGGGATCAGTATCCAGGAGGTACTTGAGGAAAAACTCGGGCTCATTACCCGGGAGGAAATTCGCCTCACGGCTTCGGGAAGGACGGATGCCGGTGTTCATGCACTGAATCAGGTGGCAAATTTCAGGACGAAGTCGACCATCGGCTGTGAAAATCTCCTGAAGGGAATCAACAGCCTTCTTCCCGAAGATATTGCCGTGAAGATCATGAGCGATGTGGATGATGCATTTCACGCTCGGTACAGTGCGAAAAGCAAGGTATATGTATACAGAATATTCAATAACAGGGTGCGAAGCGCTCTCTACCGCAATTATTCCTGGCATCTGCGCACTCCCCTTGATGTGGATGTCATGAATCGGGCCGCTAAACTCCTTGAGGGAGAACACGACTTTTCATCATTCTGTGCCTCGGGAGGTGATGCGGAAGATCACACAAGAACGGTCATTGGTTCCTCTGTTCATACCAGGGGAAATTTCATTTCCTTTACCATAGAGGCAAACGGCTTTCTTCGCTATATGGTAAGAAATATTACCGGTCTTCTTGCAGACGTGGGAAAGAGAAAAATCGTACCGGACGAGTTCAAAAAAATCATGTGCGCCAAAGACAGATCCAGAGCCGGTATTACGGCCCCTCCGCAGGGGCTTTTTCTTAAGGAGGTCAGATACTGATGAAGATACTGGTACTGGGATATAAAGGGATGCTCGGAACGGATATCATGAGCGAATTTGGAGAGGCACATGATGTGACCGGGAAGGACATCGAAGACTTTGATATCACTTCAGCATCTGATTGCAGTAATCTGATCGGGCAGTCGGGAGCGGATCTTGTCATTAACGCAGCAGCTTATACAAATGTCGATGGATGTGAAACGGACGAAGCCGGCTGTTACGCGGTTAATGCAGATGGTGTGAAGAATGTTGCCATGGCCTGCAAAGAGTCTGGCATCAAACTAATCCATTTCAGCACCGATTATGTATTCAACGGTACAAAGAAAGACCCCTATGTGGAGGATGATGCCTGCAACCCCATCAATGTCTATGGAAACTCAAAGATGAAGGGGGAGGAATACCTCCGAGAGATCTCGGATAATTATCTTCTTATACGAACATCATGGCTGTACGGGAGCCATGGAAGAAATTTTATCGGTGCAATCGTGGAGCGAGCGGAACAAACGGGAAAACTGGAAGTTGTCGATGACCAGACGGGCTCCCCCACTTATACCGTAGACCTGGCTGTTGCGGTGAGGCGTCTCATCGAGGGTAATCATCGGGGTATCTTCCACCTGACAAACAGCGGAACATGCACCTGGTATCAGTTCGCTCTCAAGATTCTCGAGTATAAGAATATGAAGAATATCAGCATCACTCCCATACAATCGGCACAGCTTGGGAGTCGTGCCCCCCGTCCAGAATACTCAGTGCTTAGTTGCAGAAAGTTCAACGACACCACCCACCGTACGATGAGATTATGGCAGACGGCATTGAAGGATTATATAGATAGCATAGGTTAGAGGAGAGGGCCGTGCAGGAAAAAATTGTTGTCATGCCAGAAGAACTATCCAACAGGATAGCAGCCGGTGAGGTAATTGAAAGACCCTCCTCCATAGTCAAAGAGCTTGTTGAAAATTCTCTTGACGCAGGTGCAACCGACATCCTTGTCGAACTTGAGGGCGGAGGCAAGAAATCCGTAAAGGTCGTCGATAACGGAAGAGGGATCGACAGGGATGACGTGGCACGCGCATTCGAGAGACACGCTACGAGCAAGATATATACATTTGAAGATATGCTTACCATATCCTCCTTTGGATTCAGAGGGGAAGCCCTCGCGAGCATAGCTTCCATATCAAAGATAGAACTGCTGACCCGGAGACAAGATTCACTGTCGGGAACACGGGTGGTAGTGAAGGGCGGCAGAATAGAAGAGATTATCGATGCGGGCTGCCCGGTTGGGACGTCGGTGTTTGTCCATGATATTTTTTATGCCACACCGGCACGAATGAAGTTCATGAAGGGTGATATTACCGAACAGACCCACTGTGTGGATGCGATGATGCGGCTGGCCCTTTCCAATCCGGGGATCAAGATGCGGGTCGTAGCAAACGGCAGAACCATCATTACTATACCGAAAACAAAAAATCTGACCGATAGAATAGCGCTCGTGTTTGGAGAAGATTTCAAACGACACACACTTGAAATCGACGAACAGGGAAAGAATATTTCCATCCATGGTGTGATTTCCAAACCCGACCGCACACGATCAAATACAAAGGGACAGTTCTATTTCATCAATAACAGATTCATACGCGACAGACTCCTGAATCACTCGGTTATCACCGCTTATAGGAGGTTGATTGAACCCAGAAGATTTCCCTATGTTGTTCTTTTTATAGATATGCCGGCAATAGATGTGGATGTTAACGTCCATCCATCAAAGATGGAGGTACGGTTCAAGGATCCTTCGGCCATCTACACGCTCATCAAAGACACCCTTTCCAGGGCACTGTCGGGCATGTCTGACACAAATGATGACTTCTATAAGCCTTCATCAGGAGAAAGTGTGCCTGAGTACAAAGAACGAATCGGAGAAACGCTAAAACGATACACTCTCCTCTCGGGTGTTGAGAAGAAAACTTTTAATGTAAATCATGTCGGGAAAAGCACAGAGGAGATAGTACCTTCTTTCCGGGTGAGTGAAGATACCCAGAAACCGCCTGAGCTTTTCGCGGGAGCGGATATGCCCCAAGATTCAGAATCTTTAGCATTTTCCTCCCTCACGTACCTGGGACAGATTGCCGACACCTATCTCGTGTTTTCATCGAAGAAGGCGCTCATTCTCGTGGACCAGCATGCAGCGCACGAGAGGGTACTCTTTGAAAAACTCAAGTTGTCAAGGGGCGGTGAAACGCAAATCCAGACCTTACTCTTTCCGGAGATTATTACCGTTCAACCGGGCCGCTTTGACCTGATCATGAATAATATTGATACGCTGAAAGATACGGGCCTTGGTGTTGAACAGTATGGCGAGAACACGATAGTGATTAAACAAATTCCCGTTTTCCTGACGGGATGCAATTTGGAAGAACTTGTTTCCGATATAATCGAAGAAGTATGGGATACGGGAAAAACTGAAAATATTGATGAAACAAGAGACAAAATTCTTGTTCTCCTGGCATGCCGAGGGGCTGTAAAGGCCAATCAGACATTAACTGACTCCGAGGTGGCGGCACTGTGCGAAGATCTTGATTCGATACCGTTCGCTGCAACCTGTCCACATGGAAGACCTCTATATGCAGTACTTGACATAGGGGATTTAGAGAGGATGTTTAAACGAAGATAGCCAGGAGAGTCGAGAAAAAGGGTATGCGGGAAAGATTAACAGAGGCGTATTATTTTCATTCTGTAGTCCTGCCAACTGTTCGGTAATAACTTGATGTCCACAATGCAAAATTCACAGGACGTAACCAAGCAACCAAAACCCTCGCTTATCCTGATTATGGGCCCCACCGGGGTGGGAAAGACCGCTCTAGCAATCAGGCTTGCCGAACGATACGGAGGAGAGATTATAAGCGCCGACTCGATGCAGGTATACCGTCATATGGACATCGGTACCGCCAAACCCTCCCATGAAGAAAGGATTCGCGTACCTCATCACCTGATTGATGTCGTAAATCCTGATGAAGAATTTAATGCGTCAATGTTTGTAGACAGGGCCGATGATCTGATCCAGACACTTCACAATACGGCCAAAACGATCTTTGTGGTTGGAGGAACGGGATTGTACCTGGATGCACTGATTGGTGGACTATTACATGCTCCCGGGGCAGACGAGAGACTTCGCGATTCCTATAGAAAAGATGCGGCACAATATGGTAGGTTATATCTGTACGAACGCTTACAGAAAATGGATTCGGCCGCTGCCGAGAGGATACACCCGAACGATCTTGTAAGGACCATCAGGGCACTTGAGGTTATTGAACATACCGGACAGTCCATCGTTGACATACAGGGAGAACACAGATTTGCAAAGGATGCCTATAGTTGCGTAAAGATAGGTCTTACCATCGACAGGGCTCTTTTATATGACAGAATTAATGAGCGGGTTGATACAATGATGATGAATGGCCTTGTCGAAGAAGTGAAAAATCTTTTGGACATGGGTTATGATGAGTCGATAAAACCCATGCGGTCAATGACATACCGGAATGTTGTCTCCTATATCAGAGGTAAGCAGAGCCATGAAGATATGGTGCGGTTGATCAAACGCGATACACGGCATTACGCACGGAGGCAACTGACATGGCTTAAACGTGATACCACTATCAAATGGTTTGCCCCTCAGGATGAAAATATGATAAGCAGGGCGGCGAACAAATTTGTATGAATAGTGCAGATAAATAAATCAAGAAGGACGTATTATGGAGCAAGAAGAATTAAATAAGTCTTATGAGACTCTCGATGTTGAGGAAAAGTGGTACCAGCGCTGGCTTGATGAAGGATTGTTCAGGGCGGATGATACAAGCGATAAAAAACCATTCTCGATAGTTATTCCTCCACCGAATGTTACCGGGATACTCCATATAGGACATGCACTGAATAATGCTCTCCAGGATATTATTGTTCGCTACAAAAGGATGCAGGGGTACAATACGCTCTGGATGCCGGGCACCGATCATGCGGGGATAGCCACGCAGAACGTGGTTGAACAGGCACTCGCAAAAGAGGGAAAAACCCGACACGACATAGGAAGAGAAGCATTCATACAAAGGGTATGGGAATGGAGAGAACAATACGGCGGCGTCATCATAAAGCAGTTGCATAAACTGGGGTGCTCATGCGACTGGTCACGTGAGCGCTTTACCATGGATGAGGGACTGTCCAGGGCGGTCAGGGAGGTCTTTGTACGACTCTACAACGACGATCTCATATATCAGGGTGATTATATCGTTAACTGGTGTCCGAGGTGCCACACGGCCATATCCGATCTTGAAGTTGAATATGAGGAAGAGGCAACCAGTCTCTGGCATATACGATATCCCTATGCAGATGGAGAGGGCGAAATTATTGTCGCCACAACACGCCCGGAAACCATGCTGGGAGATACGGCCGTTGCGGTCAATCCGGATGACGAACGGTACACGGACGTTATCGGAAAAGAAGTGATCCTTCCCATTGTGAATAAAAGAATACCGATTATTGCCGATGATTATGTGTCCAAGGAATTCGGAACCGGTGCGGTGAAGATCACACCGTCGGCGGATCCCAACGATTTTGCCATGGCACAGAGACACAATCTCGAAATAATCATTATTATGGACGGGAATGCCATTATCAATGAAAACGGTGGGATATATCAGGGACAGGACTGCTACACGTGCAGGGAAAATATCGTAGAAGATCTCAAAAAGGGCGGCTACCTTGTAAAGACGGAACCGTATCTGCATAATGTCGGCCGCTGTTACCGGTGTAAGACCATTGTTGAACCGGCTGTATCAAAACAATGGTTTGTACGGGTAAAACCCCTGGCAAGAACCGCCATCGCCGCGGTTGTGAAGGGAGAAACAAAAATTGTTCCATCTACGTGGGAGGCCACATACTTTGACTGGATGGATAATATACGAGACTGGTGTATCTCCAGGCAGATATGGTGGGGGCACAGGATTCCGGTATGGTACTGCGGTGATTGCGGCGAAATCATAGTATCCGTTGAAGACCCCGACAAATGTCCTACCTGTGGTGGAACTTCCCTCAGGCAGGATGATGATGTTCTGGATACATGGTTCAGTTCAGCACTCTGGCCCTTTTCGACCATGGGTTGGCCCGATAAAACGGAGGCGCTCGAGACCTTTTATCCCACGTCCCTTCTTATTACCGGTTTCGACATCATATTTTTCTGGGTAGCCAGGATGATGATGATGGGATTGTACGTCATGGGAGAGGTACCCTTTAAAGATGTTTATCTGCATGCCCTCGTTCGCGACGAAAAGGGTGAAAAAATGAGTAAATCAAAGGGGAACAGTATTGATCCTCTGGAAATGATTGACAAGTACGGAGCAGACGCCATGCGGTTTACCTTGGCTGCCTTTACTGCACAGGGCAGGGATGTGAAGATGTCCGAGGAACGCATTAAGGGATACCGGTTTTTTGTAAACAAAATATGGAACGCTGCCAGGTTTTCCATTATGAATCTTGAAGATTACCCTGGGGAAACCGCACTACCGAAAGAAGAATATTCCATCGCTGACAGGTGGATCAAAGACAGCCTTAACAGTACCGTGGCGGATGTTACGAAAGCCCTTGATGAATATCGTTTTAATGAGGCCGCGGGAAAGATATATCAATTTATCTGGCACGAGTTCTGTGACTGGTACCTTGAACTGATAAAACCGGCTTTGTATGACAAGGGATCGATACAGGGGAAAATTGCGGCACAGCAGACATTACTCACCGTATTGAAGACGACCATCCAGCTTTTGCACCCATTCATGCCCTTCGTCACCGAGGAGATATGGCAGAAGCTGACGAAGGAAGATGGATATATTGTGGTGAGTAGATTCCCCGAACAGGACGATTCGTTGAATGATGAAGACGCCCACTATCGGATGGGTATTGTGAAGGATATAATAAACAGCATAAGGAATATACGGGGTGTGATGAATATCAGTCCTTCAAAGAAACTGAAAGCGCTCATTTCCGTTCCCGATACTGCAATGTTATCCATCATGGAGACGGGCAGGCACTATGTACAGGACATAGCGAAACTGGAAGAGCTGTCCATAGAGGAAAATGCCACGGAGCCGAGAGGAACCGCAACAGGAGTGGTCGGTTCCGTCAAGGTATATGTATTTCTGGAAGGCGTTGTGGATGTAGCGGTTGAAAAGGCGCGACTGGAGAAGGAAATGAACAAGCTTGACAAAGAACTCGGTTTCATCTCCAGAAAACTGGGTAATCGGGATTTCCTTGAAAAGGCATCCGCGGATATCGTTGAAAAAGAAAAAGAGAAATTCAAGGAATTGAAGGAAAAAGGCGGAGTGCTGGAAGATGCGCTGAACAGACTTCGTGATATGGTGTGATGACCGCTATGATTTCAGATATCAGATTGAGAGAACATATCCGGTTGGCCCTTGACGAAGATCTGGGGTCCGGTGATATTACCACATCGGCTATCCTCACCGGGACGGAAACCGGTGTTGCGCATGCGATTTCGAAGGGAGATATTATCGTAGCGGGTATGAGTGTGTTCAGGGAAGTATTCCATACAATAGACCCATCTCTGGCGTTTGAAGCGTATAGCTACGACGGAGAAAGGGCAGTTAAAGGTAATCTTCTTGCCTCCGTATCGGGTAGCATGAAGAGCATCCTCCTTGCCGAGCGTGTGGCTCTGAATTTTTTCCAGCGGATGTGCGGGATTGCTACAGTGACACACAGGTATGTGGAGGAAGTGAAGGATACGGGAGTCAGGATACTTGATACAAGAAAGACGACGCCAAATCTGAGAAATCTTGAAAAGTATGCGGTAAAAACAGGAGGGGGGTGCAATCATAGATTCGGCTTGTATGACGGTGTGATGATCAAGGACAATCACATTACCGCTGCTGGGAGTATCGCGAGTGCGGTAAGAAAAGTGACGGGAAATGTTCCGCCCACGGTCAAGATCGAAGTGGAAGTAAAAAACCTTCAGGAAGTTGAAGAGGCTCTTGCCTCGGGCGCCGATATCATCATGCTGGACAACATGGGGATAGGTGATATGAAAAAAGCGGTTTCCCTGATTAACGGGAGGGCACTTGTCGAGGCTTCGGGAAATGTCTCTCTGTCCAACGTAAGAGAGATTGCGGAAACAGGTGTCGATTTTATATCCATAGGGTCTCTTACCCACTCAGCCCCAGCCGCCGACATATCACTGGTGTTCAAGAATCAGGAGTAAGGCACCGCCTCCATAAACCCAAAACCATGGACCGAATATTTCATAAAGCCAATCTGGAAGAGCTTGTTACGGACGGATTTATCGGAAAGAGGATTCACTTTTTCGACGAGATCGATTCAACGAACAATCGTGCGGTCTCCCTTGCCGTTGACGGGGCTTGTGAAGGTGAAGTGGTAATAGCCGACCAACAGACAGCCGGAAGGGGACGGTTCAGAGACAGGGTATGGCATTCACCTCAGGGCCGGAACCTGTACACATCCATCATACTACGGCCGGATATTCAACCGGCGTATGCTCAGCTCCTGACCCTTGTGGCAGGAGTTGCCCTTGCTGAGGTGCTTTCGACCTACTGCCCTGTAACACTGAAATGGCCCAACGACGTACTCGCAGGGGGAAGGAAGATTTCCGGTATTTTGACGGAAATGAAAGTCAGGGGCCGGTATATCGATTTTGTCGTTGTCGGCATCGGTGTCAATATAAATATGGAAGCGAATGATTTCAGCGAGGAACTGATCGATACATCCACATCACTGAAGATGCAGATATCGGAAAACGTATCACGCCTCGATCTCACTGCTCATCTGTACAGGATGTTCGAGAAGTGGTATCGTATATTTATTGATAAGGGATTTCTTCCCATTCGGGACAGATGGGTGGAATATTCGAATATAATAGGAAGAACTATAGAAGTAACAGACAGGGATGTCGTGCGGACAGGGACATGCCGAGGGATTGATAATGATGGCGTGCTTCTTCTGTCTGATGATAACAACAGGACAATACAGATACTGTCCGGGGATGTAAGAATATTAAATAACGGGTGATATATTATGCTTTTGGTTATAGATGTGGGAAACTCAAATACCGTGGTCGGACTCTATGAAGGTGAGAAACTGTTAAACCATTGGAGGGTTCGTACCGTTGCCGATCACACCATTGATGAATACGGGATGCTGATACTGAATCTGTACCGGACGAGCAAGGTCGGTTCGAAAACGATCAGCAACATCATCATATCATGTGTTGTTCCTTCCATGCTGAATATACTGGAACCCCTCTGTAAGCGG
>DAISYQ010000044.1:0-26420 GCA_036825195.1 Syntrophales bacterium
CATTAAAGAAGGTAATGTCCGCATATCCGGCATGGATTTTCCCCGAATGCGATACTCCTTCGGGAATGTAATATCTGTCTCCCTTTCTAAAGGTTTCCATCCTGCCACCAATGATCAGGTCGATCCTCCCCTCCAGCACGATGCCGATCTGGGCGGCGTGGGAATGTTCGGGCAGGTCAACATCCTTCGCGAATTCCATGAAAATAATCTGGTGAGTATCGGATTGAGAAAGATACGCGGTTATTCCTTCCAAGGGGATATCCGCTTCGGGGAGATTTTTTATGGGTTCGGGAAATATCTCTGACATAAGAAGTTCCTTTCTTTCTCTGAGCGTAATATTGGAATAATGAGGCAGGTCGTCTCTTTTCCTCCCCAACATATAGATTTCGAGACTCAATGGGTTTTTGTTATTTTTTAATGGTTATCGGTGTGCCCGCAACTCCCGCATAGAAGACGATAATCTCTGCCTCTGTGGTGCCTTCGTTCTTACCGTAATGCCACGTATTGACAACCTCGACGATTGAATCTCCGGCTTTCAGATGGAGTGTCTTGTTATCTTCCGTCATGACGGTAAGCTCGCCCCGTACCAGTACCCCCGCATTGATCACCGGATGTTCGTGCATCTCCAAGCGCGCCCCTGCAGGGATGGCGATTCTCAGGATGGTTATCTCCGGAGTGCCTTTGGCGTAGCACGGCAAAGCATTTCCATCCCAACTCGAACTCGTTTTTGCCAATACCTTGACGGCTACGGTGTTTGAATCTTCGGCCCAAAGAGTGCCCGACAGTGCTAATACCAAACAGATTCCGCACAGCAGTCTCTTCATTCTTCATATCTCCTTCTCGTATGAGTACTATTGCGATCACGCCAGTATGCAAATATGTCTCCGGGACAGCTGTTTCATTGCTTCCCGGCGACAGTTGAAAAATTCAGGGTATTCTCACCCCACGTGCCAGACAGTGTGTTCCGTTTACCCTCCCGACGGTTCGGCCGGAGGGATCTGTGAAATACAGCTCCTCCAGTCCTCTTGCGTCTTTGTGATCAAGAAGTTCAAAACCGTACCGGGAAAGAAACTGGTCGACCTGTCCGTTCTCGATGCCGAAATGCCACCGTTCACCCGCCTTTTCCGTAGACCCCTCCATACCGTTTCCGCCGTAATAGAGGTTTTCGTGGCGGAGAACAGACGCATGAATATAGTCGAAGACAATTTCGCTTCCCGCAGCGGTCAACTCCTGAATTGTCTGCAATGTCTGATCAACCGATCGGGGTTGCAGGTACATCAATACCCCCTCCAGGATAACGAGGCTCCCTTCATCACTATTGAATCCGGTCTGGCTCAGCTTCACAGGAAGTGATTCCCTGTCGAAATCGATGGGAACGAAGATCACATTGGGAGGAATGACAAGGGCCCTTTTCCGGTACTGGCCGATCTTTGCTTCCTGCGTTGCGGGAGCATCAAGCTCAAATATCCTGGTTTGGCGGGCTTCTTTCTGAAAACGCAACGCCCTCGTATCAAACCCTGCCCCAAAGATGAGTATCTGTGGAATCTGGTTGGATATAGCTTGCCTGAAGACGGTATCGATATACTTTGTTCGCGCGATAACATATTCATAGATCCCTTTTGCCGGAGCAGCCATGAGAAAGAGCCTTCCGGTGAATGGTATACGGAACAGTTGCCTCAGAAAGCCGGGCAGAAGGGACAGGGCAATCCTGTCGTCGCTTTTGTAATAACGGTTTTTCTCAAGGGATGAAATCGCCCGGCACAGACAGGTCCATTCGGCGGTTCTCGATGTTTCGGTCTCAATCCGTCTCTTCAATATCCTCTTGACCTTCTGACTTCCAATCTTCTCTTTTTAGTTCCATGAGGAGCATATCGCGTTGTTCGCCATCCGGCATCGTCCAGGTGTTCTCCAAGACATCAGCCGTTTCGAATCCCACCTTCTCAAACGCTCTGATCGCTCTGGTGTTGGAGGGGAATACGCTGAGACCGATGGTGCCTATCGGTAAATTTTTAAATGCGTAATCGATCGCAAGGGCAAGAGCTTCGGAACCGTACCCGATGCCGCGGTACTCACTGTCCATGACAGCAATGCCGATTTCGGCGCTTGCTTCATCGTAATTTATCCCTTTCAGGGTCACATACCCGATCGGGAAGTCACCCTTGATAGTGATAATGCTGAATGTGATCAACTGGTCGTCACCGCAATAGGGCAGGGTCAGAACTTCGGTTGCACTTAAAAACCTGTCCTTTTCATCAATCTCGAAAGGACGCCAGCCCATCGTGTCGATCAGGTCGGGATCATGGGAAAGATTCATATAATGGATAAGGTGGTTATCTTCGATTAGGGAAAGATATACGTTGCGATTCATCCTTTTTAAGATTCTCCTCTATTATCTCGTTTATTATTCGAGGTTGGTATCAATATGTTGCGGGTTGTAACTTATGTTTGTTATTTCGTATCTCTTTCTTTCGGAAAGAATGTATCCATATCGTTCCGTATTTCATCAAGCCATTCTTTGCGCTGATCCTCCGTACTGGTGACAATAATGCCGAACATGTGACGGTAGAAGTGAGTAACACCGCAAAGACCGAAGATGCAATTTTTCCAGATTGTCTCAAGGGGATCACCAAAGGCCTTCTTTTCCCTCTCCATTTCGGTATTGGATGTATTGTACACGATGGCCGCTTTGGCTTTGAGCAGCCCCTTCGGTATCCCTTCTCCGGAATCACCTTCCAGAAACTCATAGGCGATGCCCGGTCGGATTATCCTGTCCACCCAACCCTTCAATATGGCGGGCGGTTGACCCCACCAGTTCGGATGCACAATGATGATACCGTCCGCCTCGGTTATTTCCCGGCAATGCTGATCAATGACCGACGGCACCCGAGCACCTTGAGGGATCTCTTCGCTCGGCAGGAGCGGATCGAATCCCTCCTTATAGAGATCGTGGAAAAAGGCCGTATGTCCGTTGTCTTCGATCTGTTCAACCGCCGTTTTCGCGATGGCATGGTTGAAACTTCCCTCATCGGGATGGGCGAGAATGACAGAGATATTCATCATATTTCTTGTCTTTTCTTCATCTCTAGATACCGGCTGAGAACAACAATCACGTGTTATCCCTGTTTCTCAGGAAGATAATCTTCCCGGACGGGAGAGAAGACCTCGATTGCCAAAGAGTCTTCCAATACCTCCGCGCTGTGATCGGTATTACCCGGAATGCACCAACTGTCTCCCGGCTCTGCCACGAATGTGTGTTCCCCGACGTTAAATCTCATCCTGCCCTCCACCAGATAACCCGTTTGCTCGTAGATATGAGAGTGCTTGGGCAAAATGCTCTGTGCTTTCAGCCTGAATTCCCCCAAAAGGGTTTTTTCTCCGTATGCGAGGGTCTTCAACTCTATCCCCGGCAATAATTGCCTGTAACCACCATCTTCTTTCTTGTAAAACAATATGAGACTCCCTTCTGTTTTTATTCCCGAACCCCAGTCATCGTCTACGACGGTAGATCGTAGAGAGGTATTCTAATATGAATGTCTAGCTCATGTTCAATAAAAGATCTTTCTTGCATTCCAACATATTTCCCCATTCCTCATCTAATTAACCTTCCATATTTCACAAGATGTGGTTTTCAAATACTGCCGTATTTCTTGTTGATGATTTTTATAAGGTGTTGTGCCTGCAAAAGTTACTTAGTACAATACGGCTACTATAACAAAATACCTCCGGGAAATACAAGAATATGCATCTCATCTGAGGGTTGTGATCATTTTATCAGGTAAGAGAAAGCAGGTATGATCGTAAATTAACCTTCTTATTCCTCAGGCCTAGTTTGGTCCTGAGTGTCTTTCGATGGAAGTCAACAGCATCAGTTGAAATGCTGAACGCCTGAGCTATTTCCTTTGTTGTCTTTCCTTCCTTAACAAGATTAGCAACCTGGATTTCCCGGGGAGTAAGAGTAGAATAGTTGAGAGAGATATTTTTCAAAAAGGGAGATATAATATTATTCAGATTAGTCTCTAGGATTTCAACGAAAGAAAGCTGCCTTCCATTGATTGTGCTGTTCTTAAGTCGTTCTATATAGGGTATGATCAGCTCTTTGACGTTGACAAGAATAGTATCCTCGAGTCTCTTCTTATCATCTTCGTTGTTTTTAAGGAGGACCTTCAGTGCTGTATTAACATCTTCAAGTTTTTGAGCGTTAATTTTCAGATCATGATCCCGTTTATTGAGAATTTCTTCGGTTTTTTTCCGATGAGTGATGTTCGAATGTGTTCCTACCACGCGAAGCGGGTTTCCCGCCGCATCCCGTTCAACAACCTTGGCTTTATCGAGGATCCAGTGCCAGCCTTCGATTGCCGATCCCATACGGAATTCTAGTTCATAGCGGCCCTTTTTGCTCCGGATGGATGATTGAATTGTCGAAACGATACGCTCTCTTTCTTCCGGATGAATCCAGGTTTCAAACTCATCGAATGACGAGGGATTCAGTTCGGGAGAGAATCCCAACATGGTATAATAACTGGGGTTTGCGAATACTTTGCCCGTCGTGACATTCCAATCCCAGATGCCATCATTAGCCGCTTCCAGCGCAAGTTGAAAGCGTTCTTCACTTTTTCTGAGAGCTTCTTCTATCTCTCGACGGATAGTGATGTTCGAATGTGTTCCTACCACGCGAAGCGGGCTTCCCGCCGCATCCCGTTCAACAACCTTGGCTTTATCGAGGATCCAGTGCCAGCCTTCGATTGCCGATCCCATACGGAATTCTAGTTCATAGCGGCCCTTTTTGCTCCGGATGGATGATTGAATTGTCGAAACGATACGCTCTCTTTCTTCCGGATGAATCCAGGTTTCAAACTCATCGAATGACGAGGGATTCAGTTCGGGAGAGAATCCCAACATGGTATAATAACTGGGGTTTGCGAATACTTTGCCCGTCGTGACATTCCAATCCCAGATGCCATCATTAGCCGCTTCCAGCGCAAGTTGAAAGCGTTCTTCACTTTTTCTGAGAGCTTCTTCTATCTCTCGACGGATAGTGATGTTCGAATGTGTTCCTACCACGCGAAGTGGGTTTCCTATCGCATCCCGTTCAACAACCTTGCCTTTATCCAATACCCAAATCCAGTTGCCTGTCTTAGTTCTAAGACGGAATTCGAGTTCATACCCACTTCGATTTTTTTCTATGTGTCGGTTTATTGAACGGATTGTTTTATCTCGATCATTCGGATGAAGCAGTGACTCAAAAAATTTAAAACTGTGAGGATCCATGTCAGGATTAAGGCCGAGCATACTGTAGTACCACTCATTTGCTACGACTTTACCGGTTTTAACATCCCAGTCCCATAACCCTGTATTAGAGGCGCTGAGAGCAAGGTCCAGCCACTCTTTGTTTTTTTGCAATCTCGTTTCTATTTCTTTTTTTTCTTCTATCTCCTGTTGCAACTGGAGGTTAACATTTGTCAAAAGGGAGGTTCGCTCCCTGACTTTAACCTCCAAATTAAATTGTTCCCGTAAGAGGGCTTTTTGAGCTTTTTCCCTCTGTATGGCCGATCCAATGGTTCCCGCAGCAATTTTTAAGGCTCCTATCTCTGCTGGTGACCATATACGAGGAGTTTCGCAGTCGTCAAAGCCAATAAACCCCCACCATTTGTTTTCAACAAAGATCGGAAATACTGCTATGGCAAGAATGCTCTGAGATTCGAGTGATGATCGTTCTTCTTCTGAAAAGAAAGGGGTTTGTCCGGAATAAACATTTCCCTTTGAAAGAAGGTCCTTCATTTTCGCTCGTCTGGTATCGGTGGCGTAAGGAACGTTTTGCAATGTAGGATTATCTATCAGAGAATTCGTATTTGGTGAGGCCCATTCATAAGACTGGCTCATGAGGAGCAGCCCATCGATATCAGTGCTGTTTTGAAAAATATAAACACGACTGACACCAGTTGAATCTCCGAGGCATTGAAGACCTTTTTGAAGCCCCTGATCAAGATTACCTGTCTTCAGTATATGATCTGCCAGATATCCGGTCGCTTCAAGGATTTTGTCTCTTCGGGAAAGCGCCTTCTCTATCTCTATATTATGCTGCTGTGCCGCTTTTAACTGATCGATCTGGAGGCGTAACTCATCATTTTCATGGATAAGCTGCTGTTTTGTTATTGTTTTTTGTTTCACTGATATGCGATCCTTAAAAACAACAACCATATAGAAAATTATAGTGTTTTTCAAGAAACATCGCTGTGACCGAAGGTGTTGTAAGTATATTGGAAAAAGGATATCTCATGATCTAATTTTTTGTGAAACGCCATCGAACTTGGAAGGTAGAGTCCATCTTTGAAAAATATATAAATGATGATAGGTGACAAGCCAAGATTTCCCCATTAGTTAGAAGGCAGAAAGCTTTATGAAAAAACCGGTATATTATCAGTGAAAGCAAAACCGGAAAATTGTGTAATGTATAGAGGACGATGATATCTCTGTTCTCTAATAATAAAAAACTTGGATTGCCTCTAAAGACAATCCAAGCTAGTATCGATCAAATGCTATCTTTATTTGATGAGCGGTTTTCCCATGGGAAACTTCATGCCGGCGCCCTCCAATATCCCTCCGGCTGCCATGACAATACCGAAGAGACCGGCCACAAAGAAAGCCCATCCGCTAATAAGGGCAAGTCCACCAACCCCCCAATAAATAAGAGCAAGCGTCGCCAGTCCGATATCAGCTCCTATCACGGATATGGAAGCCGCCGCAGGTGAGTATTTCAGAAAGATCGGAGTCGTCATGATCAATACGATAGCCAGAACGGCCCATTCATAGCCAAGCACCCTCGCATCGAGTTCCCAGCCATAGATAGGGGCAAAATAACTGATGGCATACGTAATAGACGAACAAAACGCAAAGAACGCCCCGAAATACATCCACGTTACACCGCCGGCTACATTATTCAGCTTTAGCTGCGTAATTGCAGCAGCCAGATAGGGAATAGTGCAGGCCAGTGAAACCGCGGCCATTAAGAGAAGAGCTTTTCCGTTGACAAAGCCGCACAGTGACGGCCACGCAATCCAAGTAGCGATAGAATAGGCTAACCAGCCGGCTGCTCCCGCATCCCCTATTTTTACGTTGACATTCACATCTCTGCTTTCTTCCATTATAGTTCTCCTATTATTACATGTAAGCGGCAATACGAACCGAAGTAGTTCTGCGCGCGTGTTTTTTCACTTTCCCTCAGCGAAACTCCTTGAAAGAATCTTCGCCATAACAACTCTCAAGAAACAACTACTAATCAGGTCTTAACGTTCTCGCATCACCATTTATACAACGACACCATAGTGAAAATACGATATAGAGGTGGTGGTACCTTACCCAGAAAAAGGTTTGTTGTATTTCACAAGGTCGTGTTGGTAAATAAAGCTTTGCCGGTTCTTGGGGAAGCCGGCAAAGCACGTAATCTCTGATTTCTATACCTGTTTAATGAAATAGGTTCCGAACTTTGTAATTTCCGTCTCGTAACCAGGGAGAATGGTTATTGTGGTTGTATCCTCCTCGATCACTGCCGGTCCGATGATCTTATTCCCATACTTCAGAGAATCACCATGGTAGATTTTTGTATCAACCATACCACCCAAACTTCTGAAATAGGCTTTTCTTGTTCCTCTGAGGGCTTTTGCATCAGGCTCTTCGTCTGATTTCACCGTAGCTGTTTTCAGATTTGCCGAAATCTCAGATCTCTTACCGACCGCCTCGCATCGCCAGAATATACACTCGACATAAGTATCTTCTTCTTTAACGGCAAACATCCTTTCATGCTCCCGATGGAAGCTGTCAATCATTTTTTTGACGCTGTCCTCATCAATAATAAATCCCTCTTTCAGATATGAATCGATCCTGATCGGAATCTCCCATACCTGGAAAGGATACCGGCCCTCCATATAGAAGCGATAGTCACGGTTCTCTTCGGAAATATTGTTGCGATTGAAGAAATCGGTTGCTTCCCGACCGAGTTCCTGCAGAATTTCATTGACCTTTGTGTAGTCAAATTCCCTTGTTTCGGTATAGAGACTTCGGCTATTTTCGGCAACGAGGTTAGAGAAAATACCACCGCTTGCACTGAGAGCGCCCGCCGTCTTGGGAATAAGCATCTTTCTCATCTCAAGACCCTCTGCAAGCGCAATAGAGTGAACACCGCAGGCACCGCCACCGGAGACCATCACAAACTCTCTGGGATCAATTCCCTGCCATATGGTAATCTCTTTGATTGCCGCCACCATATTGGCATTAACCGTTGTCCAGATCGTGAATGCAGCCTCTTCGACACTCAGTCCCATAGGATCTGCGACATGCTTTTTGATGGCTTTTTCTGCCAGATCCTTACGGAGGATCATTCTTCCGGCATTAAAATATTCTGGATCAAGGTAGCCTAGAATGACATTGGCGTCCGTAACCGTTGCATTGGTACCACCCCAGTTATAACATGCGGGACCAGGATTCGAACCGGCGCTTTCAGGGCCGACGCGGCACATTCCTCCGGAATCAACCCATGCTATACTTCCACCGCCGGCACCGATACTGTGAACGTTGACTCGTGATATACCGGGAATTTCCCAACCGATTTTTGCTTCACGGGTTACTGACACTTCACCGCCCAGAACGCAGCTGACATCAAAGGATGTGCCTCCCATATCAAGAATGACAACATTGTTATCATGCAGATCTTCCACCGATATTCTTCGACCGGCAATCGGAGCCAGAGCGGGGCCGGAATCGATTGAATAGAGCGGTCGGGCTGAAATCTCAGCCGCGCTGGAGACGCCACCACTTGAATTCAACATTCCGACCTCGCCCTTAAATCCAATTGTACGCATCCGATCGTTGAGTTCCTGGGTATACGAGGATATGATCCGTTTAAGAGACGCATCCATAGCTGTGGAAACCCATCGGCGATATTCGCGGATGCAGGGATTAACAACCGAACTCAGGACTACTTCGCATTCGGGCCATATTTCTTTTGCAATCTCAGCAACCTTCTTTTCGTGAACATCATTGGCAACTGACCAGATCAGGCATACGGCGATGGCTTTGACACCCCACTTTTTGAACTGAAGGACCGCCTTTTTTACGTCTTCTTCGTTCAGGGGTATTGCTATGCCGCCCTCTGCATCAATCCTCTCTTCGACCGGAAGAGTCAGATAACGGGGAATGTATGGCTCGGGATAATCGATCTGAAAATCAAAGGGATCCTTGATCGGTCCTTCTCTCCAGAGAAGAACATCCCGGTGTCCTTTGGTTACAATCATTCCAACCTTATCAACCTTGCCTTCAAGGATCGCGTTGGTCGCGATTGTTGATCCATGGGTCAGAACGCCGGCATCGATGAGGCTGCATGAAGCCATAAATTCCGACATCGGTTGATTCCAGTATTCCGCGGCCTGTTCCAGAGCTTCAATAATACCTGCTGCATAATCACCGTGTGTCGTTGGTGATTTAAAGACTCTCATTTCGCCATTTTCATCGATGACTGCTGCATCGGTAAAGGTTCCTCCAATGTCCGTACACACATATTTACTCATAACTGCCTCCTCTCTATGCTTTGATCTGCTTTGCTTTCAGTTCTTTCCTGAGCTTCTCAGTGGCCTTCACATCAACGGCGAACAGTTCAGGTTCCGTATCCAGAACAACGCCGTAGGTGTTCTTTGCAAACTCAACGGAGATCCAGCCTTCTCGTGCCCGATGCCGCACGAGTTCGGGATCGCGATCGAGCGGATCTCCATATCCGCCACCACTGGAACTATGGGATACGATTGCCTCTCCCAATTTCATCTCAGGGTTGGCAAACGGAGGCAGTTCAGTTTTTGTTTCTAACCCATTGGCAATGGTATATTTCCATGCACCGGACTTGTGACCATTCAGCCCGCCTTTCGCACCTTTCGGAAGGTTATCCTGTCCGTCGCAGGAATACGCCGCCATCATGGGGTGTTTCCTCGGAGCGAGAATGAACTGGCATGCAGGGGCCGAATCCCATTGACCGGCGCCGAGACCGTCTTGAATGACTTCTTCTTCCCTGACCAGCACTGGGTAACGCTGTTCCATGATTTCGGTACTTGTCCAGTAAAGACCGCCGCCGGTGCAGGGATATTGGTAGGTTACCCACCCATCATGGCCACGAGCACCGGGGCCACCGGTCATACCGCAGAAAAGTTGATTTACATACGGCTCATCATCCCGTCTCCAGTCCTTGCCTGAAATAACCGATACGGCCGGGCACTGGACGGCGCCACCTTCGGCGATGCCCCTCTTATCAAGCTCGGGTATCTGGTTAAAGAGGCACTGAACACCTGAAATAAGCCGGTCGGCGACATTTGTGGTGGCAAGCGAAGAAGAGTACGGGAACTGTGCCTTACCGACGACACAACCCTCCCTCACTTTAACCTAGATACGCGACATGGCTCCTTCGTTATGAGGCATATCGGAAGGCATACGGTTCAGGACACCGGTACGGGCGCTGGCTATGGATGTGGCTTCACACATATTGAGTCCACAAAGCTGAGAATCTTCATTATCTGTCAGATCGATGGTAATATATCCTTCGTCGGGATTGATGGTAGCGATGATGTGCAGATCAATCTGAGGCAACAGGTCGGGAATCCTGTCATGGCTGATACGATAATCCCACGTTCCTGCTGGAAGTTTCTTTATCTCTTCGGTCATTCTGAGCTTGCCATATTCCTGATAGGAATCACAGAATTCCTTGATCACTTCATTGCCGTATTCTTCACACATCTCTTTTAGCCGTCTTTCGCCGATTCGTGCCGAACCGACACCGGCCAGATAATCTCCATACCACTGATCGGGGACACGGATTCTCATCATGGCAATCCTGATCAGGTCATGAACATCTTTGTACCCTTTCTGAATTTTCACACAGGGCCAGTCGATGGCTCCTTCTTCGTACACATCGAGCGCCGTTGGATGATAGGTACTTGGAATACTATTACCGCAATCAGCCTGGTGACCTTTAGCCGCAGTCCAGAACATCAGTTCTCCGTCATTAAAAACGGGGGCGATATAGGTATAATCGGCATGGTGTGTATTTCCGTTGAAAGGGGAGTTATTTAAAAAAAGATCTCCCTCCTGAACACCTTCAGGATGAAGGAGTGCGGGTTTGACTGTTAAGCCCATGTTGGCGACATGGACAGGAATACAGGGAGGAAGCGAGATGACATCTGCGTTGCGGTCACAGATAGCAGTCGACAAGTCTCTACAGATGCTCATCAGCAAAGATCGAGCAGTCCTTACCATCGTATTGGTCATTTCAACACCGCTACAAAACATGCGGCTTGACAAAACCGACATCAGATAAGGTTCTATCGTTATTCCTTTGCCCCAACTCTTGTCTATAAATTTCTCATCACTCATGCTGTTACTCCTTTGTGTTATTTGAATACTTTTCGTTCATAGGAAGCCTACCCAGCTCTTGTAATGCCTCTTTTTTACCTCCTTTCCAGATTTATACTGTTTGATAGTTTCTAATGGACCAACATGATGTCGCTACGTTGTACTTAACAGGCCAATCAGCTTGTTCTCATACTCTGTGCCTTTGCACGAAAATCATTATGCAAAAATAGCTCAGCATAGCAATAGGGGTAATACGGTATGGAAACGGTAGATTAATACTACCAATAGAATTTTCGTATCCCGCCTCCCTCCTCTCCATAATCTTTCATAGTGGTCTCGAAAAGATGAACATGGGGTTGTGATCTTGATGGGTAATCACAGCAGTACCATCGACTTACCGACCTGCTTGTAACAGGGATAGAAGCTCTTCTTTTGCGTAAGATTCGCTCGTAAGATTGATTTCTCCAGGAGGGTGGTTTGGAATTGGACGGAGGTTGGACTGATATAGTAAAAATAGATGTGAGACTATATCGGTGGGTCTATAACAAATAAAGAAGGTACTACATATGGAAAGAAAGATCTTTCCAAAATGATTTAGGTGAAACAGATGGTCGATTACTGCTCGCGACTACCCTTACCGATTACAATCCTTCAGCAGGCTCAATGGCATCGACCGGGCATACTTCCAGGCATGATCCGCATTCCAGACAGTGGGCCTGGTCTATGCGATACACATCCCCTTCGGTGATAACATTGACGGGACAGGCTTCCTTGCATATGCCGCAGGCGGTGCATTCGTCCGTGATACGGTAACCGCATGGGTTGACTGTTGCGCCCCCAAATGAAAACCTCTCGCGCGCGGGAGGCTCCGTCGAAAGGTCGAATACCTCTCCCTTCCCCCTGTAGAGGTGGATCCCTTCCAGAATATACCGTTTTTCACCGGGGTAGAGCTCGTTCATTATGGGATTGAGATCGAAGGATTTGTCTACGACACTCCTGTCTTCGCAAAACATAACATCACCCACAAGACGAACGGAAACATATTGTTCATTCATTCCGCAGACGGCAATCGAAGGGTTTGCTTTTAATTGCCGGTAAAACGATTTTCCCCGTGCCGTGAGGAAATAGAGACCGTCGTCTTCCACAAACATAACATCGATGATTCTGGCGGATGGTTTTCCGTCATTACTGGTGGAAAATGTGACGGACTTGATTTCTCTCAGCAGTGAGAGCGCTTTTTGTGATGTTTTGTCCATGACGACCTCCTCGAAAGATGTATCCCTACGATACATCCAAGTTTTTAAAAAATCGATTCCACCGGGGATGGAGAAAAGAGCCGTCTCTGGAGATCACCACCTTCGTTGCCCGGCCTACGATGTTTTTCCGATCAACAAAACCGAAGAATCGGGAATCACCGCTGTTGTCACGATTGTCCCCCATCATAAAGTAGCGTCCCTCCGGTATCGCCACTGGGGCAAAGGTGTCGGGGGACGGTCGGGACGGCAAAAACATCACGGTATGTCGTTTCCCGGGAAGATTTTCATTACAAACAAGAGGGTTGGAGTGTTGGTCAAGTTCGAGCTGGCCGATGATCTCTTCGGGCAGCGGTTCATATGTTACACAGGTACCATTAATAAAAAGCCGGTTTTTAAACATGGCTAACGTGTCTCCCGGAAGACCGACAACACGTTTGATCAGGCGGGTACCGTCATGGGGTGAATAGAACACGACGATATCTCCCCGTTTGGGATCGGACCATGTGGCGAGATGCACGGTTGTGTACGGGATTTTGAGATCATAGGCCAGCTTGTTCACAAAGACGCGATCCCCTATCAAGATGGTCGGTTCCATCGATCCTGAAGGGATATCGTTCCAGTCCGCTATAGCCGACTTGAAAGATGTCGCTATCAACAGGGCGATCAGGATGCTGAATCCCCATCCCCTCCACAGTATTACCGCTTTTCTTTTCCATTCTTTTCTCATGATGACTCTCCGTACTATTTTATATTGCTGTTCTGCTGAAGGATGACCGTTAGATCCCGATACACAGCGAAAGTCCTGATCCGGTCTCTGTACCTTTTTTGTATTGGCCCTTGTTCTCCGGACGTCGAATATGTATCGTCAGTCGTTGCCGTTCCATGTTCGACGGCCAATGATTATAAGCGGTACAAGACAGGGGATTATCCAAAAGAAAGCCGTCCATTGCAACCCCGTATTTTCAAGGCCACCATATCGGTAAATGCACAGGGCGATTGCAAGGAAGAACAGAACATACATCGGCAGCATCAATTTCCAATATTGGGTGTCAGGATACCTCCAGGGTGTAATAGCAATAATGGCTGTGATTGCGATTACAAACAATATTATCCCCATGATTCCGTCGATCATTCTGTTCTGAAACAACCAGATGACGGATAACAGACACACCCAGAGAAAGCTTCCAAACCAACCGACTATCCAACCGATTTTTTCACCTCTGCGATTCGCCATGTATCTCACTCCCTGTCGCCTATGTGTATAAGATGCATACGGGCTTTCATGCACAGACCGTCAGGATATGCTGAACGTAATAATAACATTGAACCTCATCAATAGCAAACACGGCACTTATAGCAGATTGATAGCCGGTTTATTCATACCGGATAAACGTCAGATTTCCCTCAACCGTATGGGTGATGCTCATTCCCATATCGTTGAACTCGGGCAGGAGTTCATCAGGACTGCGGGAAACGAGGGCTCCCGATTCGGTAAGCAGGTGCAGATAGCGGTCGCTCCAGCGACCGCTCCGGATCAGCGTGGTTGCCGCGAAGTTTCCATCATCGGTTGATACCCGTTTTATTTCTCTCAATACCGTTTTCACGTCATGTATGCAGTGGAGGAGGTTGAGCGATATAACCGTTTTGAATACATTCGCCCTAAACGGAAGCTGCAGTGCATCGGCATGCAGGTAGAACCTGTTTCCTGGTATGTTTGCCATTAATTTCTCAAGCCGTGCCTTGCCTTTTCGCAATAAATTCAGTGACTGATCGAGGAAGACTACCGGCCGATTCGGATAACGTGCATACATATCCGCCGTAAATGCCAGGGAGCCGCAGGCGAGATCCAGAACCCACCCATCGGGCGACGAGGCCAAGGAAGTCTCACAGAAGGGTGTGTATTTTTTTATGGAGTATCCCCACATCAGCCGGTTATACAGGCCATTGCAGGCGACCATGTCGTAGATCGCCGATACTCCGACGCTGTCATACGCACCCGGTGAATTCCCCGTTGGATAGATGGAATACAGTCCCGGCTCGACTGGATGGAGCGTTACATCTTCTGTGAGTATGTCCGACAGCTTATAAGGGTCAGGCATGTAATTGTAACTTTCAAAGCGTGTCCGGTGTCCGTCACGACTCGCAGGCTATTCTTTCTGCAGCTCGTCGATGAACTTGTCGGCCTGGGCAATAGCGATGTCCATATCGTGAATCAACCTGTCCACGTTGGTCTGAACGCTGACAAGTTCGCTGCTCAGCCCCGCGATGGCCTTGGCGTTCAGGTTGTGCTTCATGAACAACACCTGATCGCGCAGGGGAACGAGCACTGGTTCTAACTTGGCCTCGGCCTTCTTCATGGACGCGATGAGTACTTTGTATTTCGCCATCGTGGCGTCGTATTTCCGCTGACTCGACTTCCGAAGGGCATCGCTTGAGTACTGTTTGAGTTCCGTGCGCCATTCCTTGAAGAGCGCTTCGGAAACATTTTCGACGGCACTGATGCGATCATGCACGGCGGCCGCTTCGGCCTCACTCTTCTTTAGGGTGGCGTTGAGTTTGTCGTACTCTTTCTCAAGATCGTCGCCCTTGAAATTGACGACGCTCCTGAATTGCTCCATGGCGGTCAGAAACTGTTGCTTCGCTTCATTCTGCGTGTCGCGCGCTGCCTTGACGCGGTCCACCATGATGTCGCGCTTATGAAATCCCGCTTTCTCCATAGCTCCGTAGTACATGCTGCTGCAAGCGCACAGTCCGAGAACCGTTACGAAAAAAACGAGTAGTCGAATCTTCATAGCATCTCCTCTATCGTTCGAATAATCGCGTTAAGCTGAACCAAACGTACGGCCTGCGTTGTACGATGTGTTCATGCTTCTCTTGAAAGAGAAGATAGAATGCAAAACCGTACTCGTTTGGTTTCAGCTTACACGAACCGTTATGCTCCCTGAATGGAGACCCGGCACCGGTAAGCGGTACCGTGCTTCGATTACGGTTCTATCTTGGTACCCAGAACCTCTAAGAACTTTTTCATCCATTCGGGATGTGCCGGCCATGCCGGGGCAGTGATGAGGTTCCCGTCCACATGAGCATTTGAGAAGGTATCATTGTTCGCTATCCATGTCCCGCCTGCCTGCTCGACATCCGGTCCGACAGCCGGATAGGGGCAGCATGATTTACCCGAGAGGATACCTGACGCCGCAAGGATTTGGGGGCCGTGGCAGATGGATGCGATGGGCTTATTCGCATTAAAAAATTCCTGGGTCAGGTGGATGATCTTTTTGTTGAGTCTCAAATATTCCGGAGCCCTGCCGCCGGGAATGACCAGTGCATCGTAGTCGAATGACTGTATCGAATCGAAATCCGCCGTAATGGGGAAATGATGACCGACCTTCTCGGAATAGGTCTGATCGCCTTCAAAATCGTGAATCGCGGTCTTGACCGTATCTCCCGGTTTCTTATCGGGACAGACCGTATCCACTTGATGCCCCACCATTAAAAGCATCTGAAACGGGACCATGGCTTCGTAATCTTCAACGAAGTCGCCGACGAACATCAATATTTTTTTCTGTGCCATACTGTCCTCCCTTAAAAAATGTTTAAAAAATCATTTCAAGAAATTGGACCGGTGACGACTGAAATCACTATGTTTGAACGGGGATATACCGTCTGGCTCAGCGAAAGTATGTTCTGTAAGTAATCCGTTGCAGTCGGGGATAGTACGTCGGCATACTTGCCGAGTCATTTCTGATGGACCTCGTGATTTTCCCGATCCTCCAGACACCGTCCAATTTTACATCAAAGCAGCGGCTATGGCAACAGCAGACGCAGAGCCGTACCGGCGGGCTTGGTGCAACAGGACGGTAGTCGGGCTATATCCATACATCGGTTTCAGCGGTAAGCTCACCGCCTGCGTTCCCCGTATTGAGGACGCCACGGGGTTCTATAAGGAGCATTTTAACCTCATCTTCCGCAAACGGTTTATGCTCCACATCCCTCGGAACAACGTACATTTCGCCCTTTTTCAGATTCACGTGGCCGTCTCTGAAATCGATTCGCAGCGAGCCATCCAGGACGATGAATGCCTCGTCCGTGTCTTCATGACTGTGCCAGACAAAGTCGCCTTTAATTTTTACGACCTTGAACTGATAATCGTTCATCTCGGCGATCACCTTGGGCGCCCACTGTTCGTCAAATAAACCGAACTTCTCTTCAAAGTTTACCGCTTCATATTTCATTGATTTTCCTCAGCTTCTTATCTCATGCCAGCGCCCTGCAAGCAGCGGGATCTTTTTCAGTACCGGCAGGGAAATCATGTACCCGGCAAGGCCGATGCAATCGGCCGCCACATCATACAATGAGCACATCCGATAGGGGATGAAGTACTGAATGCACTCGATGAGCAATCCGTAGCCGATTAAAAACAGAATCTTTGATGTGCCGAACCGGCTTCCGGGGAATGAAAAATCCACCAGAAAGACCAGTACATAAAATGCCAGGATATGACTCACCTTGTCGTTCATGTCTTCCGCAATCGGATACTGCAATTGCGTTGTCGCGAGGTGCAGAACGGTAATCAGGGCAACTGCCAGCGTGACGCGAAGAATTATAATATTGGTCCGAGACAATGGTTTGGCTCTTCCTTCATTACTAATGGACTGTTTCACAAACCGGCTTAGGTGGCAAAGGTCTACCGGAGCCGGTTGCAGACAATATTCCTATTCACGCCAGTGTTCCGGCTGATCCAGTGTATCCGCACAGATGACCTTGCCGCTTGCCCTCTCAATGGCACCGGGTATCAGTTCCTGTACCATCCACGCGCCGGCATCCTTATCCGGGATGGGGTAGGGCGCCTCAAATCCATGCATACCTGCCGGTTGGAATCCATAACGTGGATAATATCCCGGATGGCCGAGGACAAATACAAGGTCGACCCCTCGTTCCGATAGTAATCTCAAACCCTCTTTGATGAGTTCTCCACCAACGCCCTGATCTTGAGCATGAGGCATAACCGCAAGCGGGGCCAGAAGCATGGCCGAGGTTGTGTCGTGCGTATCGGTCAGCCGTATCGTCGTAAAAAGAATATGACCTACGGCTTCTCCGTCATTGTTAACGGCAAGCAGGGATAGCAGTGGCATGGCAGTGGAATCGCTCAATAATCCCTTGACGAGATTTGCTTCTTTGTCGTAACCGAAGGCTGCAGCTTCGATGTGCAGTACATCCTGTAAATCCGATTCTGTGGCTTCTCGTATTTTCAACAGTATTCTCCTTGTTTATAAAAGTGATAGTCGCTGTTATTTATTCTGTTTCTTTACAATCATCTGGATGGCCTTTTCCAATGCCCGGTTGAATTCTTCGGGACGATTCATCATCAGAAAATGATCCGCTCCTTTCATAACGATGGCATCGAAAGAGACCATGTGCCGCCGGTTCGCCTCATAGTCAATGGGCCACATATCCCCGTTCACGTTAATGACAGGAATACGAATCTCATCAAATATTCTGGCCGCTTCCCCGGTGATGTACTGTGACATCATTTCGGTCATGGCACTCAAGGCAACGGCGGGTGGGGCAGTCGACATATCCGAGAGAATCCATTCGCGAAGCTGTGGATCGGTACCGGATAGCATCATCTGCTCTGCGAATTTCCGGCTTCCGATCTGAAAATCCTTTTTCAAGGGAGCGATCATCTGATCAAACCCTTCTTGAGTCAATGGATATTCTATGTTTTCAAGCGTATCTATCCCTATGAGCCCTATGACGCGGTTCGGCATGAGCCGTGCGGCCTCCGCGATGACCGAACCTCCCATGGAGTGTCCTATCAGGATGACACGACCGCTGCCCGTAGCTTCCATCACCGCCTGCACATCCTCTCCGAAGGCCTTCATGGTATAGGTCGAACGATTCATACCTGAGTGGCCGTGGCCTGCAAGGTCGAGTGTGATGACGCGGTGAGCTTTGGAAAAATACGGCACCTGGGCACGCCAGTAGCGGGCGTCGCAATTCCATCCGTGGATAAAGACAAGGATCGGTTCTCCATTACCGTAAATCTCATAAGAGATCGGGGTGCCATCTTTGGATAGGGCTATGCGCGGCCATCCCGCCTGTGCCTGTATCGCTCCAAGGGTCAATACCAGGATCACAAAACAAACGGCCAGATATATCGTACATCGTGCGAGCGGACTGCCGTACCTTTGCCTTTTTTCACCAACTACCATTTTTTCAGTTTTCATTGTCTGTTTTCCTTTATTTCAAATGTTACGGCTTGGCCGTTCGGTATGGTATATCGGCTGATTCTATCTGCCGAAATATCCCTTATCGTGCCAATTCTCGGGCGGAAAAAGGTTTTCCGTGGGACGGATAAATAACCTTTGCCCCAAACTCGATAAGCCGTTGCCAGCTTGTGTAAACCGCCTGAATATCTTCAACAAAAATCGGACGATGCCCTATTCCTGTCTGTCGCAGGAAGTTCATCGCCACATCCCCCACGAAAGCGCTGCCGTCGGAAAGGATAACCGAAATGGAGTCCCGGGTGTGGCCCGGCGTGTATGCGATCCTGCCGTTAATCCCGATACCCCTCAGAAGATCAAAATCGTCACCCGGCAATACAATGTCATTCTCTCCAAGGACTAGGGGAGGGAATCTGAATCGCCGGTGGAACAGCGTGAACAGTGCAAAGAGGAACTGCACACGGCGATTGACGGGCCGCATCGTATCTTCCGATTCGCCGATTGTCAAGGCTTCCACGGCATTACGGTGAGCGATGACCCGGCAGCCCGTTTTCTCCACCAGTTCGGCCGCAAAGCCCGCGTGGTCGTCATGGTGGTGTGTCAGGAGCAGGTACCTGATTTTCTGTATGTCTATCCCGAGCGCGGCAATGGATCTCAGGAACTGTGAAAAACGGTTTGGATAGGACGTGTCTATCAGCAGGTAGCCATCCGGACATCTGATCAGATAGCACCACGTAACCCCGAGTTTCAAGGCTCGAACTGTCGGACTGGCTGTCATATCGTCTCCTTCGGTGTATAATACATGCAAGGTTCACGCCACGAAACGCCCGTCAGCGAGGCAGCGTTGGGGGTTATGGAGCTCCGGCTTTTTTCATCCGTGACAGGAAATCATCAGAGGCCACTATGTCGGCATATGAACCCAGGGCTGCCATAAATGAACCGTGAACATCGGATGCGGGTATAATTCTGCCCTTAAATTCAACATTTCTTGTCGCACATGCGTCGTGGATGACAACGCATGCGAATCCGAGATCCGCAGCGGCACGGGTTGCCGCGTCGATGCACATATGGCTCATCGCACCGCAGATCACCACCTTCTCGATCAACGCCCGCCTGAGTTCGTCGAGGAGCCGCGTTTCCCGGAAACTGTTGATATGATGTTTCCGGATAACCGTCTCGGTGGGCAGGGGTTTTACCCATTCGTGGATGTTGGCCCCCTCCGTGTCTGGGAGAAAGAAGGTTGCGCCTTCCCTAGTCGCAATGTGCTGAATATGCAATATCGGCCATTGGTTTTCCCGGAAGAAGGTGAGCAACTCTCTGGCCTTCGAGCCAGCTTCCCTCATGCCGACCAGCTCCATACTACCACCCGGAAAATAATCATTTTGAATATCAACGAGAATCAATGCAGTTTTCATTACAGGGACCTTTCTTTTCTTTATTCAAAAATCTGCCAGTGCGTGATGATCGGCTCTATCGTCCGTGCCGGGCTTGTGGCAGACTTTCCCGTTACATTGTCATGAGCTGCCCGATATCTTCCTTGGACACTTTCGTGTTCTTCATATCGGAGAATCCGGAGAATACATTTTTTCGCAATGTCAGTACCAGCTTGGGCAAATCCGATGGCATTTGCCTGAGTTGCTGCGCGTATTCCGCGCTTTCACGCTGAAATTTTGCGGCGGCTCTGACCGCATCGTCTGTTCCGTATATGCACAGCATGGTGTTGATCTGGAAGGCTTCGGTGAAATTCTTTGACAGCTCCGGATTGTTCTTGAATATATACGCGTACAGATCCTCGATTGATCGAAAATTGGCGATGTTTGGGTCCTGTCCGAACTGGTTCATAAGCCTGATTCTCTCGGACAGATTGGTGATCAGCAGTTGGTATATCTCCTGCCGTGTTTTAGCCAGTGTGAATTCGCGCTCCTTTTTCTTGGTGTAAAAATAACCGTACAAGGCGACTGCCGCTGAAATGATGGCCACTAACAATGTCACGTTAACTTTGTCCATAATTAACTTCTTTCTTCATTGAATAGAGTTAACGGGCTTTCCGGCCGAGCGCCGATTGCCCGACTGAAAGTACATGAACGAATGCATTATTCCATTATCAGTGAACATGAGTCAAGAGCGGATTTAACGCTTACTTCTCAAAGATATAAAGTGGTTCCGATCACTATGCTGGGAGAAACGCCGAGCCCGCTTGCGGGAGGATTTACGGTCGGAAGTCAGAACGGGCCTAAATCCCTGTCCGCCGTTCAACTGCTGCTTTTATCGGAATAACACTGCGTTTTAGAAGTGTATATCTGACCGAATTGAAAAGGTGGGACAGAGGAAATCTTCATCAAGAAGCAGATACGGCAGGGAGGAGGGGAAGTAATCTTACTTTATAGCGTTCTTTTGTTTCATCACCTTCTTTCTTGCCTGCTTCTGTCTTCGCTTTCCCCATTCCGTCTCCAACCACTCTGACCATGACGGAAGACCGAGATAGATTTGCTGGGTAGCATCAGCGAGTACCGATAGGCTATTCAGATGGAAAGCCCGATAACTTAACTGCTTATAAATACCGCCTTTGTTTTCCCAGTTTTCAGCAAAACGATGAGAAAAAAGTTCGGTACCAGTCAATACAATTACATGGTTGCTTGGTTTTCCGCATAGATTCTTTCTCCTTTCTGTAAGTGCCAACTTCTTGATCAGCTTAACTTCTGATTCCTGCAATTCATTGTTGAGAGTAGCGAAAATGAGTGCTGAACCAGGAAAGGCAGTTGCCAACTCCTTCATTCGTTCTATATCTTTCCGCTCAAACCGATTGAAACTCTTACACTCTGCATGAACGATGTGAGTACCTCTTTCACGCAGTGATGAAGCCTTGTATAGGCAAGTGAGATCAGCTTCCAGACGTTTTCCATCTTTTTCAGCCACATAACTAAAGAGAGGAGTGACACCTCCATGTATATTTCCGCTCAAAAGTTTAATTGTTAGCAAAACTGTAAATGCCCCTTGAGCAGTGGAACTGGCAAAAGGACCGTGAGTTCGGTAAGTCCATTGCATATCCTTTGGAGAGTGCAGAGGTGGCGAAAAATCAGACAAGCAAAATCGGCACTGTAACTCGTAGTCGAGTGCATTTAGCTCATACCAGTTGTAACGCGTGCAAACAGGGCACTGAATTTTGGCCCCCAACCGCAAGGCATTTGCCGATATGAGGCCTTCAAGAAACCGCTCAGTGCCATAGAAGAGCCCATCTGACTGGATTACACGTTTCAGCTTTTCGATAACTGCCTGTCGCGGCATACCTACTTCTTTTTCTAGTTTTTTCTTCGATGCTTCTTGGTCAGGGATTTTATTTTCTTCTACGCCTCCGAGTAATTCAATCACACCTTTGTGGGCGAGTTTTGAAATACCGTAAATACCACCAAGCTGCCTGAGTAGTTGCTTTGCAATGCGTCCTGGACCTGATAGCGAGACTATCCAACCTCGTTCCTTAAACCATTCTGTCATGACTGCCTCAGCAAGGGGTAGGTCGAGAAATATCAGATCTCTGGAGTTGTGTGCCAGAAAGACAGGTCCGAACCTTGAAAATCGCCAATTGAAGTAACCTGTACGACCTATCGCTGAAGATAGCTCGCGACTTCCCTCTGGAAAGACCTCGGCCATCGACTCTTTTGAGCCATAGAATCGGAAGCTAAATTCGTTGGCAAATTTGGGCCTGCCAGAGTAATCGCGAAATGTTCCAATTTTCGGATCATGAGACCGCAGTTCTAAACTATCCTCACCTTCAGTTATTAGCCGATTCTCTTCGTACGCAGAGGGGAATAATATTCCTTCACCAAAAGCGTTTTCTCGCGCCCAAGAATCCCACAACCGTGGGTACCACCACTGAATTAAATACCTTGGCTGCCCTTTGTATTCATCTTTAGGAATATTCAAGGACTCGCAGAAACTTTTGACTATATCCTCTTTGAGAGAACGGGACCTCAGAACCGTTGTGCGGTGGAAGATTTCTGGATTATCCCTGTAGGGGTGGTAATTTTCTTCAATGAAGTCCCGGGCCAGGATTTTTGTACTTTCTCTTTCAGCGGCTTGTATGGAGATGGGCACCACATAGAAACCAGCAGCCCGCAGATTCCAATAATCAATGATGTCTTGAGTGCTTGTTGCATCACATACGAAAAGGTGTGCCCCTTGGAGAGGTCGTTCGTCCAAGCTCCAAGAGGTTAACCTCCTAGGAAAGAGAATGTTAGGTCTCAACAACTCTGGGATTCGTATCAAGGTAGGATGGACTTTTGAGATACCCGTAATATTCAAGAAATGCTTGTTGATAATTTCCTGAGCTTTTATTGGAATCACTCCGAACACACTTGCCAAAAAGAGCCCATAGGCGCGCGGCAGTTCTGGAAAGACAACCTGAAGATCATCATTTCTCTTATACTTCATTTCTTTCTCAATAAAGTCTTTTAGCAATTCGATAAGGCCTATCCCATAGTGTGGTGAAGCCGAATCTTGTAAGTCACCAATCAATTCATTCTCTTTGACGACATCTCGATTACCGACCTGAAATGAACGATTTGCGCAAATGCCCACGGGTACCACCAAATCAGGATCGAACCCTGATAAATAACCATCTATAATATCCGAAGGGAGAGGGAGATGTCGAATGCGGTGAGATTCCCACTTAGGCGGAGTTCGTCGATAAGCAGGAATTATTGAGTTATAACTTCCACCCCAGAGAAAGGTGCTTAACTCAATAGCTTGATAAAGGCCTGCTCGATCTGCAGGATCAACCAAAAAACTTATCCGCAATGGGCGAACTCTAATGGTGACTTTTCCTGAAGCCATATTTGTCCTCAAAACACACAAGCCCCATCGCTCATTTCGAGTAACGGGGCTTTTTGCAATCAGACCATACGTGCTCCTTTTGTATACAGGTGCAGGCAGAATCAAAAATCTATTAAGAAACAAGAACGTAATGAAATCGAAGGGAAGGATACTCCCCCGGGGAATTCAGGTCAAGGATTTTATTGCAAGGAGGTGTCGGCAATCCTCGGACAAAAGCGGTTTCAGCGTCGCATTTTATGATGAGTTACTATTTGTCACGCTTTTTCATCTTCATTCCAAAGAGGAATCGAAGGATGTTGAAGCGCCTCACCAGCAGTTCATAGATCGCCATGATGGCTGCAAATGAAATGACTGCAATGATGAGAAATTTTGTACAGATACTGATGTCCCAATGGATAACGGGGTATGCAATAATCAGTATAACGGTCAGGTGCAGTATGTAAAAGGGAAGTACTGCCTCGTTGGCATAGGCGAGAATCCTGTTCTTGAAATTCAGAAACCGATAACCGAGGCCCAGCAGTCCGATGATCCAAAGCCAGGCAAGCAATCCCCTGAATGCTTGAACGGCCACCCAGGCAGGTGCATTGAAGGGCAGGAGGGCGCCGTGTTCCTGCAGATTGTGCCGTGTTACCCCGGAGATTTCCAGGTTTATCCCGAAGTGCGAGTCCAGGTATAATGTGGTAAGGATTACGGCCATTATAAGGCAGATTGTGCCGTACTTTTGTATGTTCTCCCGGATTCGCGGATTGGAGAAGATAAGATATCCGCATATGAAGAAAACCAGAAAGGTTATCGGATCCCAGCCCCCGGCGTGTCTCGTGATCCCGAGACCCATCATTTCCGCTCCCGCGGCAGTCGCCGATATGGGCACGAACAGAAGAAATAACGCCCAGGGCTTTTCGAAAAGGCGTGACAGGCGCGCAATGACGCTTTCCCGTGTTTTTCCGTATGGGATGAACAGAGGCAGCAACACCAGAGAGAAGATAAAAAGATACATCAGATACCAGAGATGTGTTCCTATGCCCAGAGGGGCGAAATTGCCTCCGGAGACAAGGTACAACCCATCAAAAAATTGCGGGTACCACTGGATAAAGCTGCTGACGGTTTCTCCCTTCAATAATCGTTCAAGGTATACCTGCGGGGCGTTTATTACAAAGGTCCCGACGAAGACCAGGGGAATGAGGATACGCAGGGTTCGCTCCTTGATAAACCCGGCCGCTTTGCGGGAGCCGAGAGAATAATATACCGAAGCCCCCGATATGATGAAGAAGAGCGGCATCATCCACAAAAAATCAAATTCTCTGAAGAGCGACAGGGGCAGACTTCTGACAGCGTTGTAGATTGTGAACGTGTGGTAATCGAAGGGCTTGGCGCAGTGATGGAAGAATACAACCAGGATGGCGAAAACCCGCAACCAGTCGAGGTAGTAGAGCCTGCCCTCTTGAGGCGCATGACTCGATTCTGTACGGGAAAACGGTTCGTTTTGCATGAGGCGCTGGCCGGACAGGTTACGTTGAAAAAACAATGTATCAGTGAAATTGAAGAAAAGAATACCGTCGCGGGGGATTCCGGTCAAGGACTTTATTGAACCCCTCCAAACATTGAAGCACCCCGCGATAAGTTGCGAAGAATGCGCTTGCTGTCCAATTCAATGTGAAGCAAGGTGAAATTATTTTACTCCACTATTACAACACAATATCAAATCCAGGCTGCTCTGTTTATTTCACTCAGTATCCGGTCTCAATGCAATAAAAGAGATCTCACCGCCGGCATGGCGGCGATTGAGTTATCTCCCATCTGGCTTTGCCAGATAGCGGTACTGAGAGGATCGGTTACACTTTTTATGGCACACCATGTGGCACTGACCGGCAATCCGGAAGTTGTTGAGGCTATTGTTGCCCGATTCAATGACACGGTTGCCAGGGAATCGATCGGGACATGGGGAGTCTCCCAAGGGCCCGCCGAAGGCCATTTCACGTACCGTACTTCTCCGGGAAGCGTCGCTGATTTTTTCGTGTTGTTTACACCAAATATGACAGCAGCCGTTCCGTCCGCTCCCATCACCATGCCTGATCCTTTTAATGAATCATACCAGGTATCCAATTGTCCCGATCCGCCGCTCCCCCAGGAATTTGAAGGGGTTCTGGCCGACCAGAAGAGGCCTTCGTCTTCATCCGCCGCCCTTGCATAGTCCTCGACGTCCCAGAGCGCCATGATCGTTCCGTCTGTGGGCCAGATATCGAGGTCCTGGATGGAAATGCTGTCTTCCCACGCGGATATCTGGGTGCCTGTCTGCCAGACTCCGCCCGGATCTCTGGCGGCACCGAAAACACTGTTCTCATTATTCACCGGGGTATTGATCGCCACCCATAGAGCGGCTACGGTACCGTTTCTGGTAGCCAGTAGCGGTATGTACAGGGCATCCTTGTTGAAATCGCCGGATATTTTTGTGGGAGTGCTCCAGTTGCCGTTCGAAGGATTTCTGGTCGAACTGTACTGGGCTTCCAGGGCCCCGCCAATGGTGGTCAGGGCAGCCCATGCGGTGATGACCGTGCTGTCCTCGGACATGACGGGCTCCGCGTACCAGTAGTTTGACAGAGCGATATCGATGATTCCAGAAACATCGGTAACGGAACTGTCCCAAAAGCCTGTTCCGGGGTTGAAGGCCTGAGATGTGAGCTAACCTAGCGTTATTTACATTTTCGGGATTTCCTGTCAGAAGGTA
>DAISYQ010000045.1:0-23994 GCA_036825195.1 Syntrophales bacterium
AGTTTTATACCTATAGGGTCCTCTGAATCTACAATGCCAGCTTCCCCAAAAGATCGATAAATCACCTGTGAACTAAAGTAACGTTATTCACATTTTAGGGATTTCCAATTGAAGCATATACAAAAAAGTGGAAGTCCCATTTTCATAAGCAGACGCGGGATCTCTCGATATACCGAGTACAAACGAGCGATTCTGCTGTCTGAAATGCGGTATCAAAAAGATCGAAAAGGCCATTGAGGCCCGTTACAAAAGTAGATCAAACGCTATAACAAAGAGTATCCAAGCCTATATGCTGCAAAGTGCCTGTCATTTTGCTCACTGGAAAATCGCCCTTTGGGAGAAGAAAGTATTTGTATTTTTGAATTGATGATTTTTCCTGGAACTGTGTACGGCGAACCTTCCAGACAAGATTCAAACATCTGTAAAGGTATTTCTGGAATAAGTACTGAAAGAATGCCCCTATCCGATAGAACAATGCTATATATACCAAGGGAAGGAGTATAGGAGAGTTCATGAATATCATGCGGTTATGATCCTGCGCTGGGAACATAATCGTTATATTGAACAGCGGTTTACGAAGATCAAAATACGTGGAATTAACGGTAGAACTGAGCGGGTCATTAAAACGATCATGGAGTTGTAGCATAATAGCCCTCACCTCTCCGCGCTAGTGCACAGGATGAACGAATTACGACGGTTCTCTAACTTCTATCATGGTGTCAAGGCCCACATAAGGAATTGGCGAACTGGCACCTAAAAAGAAACTACTTAAATATTTTTTGCCTTAAAAAACTGTAAGCAACGGTAAATTCTCTAACAAATAATATATTTTCTTCTCTTCAAGGTATCGTCAAAAATCTTTCGAGATTTTACATATAACCCTTATCCTCCCAATATCATTACATTTAGTTACGGCCATTGGTCTGACTATAAGTCTGACCAATGGTCATTTTAATGGTTAAGCAAAATCTTTATCTAAAGCACGAATCAAAAATAATAAATTATTTCTAATATTCAAAAACAGTTAAAAGAAATAAGGTTGAATAAAAAATTTTCCTTAGTCATGATCATTGGCCTGATTATCAAACTGACCGTCGGTCAGTTTTATGGTTGAGCAAAATGTGTACCTAAAACACTAATGAAAAAGATAATAATTTTTTACTAATGTTCAAAAGCAGTTAAAAGAGATACGGTTGAAAAGATATTTTCCTGGGAACGCAATGAAACTGTGGCATGCATCAAATATGTGTCGCCCCACTTCTGTTGCATGCAACACCATATAAATGTGTATTACACCCAATTTTTATAGCGTATATTTACTGTCAATATAAGTGGTTACATATAATAACTGCCAAGTAACGTCGCGATATCCATACAGTCGCCTTTCTCAAAAAAAGGTTGACCGCCACTTGGCTTTACCTTATTGTAGATAAGATACAAGGAGATAGTATTCCGGTCTTTATCAAACGAAGATAGACAAGATGTTTCTCAATTCGAGCATCATCAAACAATAAGAAGAGTGCTGCATAACCACGGAGATTACGCTCTGGGACTTAACATGTAACGGTTCACCAGTGAGAAAGCGTGGGAAATCCATGAAGTTGTTGATGACGGAACGGAATGGCGATCAATGCTTCTTCGGAAGGTATCGATTCATCGATGGTCACAATGCTGGGGCACAGGGATCTGTATAACCACCTCGGGACCGTTTTTGCCGAAAACAACATCATACGCGAGGAAGATGCAAGTAAGTTGTTGGCTTCTTTTGAGAAATCAGATTTACGATCGAAGTGAGAGACGTACACAAAAGAGTCTTCCGTCTAGGAATACTCGATTTCAGACTACCGGAAGATTCGCGGCTGTGGCCCATGAAACAGTAAAGCAGGAATCGGTGAATACCTATGGAACAACAGACAAATAAAATAACATGCCCCAATTGCGGTCATCAAATAGACGTCAACGATATCCTGTATCATCAGGTCGAAGAAGAACTGAGAAAAAAATACGCTGACGAACTGATCAAAGAGAAAAACCGGTATCAGAGTAAGGTGGATTTACTGAATGCGGAACGGGAGAAGCTCGAAGGTGAAAGGAAACGGCACGATGAGACCATCACCGAGGCGATCAAGGCGGGTCTGAAGGAGGAAACCAAGCGATTGCAGGCCGAGATACGGGCCCGGATGGAGGAAGAGCAATCGGAGCGCATCCAGTCCCTGCAAAAAGAGCTTACCGAAAAATCCGATCAGTTAAAGGAATTCAACAAGGCCAAATCGGAAATAGAAAAGCTGAAAAGAGAAAAAGATGAACTGAAGGATGCAATTGAGGCCGAATCGGAGAAAAAGATTAATCAGATCATCAGTGAGGAAAAGGAAAAGATCCGGAAAAACGAAGAACAGCGATCACAGTTGAGGCTGTCCGAGAAAGAGAAGATCATCGAGCAGCTCAACGAAAAACTGAAAGAGGCGCAGCGAAAGGCCGAACAGGGGTCCATGCAGCTCCAGGGCGAGGTGCAGGAACTGGCGATCGAGGAATGGCTCGGCACCAATTTCCCCCTCGATACCATCGAAGAGATTAAAAAGGGTGCAAAGGGCGCCGACTGCCTTCAGATCGTCAATACGCGGACCAGACAAAACTGCGGAACAATCTACTACGAAAGCAAACGGACAAAGGGATTCCAGCCCGGATGGATCGAAAAGTTCAGAGACGATATCCGGGAAAGGGGCGCCGATATCGGTGTGCTGGTCACCGAATCCATGCCGGCCGATATGGAGCGGATGGGACTGAAGGACGGGATATGGGTATGCACCTTCGAAGAATTCAAGGGCTTGTGCGTCGTCCTCAGGGAATCCGTGGTAAGATTGAGCAGTGCGGTGGCGGTCCAGGAGAACAAGGGCGACAAGATGGGGATGATCTATGACTACCTGACCGGCAACGAATTCCGGCTCCAGGTAGAGGCTATCGTGGAAGGGTTTACCCAGATGCACATGGACCTGGAAGCGGAAAAAAGGGCGATGAACGGGATCTGGAAAAAGAGAGAGAAGCAGATAGAAAAGGTGCTCCTGAATACGAATCACATGTACAGTTCCATCAGGGGAATCGCGGGAAGCGCCGTTCAGCCCGTCCCGCTGCTGGAACTCCCTGACGGTGATAGTGACGACCTTTAAATACACGCGGTCGGGACAATATTACGTATTGTCACAGGGTACCGGTTAAACGGCCGATTACCCGGCGCGCAGCAAGATAGGAGGTTGATATGCAACCGGATTCGAAAAAGCTGCATGAAAAACTTGGACTGAAGATTCCCCTCATAGGATTCTACGATGCGCCTGATACGGCGCCGTTCAAACCGCTGGTGGAGCCCAAACCGGGGGTGTGGGCGTGCACGTTCGCCTTTTACAAACAGTGGCTTCGCGGGAAGACCCTTCACATCACACAGGAGAACTTCGGCTGCGGTGGGGCCGGCTACTGGCTCTGCGGCGTGGTGGCACGGTCGCGGGAGGATTTTGTCACATTCCTGGTTGATGATGAAGGGCTGAAAGCATCGCACAACCTGATGAATCAGTGGCTGGATTACCGGCAGGGCTACCAGCAGGAACACCCCCACCTCCTCATTGGCCCGCTGCATGAAGATCAGTACGAACACCTCAAGACCGTCACCTTTTATGTGAATCCCGATCAACTGGGTCTGCTCATGCTGGGTGCTCAATATAACAGCGCTCCGGGCGAACCGACGCCGGTGATATCGCCGTTCGGGTCGGGATGTTCGCAGATTGTGGCCCTCTTTGACGACTTGAACATGCCGCAGGCGGTCATCGGCGCGACGGACATCGCGATGCGCCGATATATAGACCCGGATCTGCTTGCCTTCACGGTCACCAGACCGATGTTCGAACAACTGTGCGGACTGGATGAGAAGAGTTTCCTGTACAAACCGTTCTGGAAGAATCTCATGAAGGCGAGGGGGATCACGGTTTCGTAAAACCATTGAAAATGCTTGTACCAACTTTTCAATTAAACAGTACGCGTAAGTCGACATCACACAGTGAGAGAATGCTTGCGCGCAAATTGCGGATTTTTTATCTATGCTTTTGATCAATCCTCCGGTTGTAAGACCGTGCGAGCCACCTGCCGGGATTGCAAAGCTCCTGGGGATACTTGGTGAACATGCTGTTCACTGCCGCGTATTGGATGCCAATCTCGAAGGCCTGATGAGTCTTCTGAAATGTCCCATTGAGGCCGATGATACCTGGTCCAGGCGGGCATCGCGGCACCTCGATGCACATCTTTCCGCGTTACGCCACCAGGATCTTTACACACATATCGACCGCTACGGGCGGGCTGTAAAGGATATAGACCACCTTCTCGATCGAGTTGCAATCTCTTACGGCGTCCATGTCGGTCTCGCGAACTATCAAGACCTCACCCTCTCGCCACTCAGAAGTTTCGATCTTATACGGGCATCGGAGCAGCCGGAGCAAAGTCCCTTTTACGGGTATTACATGGAGCGGCTGTCGAATCTCTTCGGAGATGAACAACCTTCCATTATTGGAATTTCACTGAACTATTTGAGTCAGGCCATACCGACCTTTTCCTTGATCGGACTCATCAGGAGACTCTGCCCGGACGCGAGAGTGGTCCTTGGCGGAGGCCTTGTAACATCCTGGCTCAGCAACCCCGGTTGGAGCAATCCCTTTGACGGCATCGTTGACGATATGGTGGCGGGGCCGGGTGAAGGTCCTCTCCTTGACATGCTCGGATTGACTTCTTCGGATGGAACCGCTGTACCGGACTACGGCCCTTTTTATGAAAGCCCCTATCTGTCACCCGGCTTTGTCCTCCCCTACAGCGCGTCAAGCGGCTGTTACTGGAGAAGATGCACCTTCTGCCCGGAGAAGGCCGAGGGCAATTCCTATTCACCGCTGTCGGTGAAAGAGGTGATTTCCGATATAGGAAAACTCATCGACGGGAAAAAACCCTGTCTCATACATTTTCTCGATAACGCCATGAGTCCGGCGCTCCTGGCGGCAATCATCGATAATCCCCCCGGCATCCCCTGGTACGGTTTTGCACGCATAACCCGCCAGCTCACGGACCTCGACTTCTGCAGAAGCTTGAAACGCTCCGGGTGCGTCATGCTGAAGATCGGCCTCGAATCGGGGGACCAGTCCGTTCTTGACGCACTCGGCAAGGGGATTGATCTGTCTGAAGCATCGTGTGCATTGCAAAATCTCACGAATGCCGGCATAGCTACATATGTGTATCTTCTCTTCGGGACACCGGCCGAAACGTACCAAGAGGCGAAAAAAACGCTCGCATATATTATAGACCATCAGCACTATATCGGTTACCTTAATCTTGCCATCTTCAACATGCCCGCCTACGGCCCGGATGCGGAGTGTCTTGATACGGATGATTTTTATTCCGGCGACCTGACTCTCTACCGACAGTTCAGGCATCCGGGGGGATGGGACAGAAAAGATGTACGAATGTTTCTGGATCGTGAGTTCAGGAGAAATGGAGCGGTCCAGTCGATCCTGCGAAGGGATCCTCCCGTCTTCACATCAAACCATGCCCCGTTTTTTGCCATGGCCGCGGGGGGATAAAGGGAGGGGTCATGTTCCGGAATAATCTGTCGGAGGGATAGGTATGGTAATGATTCGTTGGACCGGCACCGCAGGGGTTGAGTGTACCGATGGGGATAAAACCGTCCTGATAGATCCCTATCATTCCCGATCCGGGAAGAACGAAATCTTTTTCGGCTGGCCGGAGCCGAAATCGGACCTGATAGAACGGTATCTCGAAACACTGCCAGGCAGGGTATCGGCGATCATAGCGGGGCATACACACCTCGACCACGTCCTCGACATTCCTATATTCGCAAGGCATCTCGCCTGTCCGCTGATTGGAAGTGCCAGCCTCGAGACACTGATGGTCCTCTATGGGAAACCGGGTACGGTTACCGTATGCAAGGGGGGCGAACGGATCGAGTTGCCGGGAGGCACAGCCGTTACCATGATACGGTCATTACACGGACTGGTCCTCGGGGGGAAAACACCCTATCAGGGAGAGATCAACCCTGAAAACCGTCTGCCTATGAGAGCCCGTGAATACCGGCTCGGCGACATGTATATGCCGAAAGTGGAGATGGGAGGGGTCATAATCATGCACGCCGGGAGCGCAAATTTTATTGAGTCGGAGATAGAAGGGCATTGTTGCGACGTGCTCTTCATGTGCGTTCCGGGGTGGAAGAAGATTCCGGAATACTGCACCCGTCTGCCGGAGATACTGCAGCCAAAGCTCATCATCCCCTTTCACTATGATGATTTTTTCTCCCCTATATCGAAAGACGGTAGGGTACGGACCCTGCCCTTTCTGGATATGGCGGGGTTTCTCAAACGGGTATCCGCGAGCGCGCCCCGGGCTGAAATACGAACGATTCGTCCCTTTGAATCACTGATCGTGTGACCGGTCTTGCCGGAGGAACGATCTTATTTCTACGAGGAAACGATTATGCAAAAATTCCTGATTATTCTCGGCCTCCTGCTCATCATCGCGGGTCTTCTCTGGCCGTGGCTCGGTGCCATACCCTTCGGGCGCCTGCCCGGCGATATCCTGATCGACAAGCCGAACATCAAGGTATACTTTCCCATCACAACGATGCTTCTCATAAGCATTGTGATTTCTCTGATCGTGTGGTTTTTTCGCAGATAGCGATTCGACAACTCATCAATGATCGTCCCTGGGAATGGGCTCTTTGCGTACATTACGCACCGCTTCGACACGGTTGAATCCCGAAAATAGATGCGGCTCTATTTCTTGCATAGGACAGGCATGTTCCTTTCTTGTTTTTCCATCTTTTCCTTGACTTTACGCACCATGAAAGTAAAACTGGGGTTTATCTCTCAACATATGTTACTGCTTCGGAACGATAGGAAAAGAGAAAACATGAACAGATTATTTGAAAACAGTTCGATCAATGAGATGAATCTGCCGAACCGATTCGTTCGATCGGCTACATGGGAGGGGATGGCCATCGATGACGGAGCTGTCACACCGAAACTGTTCAATCACCGGAAGCCCGGCGATCTTCTAAAGGCCGAGTGTACGTCCGATAATCAGTGCTTTGGTCCCGGGTATGATGGAGAGGGGATATATTGCGTGTCAAAAACAAAAAAGGAGATACATTAAATATGAGCGAAAAGATCAAGATCGGGATAATCATCTGCGACCGGTATCGGAGATGTGCAGGCGGTAAATGTTTCAGATCGTTGAAAGACAGAGAGGGGGCCTTCAGTCGGTACAAAGATATGGATGCTGAGATTGTGGGATATACCTCCTGCGACGGATGTCCCGGAGGCAACATCGAATATGCCGTGGATGAAATGACCAAAAACGGGGCGAACGTAATACACCTCGCCACCGGGCTGATTGTGGGATACCCGCCATGTCCCCGTATCACCTATTTTCATGACTTTATCGAAAAGAGGTACGGCATTGAAGTCGTCTATGGCACTCATCCCATACCGCAAAAGTACCTTCTGATGCATGATCAGCTGGGGACATGGAATACCTCTGTGTGGCAGGAAATTATTCAGCCGACTCTGGTGGATGAAGAGATTCGCCTTTCTTATGATTAATAAGATGGAAGCATCACTAAAAAGAATTGGAATCTTTACAAAATATTTATTTAACTTCCGTGCCCCGCACGGTAACATATAACAGGAGGCATGCCGATGAAGATAGCAATCATGGGAATAGGCGGTGTAGGCGGTTATTACGGAGGTCTGCTGGCAAGAGGTTATGCGGATGATGAAAATGTGGAGATCGTTTTCATAGCACGAGGGGCGCACCTGAAGGCTATCAAGGAGAACGGCCTGCACGTGATGAGTGCGGCATCGGGGGATTTCACGGCAAGACCGGCTCTGGCAACCGATGATCCGTCGAACTGCGGTATCTTCAATATCGTCCTTCTGTGTACCAAGGGGTATGATCTGGCGGAAAGCGCGCGTCTGCTCGCGCCCAATATAAGCGAAGACACCGTTGTCATCACCGTGCTGAACGGAGTGGACAACACGGAGAAATTGAAGTCCGTTCTCGACAAAGGAAAGATATGGAACGGGTGTGTATACATCAGCTCTCATGTCCTTGGGCCTGGCGTCTGTCAGCAGGTCGGGGGATCATGCAAGATGTTCTTCGGGAATGAAACGAGCGATGAACCTGACTGGATACGCATAGAAGATATCTTCCGGAAAGCGGGTATCGACGCCCGATATAGGAGCGATATCAATCAAATCGCATGGGAAAAGTACCTCTTCGTTTCTCCCCTCGCGAATGCGACGACCTTTCTTAACACCACCATAGGGGGAATTCTGGAAGACAAAGAGGGCATGGAACTGATGGGTAGCCTCCTGGATGAACTGCTTGCCCTTGCCAAGGCATACGGAATTAATTTCCCCGATGATATCAAGGAATCAACCATTGAGAAATCCAGAGGGTTTCCCTATGAGACTAAGACATCGCTCCAGGTGGATTTCGAGAAGGGGAAGCGTACCGAACTAGGTACGTTTATCGAATTCATCGTCAATGAGGGGAAAAAACGTGGGCTACCGGTTCCCACTCACGAAAGGGTTTACGCCGCCTTGAAAGCCCGTGGGTGAGGCCCTGTTATCCCCATGCACGAACTGTCCATTACGGAGAACATTCTGAATGTCGTCCTGAAACACGCCCAGGCAAACAGTGTCCGCAAGGTTATGGTTGTGCATCTGAGGATCGGCACACTCAGCGATCTTGAAGACGAATGGATTCAGCGCTATTTTGACTATCTCAGTAAGGATACTCTGGCTGAGGGTGCAAAGCTCAAGATCGAACGGACACCCGTCATCGTCCGGTGTAATGACTGTTCTGAGTCATATGAAGCGGACGTAAAGAACCTAGAGCATCTTATCTGTCCGACCTGCAGGGGGAATAGGTGCACACTTATTTCGGGGCGTGAATATTACATCAAGAACATGGAGGTACTGTAGTGGAAAATGTGAGACTCATAGAGGTCAAGGAGGATATCCTCTCCGACAATATCAAGCGTGCAGGAGAGATGAGGAAACGCCTCCGGGAGACACACACACTGCTCCTCAATCTCATGTCATCACCGGGTTCGGGAAAGACCAGTCTAATCCTCCGGACCGTCGAAGGCCTTGCCGGAAAGATACGCCTCGGCGTTATTGAAGCGGACATCGATTCCACGGTCGATGCGGAAAAGGTCGCCGCCCGAGGAATCCCGGCTATTCAGCTCCGAACGGGAGGATTCTGCCACCTCGATGCTGCCATGGTTACACAGGGCATTGATGCCATGGACATCAGCGGACTCGATCTGGTCATCATCGAAAATGTGGGGAACCTCGTCTGTCCCGCCGAGTTCGATACAGGCGCCCACAAAAACGTGATGATCCTGAGCGTACCCGAGGGGGACGACAAACCCCTCAAATACCCACTCATGTTCTCCATCTGTGATGTGCTGCTGGTCAATAAAATCGATTACCTGTCCCTCAGCGATTTCGACATAACGGCATTGAAGCAGCGGGCTCTGATCCTGAATCCGAATCTGAAGATTTTCGAGGTGTCATGCAAGACCGGTGTGGGTATAGGAGGGTGGATCGACTGGTTGCAGGGGGAGGTTACTTCCTTCAAGGGTTCGAAGGGATGAACTATGAAGGAGTCCTAAGATAAATCGGCGAGAAAAGACTGCATCGTCCCGAATGATATCCCTTCAGCACAGAGGATCGAATTGATCCTATTCACATCTGCAGGTCTGAGGCGACTACAGTCTTTGTTTATCAGATGCTTTCTCTTCTCATGGTAAACACCGAGATGACAAAACCTATCGCTAATTTCACTGATCTGTCTATATTACTCCTCCTGAACCTCACCCATTCTTTCCACGAGTTCGGTCAAAACATTGAGGGTGGCTGTTGGTTCGATAAAGGCTATCCTTGATTTATCGCCTCCATTTCTCGGTTTCTGGTCTCTGAGAGGAATATTGCTGTCTCGTAAGTGCTGTAAGGTACGATCAATATCCGCAACCCGATAAGCCATGTGATGAAATCCTTCTCCATTTTCTTCCACAAATTGTCCTATACTTCCAATTCCCGGTTTCGTTGGCGCCAATAGCTCTATGAGAACCTCGCCTAATTGTATAAAAGCAATTTCGACTTCTATTTCATCGAGCACTTCTCTTTTTATCGGTTTCAGCCCGTAAACGTGACCATAAATATCCAGCGCCGCATCCATGTCTTGAACGGCAATACCAATGTGATCTATTTTTTTCAGCATCGAATCTTGCGTTCCTTAGGTAGTTTTTATGTATCGCAAGCGCTTTTCATCGAATCAGACTCGGCAGATATGTAATAATCTCGGGCACTGCCATGTACAAGATGATACAGACGATATAGGCGGGCAGAAAATAGAGGACTCCCCTGAATACACTGCCCAATCCGATATCTTTGGCTATCCCGGCCACCACGTAGGTAGAGGCACCCACAGGAGGCGTTACGGCACCGAGGGTGGTAATGACGGTTATGATTACCCCGAACCAGAGCGGATCATACCCGAGCTTCTCGGCTACGGGGAAAAAGATGGGGATGGTGATCAGAAGCAGGGCGAGGGAATCCATTAAGGCTCCGCCTATAATATAAATAATGAATATAACACCCAATATGGCAACCGGCGCAAAGGGAAGCGCGGCGACCCAGTCGGCAATATCAAAGGGAATCCGGGTTAAGGCAAGAAAACGACTGAACATGACCGCTCCGGCTATGAGAACGAAAACCATGCAGGACACCTGAAGCGTGTCGACCACGGCCGCGGTAAATCCCTTCCATGTTAATGTTCGCCTCATAACGCTGATTATGAGGGCCAGAATGCTGCCCACGGCGCCGGCTTCCGTCGGGGTAAAGACACCCGCGTACAGACCGCCCATGACAAGGGCGAACAGGAGGAATGCCTCGAAAAACCCGGGGAGGGCCTTTATCTTCTCCTCCAATGTCCTTTTCTCGCCCCGAGGGCTCCAATCGGGGTGCAACCAGCACAGGATAACAATCGTCACCATGAATGAGGCGGCAAGTAAAAATCCGGCCAGTATCCCCCCGTAAAAGAGCTTGCTGATAGACTGTCCCGTATAGAGACCCACAAGGATAAGGACCAGACTGGGGGGTATGACCACGCCGAGGGTGGAACCGCAGGCAATGGAACCGACGGACAGGGCGGGATTATACTTATATTTTTTCATCTCCGGGAGCGCGACAGCGGTCATGGTAGCCGCCGTGGCCGTATTCGAACCGCAGATGGCAGCAAATCCCGCACAGGCGAATATCGTCGCCATTGCAAGGCCCCCACGGACATGGCCCGTCACCGTATGGGTCGCCTTGAAGAGCCTTTCATTGAGTCCCGAATAGAAACAGATCTGCCCCATAAAGACAAAGAGGGGAACCATGGTGAGCCCGTATGAGGAAAAGGTATTCCACAGCTCTGAACCCACCATGCCCAAAGACGCCTTGAAGGAGATAAGGTACCAGAATCCCCCGAAACCGACCACGGCCATGGTAAAACCAACCGGCATTCCCAGAAAGAGGAGCATAAAGAGCAGTATTCCGATTCCCAATAAACCGACGACGGTGACACTCATGATTTCGTTTCCCCTTCTCCGTTAAAGACCTTCAACAGTTCGATTATCAGTACCAGAGCGATCATGACGCACCCGAGAGAGACGGCGTACACAAAGGGGAAATAGGCTATTCGGAGCGTCTCTGACAATTCGTGGACCTGCCAGAGATTCGTCCCCAGTTGTCCGGTCTGCCAGGCAGCCAGTATGAAAAAGATCGCACCGATCAGGTACTTAACGACACAGAGGGCACGTTTCACCCCGGCCGGGAAGACCCTGATCAGCACATCCACGGCTATATGCTGCCGTTCTATCTGCGTCTTGGCCAGAGCAAAAGCGGCAACGACGGCACCGAAGAGCCCCATAAGTTCGAAGGTACCCTTTACGGGAACGCCGAAACTTCGAAGCACCACATTAGCGCCGGCCAGGGACATCATTGCCACGAGGAAGAGACCGGCAATCGCGATCAGAAGTTTATTCAGAATACGGCTCATCCTCTCCATGGATGCAATAAGATTCATCATGATACTGATCTCCGATTTCTACTGATATTTTCCCGTATTGATCTTCTTGAACGTCATAATATCATCAATGATCTTCGCAGCCGGCACCTTTGATCCTGTCCGTTGAATATATCCGTCGACAAGAGGCGCGAGGAGTTTAGTCTTTGCGGCTTCGTCTTCTGGACCGAATTTGATGACCTCAACGTTGTACTTCTCTTTCGACCAACGGACCGCTTCATTGACGTGTTCATCGACATAGCGTCCCGTCCACTCTGCCTGCTCGCGGCACAGATCATCCATTACCTTCTGTACATCGGGGGGCAGTGAGTTCCAGCGATCGAGATTCATCACCACACCAAAGGTCACCACCTGCAGGTTGGTCATGGTAATATACCGGCAGTACTCCGCATAGTTGAAGTCCTTCATCACTTCGAGAGAAGAGGCCATCCCCTGGATAACTTTTTTATGGAGCGCGTCGGGAACATCCGACTGGGGCATCCCGATGGGACTGGCTCCCAGGAGTTCGAAGACCTTGACACCCGTGCCTGCCGCCCGAATCTCCATTCCCTTCAGGTCCTTAAGTGTACGTACGGGGTTTATGGACATGATATTCGCCGGAGGACAGGTAAACATGGTGAGAACCTTGACCTTCTGAAAGGATTCGGGCTTGTATTTTTCGTACAGATCAAGGAGCGACATGGTTGCCACCGTCGCGTTCGGCCACCCCAGCGGCAAGTCGATTGCCTCGACCACGGGGAACCGCCCCGGATGATAGGACATGGCAAAACAGCCGATATCGGCCTGTCCCGCTACAATGCCGTCAAACATGTTCTTTGCCCCCAGGAGCGTGCCGCCCGGAAAGGTATTGATTCTGATGCTTCCATTCGTGCGGCCCTCGACCTCTTTTTTCCATTGTTCCATCTGCACACAGGGAAAGGTCGACGCCGGGGGAAAGTTCGCATAGGACAAAGTCGTGGTCTTTGCCGAAACCGCCGGTACGGCGCCCATCACACACAGCACTATCGCGGCCGTACAGACACAAATTCTTCTCAGTAATCTCTTTTCTCTTCTCATGAAAAACCTCCTTTTATAGTTGTAATCCCCGTTCAAATCCCCGGAGATTCAGATCTGCAAACCGGGGATTTGAAGCCTCTTTGATAACCTTTTTCATTACCGCCTCATTGCAGAAGAGCGTCCCCTGCGAAACGGCATACCCTAAAAGAACAAGATTCGTCACCAGCAACGAACCTATTTCCTTGGCATATGCGGTGGCGTCAACCGCCTTATACGCACCGGCGCGATCCGTATTCACCACGCAGGAACCATCCGGTTTGAGATAGCCGGCATGGATGGCGACATTGGAATGGGTAAGAAACAGCCCGGTATCGGCCAGGCCCTTTCGTATAAGAGGACTCTTAAAAGAGCCGATCTTTACATGGGAGATCACGGTTCCGCCGCGCATGGCCATTCCATGCGTCTCCGCCGTCAAGACATCGAGTCCCATCTCCATCCCCGCTTCGGCAAGGAGACGCGTCACAAAGAGAACTCCCTGTCCACCCTTCCCGCTGATAATAATCTGCTGTTTCACTTTTCACCTCCCACTTCCTCAGCGACAATCGCGCCTACCGGGCATGCCGCACTACAGATACCGCAGCCGATACAACTGTTCTGATCAATAAAGACCTTCTCCGACGCTTCATCATAAACGAGTGCGGGACATTCGAACTGTTTGATGCAGACCTTGCACCCCGTGCACTCCTCGGTTACGGTCACACGGTACTGGGTCTGATGTTTCCGCGCTTCACGATCCATGATACAGGGGTGTTTTGAGATGATAACGGCTACCCCCCCTTCATCACTCCGGCAGAACCGGTCCGCTTCCTTGAGGGTAGAAATGAAGGAGTCAAGGGCATAGGGATCCGATTCCCGCAAGAACCTGACCCCGCTCGCCTTTACAAGATCGGGGATGTACACGGTATTTCCCGGCGTTCCATCGGCCATGACACCCACCTGCGGTGTGGGCTGATTCCCCGTCATGGCAGTGGTCGAATTATCGAGAATCACAATAATAAATCTTGCACCTGTGAACACGGCATTGATAAGCCCCGAGACCCCCGCGTGGAAGAAGGTCGAGTCGCCGATAGTGGCAACGATGGTGGGATAGTCGGGACCGTCCGCGGCATGGGCATGATACAGACCAGCCCCCTGGCTGATACCGGCGCCCATGCAGTGGCAGGTATCGACGGCACCGAGGTTCATCCCCAGGGTATAACAACCGATATCACTGGGAAGAATCCCTTTCGGGAATGTCTTTCTGATCGCGTAGAATGCCGCCCTGTGGGCACATCCGGGACAGAGACTCGGCCTGACTCCCCCCTCCTCCTCATCGGGTTCGCTTTTTCCGGAAATATGCAAAAAGGCCTTCAGAACCGTTTCGATACGATCAGGTGTGAGTTCTCCGTAATCGGGAACATCCTTCGAGATCCGTCCCATCATCGCTCGATTCGACAATTGCATTTCAATGGTGGGATAGGTCTCCTCGATAACCAGTATCTTGGTATAGTCTGTGTTGACGCGTTCGATAAAAGATCTGTTCAACGGATAGGGCACATCGACCTTGAACAGATCAACCCTTTCCAGGCATCCCAGATCTTCCAGAATCTCATAGGTGTTGGCATATGCCGCCCCCGACGATATGATGCAACATCCATCCAGGTTACCGGCGCCCCTGGTACAGGAAGGGGATAACGACTCAAGCTCGGCGATCTCATCAATCTTATCATTCAGCTGCCTATGAAGATCGGTAAGAAATTTCGGCGTGGCAACCCAGCGGCCCGGATTCCTTTCGAAATGAGCCTTCCGCGAGAGGACTTCAGGGGGCAGGCACCTTACATTCTGCCGGGCGTGGCAAACCCGTGTTGTGGGTCGTAACATGACAGGAAGTTCATACTGTTCCGAAAGCTGAAAGGCCCGTTCCACCATCTCTTTTGCTTCCGCCGGGTTTGATGGATCAAAGACGGGAATCCGGGCAAACTGCGCAAAAGACCGGCTGTCCTGCTCCGTCTGAGAGCTGTGGGGACCGGGATCATCGGCGACGACAACCACGAACCCTCCCGTAACACCGAGATAGGCAGACCGCATAAAGGGATCGGATGCCACGTTCAGTCCAACCTGTTTCATGGCAACGGCGGAACGTTTTCCCGTATAACTGTTTCCAAGGGCAATCTCATAGGCCACCTTTTCATTGACGGACCACTCGATATGCATCGGTGTTTCCGTCTCGCCGGCGAAGGTGACGACCGATTCCAATATCTCTGAAGCAGGTGTCCCCGGATATGAAGCAACCAGCGAACAACCCGATTCAACCAGACCTCGTCCAATCGCTTCATTTCCCATTAAGATTTTCTGTTTCATCTCTTTCTCCTCGTGACCTCCTTCAATCAACGTGCACTTCGTGAATTCAAAAAAAAAGGTCGTGAACATCATCTGTTCACGACCTTTACAGTTTTCTATGTTTCCCTGCTGTTACGCGCCGAACAGACCTCCCCCTGATATGTTCTGCCACCACCACCAGTTTGTTGAGAGTCTGTTAGAAGCTTTCATCTTTCCTCGCATATGTACAACAGTATGTTGGTACTTAAAGCAATTTTATGAATAAATCAAGTTTTTATTTTCGCTCATAACAATGGTCGCATATCCGTCCGGACTTCTCCTGCTTTCCGGTGAGAGATTGATAATCAATACTTTTTTTATCCATATTCCTCATCAGGTTTTCTGATTTCGATGAGCTCGACCACGATATTCCGGAGCGAATAGATCACCATCAGGATTCCCGCAGCCGGCATGCAGGAGTAGAGGACCCTCTTCGGAATCGCAAAAACATTCGTCACATCCATCGCCAGGATCGTCAACCTCATAGAATAGTAGAAAAAGACCGCGGCAAAGACGAGGACCATCACTTCGATGAACATCCGGTAAAGGTGCCGCAGGCGCCGATTCACGATGCCTTTTTCGATCCAGTTTCCCACACTGATATGACCCCGCAGAATCCACAGGGCGGCAGCTCCGTAGAAAACGAGGTAGGCATAGAGCAGCTCTATGATCTCGTCGAACCAATGCAGCGAAACAACGGGGAAAAACCGGACTACTACATTGGCGGTGATCAATATCGTCAGGAGAACAAAACTGGTTATCGTAATGATCTTCAGTACATTCAAGATCATTCTGTCGATAAATGTCAGTACGTTCATTATGGATCCCATGGCATTCCCCTATGGCCCCATGATCAGATTCGGCAGAAACGTTGAAATCTGCGGGATATAGGCAATCAACACCGTAACGATAAATATTCCAATCAGATACGGCACAATCTCCTGCGACAGAGTCCCGATACTTACCTTACTGAAAGTGGAGACTGCAAAGAGGCACATACCCACCGGCGGTGTCAGGTTTCCTACCATGATCAGCAGTGTCATTACGACACCAAGGTTGATAAGGTCGATCCCAAATTGTTGTGCAATCAGCATAAAGATCGGGATCGTAATGATGAAGATTGCGTTCCCTTCAAGGAAGCAACCAAGGATCATCACAATCCCGATGATCATCGCCATGATACCAAAGGGTGACAGACTCATGCTCGTCAGGGAAAGGATAATCTGGTCGGGTATCTTCTGGTGAATGGTGAGCCAACCGAAAAAACCGGCAGTCGAAATGATAAAAAGAAGACTGATCGTCTGCTTGATCGAAATCCAGAAGATCTCAGGCAGATCCTTCAATTTCAGGTCCCGATAGAAAAAACCCAAAAACAGTGCGTATAGTGAGGCGACAACCGCCGCCTCCGTCGGTGTGAAAATCCCACTGAGGATCCCGCCGATGATAATGACCGGTGTGAGCAGAGGCAGAAACGCTTCTTTCGTACTCACTACGATCTCCCGAAAATCGGCCCTCTTTTCCTTCGGCAGGTCGTATCGCTTGGCCAGAAAGGCGATGGCAATCATAATGGCGAGGGCCATTAATGTTCCGGGAATAAAACCTGCCAGAAAGAGCTTACCGACCGAAACCCCGGTCAACGCCCCGTAGAGAACGAAAGGAATACTGGGGGGAATCACCGGCCCGATCGCCGCTGCGGCGGCCACGATGGAAGCGGAAAACTTCGGTTTGAATCCATTGTCCACCATCGCCTTGTGCAGAACCTGTCCGAGGCCCGCCGCATCTGCAATTGCCGAACCCGACATACCGGAAAAGATCACGTTGGCGATGACGCACACCTGGCCGAGGCCACCGGGTATGTGACCTATCAGGGCCTTTGCGAAACGGAAGATCCGACTCGTTATACCCCCCGTGTTCATCAGATTCGCCGCCAGAATGAAGAAGGGAATCGCCAGCAATGTGAAACCAGTCGTTGAAGCATACATCCGTTGCGGTAGCATAGTGAGCAGTGATCCGTTCCCCAAACCGATGAAGAAGATGATCGCGGTTAGTCCCATGGCGGCGGCGATCGGCATGTTCATGATAATGAATGCCAAAAGAACGGTAAAAATGGACACTGTCAGCATATCAGTCCCCTTGCACCCATTGCGATCATCGTGGTTCTCCGCTTCCGAACATTGAGACATCGCTGGTGAAGAGGGTTGAAAACTATGGGAATCCCGCAGATCTCAACATCCCGTCACCGGTCTTGTCTACCCTACTTCGCTTTTTCCACCATTTCGACAAACGCGGCGATATTTTCCTCACCCGCGACCGCCTTCATCCGGTCATAGGCAGGCTTCATCAGCTTCTTGAATTCCTTCTTATCCGGATAGGTAACCTCCATCCCAAACTCCTTCAATTTGCCGATCTGATTTGCTTCCTCATCGCGGATGGATTTCCTCATCCAATCGCCGGCCTTCTTGCTCTCTTCCCGAACGATCTCCTGCTGTTCCTTAGTCAGTTTGTCCCAAACCTTCTTGCTGATCACATGAACCATGCAGTTGTAGTTGTGGCCGGTCATGGCAAGATATTTCTGTGTCTCATAAATCTTGTTGGAATAGATAACGGCAATCGGGTTCTCTTGGCCGTCTACCACCCCCTGCTTCAGAGCCATCTGCAATTCGTTGAAATTAATCGTCGCGACCACCGCCCCCAGGGCCTCCATAGCCGCCTGCGTGGGCAGCTCCGGCGGCGTGCGTACTTTCAATCCCTTGACGTCAGCAGGGACGTTCACCGGATGTTTGCTGTTTGTCAGATTTCTGAACCCCCACTCCCAGTTGGACAGGAACACCAGACCGGCCTTGTCCAGATCCGGCGCCGCCCATTCAAGGAAGGGACCGTCCAAGACCTTGTCCGCCTGTGCATAGTCGTTGAACACGAAGGGAAGCATAACGCAGTTGAATTTTTTGGAATATTTACCTAATTGACCCTGTGTGGGCAGACTCATATCTACGGCGCCCAGAATGTTCTGTTCCAATACCTCCGGCGGGGAGCCCAGAGCGTTATTGGGATAAATCGTGACTTTGATCGCCCCGTTAGTCCGTTTTTCCACAGCCTCGGCGAACATCTTACTGGCAATATTTCCGGGATGAGAATCCGCCGCAAAGTGGCCAAGTTTCATCTCGACCGGTTTGACAGACCCCGCATGGGCAAATGGAATACACACAACCGACAACAAAAGAATCATCAACACTATTTTTTTCATCGTCCTCTCCTCTGATTTCTGGTTTTATGAAAAAATATCGTGTTCCAACTATCTCCTTCGTCAACCCTTCCTGTCGCAGATTCGTTCATCCACCCCCTTTCCCATCTCTATTCTCCATTCTGGAAACCCAATCGACGGGAGATTTCGGCTGCTGCTGCTGTAACCGCTCCTCTGATAACTTCATTAATGCTCTTCTTAGTCACTTGGAAAACCGAACCCGAAACACTGATTGCGGCCACGGGTTTTCCCTTCCCGTCAAAGATCGGAGCACCAACACAACGGATCCCCTTTTCGTTTTCCTCGTCGTCGATTGCATATCCCTGATTTCGGACGATCTTCAGATGCTTCCGGAACGCTTCAGGATCTATAATCGTATTGGTCGTCAGCCGGGGCAACCCTCTCTTCCGAAGAAAATCCTCCAAGGCCTCTTCCGAAAAATAAGAGAGCAAGACCTTCCCTACAGCACTGCTGTGGAGCGGATTGCGGGAACCTATCCGTGAAGCCATTTTCAGACCACCTTCCTGCTGTTGTGTCTCAATCTTGTCAACATAAACCACTGCATTCCGGTCAAGAACAACCAGGTGCACCGCCTGTCGTGTCTTCTGAGACAGATCCCGCAAGATAGGTTCTGCGACCTTACGAAAATCGAGTTGGTTGCTCAACTGGGCGTTCAGATCCATCAGCTTCAAACCCAGAAAGTAGTTTTTTGTCTCCGGGTCCTGGCGGATATAACCGAAATAGGACAGAGATGTAAGGAGGCGGTGGATCGTTCCTTTGGGGAGATTCAGACCGGTGGACAGATCTTTGATACTCATGCCCTGAGAGTTTTGCCCGACCATTTCGAGAATCTGTGAGACACGTTCGATCGTCTGGACAAGATTGTTCGGTTTAACTTGATTTGTTTTCCATTCCATATGGGTTTTCGTCCTGTTCCATGAAAGATCAGCCACCGTATTCTGGCTGTGTGGGTGGCGCCATATTATTCCGTATTACGGAATGGCCTTTCATATAGCAAAACCTTGTGTGCCTGTCAACAGTTATTAGGTCCCATAAAGACGGTTTCAACTTTCAAACGTCATGATACCGGGATAGTGTTCGAACTGCTGAAGAAGGTAGGAGGGTCACGTGTCCAATAGTTCTGTTCCCATATAATGTACATTGGTGTGCAGGTATGTATCCGGCCGTTACATAAATCAATATTCCCCCGTATCTCACACCTATCAGATAAATCTGATCCAGATATCCAGTCTGATCTTTAATCTTGGTTTTCCTCTTCCCGGGAATGATGTTCATTTATAGGGTGGTGCCGTAAGAATCAAGATCAGATGTCATGAGATGCCATTCCGTGTGCGGCCATGGTACAACGGGATACCTCAATAGAGATGATTTACAGGATGTGAACGGCTATGGGTTGAAGATAACAACACGTTGGCGAAGTCAATGCCTTCGCCATTTCCGAGAACTCCTTATTATGCCAACGTGATTTCCGGCCACCTGCTCATATGATTTCGTAACAATGACCCCCGCTGTTTGGGCAGGGGTCATTGCGATAGGTGTCATCTATTTGGAATGGGATTTTAAATCCAATACCACTGAGAGGCGGCTAATCACGGTTGTCAAATACGCGTTTTGCCTTCCTCTCTGTCCTGGGGAGAGATTGATAATCGACGATTTCCACATCGCCGCTCACCATGATGCCCTTTTTAACAGCACTCTTTATTTTGGCGGCTATCTTTTCATCATGTGCGGGATCGCCCCCTTCGGCCCGTTCCACCCGCATAGACATGTAATCCTTCCCGTCTTCTCCACGGTGAAGATGTATCTGATACTCACTCCCGATTCCTTTCTGGAAGGAGAGGATTTCATCGATATGACCCGGATAGATGTTGACTCCCCTGATGATGAACATATCATCCGATCGACCCAGAATTCTATCGTGCCGCGGGAAAGGTGACCCACAGGGGCAGACACCCGGAATACGCCGTGTCAGATCTCGTGAGCGATATCTGATCAGCGGGGCTCCTTCCTTGCGAAGCGTCGTGTACACCATTTCCCCCACTTCTCCATCGGCCACCGGTTCAAGCGTGTCGGGATCGAGCAACTCCATGATATAATAATCCGACCAGTAGTGAATACCAGTGTGGTATTCACAGTCCAGCCCCGTTCCCGGACCGTATAGTTCCGTCAATCCGGGGATATCAAAGGTCTGTTCTGCGCCCAGAAGATCCTTTATGGTGTTTCTCATTGCATCATTCGAACGTTCAGCTCCGAAAATTACCTTCTTTACATTGATCTTATCACGAAGCCCTCTCTCTTCAACCTGTTCGGCCATCAAGAGCCCCATGGACGCCGTCGAACATATCACGGTAGGCTGAAAGTCCACGAGAAACTGCATCTGCATGTCCAGGTTCCCCGGTCCGGCGGGAATGGCAAGGGCGCCGAACCGCTCACAACCGAGTTGAAACCCAACACCGGCCGTCCAGACCCCGTAACCGACGCATATCTGTATTCTGTCCTCCCGTGAGAGCCCGGCTATCTCGTAGCAGCGGGCGAACATGTTCGCCCAGTCGTCAATATCCTGTTCTGTATAGATCATCACCTTTCTCTTCCCCGTCGTTCCCGACGATGCATGGAGGCGCACGATCTTTTCAAAGGGTACCGACCTAAGAGGCCAGGGGTACTGTGCCTGAAGATCCTGGGCTGTTACAAAGGGTAGTCGTTTCAAATCATCGAGACTTCGAATGTCTTCCGGCTTTACTCCCGCCTCGTCGAAACGCCTGCGGTAGAAATCGGACCCGTTATAGGCATGTGCGACGGTCCATTTCAGTCCCTCAAGCTGCACTGCCTTCAGATCTTTTTCCGTCGCGGTGTCCGGCATAAATGTCTGTTTCATAACACACTCCTCAAATTCTTATCTCGATTCAGCAAAAAAGCCGCAGGCATCGTCTGCCCACGGCTTAATTGTTGGTTTCGGTCTTCGTGTTCATTAGGCTGCGGACAGACGTCACTCTCTGTTTTTCCCCAGCCACCACCAGTATAAATCGCATAATATGTTCATATCCATTATCCTGACAGCTTCGAACGATGTGGTGGCATGCTAATGTAATCTGCTTGAGAAATCAATAAATTTTTTCATCCATCACATTTCAGTGAATCCATACCGCAATGCTCCGGCCGCAGATTTCACCTCAAGCATAAACAAATTGGTAATTTTATATATAGCTACAAAAAAGAACCGCAGATTACTGTTTCGACCAGTAATCTGCGGTTGATTGAGCTTACAATACCGAACCGTACATCATGATTCAAGAGACAACGGCACGGTCATGCAATGTCCGGCAGCTACTTAATAGACACCACCGGCGTCACCACCACTGCTGCCTTCCGAAGCACCACCACCTTCACCCGAAACAGTAGCCGCGCCCCAACCGGTATAGGTTACCTTTTGGGGATATTTAAACCCTTCGCCGAGTGTCGACGGAATACGACCGGTCAGTGTGGCACCGGGTGTCAGGTCTTTACCCGCCAGGCGCGGATCATCCTTCGGAATCGGATAGCCCCGGAACAGATTGGGGGCATCATACGGTCCGTGAATAGCCTTAGCTTCTCCAGATGCCACAGGACAGATATAGTTCCATACCACTTCACCGTCAGGGGTCACCTCTACGATCTCGCCATTCTCACCGGCGACGAGCGTGGTGTTGCCGTTCTTACACCGCTGCGTCCCCGAGATATGGGCGCTGTGGAATCCGACGGAAAAGACGCTGAGTTCCTTGGTACTCCACTTCCAGACAACCTGTTTGGATAAGTTTCCGTATCCGCCGTACTGGGTAGCAATATCCGGACCGGGCGTATAGCCCGCGTCTTCCTGGGGGATATAGTCAGAGGTATAGGGATCTCCTCCACCGAACGGATCGATTTCAAAGGACGAGGACATGACCGGATCGGCACCCTGCACTCGCTTTGAACCGTTGTCGAATATCAGGATATGGCCTTCGCCGTTGTAACCCTCCTGAATGAAATGAACATTATGGGCTCCCCAGAGTTGCTCATGGCCGTTCTGTCTCCAGTCAGGCGGAAGTCCCTTACCATAGTTCGAGGGGTTACCCCAGCGATAGACAAAATCTCCCATTGCCGTGTAGGCCTGCTCGGTGGTCAGACTATGGTCGATCACGAAGAATTCTCCGTGCTCACGGTCGTTGAGAACGATCTCGTCTCTCTTCGGGTTGTAGCTCATGGAGTTAACGTGCGTCCAGTCCAGGGTCAGACCGTTACGGCGCTGATCATCCATATTAATATTAAGCCGGCCGAAATCCTGAATCCTGGATCTTTGATCCTTGAGGTAATCCGGATACAGTTCCACAGCCGCCTGATAGGTGGAACGGGTCGAGCCATCCGGGAGCGTAACGTATCCATTTGGATCGTACGACTGCACCACGTGATGCCAGAAGCTCCAATACCAGATGACGTTGCCGTTCATATCCATCTCATAGATTGCGTCGGGGGTTGCCGCTGCCTGATTCGGATCGCCATTCCTGTCAAATTCGGCAAGTACACATTCGTCATCGGCGCCGGCGGCCTTTGCCTCGGCATAGGAGACATTGTACTGGCCGACGTAGAGAATGCTGGTCACTGCGCCGGTAGCCGGATCGACGACCGGTTCATAATCATGATGCGCTCGTCCAAACTTAGAGTTGTTGGTGGGTAATGTGGCAGACCAGGTGATATTACCGTCCCAATCAACAATCTGGAATCCGCCCGTGGCATTGGTCACCAATCGTCCGTCACTGATCAGGCGGAATCCGCCCACAGGCCAGGAATGACAGACCCTGCCCTTTTTGTCGATCAGATAGGTGGCACCACCGATAGAATATAGAAAGTAACCATCTTCAGCTTTCGTTTCGTCGAGATAGACGGTCTCCGTCGGGCCGTACATCGCTATATAGGCCTGTGCCGTCCCCAGTGACATAGCAATAAAGATTGCCAATGCCGCAACTATAAATATGTTTCTCTTCATTCTATAACCTCCCTTATACGGTTATACGGTTACTATGTCGTGAATCAAACGAAGGGAAGAGTCCCTGCCTCTCCCCTTCTCTCGTACATCCCTTAGAAGCTGAATGACAGGCGGGTACCCAGTTCCATCGGATTCTCGCTGTCGT
>DAISYQ010000046.1:0-23515 GCA_036825195.1 Syntrophales bacterium
GTCTCGGCATCCCCGAATCACCGGCAAACTTCACGGCACTCTTTGGCCGGTTTGTGTGGCGGGCCGCCCCCGTTGCCTGTCTCTTGATCGTCGCATTGACGGTGGGCCTGTTAACCCTTGACTATGCCCCTGAATACGAGATAACCGCAACATTCATGACAGATCCGATAGAGAGTACGGTACAACAGCTCTGGGGAGGATAAGGAGTCGAGAATATGAATAATAAGGTGAAAGTGTCTGTTGGAATTCTGCTTGTGTTCGTCCTCGGGGTTCTTGCCGGATCGTTCGGAACGAAGGCCTACATGAAATACCGCTTTTCGCACTTTATGCAGAGAGGCCATGAGGCACGAACGGAATTTTTACTGGGTCAACTGTCCCGCGATCTTGACTTGACAGAGGATCAACGAACCGAAATCAGAAAAATCCTTACCGATTCCCATCAGAGACTAAACCAGATCAGCCGCAGGTGTCAGCCTGAAATACGCGGTATTATCGAACACGATTTCGAGATGATTCGTGAACTCCTAAACGATGAGCAGAAACCGAAATTCGATCAGTTTCAGAAGCAATTCCATAAGAAGGGAAAGCAACGGGCTTTTCAGCCGCCCCTTCCTCCTCCGCCGCATCGCTCACCTCCGATGTAACAAAGCAAAGCATAGAGCCTTACCATATGATCCCACCTGGTTGACAATCCGGTAGAAAACCACCGTTACGAGGAGATCTCTTATCATTATCTGGGGCAAAGGCTGTATTGATAATCCCTGAACTGAGCTGATTTTCTGTTACTCGTGGCGGAGGGCATCAATGGGATCAAGTGATGCCGCCCGTCGCGCCGGGAAGAAACCGAAGATGACTCCAACGGCCGCCGAAAAAACAAATGCAACGGCAACAATCTGAACATTCATGATAAACGGAAGTCCGAGCATGCGAGCACCCACTAGTGATGCGAGGAGTCCAATTATGATACCAAAGAGTCCTCCGAAAGAGGAGAGGACCACCGCTTCTACAAGAAACTGCATGAGTACTTCCCGCTCAAGGGCGCCGATGGCGAGACGGATTCCGATCTCCCGCGTTCGCTCGGTGACCGAGACAAGCATAATATTCATAATGCCGATACCTCCCACCAGGAGGCTCACAGCAGCCACCGCCCCCAGCAGTGCCGTCAGTATACGGGTCGTACCGGTCATGGCGCTGACAATCTCCTGCATATCCATGACATGAAAATCGTCGTCCTTCCCTGTCGTGATACGGCGCCGTTCCCGCATCAACCGTTCGACGCTCTCTTTTACCTCCGTCGTTGAAATACCCTCCTGAACCGACATATAGATAGTACTCACATCGTTATCGCCGGCGATACGACGTTGAAATGTCCGCACCGGAATGAGGATAAAATCATCTTGATCGCTGCCGAAACTCGATTGGCCCTTCGATTCAAGAACACCTATAATCTGGCATGATAGTTTCTGCAGTCGGACGGTAGCACCGATGGGATCCGTACTCCCGAAGAGTTCTTTTCGAACCGTTGAACCCACAATACAGACGGCCTTGCCGGAGAGCATTTCCGCGTCGGTAAATACACGCCCCGACGCAAGGTCCCAATCGCGAACCTGAAGATAGTCATTGGTGCTTCCCATAACGGTGGTTGACCAGTTCTTATTTCCGGCAATGGCCTGAGTGCTCCCTGATATTGCCGGCGCAACCGCCTCCAAACCGGAAATTTCGCGGGTGATGGCATCGGCGTCCTTTAGCTCGAACATATCCGCCTTTGAACGGGTGCCTCCGGGCCCCCGCATGCCCTGTCCGGGCCGCATCTGAATCATATTTGTTCCGAGACTGGAGATTTCGGATTTTACCTGTGCGGTGGCGCCACCTCCCAAGGTAACCATGGTAATGACGGCTGCGACGCCGATAACGATGCCGAGAACCGTCAGCGACGAACGCATGACATTCCGGCGAATTTCCCTCAAGGCGAGGATAATGGTTTCCCATATCATGATGCTATGTTACCTCCGTTCTGCTCATCCGTATCGATGACGCCGTCGAGAAATCGAATGGTTCTCTTTGCATAGTGAGCCATATCGGGCTCGTGAGTAACCATGACGATGGTGATACCACGTTCCGTATTGAACGAAGAAAGGAGTTCCATGATCTCGCGGCTGCGTTTTGAGTCAAGATTCCCCGTTGGTTCATCTGCCATGAGAACCTTCGGCTCTATCACTATGGCACGGGCAATAGCCACACGCTGTTGCTGACCTCCCGAAAGCTCTCCCGGAGTATGGGTTTCCCATCCCGTCAGCCCCACGGCATCGAGAGCTTCTCGGGCGCTGCGCCGGCGATCCCTCGCGGAAATCCCCCGATAGATGAGCGGAAGCTCAACATTTTCAAGGGCTGAGGTGCGGTTCAACAGATTAAATCCCTGGAAAACGAATCCAAGATAATGGCGACGGAGTAGTGCCCGCTGATCCCGTGACAGCGATCCCACATCAACGCCACGGAAGCGATAGCTCCCCCCGGTCGGCACGTCAAGACATCCCAGGATATTCATGCAGGTCGATTTGCCCGATCCGCTCGGTCCCATAACAGCCACAAATTCACCCTCTTCGATACGCAGATTGACTCCTCCGAGAGCGTGGACGGTTGCTCCCCCCATGCCGTATGTCTTTATTATGTCCTGCAGCTCGATCAGGGTGTTGTTTTTGTCTGAAGGGGATGGAAGGTTATTCATTTCTCCACACTCATTACGGCGACGATCAGGGGTGTTCCGGCTTGCAGATCGCCGCCTCTTATCTCTGTCCTGACGCCGTCGGTCGCTCCGGTGGTAACTACAACGGGAACAGCCGTGCCGTTGTGAACCATCCATACGCGCTGCTGCGATTTGTTCACCGTTACGGAACCATTATTTTGGGAATTTTTACGACGTTGCGGAGGACGAGGAAGGATCTTGCTTACAATGCTTCCGTTGCCCGACTGTTTCTCGGCCATAGCGGCGGTATCGATCGGCGGAGTGAATCGCAGAGCGGCGTTCGGCACAAGGATGGCATTGTCGATCCTCTTGACTGTGATATCGGCCGTTGCGGTCATACCGGGCCTCAGAAAGAGGTCTGAGTTTTTCACGGTAAGCACCGCCTTGTATGTGACAACGCCATCCGTTTCTTCCGCCCCGTATCGGACCTGTGCAATTTGTGCCGGAAATGATCGACCGGGATATGCATCAACGGTAAAGGTGGCCTCCAGCCCATCTTGTACCTCACCAACGTCCGCTTCATCGATGTCCACATGGAGTTCCATCTTGGTAAGGTCTTCAGCCAGTGTAAAGAGAACCGGTGCCTGGAGTGATGCAGCCACCGTCTGGCCGGGTTCAACGTCCCTCACAAGGACGATACCGTTTATGGGTGACCGGATAACGGTCTTTGTCAGATTCGTTTCATCCGATTCAAGTGTCGCCTGTGCCTGCGATACCTGTGCCTTTGCACTCGATTCGTCTGCCCGGGCGCGTTCAAATTCGGCTTCGGCGGTATCCATGTCCTGCTGTGACGGAACCTTGCCGCCGCTTAACAAGCGAACCTTTTCCATCCGTTCAAGGTTAAGCCTTTTTTCCTTCACGGTTGCCTGGGCCTGCAGCACCTGTGCCTTTGCTGATTCGAGGGATGCCTTGGATTTCCTGACCTCGGCTTCGAGTTTCGTCGTATCGAGGCGTGCAAGTATCTGCCCAACCTTCACATGGTCGTTATAATCTGCTTCGACGGTTTTTATAATCCCTGACAGTTCACTCCCTACGTCAACCTGATTGGTCGGCTCCAGGTTGCCGGTGGCGGTAACGATAATCGTCAGATCTCCCCGTTCAGCGACTTGCGTACGGAACTGAAGCGGTTCGGTCTTATTACGGGTTGCCAGAAATGCAAGGGCAACTCCGACAATCAGAAGCGCCATGATCCACGCCAGCCACTTCTTCAGTCGTTTTCCCTTTTTTGAAGCCTTGTCGATTCCCAAGGTGGTCGTAATATCTGAACCGGCTTCAGATTTTTCCTTCATCTTCATCTCCTTGATATTTCAATTCGGTATTTGTTCCAACCGTCGATGCTTCCCAGCCCCCACCCAGAACCTTGTAGAGACGCACCAGATTGGAAGCTACGGTGCCGTTGCTCTGGACCAACTGATTCTGATAGGACAGCAGGGATCGTTGTGCATCGAGCAATGTCGTGAAGTCGATCATCCCTGCCTGGTATTTATTCATAGACAGTTCCACCGCACTTTGTGCCGCCTGAACGGCTTCATTGAGGGAGTTCAGACGGTTCTGTTCCTCCGCATAGGCAACGAGGGCATTCTCAACCTCTTCAAGGGCGTTCAGAACGGCCGCTTCATATGCATTCAGGTACTGTTCCTGAAGTGCTGACTGAACCTCGATATTACGGCGGATGGCACCGGCATCGAAGACGTTCCAGGAAATGCCGGGAACAATGCTCCAGAACTGACTGGCCGATGTGAACAGACTTGAGGATTCGCCGGATTTCAGGCCGATGGCACCGGACAGTCGGAACTTGGGATAAAGATCGGCAGTAGCCACACCGATCCGTGCAGTTTGCGCCGCCAGTTCCCGTTCCGCTTTTCGTACGTCGGGACGGCGGCGGAGGACATCCGCGGGAATTCCAACGGCGATCTCCGGAGGAATAACCGGTATCGGGGTTTGTGTTTCAAGTTCTTTATGGAGCGTACCCGGACCCTTCCCCAGCAGGACGGCAATCCTGTTTTTCGATTCCTCCAGTGCATTTCGAAGCGTCGGAAGTTCCGATCGTGTATTCTCAAGACTGTAGCGGGCCTGATGTACGGCCAGTTCGTCATCGAGGCCTGCCTCATATCGCCACTTTGCCAGTTCGTGTGTTTCCTGCTGAAGCACAAGATTTTCCTCCGTCGTGGCAAGTTTCGCCTGATACATGCGAAGTTCGATGTAATTCAACGCAACTTCCGCCGTCAGGGAAACGAGGGCATTTCGCAGATCCTCACGACTGGCCTGGAGATCGGCATCGGCTGCCTCAAGGGATCGTCTCACACCACCAAATAAATCAAGCTCCCACCCCGCGTCAAAACCTATAGAATACAGTTTGCTATCCTGCTCGTTACTGTGGCTCTTGGAGACGGAACCCGACGCGTCGAGTGTCGGAAACTGATCGGCTCCGCTGATTCCGCGACGGGCCCGTGCCTCACGGAGACGAGACTTTGCCTCCCGGAGATCGAGATTTTCCGCCACTGCTCGATCGATAAGTCCGGACAGGACCGGATCGTTGAGTGTCGTCCACCATCCGGCCAAAGAGTGCGAATCAGTTTCATTGTCAATCAGACCGTTTTTCAGTTGACTGTTCCATGAGGGAGGCGAATCAATCTTCGGCTGTATATAGTCGGGACCGACCGTCGCACATCCGGCAAGGATCATTATTATAAGAATCGCCAATATCGGGATAAGGAACAGGTTGCGGTATTGTTTTATCGGATTGTTCATCGTTCGCTTTCCGTAAAAATATGTAGAAACGAAACTCGGTAATCTGTATAGTTCATACCGCTCATTATGTCGTATCAGGATCGAAAGAGGTTACAATTTTTTTACGGTTGCATAATTAAATCAAAAACGCTCTTGGGTGACCTCAAGATATGGTTAAGCAAACCATGCTGTGAAACCACGTTTACAGAAATTTAAGACACAGCCAGTAGATTCCAAGATTGATAACCGTCAGCGGGAGTCCAAATGCGGCAAATTGTATGAAAGACAGACCGGCCGATCCCCGTTTCTCTGCATTCTGAATAACGATTATGTTGCTGGCAGCCCCGAGGATGAGAAGATTACCCGCGATTGTGCTCCCCACGGCCAGTTCAATCATCGTCTCCGTAGACGCCTCTGCATGCAGGAGCATCGGCAGGTACAGCGCTACCAGGGGTACGTTTGAAATCAGTTGACTGAGCAGAACACTGACCGTGAAGATCATCGAAGTGGAGGTAAGATCTACAGGAAGTCTGGTAATTGCCGATTGAAATACTCCGGAATCCCACACGCTCTGCATCAGGACAAACATGGCCACAAAAAAGGTGATGGTTGACCAATCGATCTTCCGAACTATTTCTAACCTCCTCGGAGTAAACATGATAACGGGGAGCGCCGCGGCAAGGGATATATACGTCAGCCTGAAATTGACCGATATATCGGAAAAGGCCAGTACGATCTTCGCGATAATCATAAACAGGATCAGAAGAAGAGACACCTGTGAAAGACGGGCAAGATGGAGGTCAAGAATCGCGTCAGGCTCATGGTTCAACGGCGCGCGGCGGAACTGGCTCCCGTTACAGCACTTCAGTAGAAGGTATGCGACCAAAAGGTTCAGCACGGTTGGAACGAAGAGGTGGCGGAAGAACGATAGAAACGGATTGGTAATATTCCCGTGAATGACTATGAGGAGATTCTGCGGGTTGCCGATCGGACTCACGGTGCTGCCAATCGTAATGGAGGACATCAGTGCAAGGAGGAGGAGTTTGGGCGAAATCGAATGTCTTTTCGCAAGATAGATCATGACCGGTGTCCCGATGATCGCCACGGTATCGTTCATCAGGAATGCCGACATAAATCCCATACCGAAAAGAACCAGAAGGACAAGCACGTCCACAGATTTTGCCCGTCTGAAAAACCTGTACGATAGCCACGCAAGATATCCGCTCTGCTCAAGCGCCTGTCCCACGACGAACATACCGAAGAGAAAGATGATCACATCGAAATTGATTGACTTGACGGCACGAAGTAGTGATATCTCCCCGGTGACGAGAGAAAGTAGTGCCCCGCACAGCATAACCTGCCAGATCCGGAATCGTACCCTGCCGACCTGCCTGACGGCAATCATCACCAAGACAAATGCAAGAATAATAATTGAAAGCATATACCAGAAGCGGGCTCGGTCAACCGACCATGCATTATAATTCACGAAATTGGCGAAGCCATATATGCCTCTTTGCTTATAGAGTCAACGATAAAAGCTAATAGGGTAAAAAAATCATGGAGGAGTTGGTGATAATAAAAGAGCCATGTTTTCTTCGGTTGAATCGAAGCTCTTTCACCGTATTGGGACTAGAACTCCAATGGGTAAGAAGTTTGGGAAAAACATGTCTGCGGGAAGGACAGGTCAAACCGTCATTTACTCTTGGAATATGTCTGTCGAGGATTGTCCGTGTTTGTAAGTATTCATTAAGAAGATCGAATGTTTCCTCTTGCAAAAGATGCGAAAATGCCACCGATACAGAGGATGCCGAACAATACAAAGGCGATCTTGAAGCTTGTAAGGAAGAGGACCGGGTCCGTCTGGCGGAGTTGCACATCGCCGATAAAAAGCGATATCAGTAAGGTCACGATGGACATGCTCATGGCCATTCCGATCATGCGCATAGTTGACACCATTGAAGCTGCGACTCCATAGAATCGTTCGTGTACGGATCCCATAATCGCATTCGTATTGGGCGATGAAAAGAGGGCAAACCCGAAACCGATGAGCGAAAGGTTTGATATGATCATCCAGACCGGTGTGGCGGTGTTGAAGAGTGCAAAAAGAAAAAGGCTCAGCGCGCTGAGTCCCATCCCGCTGGAGGCGACGAGTCTGGGTTCTATCCTGTCCGAAAGAGAACCGGCAAATGACGAAAACAGTGCCATCACGGCCGGTTGCACAAGGAGGATAAATCCGGCTGTCTGGGGGCTGTATCCCCGTATAACCTGCAGATAGAGAGACAGAAGAAAACCGATGGCAAATGTCGCGCTGTAATTGATCATGGCCGCCAGGTTGGAAAATACAAAGACAATGTTATGTGCAAACAACCGCAGATTTATGAGAGGCGAGGGGACCCTTGATTCGAGAAGAATGAAACCGGCCATGAGGATTATGCCGAATATAAGAATATATCGTGCCCACTGCACACTGCATATCGCTGACATACCGTATAAAAGTGCGGCAAGTCCGAACATGTAAAGCATGCTGCCGGCTATATCGAACCTCTCTCCCTGAATACCGACGTCCGTGTCCCTGAAACGGATCATGGAGAACGCGACAGAAGCCAGTCCGAGAAAAGCGGTAAAGTAAAAGATGGCCCTCCAGCCCAGATGCTGACAGATGAAGCCCCCAAGCACGGGCCCGAGTGAGAGGCCTACATAGGTGGCCGTGACGGCCAGCCCCATAGCCTTTCCTCTCTGTCCGGGCGGATAAGCTGCAGAGATGATCGCCATCCCGGTAGCGTAAATCATCGAGGCCGTTATCCCCTGCAGAACCCGGAAAAGGATAAGGGAAGCATTCGACCATGAGACCGCACACAAAAGTGTAAGGAGTGTAAACCCTGCCATTCCGAAGAGAAAGACTCTTGTCCTTCCGAACATATCGGCAATCCTCCCCATGGGAAGAAGGAATACGGCCGATGCCAGGATGTATCCGGTGACAATCCAGCTTAGGGCGAGGGCACTCCCCGCGAATTCCTTTCCGATTAACGGTAATGCTAGGTTCGTTGAACTACCGATAAAGGTCGTAAAGAAGGATGTCATCATAACGGAGATTATGATGCTCTTATCCTGCAATATGATAGTTTTCCCCGTATTTTTTTCCATGTATTGCAATACGTTCCGATTGTTTCTCGAATCACACGGCGACAAATCAACAATCACCGTCCATTCGTTCCTTAATCCGGTGGATTACGATCGTATCCTCATAAATTTGTTGTGAAAAGGGTGATTATATATCAATTACCTGCGGAAATGAGGGGTGGATATATTATCAACCGTCTGTGCCATGATTCATTATGTATTACATATGGCATGCAGCCTTGGCATACTCTCGGATCGTGCAATCACACAAGGGGATTATACATGGATTATTCCGGGAGTTTCTCTGCTTTTCTTCAGGAAAAAACCGGCCGGACTCTCAGGCGGACTGCCGGTTCCTTCTCCTTAACAAAACCAACCCGATACATATCAACACCGTTCCCAGTACAATGATCCCCGTCTTGGAAAGAGTCGGTATCGATTCATCGAACTCAAGGGTCGTGAAGGTTTTTTCCTCTCCGTAAACAGTCCCGAAAATATTGGTGGCATAGGCTCTCACATAGTATTCCGTGAGAGGTGTCAGATCGGCGAGGTTACTGATAAACGTTCCGGTGCCGGTGCCGTCCAAGGTAACATTGTCAGAAGTAGTGGGAGCGGGAGATATGCTCCAGCAGACGCCCTTTGCCGTTACGGGAGCGTTTCCCTCATAGACGACGTTACCCCCGCATGTCGCTGATGTAGCGGTTATACCGCTCACATCCGCTGTTGTCAGTATAGGTGTCCCGGCAGGATTGGTCGTAAAAATCATATCGTTGCCGCAGGTTGTGTCTGCTGCATTCTCGGCACATACACGAAAGTGATACAAAGTACCCGGACTTAAGGAATCAATGTTGACGCTGACCGAAGCATCATCGGAACCGGTGATTGGGCTCTGATCAGCCGTAACGGTTCGGCCATAGCCCGTTGTTTGACCAAACTCGAAGGTAACCGTGGAAATCGAATCATGCGGGTTCACGGTGCCGTGCAGTGTGGCGCTGTTTGACGAAATGTTTGTGGCATCAGCCGTGATCGCGGTGGGAGCCGTGATTCCGGTAGAAAAGGTCATGTCGTCTCCATTGGTGATACCCGAGCTGTTCTGTGCTACCACCCGGTAATGATAGGTCGTATTGTTTACAAGTCCGGTAATGGTCTTTGTGACAGCGGTATCGAGATTCACTGTGATTGGGCTCTGATCGGCGGTGACCGTGGTACCGTAAGAATCGGTTAGGCCGTATTCAAATGTCACCGTTGTATTATCATTGTTGGGGTTTACGGTACCGTTCAGCGTAGCGCCGGTCTCACCGATTCCCGTGGCGGATTCAGTGATAGCCGAAGGGGCGATCGCTTCGGTAGTAAAACCTATGTCCGTACCATAAACGGTACCACCGGCGGTCGTACCGACTGCACGGTAATGGTAGGTGGTACCGGGCAGTAACAAGGTCAGAACGGCGCTGACCGCCGTATTGACGGAGCCGGTGATCGGACTCTGGTCCGCCGTGATCGTTCTACCGTAGGCCGTGGTCTCTCCGTATTCAAAAGACACGTTGGTAGCGATATTGTTTGCATTGACAATTCCGTTGAGGGTTGCGGTCTTGCCGCTTACAGAGGATGCCGCATTGGTGGCGACGGTAGGACCGGCCGAGGTCGTGAAGATCATGTCTGAGCCACAGTAGTTAATACCGCCGGAATAGATTGTCGCACGATAATGGTATGTCGTGCCGGGTGTCAGATTGGCAAGCGCTGCAGTAACCGGCGTGTCTGTGTTTCCGGTGGCCACGGACGGGTTCGCAGTCTGCGAGCTACCGTAGGCGGTTGTCGTTCCGTAGTCAAACCGAACACTCCAGGAACCGCTGTTGCTGTTGGCAATGCCGTTTACAACAGCCGAAGTCGCCTGAACATCTTCGGCCGCACCCGTAATGGCGGAGGGGTTAAGGGTGGTTTTAAAGGTCATGTCTACGCCGTAGGTGGTGCCGTTGCCGTTTGTCCCGACGGCGCGGTAATGATACGTCGTATTAAAAGACAGACCGGAAATAGTAGCGGTTACAGCAATATCGTTTGAGCCGGTTACCGGACTCTGGTCGGCCGTTACGGAAGATCCGTAGGCAAGGGTGGTTCCGTATTCAACGGTGACGGTTGTGGGTGCGTTCTGGGCATTGACGGTCTCATGGGTAACGGCACCGTTGTAGAGCGGGCTTGCCAACCCGGTTGTCACTATGGGCGGGCCCACGGTCGTGACAAAGGTCATGTCCCCACCATAGCTGGTACCGCTAGCATTCGTTCCCACCGCACGGTAATGGTAGGTGGTATCGGGTGTCAAGCCGGTTATGGCGCTGCTGACCGGTATGTCTGAATCGCCCGTAACCGGGCTCTCATCGGCGGTGACGGTGGTTCCGTAGGAGGTTGTTGTGCCATACTCGAAGGTTACGGTTGAACTCTGAGAATTAGCATTAACCGTTCCGTTCAGTGAGGCACCGGTGGTCGTAACGGCAGTGGCCGTATTTGTGGCAACAGTTGGGGCGGAAACCGTGGTAAAAGACATGTCCGTACCATGGACGGTACCCCCGGCATTTTGGGCCACAACACGATAATGATAGGTCGTGTAGGGACTCAATGTTGTCGGCGTAAAGGAGACTGAAACATCGCTGTCTCCCGTTATCGTTCCCGGAGTTGCCGTGATTATTCTGCCGTAAAACGGTGTAAACCCCCACTCGAAATTGACGGTAGTAGTCAATCCATTCGAATTAACCGTTCCGTTCATGGTTGCCGTGTTGACGCCGATCCCGGAAGCGGAACCGGTTGCAGCAGAGGGAGGGGAGATACCGGTTATAAACGTACGGTCTTCGCCATAGACGGTACCGCTGTTGTTGGTTCCTACCGCACGGAAATGGTAGGTGGTTCCATCGGCAAGGCCGGTGATGGCTTTGCTCACTGCGGTGTCGATAGTGCCTGTAATCGGACTCTGATCTGCCGTGACGGTGGTGCCGTATGCATCTGTCGGTCCGTACTCAAAGGTAACGGTTGTGCTGTCATTGTTGGCATTCACCGTGCCGTTTAATGTGGCACTGTCCGTACCCACGGGTGAGGCGGTTTCAGTGGTGACGACGGGATAATTGCCGGTAGTGAACGTCATATCGTTCCCGGTACCGGTGCCGTTTATATTGGTTGCGACAACCCGGTAATGATAGGTTGTGTTGGGGGATAGACCGCTCAAGTCGCGACATGCGTTCTGATTATACCCCCCGTCGAGGGGGCTCTCATCTGCCGTTACCGTACTGCCGTAGGAGTCGGTCAGTCCGTATTCGAAGGTAACCGTTGTCTCCGTACCGCCTTCAAGGGTTTTGGGATTGACCGTTCCGTTGAGTCGTGCAGTCGTCTGGGTGATAAAAGAGGCATCTTCTGTTTTTGCATAGGGTGCGACGGTATTATAGAAGGTCATGTCGGCGCCGTAGGTGGTCCCCATGCCGTTGACACCCACCGCACGATAATGATAGGTCGTGTTCGCCACCAGACCGGTAAGGTAGCTGCTTACCGACGTATCGGATGCCCCCAGCACCGGGCTCTGGACGGCCGTTACCGTCGTGCCGTAACCGTCGGTAAGACCGTATTCAAAGGTCACCGTTGTATCGTCGTTATTGGCGTTCACCACTCCGTTCAGTGTGACGGTATTGACCGTAATGCTGAATGTGGCATCTTCGGTGGTGACGCTGGGGGCTTCCTGTGCAGAGGTGAAAAATGTCATATCCGCCCCGCTGGTGGTTCCGAGTACGTTTTCTCCTACGATACGAAAATGATACAGGGTGTTCTGGGTCAACCCGGAAATGACCGTGCTCGCGGCGGTATCGGAAATGCCGGTAATGGGGCTCTGATCCGCACCTGCCGTCGTACCGTAACCGTCGGTGAGACCGTATTCAAAGGTCACCGACGTGCTGTTGCCGTTTGCATTGACCGTACCGTTCAGTTTGGCGGTGGCGGTGGTGACCGGAGACGCGATGCCGGTCGCGACCGTGGCCGGGGGACGGGTGGAAAATATGAGGATTTTTCCTGTGGCGGTCCCGCTCCCGTTGACCGCGACGATACGATAATAATAGGCGGTTCCGGGGGTCAGTCCGGTGAGGGATACACTGACTGCGATGTAACTACTGCCGGAAATCGGACTTTGGTCCGCGATAAGTATAACCGGATCGGGCGTTTCCTCGTCTGGAAAGTTGGCGTCCGTACTGTATTCGAAGGTTACGGTAGTGCTTTCATTCCCGGGATTGACGGAACCGTTCAGGGTGGCTGTTGTAGGGCCGATTCCGGTCGGCGAACTCATGATAATCGTGGGCAATGAAGCCATGAGAGGTTTGACGGATAGTATCAAAAAAATAATAACGGAACAGAGGATAGAAATGTTGCGGGTTCGATTGTGTCTCATAATATTGTTCCTTATGTATTGTTCTTTTAGTCTCAGATATTACTGTATAAAAGCGTCTATTATTTCCCTTATTCTGCCCTGATACCGAAAAGTGATAACGCATCATCATCATTTTATATTGATGATAACACCATTATTTATAAGGGAAAATATAGGAAAACCATCCTGTATGTCAATACAATCTTAGTCATAAACCGATTTCTCAACGATCAAATCGTACTCCGTTAGAAGTTGTTGTATTACGATATAATATTTGATAATTCGAATTTGTAGAAAAGACTCAATAGGTTTACAAAACATGATCAAACACGAAGGCTCCCTTTTTGTATTTTCAATGTGTTAATATAGCCTATTGCAACTTATTCTTAAATAACAAAGGATTACGGTAAAAAGCGTAGAGAGGAAACGTAGCATGAACCAGTGGCATAATCACAGGGGATGGGCAAGTGCTCTAATACTGACTGTGTTCATGCTTATAGCTTCACAGGGGTTATGCCAGGTTATACCGGAAGACAGGACATTCATATCTGGATGGAGAACCGCGGGTTATCCGGGAGAGATCCCTTCGGCTCAAAAGATTGTGAATGTCAGGAACTTCGGCGCCTTAGGCGACGGTGTTACGAATGATATAGCAGCCGTTTCGGCGGCGATTGCATCATTGGCCGGCTCTCCGGGTGTCATCTATTTCCCGGCCGGCACTTATTTTCTGGAATCAAGAATCACTATGCCTGAGGGTGTTATTCTTAGAGGAGAACGGCCTGCCAATACCTCCCTTTTATTCAGAGTCATTGGGCACTGCATCTCTGTAGCGAAGAATCAGCCAGGGGTTTTTCAGGACGTGGTATCCGGCCATACGATCCATTCCTCCACCATCGAGGTCGCCGATGGGAGCATCTTTCACACCGGAGACTATGCCGAAATAAGAGAGGAAAACGATCCCTCGTGGGAAGCAAGTGATTGGGCCTCTCATGTGGTAGGCCAGATCGTCAGAATCACCGATGTTTCGGAAAATATCCTGACGATCGGCAGCTCACTGAGGATCACTTATGAGGCTGATTTGCACCCTGAAATCAGAAAGATTACCCCGATTACGGAGGTGGGGATAGAGAATCTGATGGTAAGTAGACAACTGACGGGAACGTCTGTACAGCGGGACAATGCATATACCATCTCTTTCACCTATGCGGCACGCTGCTGGGTAAGGGGCGTTGAAAGCTCATACGCCTTCGGAGCGCATGTGGACATTTCAGGGAGCACCCAGATCGAGGTGATCGGCTGTTATCTGCACGACGCGCATGAGTACGACGGGGGCGGATCGGGGTACGGTGTCAAGATACAGTATAAGAGCGGGGAATGTCTCATACAGGACAACATATTCAAACATCTCCGCCATTCCATGCTGGTCCAGGCGGGGGCCAACGGCAATGTCTTCGGCTATAATTACTCAACCGAACCAGAGCGCACCGAAATCCCTTCGGAGATATCCTCCGACATCACAGGTCATGGCAATTACCCGTACGGGAATCTCTTCGAAGGCAATGTGTGCAAACACATATGGATTGATAACTCGCACGGGGCCAACGGACCCCTCAGTACCTTTTTCCGCAACCGTGCCGAACTCTACGGGTTCAACATGACCGATGATCTCGGGGACAGGCAGAATATTGTTGGTAACGAGACTTTCGAAGGTTCCTGGTCTATTCTGGTAGGTGATGGGTATTCCCTAAAAGGCACGGGCCATTTTCAATACGGGAACAATACCGAAGCGGATGGAATCGAACCGAACGGAACGGCGGATCTGACCGATTACTCCTACTATCTGGGGCCCGATCCCAGCCAACCCCCGCCGGTACCCGAGTTTTGGAGCATCTCTGACACTATTCCCACAATCGGCGTTCCCTATTATCTGAGTCCGCGTAAGAATATACCCGCATTGCAACGGTTCCTTTATGAAACACATAAAACAGTGGGACACCCGAGTATTGCAGAACAGCCGACCGATCAGTCAGTGGGACACGGCGAAACGGCGACATTCGAAGTAGTCGCCTATGGAACGCCGGAGGCCCAATTCACATGGCTGAAAGACGGGATTCCGATCATGGGAGAGAATGATGCCGCATTAACGATCATGAATGTACGACCGTCTGACCAGGCAACCTATGCCGTGATCGTATCCGACGAACAGGGGAGTGTAACCAGTGCGGGTGCGTTCTTGAAGGTAACAGGCACAAAGGCAATCCCGTCGATACTGAACCTCCTTTTGGATTAACCGTCTCTGAGTTTTTGTTTAATCAGGGATAGTCTGTATGTTATTCGTGTAGTAGCAGTAGTGGTATCCAGGGAAGCACAACGGGATGAATGACGTTGAACATAATAGAATCTGTACTGGTGCCCGAGGTGGAAACAGCCCGTACCTCAATAGAGTGCTCGCCTACCGACAGGGCAGAGGCATCCCATAGAGCCTCCCACAGATGCTGGTTCCCGGATACCTGACCCATGAGATTCCAGTATCCTGCACCGTCAACCCGGTAGGACACCTCCGTTACCGTATTCGAATCAAAGACCAGTGCCCTTACGGGGTTCCTCTTCAATCTCGGGACATCATAGGCGTAAGGATTCACGGCTCCCCCAAAGTCCTTATTGAGAGGAGCGGTTATCAAAACTGCCGGCCACGTATCGATACTGGTGGTAAGTATCGATATCCCATTACAATCTACTGCAATGATGCTGTACTGATTTTCAGTAGATTTTCCCAGAGATGCTATATTGAAATAATAGATCCCGTCCCCCTCCATGAATCCCGTGTAAGAATTACCAGAGAAGATGTCCTTCCCGAGTCTGTGAGTGTGTCCGTATCCGTATAATGACGCCTCGTATAAATCAAGGTAACCGATGAACCGTTCCTGGCCGTAAAAGAGCCAGGTATCGGTCGAATAGCCGGTATCCGTTACCGGATGGTGACCGAATAGCAGGGTAACATCGGCATCCTTATGCCCTTCCAATGCTGTTTGAATGAAGGTAAGTTCATTGTCATCCAAACCGGCGTGGTCACCCCATGGAAAAAAGAGGCTGAATGGCGCACCAGTGTTGTCGGCTGTATTGACACCGAGAAAATGATACGTTCCGAAACCAAACTCCCGAGTCCATGAAATCTGAGTTTGCCCGGTTGCCTGGCCCTGGATGGAGTTCGCACGATAGTAGGAAAAAAATCGGTCGTTATATGCTTCATGATTACCCGGAATGTCGTAATAGAAGTTTGCGTCCATACCGGCCTGGTTCAGTATTGCCCGGTACTCATTCCATTCTTCCTGATGGGGACCATCGGGATAACCGAGAATATTGCCATCGGTCGAATCGGTTAAGTCTCCGCTTGCGACGATAAAAGTGGGTCCTATGATATCTTTGGCATCCGTAACAATCCATTGCAGGTTTTGACTGTCCTGGGTTCCCCGGGCTCCGATATGGATATCGGCCATTTGGATAAACCAGAAGATTCGGTCATTCTTTGAGCTGTAATAGGGATCACCGGATTGAGCGGAGAAACAAAAGCAGACAAAGAGGTTACAAAAAGACAGGGCCAGTATGAAAAAGTATTTCCCGCCAAGTCGACTACCCATGAATAACTTCCTTTTCGCTTGCTATCTCAGCCGTTTTTCTTCCGCTATCCTGTTTATATATTCGTCCAATTGCAGGACAATCTTCTTATCATCCGTAAGGGTCTTGGCTATGTTCAGTTGTTCAATTGCTTCGTCATATTGCAGTGCCTTGGTGTAGGCCAGTGCGGTGACGACATAGGCGTCAATGTCCGTAGGGTTCAGGGCTGTGACATTCCGGTACTGTTCGGCAGCCTCTTCATACCTTTTCTGAACGTAGTATACCCTCGCCAGATTCCGGTGGGCCTGTATACAGTCTTTGTTTATGGCGATCGCCATTTTGAAGGCTGCTATAGCGCGTTCAAAATGGTTCGATGCCTCCTCGCTGTCGTTTCTCGGCAAATCATTGTGGAAACCCTTATTGAAATAGCCCATTCCGATTTTATTGTAATATTCATCATCCTTCTGAGCGTCCTGAGCATAACTATTGGCAGGTATTGCTATCAGTAAGACGACGAACAGCAATGAAAACAACTGATATTTCTTTTTCAACATCGTACACAACTCCTTACGGGTTGAATCTCTCAACTCTATAATGCAAATAGTATATTAGATCATTTTCCTTTATACTTTCACCGTAAAATTTCTCCTATATGTAAACAATCATAACCGTAATACTGTGGTATATAAACAAGAATATCATGATAATTCCTTGATATGGAATAGGTAAAATCGTAGCGATAATTTTATGTGAGGTTTCATGTCTTTCATCTGAAATAGTGCATATGTATCCGTAATAATATATTCTTTCATGACCAGAACAAAAGTCGTTATGGTGATATAGTTTTGATTGACGAACAGTGTTGTCTTACCTATAATTCCAAGCAAAAAAGCGAAGTATCAAGTATACCTATAAAATATCACTGCAAGAAAGGAACATACCATGAGTGCGTCTGCCCGGTTGTCGTTCACGAAACTTTTACGTAACAACTTTATTTTCATCATCTTCTTCTTTATGCTTTTTGTACACCTCGGCACGGCAATGACAGTATCCGCCGAACAGGCCGCCAGTGTGGAGGTGGGCATAGGCAGTATCATCGTAACACCGGCAACTCCCGGGGTCACATTCATGATGCTCCGAGTCGCCGATCCGCAGGGGGAGGTAATCGGGGAACAGAGCAGCGAGGGAGATTCGATCACATGGACTCCGCCTGCGGGAGCGCAGGAAGGCCTCTATACCTACGAAGTGCGGGTCGGTTTCGGTGAGCGCAACCGGATGAGGGAAGATCCCCAGCAGCAGGCGCCGCTCACCCGGCCGTGGCGGCAGTCCGGCACGGTCTATGTCACGGGCAGCTCTATTCTTTCCACCGACAGTATGGAAAGAAGTTTTCTGGATGATATCTTTTCGGGAATTATTTCCACCTTCGCGAAGTTCATGGATTGTATAACCACGTCGGCTTACGCGGATCAGGTTTTTTCGCAAAACGTTATCATCTCGGGAAGCCTCGCCGTCGGAATCGATGCCGTCAATGGAGAGAGCTTCGGCTACGACACGATCAGACTCAAGGAGAACAACCTGCGAATTAACTTTTACGACACCAGCAACTCCGGTTCATTTCCCAGCAACGACTGGCGGATTATCATCAACGATTCGACAAACGGAGGGGGAAGTTACTTTGGCGTCGAAGATTCAACAGCAGGAGTTATGCCTTTCAGAATCGAGGCCGGAGCCCCTGCCAACTCCCTCTATATCGAAGACTACGGCCGCGTTGGTCTCGGGACGTCACTGCCTGTTGTTGAATTACATATAGCGGATGGGGACACACCCACTGTTCGGCTCGATCAGGATGGAAGCTCCGGGTGGGCACCTCAGAAGTGGGATGTGGCAGGCAATGAAACCAACTTCTTTGTCCGCGACGTAACAAATGGATCCTTACTCCCGTTTCGGATTATACCTGGTACTCCAAGTAACACTCTCTGCCTCAAAAAAGTTGATAATGAGGGTAGGATTGGTATCGGGTTCGAAAGCTACACTAAGACACCTGAGGCAACGTTGCATGTAGAGGGGAATGCACTTATAGAAGGAAATCTCGAACTGGGAAGCAGCAGAGACTACAAGGAGAATATTCATCCCCTTCTGGTGCAGGATGCTATGAATACCCTGAAAGAGCTTCGTCCGGTGAGATTTAACTACAAGATCAACCCTGACGAAGAATCCGTCGGTTTTATCGCCGAGGAGGTCCCGGACCTTGTGGCGACAAACAGTCGGAAATCCTTGAGTACTATGGATGTCGTGGCGGTGCTCGCTAAGGTAACCCAAGAACAGCAGAAGGTAATTGAACAGTTGTCTACCAAGATAATCGATCTCGAGAAGGAGCTTAAGGCCGTCTCTCATGACAATTCATCAGGTAAAACACTGTGAGATAGAGATCAGAATCAACTTCAGGAACTTGTGTTATGTATTGTCTTTCTTGGTGCCGTGAAAGCACGCTTTTCATGGCACCAAGAAAAGTGAATGAATATTACAATAGGGAGAGATAATCATGAGAAGACCGGGTTTATGTATGATGTTTGTCTTCTTTTTAGCAGTTTTATTGGCCGGCAATCCATCGGCTTTTGCCGGAGGTCTGATTATCCACGACGGTGCCACGTTAACCATAAACGGCTCGACGCTCGATCTAAACTGTTCGGATCTGACCGTAGAAAGCGGCGGGACATTCGACTTTGTCAGCGGCATAGTTGTCGATTGCGGAAATCTGATCGTCGATGATGTTGGCTCTCTGATATGGGGCACGGGTAGAATCCATTATTGTCACCGTCCCGCGATGCCGTGGCTCATGTTGTTACTGCTTAACGACTGATTTTCCGCAAATGAGACATCTTTCAGTCGAGATGCAGTGATCAGGATATCCTGTGGATTTCAAACCGAACGGCTCCCTCATCGACGATTTTCTGTATGGCCCGTTGCCGATTTGAGAGCTGGGAATCCGCTGTCTTGAATTCAATAAGAACAACGGAATCTTCGGTGAACTGAACACCGTCGATAGGGGTGCCCAGAAATCTGAAGTCATGAGAATCATAGGGATAGGACTCCAGAAAGGGCATGAACTGCTCGGTGAGCTTTCCGTATCGGACCGACTGTGAACGTTTCTGTTTGTCAAGGTGTTCAAGAGCTTCCGATTGAAGGGCGATCTTTCTCTTTGCGTAGCACAAGAGCAGGAAAAGTACGATACAGACTATACCCAAAACGACGACGATCCATTCTTCGAGCTGCATATATTTACCTATCAAGATGATATAATTACTTTAATCTGGAGGATTGACCTCTGACCGAACCCGTATAAAACTGTCACCCATTTTCAAACAAAGAGATTTTCCACACAGCACACAGGGGAACAATACATCTTAAAGATTATTTGTCAAGTAATTATCTATAGTTGAAGATATTATTCACATTACACGACCCCTGCCGTTAGCTTTTACTCTGCTTTTTCGTCGCTTGACTTGTTATCTGCGTGCCGTTAGTATTCAGCAGAATATCAGCTATTGTCGGGTGAAGAGAGCTGTCTTCTAAGGAGAATTCTGTATGGAAAATGAATATTTCGGGTTGAAACGTGATGATGAAACGATGGATTATCTTTTCCATGGCATTCTGAAGATCCTGCAGAAGAAAAAAGGATACCGATTCTCCGTCGACTCGGTGCTTCTGGCGCACTTTGTCACCCTGAAAAAGGATAGCCATGTCGTCGAGCTGGGAACCGGGAGCGGTATTATATCCATGATCCTGGCACTCAGATTCCCGGAAGTGACCATATCCAATGTGGAGATACAAAAGGATCTGGCCGATATGGCTGGAAGAAATATGGAACTGAACGGCCTTGAAGACAGAATCAAGATATTTCAAGGAGATGTTAAAAAAGTTGAACAACTCTTCGATCACCAGTCTTTTGACGTGGCGGTGTTTAATCCGCCGTACCGGAGATTGAACTCGGGAAAAATAAATCCTGATACCGAAAGGGCCGTTGCACGACATGAGATCAGCGGCACAATCGATGATTTTCTTCATTCAGCTAAGTATTTGTTGAAAGACCTCGGATACGTATATATCATTTACCCCGCTGCAAGGGGCGTTAATCTGATCGCACGGATGCGTAAGAATGGAATGGAGCCGAAAAGGCTACGCATCGTATATTCGAACCGTGCGTCGGGAGCGGCGTTTATTCTGACAGAAGGCGTTAAGAACGCCGGCGAGGAACTGGAAATACTGCCTCCGCTCTTTATCTACGGAAGCGACGGCAGGTATTCAGAGGAGATGGACAACATTCTTGACGGGGTGTCTTTCAGTCGTTCATCCTGCGTTTGACGATCTCTTTCTTCATGACCCTTTCTAAGATACCCTTCAGTTCTTCATCGCCTATCTGTGAAAGATTTTCTCTGATAAGTCTTTTATCGCGCTCTTTTAATGGATACCGGGTGAAATCGATGTGGTGCTCGGCTGTCTTGACAGGGGTGTGATGTATGTCTCCTATCGAGAAATAGATGTTTTTTATTTCTTCCTTTTCCCATTCGAGATTGACCTTGTCCATGATCTCCTGTTTCATAAATCGAAGCTGCTGCATCCATGCAGGGGACGAGACATGTACAAATAACGTATTGTTCTTGAATTTGAATGGATTTGTATTTGCCGATATCTGCGGACCGACCGATCTTTTCCAGACATCCAGAATACGATAATCGATAAGATCCAGGAGTATCTTTTTCCTCTTGAGGATCGTCTCCAGAAAATCCCCCATTTTCTGGAGATTTCTCTGGCGTTTTCCTGATCGTCTTCTCTGGTACATGATTGCCTTTTTCGCACAGCAGTTCATTACAGTCAAGGGTTCAATTGATTTATGTAGATTTTATATGGTAGAAAGTTCATTACAGAAAGAGAGGTAACGATGGACCTGACAGATATGATACGAAAAGTTAAATCTCACCCCGATTACAAGAAGGCGGGAATGATACTGTGTCACAACGGTGTAGTACGAAACACCTCCCGAGACGGCAGACCCGTCAGTGAGTTGCTGGTAAAGGCGGACTATGATCGACTGAGGGAAATTATATCGGAAATAAAACGGCGTCCGGGGATTATCGAGGTACTCGTTGAGGTTCAGGAAGGAATGCTTTCCCCCGGCGATGACGTCATGCTGGTCGTAGTTGCGGGCGATTTCAGAGAAAATGTGTTTTCGGCACTCAGGGACGCCGTAGACAGGATCAAAAGCGAAGTTACCAAGAAGACAGAATCATAGAAACTGAGATCGGTTGGACAAACAGTGCACCAGAAAGCGGTGGGATATCATGAGAAACCCTCGTTCGGATATCAGAGAGATCTTTGATGCCGGTCTGAAGGCGGCAGACCCGGGTGAGGCTATCAGACGCGCCGTGAACCTCAACGGGAAGTGCTTGGTGATCGGTGGCAGGAAGTACGATCTAGGTGCATTCGACAGGATCTTGGTCATCGGCGCCGGCAAGGCAGCTACAAGCATGGCATCCGCCCTCGAAGGGATCCTCGGTTCATCTATAACAGAAGGGGCGATAACAACAAAATACGGCTATGGTCTTGACCTGGATATTGTTTCTGTAACGGAGGCAGGGCATCCCATACCCGACGAATCGGGTGTCCACGGCTCCGAGCGCATACTGAATCTCCTTGAAGAGACAGGCGAAAAGGACCTCGTCCTGTGTGTCATATCGGGCGGAGGATCGGCACTCCTGCCCATGCCTGCCGGCGGGATTGCCCTTGGCGATAAGCAGGACACAACCCAGGCCCTTCTGGACTGCGGAGCCGATATACATGAAATCAACACCATACGGAAACACATCTCCGGTATAAAGGGCGGAAGACTCGCAGAGGCGGCCTTTCCCGCAACACTCGTTACCCTGATACTGTCGGACGTCACCGGTGACGATCTTGACGTGATAGCATCCGGTCCGACGGTTCCCGACAGGAGTACCTTCCGAGATTGCATGGCGATAGTGAATAAATACGATCTCGAGGAAAAGCTCCCCCTTCCGGTGATCACGCATCTCAAAAACGGTGTTCAGGGGAACGTGCCTGATACTCCCAAACCGGGGAATCCGGTGTTTGACAAGACTTTTGCCCTTATCATAGGCAGTTGTGCCCTCTCCGTCTTTGCAGCGAAGCAGAAGGCCGTTGAATTTGGTTATAACACCCTGATCCTCTCATCATCCATAGAAGGAGAGACGAGAGATGTCGCAAAGGTTCATGCGGCCATTGCCAAAGAGATGGTGAAATCAGGAAATCCTGTACAACCCCCGGGATGTGTCATCTCCGGAGGTGAAACGACGGTGACCATCCACGGTGATGGTCTCGGCGGGAGGAATATGGAATTCGTACTTGCCGCAGCCATGGAGATAGACGGACTTGAAGGGGTAACGTTCCTGAGCGGAGGCACGGATGGAACGGACGGCCCCACGGATGCTGCAGGAGCGATAGCGGACGGTACAACCGTGGGCAATGGAAGAAAAAGGGGGTATGATGCGGCCGGGTACCTCAGAAACAATGACTCCTATCATTTTTTCGAAGCAACCGGAGATCTCCTGATTACCGGGCCAACCCTGACAAATGTAATGGATTTGAGGATTATGCTGGTATCAGGCGGTTGAGGATCCGGCCTTACCTATCGGTCAAACGTAAGCCTTCCATCAGCACATGACATCCTTCAGAACACCTTCTACGACAGTCCGTATAACCAGGAGACCCTCTTCTGTCTTTGATTCGAAACGCAAGACCAGGACAGGCTGGGTATTTGACGCCCTTACGAGTCCCCACCCGTCTTCGAACTGGACACGCACGCCGTCGATGTCAATAACGTCGTACTTGCTCGCAAAGTGATCTCTGATCTTTTCGACTAC
>DAISYQ010000047.1:0-20725 GCA_036825195.1 Syntrophales bacterium
TACAATCGCGGAACAGGGGGCACCGATGGAGGGCCGGATCGCCCGGTACGCGAGTTCAACCGCTTCCGGCTCCGTAATCGAGGTCAGATCCAGGGTATCTTTAAATCTTCGTCCGGTGACGGCGACGGAATCGTCGGGGGTTACCCGGGCTTTTTCCAGCAGTGCGAGCAGTGTTTTCCGTGGGTTGCCTTCATGGGGTACGGACCAGCTCTGAACGTCATTGATCGCATCGTGACTCCGGCCTGCCGGGTAGCGGGGTATCTTGACAAGAGAAATGGTTGACGCGCCAAGGCAAATGCCGATTGAAAATTTCTGGTGAATCATCTTTTCATTCCCATTCATGAGGGATAGCCTCTCAAAAATACGGCTTACGGCTCCCTGAGAAGGGTCAGGGTCGTATTCTCACCGAACCAATGGTCTTCGTGCAACCACGGATCAACGTTATATAGGTCTATCAAAACTATTTAAAACAATTTCCTCGAACCCATGATCACTGATTCTCAGAAACCCCGTCTTAAACCCGCCGCGTCTTCTGGATACGACACCCAGGGGTAACGTGGTGATCTGTTTTATGTAGGAAGGATTGTCCTTTTCATAATTCAATTCGTCCGAGGAGACTTCCCGGGCGATCAGTGAGGATTTATGAATCAGGAAGTACTTCGCCGTATGGGTGTGCGAGCAGACTATGGTCACGTTATTGCTGGTCTGCCTCAGTATTTTCAACAGGTCTCCGCCGCCGCGCAGGATCGTGCTGAGGGCAATGTTCTGCCGTGCCGCCGACGTGCTGAGATCGGTGGTTGTCAGTTGATACGTCTTGTTGCGGGTGCCGTTGCCGTTCGAGTTGATGAGGGGACCGTGTTGAAAAATCAGGAAGTGTTCGCCACTTCTCTTGGAAAGGCATAACCGCACATAGGCAAGATCGCGCCTGTTCAGCCCGTCCAGATCAAAGGAAAGGGCCGGCGGCAGCAGATTTTTGCTCATATACCTGAAAAAGTTTCTCCATCGAACAATGGCATCGGGACCATTATTCAGGAAGATACAATTATACTTTCCGAAGATCAGTGATTTTGCCTTTTCATAGCTCGAACAGTCTGCAGGGGAATCGAATTCTTTGAGATCAACCGCGAGTGAAGACAGTTCCAGAGGACCCCGGAAAGAATGGTGTCCGATCTTCTTCTTAATCGGTTTCCTTTCCCCCGAGGGAAGATTGACATGGTTGGTTCCCCATAAATGGTAATTGTAGGGTTCCTTTCGATAATCGTGGTTTCCCAGAACTGCTGCGTACGGCTTGTCGAGCTGTTTCAAGACGGCATTGAAGTGGACCCAGTTGGACGTTCTATTATGGTCGGCCTGCCTTCTTACGATCTGTGTGAAGGTTCTGTAGTCATCATAATGGTAATCCACCGAATCACCGTTATTGACCACCATACCCACTTCCGAAGATCTGTTGACCCTGTCGATGAAATGTTTCAGTTCACGGTTGGGATTCAAAAACGAATCCGCAGAGAGGGGGTAGCCTTTCAGACATGTTTCAATGGTATCCCAGTTTTTTGAATAATGAGCGTCTCCAAAAACAACAATTTCTTTATCCATCCGATATTCCCGATCCAATCACGACATACGCCATGCTATCCGCCGTACGAACCCATTCTCCTTTGTTGTCACGGTTGCGGTTGGTATGGAGAAGGCGCAAAACCGGAACAACACATCGCCGTTCAAACGGCAAAGCTTCCGGAATTCAACCATACCGTGAGGATATTGAGCCCATGAAAAAGGGTTAAGAAGAAATACAGATGAAACTTACAGAGATATGACACTGCTTATGGCGATTTACACAAACCACGTATGTCCGTCTCCGGCAGCGGTTTGAGATGTAAACCGCTCATACCGGATTACAACGCATATCGATAACACAGTGACGCCTTTCATCAAAATGATGAATTGGAGCAATCCTGCGATCTTCCTTTTTTAAGTTCCTTGCTACACCTGCGTAACATCGCCACATCCCAGCCAAAGGCGGATACGTGATATCCACGTACTCCAACAGGCGGTTCGGCGAAATTCTTCGTATCCCCCCAACTGTTTCTTACTATTAAAAATCCCTGCCCGCATACTCCCGGATCTGTCAGCCCGGATACAATCTCCGGCAACTCATTGAGGTTATCCAGGATTTTTTAATACGGGGGCGGGGATATATCTCCATTGCCCGGATTTGTCAAGGAATCAGTCCTGTGGCCCTGAATCCCCAGCAGATATTCGAATAATTCAGTTATGTTATGATTAACTGATACGATTATGATGGTATTTATTGATGTTTTCGAATAGAGCGGTCCGTCTTATGTTGAATGAGGTGAGGCTTTGTCAAACAGTAATTTTAATTCGTATACACTGTCTTCCATCCTGGTTTCCAGCACGTAGCCGGCATTCTGAAAGACCCGCAGCATGTGGGTGTTATAGCTGAGGACGTCGGCGGTAAAGCCTGCGATATTATGTTCCATGGCAATCTGGATGAGATACTTGAGCAGAAAGGTACCGATGCCCCTGTTTTGCCATTTGGCATGAGTAATAAACGCCACGTCGGCGAGGTTTCTGCTCGGATCTCTGCTGTAACTGCCGATGGCGATGATGCGCTCTTTACTCTCCGGTTCTTCCTTTCCCGTAACACCGACAATGGCCATTTTATCCATGTAATCGATAGCCACCAGCGGCTGAGCAGCCCTGTGAGGCAGGGATTTGAGCTGGGTAAAGTATCTGGTAAACACATCCTGTTCGGGGAGGGCATAAAAGAGGTCCTGCATACTCCTCTCGTCCGTCGGTTTGACAGGGCGGAAGAATATTTCCTGGTCCATCTTGTCTTTGAAATAGGTTTCATACTGTTCCGGGTACAGAACGACCGGCAAGAGCTGGTCCTTGAATACGTATCCCTGTTCTTTTGCGGCTTCAAGCAGCTCTTCCCGAAAGTCGGGATGAGCAATATTGATGAGGGTGAGCGCCCTGTCCCTGATGGACTTGCCGTGCAGGTATGCCACACCATATTCCGTAACCACATAGTGGATATCACCCCTGGTCAATACGACTCCTCCTCCCCTTTGCAGGTTCGGGACTATCCGTGATTCCTTCCCATCGTCCGTTACCGATGGCAGGACGATGATCGATTTGCCACCCTTTGACATAGCCGATCCGCGGACAAAATCGACCTGCCCCCCGATACCGCTATAGAACTGGAAACCCAAAGAATCCGAAGACACCTGACCGGTAAGATCCACGGTAAGGGCGGCATTGATGGATACCATCTTGTCATTCTGTGCAATGACAACCGGATTATTAACATAATGGGCGGGGTGAAACTCAAAGAAAGGATTATTATGGATATAGTTGTACAGGCACTTGGTACCCATGCAAAAACTTGAGATTATTTTCCCGGGATGGAGCGTCTTTTTCTTACAGGTTATTACACCGGCCTCGATCAGTTCTATGATCCCTTCCGTAAATACCTCGGTATGAACGCCCAGATCTTTTTTGTTGCGAAGGTAGGGGAAAAGCGCACTCGGTATCCTGCCCACACCCGTCTGAATGGTGGATCCGTTCTCTATGAGGTCCACCGTATACTTTGCTATCTCCTTTGTCGTATCTCTCGGGGGACTTGGCTTGAATTCCAGGATCTGGGTGTCGCTTTCCACGAATGCATCGATCTGGCTTACATGGATGAAACTGTCACCAAGGGTCCGTGGCATATGGGGATTTACTTCCGCTATGACATAATCGGCTACTTCGGTTGCCGTTTTGGTAATATCAACAGAAACACCAAGGCTTACATATCCGTTCTTATCCGGGGGCGAGACCATTATCAATGCGGTATCGATATGCACCCTTCCCCTCAGCATTAACAACGGTATTTCGGAAAGAAAGACGGGTGTGTAGTCCGCTCTTCCCTCACGGATCGCCTTTCTGGTGCTGGCACCTATGAAGAGCGCATTATGGCGGAAGTGTTCACTGAATCGTTCATCCGTGTAGGAAGCATCCCCGATGTCCAGGAAATGAATTATCTCCGTGTCTGTCAGATTGGGGGCGTTATCGATAAGTGTTTTCACAAGGACCTGGGGTTCACCGCAGGCGGAACCGATGAAGATTCGAGACCCTCTCCGTATCTTCTGTAGGGCGGTGTCGGCATCGACCAGTCTGTTCTGATAGATCTTCATCCAGTTAAATTTCATATCGGAAAATCTAATTAATTTCGCCTGGTAAGTCAAACACAATTTCGCTCAACAGGCCGTCCTTGCTGCACTTTTTTGCTGGTATTGTTCCGCCATTTGGGAAACCCCTCTTTTTGTCTGCTCCGGACGGGTGGCGGCATTATTATATTGCATTAACGAGAAAGTCGTCGTAGATTGACTGCCACCGGTTCATGTGGTAGTCATTTTTACTGAATACATATGCCGAGGGAAAATCATGATCATAGGGATTGATGTCGGAGGAACACATACTGATGCGGTTTTGCTGGATGGTTACAAGATTAGGAAAAAAGCAAAGGTCATAACCGATCAGGAAAGCCTGATACGATCACTCATGGAAGCCACCGAAAAGGTCTTCGGCGGTGAAGATCCTCACAAACTGGAAAAAATCGTCCTCAGTACCACCATATCAACCAACGCTATCGTACAGGGCAAAACGGACAGGGTGGGAATGATCCTGGCCGCCGGTCCCGGCCTCTCCCATGAAATGCTCAGGATCAACAAAGACACACATTTCATATCCGGTTATGTAAACCATCGAGGGGTCAGGGTCGCCGGAACGGACAGAAGGGAAATTTCCCGCATCGTGGATACCTTTAAGGAAGATGGGATTCATCACGTGGGGATCGTCGGAAAGTTTTCCACCCGAAATCCCGGTCTGGAAACCGAGATAGCGGATATCATCAATAATACGTTCAAACACCTATCGTTCGGACACCTCATGTCGGGAAACCTGAACTTCCCGAGGCGTATAGCAACAACCTACCTCAACGCCGCCATATGGGACACATACAACGCCTTTGTTAAAAGTGTCATGGAATACGTGAAGCATGAAAACATAACCGCTCCCATCTACATACTGAAGGCGGATGGAGGAACATCCAGCATCAGCCAGTCGGCCGGGTATCCCGTCGGATCGATCCTTTCCGGACCCGCAGCCAGCATTATGGGCATCCTCAGCATGATCAACGACAGCAAGGACGCTGTCGCTCTGGACATAGGCGGAACGACAACGGATATAGCGATCTTCGCGGATGGGACCCCGCTCCTTGAGCCCCTGGGCGTAACCATAGAGGGACACAAAACGCTTATCAGAGGGCTCCTGACACGGTCCATCGGGATCGGGGGAGACAGCAGGATCAGATATGATGATGGTCACCTTGTCATAGGGCCCGAGAGGGACGGACCGGCGGCGGCATTCGGGGGACCCTCCCCCACACCGACAGATGCCATGATAGCACTCGGCCTGACCGATATCGGAGATCGGGAGAAGGCGTTCAGAGCCGTAAAAGAGATTGCCGACGTCAAGAACTGCTCCATCGAGGAGATGGCAAAAGAGATATTCGAACTTGCCTGCGGGAAGATCATAGCCGCGGTAAACGAGATGCTTCGAGACATCAACAATAAACCCGTCTATACCGTCCATGAAATCTTTGAAGGCAAAAAGATCAAGCCGGAGGTGGTGTATATCGTGGGAGGACCGGCCAGGCCGATGGCACCGTACCTGGACAAGATGCTGGGATTTCCCTCCAGTATCCCGGAACACGCGGATGTCGCCAATGCGATAGGCGCCGCACTCGCACGGACAACGACCGAACTGACCCTCCTCGCCGATACCGAAAAGAGAGAGATGATCATCGCTGAAGAGGGCATACAGACCTCCATACCCCGGGGATTCACACGGGATGAGGCGATCGGCATCTGTACGGATAAACTGCGTGAAAGGGCTCTGAGGATGGGGGCACAGAAAGACGATCTCGATATAGAAATCATAGAGGACCAGGTCTTCAACATGGTACGGGGGATGGGATTTTCTGCCGGTAAGAACATACGGATCAAGGCCCAGGTAAAACCGGGATTGATCGCGGGATTCCGAAGGGAGGCGCCCCATGTCACACAGTGAGAAAAAAACCGGACTGATATTTTTCCCCGCCTTTGACTGGGCTATATCACCGACACATCCGGAACGGGAGGAACGCCTCCTCTACACGCAGGACCAGGTATTTGAAGAGGGTCTGCTCGACCTGGATAATATCGTTGAATTCAAGCCCGGCCTTGCCACGATCCAGGACATAAACCGCATTCATATCTGCGTGCCCGAAGCACGGAACGTAATCACGCAGTCTCACCTCATCTCAGCCGGAGGAGCCATAACCGCCGCCGAAAAGGTGATGCAGAAGAAGGTCGACAATGCCTTCGCCCTTGTCCGCCCACCCGGACATCACGCCATGCGGATCGTACACGGTGCCAGGGGATTCTGTAATATCAACATCGAAGCGATCATGATCGAATATATCAGGCATGCCTACGGTCACCGGAAGATCGCCATCGTCGACACCGACTGCCACCACGGTGACGGCACGCAGGATATATTCTGGAATGATCCGGATACCCTGTTCATATCGATACATCAGGACGGACGAACGCTCTATCCCGGTACCGGATTCCCAAATGAATTCGGAGGTCCGAACGCCCTTGGGTACACGATAAACGTACCGCTCCCGCCCAACACCTCGGACGAGGGCTTTCTGTACACGCTGGACAACCTGATCCTCCCCATACTGGATGACTTCAAGCCGGATCTGATTATCAATTCGGCGGGGCAGGACAACCACTACAGTGATCCCATAACCAACATGTCCTTCTCCGCCCAGGGCTATGCCCTTCTCAATGACCGGCTGTCCCCCGACATAGCGGTGCTTGAGGGAGGATATTCCATAGAGACCGCCCTACCCTACATCAACGTGGGCATCATCCTCGCCATGGCCGGCATAGACTACAGTCACGTCACCGAACCGGATTATAATCCAGAATCCATACGGCAGACACCTCGAACAGGTCAGCAGATCGAACAGACGGTTTCATACATCTATGACCTGTGGAGGCATCGCGAGTCCCGAAGGGCCGATATGATAAAGGGTGCAGAGTCCCTGCGCCGCGACAAGAGTATCTTCTATGATACGGACGGGATCAGCGAACATCAGCAAGAGACGGTCCGCGTCTGCGACGAATGCGGAGGTCTGGTAACAATCAGTTCGGAAGCAAGTACCGGCAACCGGATCTTCGCCGTCATGGTCCCCGGTCAGAGTTGCCCCGCATGCAGGAAAAAGGGAGAGGAAATCTTCGAAACCATGCACAAGGGATCATATCATTACGTATATTTTCAGGACAGGGATAGAGATATCTACCTGACAAAATAAAACCAAGGGAGAACAGGATGAACGCAACAAATGAAAAAACTCGTGAGACAGCGAAAAAGCTCTTCGACGGCGGCATAAAGATGGATCCGCCCTATCTGATGTGGAAAGAATTCGACCGGGAACTCGCAAATGATTTCTCCAGATTTATAACGGGAAACCTGTATTCCAGGACCGTCCTGACACTGCCCGAACGGCAGATGGTCGCGTGCGCCATGCTGGCCGCACTTCGGGCCGGAGAAGAATTGAGACTCCATGTCAACGCGGCTTTGAATGTCGGCTGCGATCCGATAAAACTGACGGAGATGTTCTTTCAGCTTGCCAGCTATGCGGGGATGCCGACGGTAAACGAAGCACTTGCGGTCTACCGTGATGTCCTCAAGGAAAGGGGGCAATGGCCGCTTGAGAGACCAACAGAAGAATAGCTTCGGCAGAATCATCGCGATTATCGAACGATTGCGGGCCCCGGACGGATGTCTGTGGGACCGGCAGCAAACAAAAAAGGATGTCGGAAGGTACCTTTTGGACGAAGCATACGAGGTCATCGACGCCATAAACGACGGGACCCCGGATGATTTGAAGGAGGAACTCGGAGACGTCCTCTTCCAGATACTGTTCCTGGCAAAAATATCGGAAGAAAACAGCGAATTCACTATCTCGGACATGGTGGATGACATATCGGAAAAGATGATCCGCCGTCATCCCCATGTATTCGGGACGGTCGAAGTCAATAATGTCGAGGAAATCCGGGCAAACTGGGAAGACATAAAGGGACGTGAGAACGGAAAGGAAAAGAGGAAACCGTCCGCCCTGCGGAGCGTTCCCCGCTCCCTTCCCTCCCTCACAGCGGCATACAAGATAACCGGGAGCGCATCCAGAGAGGGTTTCGACTGGGAAGACACGGACGGTGTCCTGGAAAAGATCGACGAAGAACTGGAAGAGCTCAGGGAAGCCATTGCAGACGGGAAGCAAGCCCGCATTGAAAACGAGATGGGAGACATGTTCCTCTCGCTGGTTAACCTGTGCAGATTCGTTGAAGTGGACCCTGAAAACGCCCTCAGGTCTTCTTTGAATACGTTCTCGACACGCTTTTCGTTTATCGAAGAGGCATTGAGGAAACAGGGAAAGTCACCTCGCGATGTTTCTCTGGAAGAGATGGACGATCTATGGAACAGGGCAAAAAGAACAGAGAAGGTAACTGACAAACAATGAAATATTTCTTCTGCGTCATAGGTATGGTTCTGATAATAGAAGGTCTCCCCTACTTCGCCTTTCCCGAGAAGATCAAGACATATCTCTTGAAGGTAACAGAAGTTCCCGTCAACACCCTCCGGATACTGGGACTGACAGCGGTTATCATCGGCCTGCTTTTCGTCTATCTCGGAAGAAGCTGAGCTTCGGTACACACTGCCCTAAAAGCATCCGGCCCGATCGTAAACCGTGCAGAAGGCACATGGCCCACCTCAGCGAACGAACAACTGCTATCTTTCATAGTAAACGGAGATTTCTCGCAAATCGTTGTGGTGCTTCAACCGATGTACGATACCTTCATACCCTACCCGAGGATGTAAATATCTGTTGACTTTGAGGGTATTTTTTGGTTATTTTCCCGGGCTTATCATGAAAACAGATGAATTTTATTACAATCTTCCGGAAGAATTAATAGCGCAGAAACCGTCTGAAGCAAGAGACCACTCACGAATGATGGTGGTGGACAGGGACCGTGGCACCTTTGAATGCCGGTATTTTTATGAACTGCCCGATTTTCTCGAAAAGGACGATCTCCTGGTCGTGAACAATTCAAAGGTAATCCCGGCAAAGATCTCCGGGAAAAAATCCACCGGCGCCACCATCGAGATGCTGCTGCTCGAACAAACGGATTCGCCCGAAACATGGGAAGTCCTGTTGAGGCCCGCCAAACGGGTCGGTGATGGCACACGGATAGCCTTCGACGACCGATCATGGGCCGAAATAGTGGCACGAATTTCAGACAAGAAATGGATCGTCCGTTTCCATCCGGAAGGCACATTCGATACCTTTCTTGATACCTTTGGAAGCGCACCGCTGCCTCCCTACATAAAGAGGAAGAAAGGACAATCGAAAGATCCTCATGACCTGCAGAGATACCAGACCGTGTACGCGAAGAATCCCGGGTCGGTCGCCGCTCCAACCGCCGGTCTGCACTTCTCCGAGAAAACCTTTGAGACACTGAAAAGCCGAGGGATCGACATCGCTCAGGTGACACTGCACGTGGGATATGGTACCTTTCTGTCCATTGAGACAGAGATTGTAGAAGATCATCGAATGGAAAGCGAAACCTTCGAGATCGGTGAAGAGGCTGCGGAAAAGATCAACCGTGCCGAAAGGATCGTAGCCGTGGGCACGACGTCGATACGGACTCTGGAGTCAGCCTCCGATCAGAATGGGATGGTAAGGCAGGGACGCGGCAGAACCGATCTTTTCATTTATCCGGGATACCGTTTCAAGGTCGTGGACAGGGTACTGACAAATTTTCATCTGCCGGCCTCCTCGCTTTTCCTCCTTGTTTGCGCCTTCGCGGGTAAAGACCTGATGTACAGGGCCTATGAAAAGGCCATCGAAGAGAAGTTCAGATTTTACAGCTACGGCGATTGCATGCTGATACGGTAACGGCACGATGCAATGCCTCCGGTGTAGCTGGTATTGATACGAAGTTGTAACACGGTGTTTACATGGACACAGAAACCAGACCTCAAGAAGAGAAATCCGTGAATCATGAATTTGATTTCACGCTGCTCCACAAGGACAGCGGATCGGAAGCGCGTCTCGGGAAGATAGCGACCCCTCACGGTGAGGTGGATACGCCCGTCTTCATGCCCGTGGGGACTCAGGGAACCGTAAAGGGACTCACCCCCGAACAGGTAAGCGGTCTGGAAGCTCAGATACTGCTTGGGAACACCTATCACCTCTATCTGAGACCCGGACATGAACTGATCAGGAGCCTCGGAGGGCTGCACAGATTTATGAACTGGAACCGTCCCATCCTGACCGACAGCGGCGGATTTCAGATATACAGCCTGGGGACATTGAGAAAGATAACAGAGGAAGGTGCATCGTTTCAGTCGCACATCGACGGCTCGCGCCACTTCATCAGCCCCGAGATATGCATGGAGATTCAGGAAGCACTTGGTTCCGATATTATGATGTGCCTTGATGAATGCATGTCCTACCCCGCAGATTTCTCCTACGCGGAGAAATCACTTGACATGACGGTTAGATGGGCTAAAAGATGTAAGGAATCTAAGAAAGATGACGGCCGCCAGGCACTCTTCGGAATATCCCAGGGGGGAGAATACGAGACACTGCGCAGGAGAGGCATCGAAGAGCTGATCGACATCGGATTCGACGGGTATGCCCTGGGGGGATTGAGCGTCGGGGAACCCAAGGAAGTCATGCGTGAGATAACCGCCGCATGCACGCCCCTCCTGCCCGAAAACAAACCGCGATACATGATGGGGGTGGGCCTTCCGGAAGATATTGTGGAATCGGTGTATCACGGGATAGACATGTTTGATTGTGTAATGCCTACAAGAAACGCACGCAACGGAATGCTGTTTACAAGTGATGGAAAAGTTGTTATAAGGAACGCCCGTTATCGTGAGGATGGATTGCCTCTTGACAGCGAGTGTGATTGTTACACTTGCAGAAATTACTCGCGGGCATATCTGCGGCATCTGTTTATCGCCGGTGAAATCTTGGGGCTTGTTTTGAATACCATCCATAACATCAGATACTTCATGAATCTGATGAAAAAGATTAAAGATGCGATACAACATGACAATTACAGGACTTTCAGAGAAAATTTCATGTACCGATTGTCATATACGGAATCTTGTAACAATTAAAAAAGCAAGGAGGAACGGATAAGATGACAGGCATAGCATACGCAATGGGAGCAGGTGGAGCAGGTGGAGGGGCGGCCCCTGGCGGAGATTTGAACTTTATCATTGTAATGGTTGCCATCTTCGCAATTTTTTATTTTCTTCTTATACGACCCCAGCAGAAGAAGCAAAAAGAAACGAAGGCCATGCTGAGTAATCTTGCCCATGGGGACACGGTCGTCACCGTAGGCGGACTCCACGGAAAGATTGCCGCCATCACCGAACAGATCGTAACCCTGGAAGTGGCCGACAAGGTTAAAGTCAAGGTTTCAAGAACCCACATTTCGGGTGTCATACAAAAAGCAACTCCATAAGCAACGGCGAAAGGAATTCACATGTCTGATAAAAACATCAAGGTGCGGGGAATCATAACGATTGTCATTATCGCAGTCGCCTTATTTTATCTCATGCCTTCTATCACGCAGAAACTGCCTTCCCTCTGGAAGGACTATACGGACAAGATCCACCTGGGACTCGATCTCCAGGGAGGAATGCACCTGGTTATGGAGGTGGAAACCGAAAAGGCGGTCGAGAGTGCAATGGAACGAACCTCGAACGATCTGAAAGAACTCCTCATGGAAAAGAGGGTACGATTTAAACACCTTGATACGGAAGAGGGAATTTTCGCATCCTTTGAACTGCCTGATGAAGAGGCAAGCTCAATATTCAAGAAGCTGTTAAAGGATAATTTCCCCAACCTTGAGATCAAATCTTCAGAGATAGAGAACGGACGCGAAAAAGTATATCTGAAAATCGATGACAAGCAGATCGAAGCGATAGAAAAATTTGCCGTGGAACAGAGTCTTGAGACGATACGCAACAGGGTGGATGAATTCGGCGTTTCAGAACCTGAAATCATACCCCAGGGCAAGGATCGCATACTCATACAACTCCCGGGGGTCAAGGATCCCCAACGGGCCATCAATCTGATCGGCAAGACGGCCCTTCTGGAATTCAAACTGGTGGATGACGAGCACAGCCTTGATGAGGCGGTGAAGGGGAAGGTGCCTCCCGGGGACATCGTAGCATACGGGGTCAGGGTAGAGGCGGACACGGGGAGGAGATTAAAGACACCGTACCTGCTCAAGAAAAAGACCCTTCTCACAGGCGATGCCTTGGAGGATGCCAAGGTATCGATCAGCAACCGGTTTGGTGAGCCTTACGTCGCCCTGAAATTTGATTCTCAGGGATCGAGGGACTTTGACCGGATAACGGCGCAAAACGTAAAAAAACGTCTGGCAATTGTGTTGGACGGCGTGGTGCACTCGGCACCGGTCATACAGGAAAGAATATCCGGTGGAAATGCACAGATCACCGGAAGCTTTACCATGGATGAAGCGCGCGATCTGGCCATTGTTCTGAGGGCTGGCGCACTGCCCGCTCCCGTCAAAATATTGGAACAGAGAACCGTGGGCCCCTCCCTCGGTCAGGACTCCATCGACAAGGGGATACTCTCCATAATTGTGGGCAGCATACTGGTTATCGTATTCATGGTCCTCTATTACAACCTGTCGGGAATTATCGCGGATATCGCCCTCTTCCTAAACATCATACTGATCATGGGCGCGCTTGCCGCATTCAGGGCCACCCTCACCCTTCCGGGTATTGCCGGCATCGTGCTGACCATCGGTATGGCGGTGGACGCAAACGTCCTCATATTCGAGAGGATACGGGAGGAACTGAGGTTAGGCAAGTCCGCCGGTGCAGCCATAGCGGGTGGATACTCGAAGGCCCTGCTCACGATTGTGGATGCGAATGTCACCACTCTGATCGCCGCTTTGGTGCTTTTCCAGTTCGGGACAGGAGCGATTAAGGGATTCGCTGTCACACTCAGTATCGGTATCGTCTGCAGCATGTTTACCGCCATCTTTGTGACGAGGATCATTTACGACTATTTCATATGGAATAGAAATATAAAGAGGGTATCGGTATAAGATTGGGGGTCCTCTTCAGCCAGGCTATGGAGGACCTTCGATTATATGAATACATGTTTGCTGCCATGCACTCGTTATGTAATTCATGAAAATTAATAATCTTGAACGGAGATATTGATGGAAATTATAAAGCCCGGAATAAACATTGACCTTGTCGGAAAGATGAAGATCGCTTTTTCTGCATCGCTGGCTGTGATAATCATAAGTATACTCTCCCTCATGCTACACGGTGGGCCCAATCTGGGCATAGATTTTGCCGGAGGGACACTGATACAGATAAAATTCTCTCAGGACACAGACGCCGACGGTATCAGGGATGCCCTCAAGACCATAGACCTCGGGAGCAGCGTTATTCAACGATTCGGATATAAAGACAACAACGAGTTCCTGATCAAAACGGAAAAGTCCAGTTCCGAACTCAAGGGATTGTCAAGTACAATAGAAGAAGCACTGATCACCACATACGGCAAGGAAGGTTTTGAGGTACGGCGGGTTGAAGTGGTGGGACCGAAAGTAGGCAAGGATCTACGGGAAAAAGGTATGCTGGCCATGCTTTACGCGATGATCGGTATATTGATCTATGTTACGTGGAGATTCGAACTGCGCTATGCCGTCGGGGCAATTGTAGCCCTCGCACATGATGTTATTATTACCGTCGGAATCTTTTCTCTTTTGGATAAGGAGTTCACCCTTCCTATCATTGCTGCCCTGCTGGCGATCATAGGGTATTCCCTCAATGACACGATCGTTGTGTACGATAGAATACGGGAAAATATCAAGGGCATCAAAAAGCAGTCTCTTAAGGATACCATAAACTCGAGTATAAATCAGGTATTGAGCAGAACGGTGCTGACATCGGTGACAACGTTGCTCGTCGTTCTTGCCCTGTTTTTCCTCGGTGGAGCAGTCATTCACGATTTTGCTTTTGCCATGCTGGTGGGAATACTGGTAGGTACCTATTCTTCCATATTTATTGCCAGTCCTATTGTCCTGGTCTGGGAAACCATCAGTCCGACTAAGGAGAAGAGGAGAACATAAGTTGCCTCCCTTGGAAGCGGCCGAATTGACGATATTCGTATTAATATTGATCATTGGAATCTTTTCCATCATATTCGGCTTTCCGGGTACGTTTCTGATCCTTGGAGATGTTATCCTCTATTCCTGGATAACCGGCTTCGATAAAATCGGCCTTACGATTATTATCGTACTGGTCGTTATTGCATTACTGGCTGAGTCTATCGATTTCTTCATGGGAATTTCAGGTGCCAGGAGGTACGGCTCGTCAAAGACCGGTGTGGTATTATCTATCATTGGAGGAATTGTCGGAGCAATTGTGATGACTCCCATCCTGCTCGGTTTGGGCGCCATCATCGGAGTCTTTCTCGGAGGCTTTACCGGTGCATTTCTCGGGGAATATCTGGAACAACATAAGTTGAAACCGGCCATCAGAGCGGGGTACGGCGCTATGGTCGGAAGAATCGCAGGGACACTGGTCAAGGGATTTCTTGCTATCGTGATGGCGGTAATAGCGATGGTTGCGATATATTCGTAAGTTGGGAACGGTATCATGAGCAAAAACAGAAAAAGCGTGGTCAGGGAATACGCGGAAGCAATAATAATAGCGATACTCATAGCCTTGTTTATCCGGACCTTTATCGTCCAAGCATTCAAGATACCGTCCGGTTCGATGAAACCGACCCTTCTCATAGGGGATCACCTACTCGTCAATAAATTCTCCTACGGCATCAAGGTGCCGTTTTTCAGGAAAACCCTGGTATCCATCAATGATCCCCAGAGGGGAGACATCGTCGTGTTTATCTATCCGCTAGACCGAACCAAGGATTTCATTAAAAGGGTGGTGGGCATAGCGGGAGACACCATCGAAATACGGGACAAGAAGATCTACCTGAATGGTCTCCCCTACAACGATGGTCACGGGGTTTATGTCGACAGCATCCTCTTCCCCGCATCGGTGCAACCGCGTGATAATTTCGGACCTATCACCGTTCCGGCCGGACACCTGTTTGTCATGGGAGATAACAGGGATCAGAGCTACGACAGCAGATACTGGGGATTTGTGGATCTGAAAGACGTTCTGGGCAAGGCATTCATCATATACTGGTCATGGGACACCCACAATAAAGACGTCCGATGGAGCAGGATGGGGCGTATACTCAATTAACATCTTGACAGAAAGGGGAATCACTGGTATCTTTACCGGTACAAGTTCTCCGAACAGATAGGATAACAGCAAAAGGGATTTACGATGTTTTTTGATGCCTCTTCAAAAGGGTATTAGAAGGCCTTCTCATTTTATGGGAAGGTTTTTTTTTAGGTGAACGTTGCAAGGAGGCAGCTGTACCTTTGAAGACAATCAAAACCTCGACAGGTAGAGGCTTACACGGTAAAGAACCGACAGGGATTGCAATGAAGAAAGTGGTTATGGATGTGGAGGGAATCGAAAGATCCCTTTCGAGAATTGCTTATGAAATCATAGAGCGCAATAAAGGCACGGACAACCTCATCATCATTGGTATACGAAAGGGAGGTGTATCACTGGCGGAGAGACTCTGCAAAAAGATATCCGATATCGAGAAGACCGAGGTCATGTTTGGAACCCTCGACATAACGCTCTACCGTGATGATGTCCTAACAACAGGAAAAAGACCTGAGATTGAAAATACGTATATCCCCTTTCCCCTCGACCAGAAAAGAGTCGTCATTGTGGACGATGTCCTCTTTACCGGCAGGACCATACGTGCCGCAATGGACGCGCTTATGGACTTTGGAAGGCCCAAGCAGATACAACTTGCCGTCCTTATCGACAGGGGGCACAGGGAACTTCCCATCAGGGCCGACTTCATAGGCGAAACGCTCCCATCTTCGCTCTGGGAAAATATCAGCGTCAATCTCGTTGCAGACAATCCCGATTTATCAGGAGACGAAGTCGTCATCGAAGTGGGTTAGAACAGGACTTCTGTAAAAGGTACAGAAATCATCTGTTGTTACAGAAGGGTTTATCCATACGCGGTTGGAAGGTTAAGAACACCATGAAGTTAGCAAGAAAAGACATGCTGGGAATAATGGATCTTTCACGGGAAGAGATTGGTCTTATACTCGATACGGCGGAATCTTTTAAGGAGATCTCAACCAGAAAGATCAAAAAGGTTCCGACTCTCAGAGGCAAAACGGTTATTACCCTCTTCTTCGAGGCGAGCACCCGAACGAGAACATCCTTTGATATCGCGGCGAAAAGACTGAGCGCAGACACAATACATATCTCGGCATCCACAAGCAGCGTGGTGAAGGGGGAAACGCTCATCGATACCGCGAGAAATCTGGAATCCATGAACCCGGATATCATTATTATCCGTCACAGCGCAGCCGGTTCGGCACACATCCTCGGAGGCCTCCTGGAACAAGCCATCATCAACGCCGGAGACGGGGCGCACGAACACCCAACCCAGGCCCTTCTCGACATGCTTACCATACGGGAGAAAAAAGGTACCATGGAAGGGCTCAAGATCGCCATAGTCGGTGATATAGCCCACAGCAGGGTTGCCCGTTCCAACATATACGGCCTCACAAAGATGGGCGCGGATGTGGCGGTGTGCGGTCCGGCAATGATGATACCTCGAGATATAGACCAGATGGGCGTCTCTGTCTATTATCACATGGAAGAAGCCATAAAGGACGCGGATGTGGTTATGATGCTCCGTATGCAGCTCGAAAGACAGAAGAAAAATCTCTTCCCCTCCCTTCGAGAATACGCGAAACATTTTGCCCTGAACAGGGACAACATCAAACTTGCAAAGGATGATGTCATTGTCATGCACCCCGGCCCCATCAACCGGGGAGTCGAGATCTCCCCGGAGATCGCCGACGGTCCTCACTCCGTTATCCTCGAACAGGTTACCAATGGCGTCGCCGTACGGATGGCCCTTCTTTATCTACTGTCAGGAGGCAGAAAATGAAACTGCTGCTCAAAGGAGGGAGGGTTATAGATCCTTCCCAGAATATTGATACGGTTACGGACATTCTGATAGAAAACGGGAAAATATCTCTCATACAACAAGGAATTACTCTTCCAGAAGCCGATTCCGGCGATGATGTAAAGATCTTCAATGTAAACGATACAATCGTCACCCCCGGTCTTATCGATATGCACACCCATCTGCGCGAACCCGGTTTTGAATACAAAGAAACCATCCGGACGGGAAGCGAGGCGGCAGTGGCCGGAGGGTTTACCTCCATCGCCTGCATGGCGAATACCAACCCGGTTAACGATACCCGATCGGTAACGGAATTCATTCACAAACAGGCCCGCCTTGCCGCACTGGCAAACGTATACCCGATCGCAGCGATCAGTAAGGGGCAAGAGGGAAAGGTACTGACGGAATTCGGGGATCTCAAAGATGCCGGCGCCGTTGCCTTTTCCGATGACGGTAATCCGGTCACAGACAGCGGACTGATGCGTCATGCCCTCGAATACGCTTTTTCGTTCGATATGCCCGTGATCTCACACTGTGAGGACACGGCATTATCATCGGGCGGCCTGATGCATGAAGGGTTTATGGCCACTCAGTTGGGTCTTCAGGGAATCCCGGGCATTGCCGAGGATATCATGGTTGAGCGAGACATACGGCTTGCTGATTTCACAAAGACCCGCGTACATATCGCTCATGTAAGCACGGCCGGCTCTGTTCGGGCTATCAGAGAGGCCCGTTCAGCGGGAATCAACGTAACGGCCGAAACCGCCCCCCACTATTTTACACTCACGGATGAGGCGCTGAAGGGATTCTCTACGAACTTCAAAATGTATCCCCCTTTGAGAGGTTCGGACGATGTCGAAGCCATAAAAGAAGGGCTTCGAGACGGCACGATCGACGTTATTGCCAGTGACCATGCACCGCATTCATCCGTTGAAAAGGATGTCGAATTTGAGTACGCGGCAAACGGGATCATAGGGTTGGAAACCACCCTCCCCCTCTGTCTGAAACTGGTTGATGAGGGCATCCTCACCATTGCCCAGTTGATAGAAAAGTTGAGCGTAAATCCTGCACATATTTTGAGAATACCCAAAGGTTCATTGAAGACAGGTGCCGATGCCGACATTACCGTTATCGATATGCACAAGAGATGGACTGTTGACGCGAATCAGTTCCGCTCGAAGGGGCGCAACTGCCCTTTCAACGGCTGGGAACTGAAAGGGAACGTTGTCATGACCATAGTCGGAGGAGACGTCAAATATGCGGCTCCCAAGCTTGGAGTCTGAGAAAGTCATATCAAAGATTGTGGCAGAAATGATTACACCCTGTTCATTTTCCAGGAAAGCAGGCGTATATACTTTGTGACCATGATCATTTCAACTCAATCATTACCGATTTCGCGTTGAATGAGTTCCGCAGCCCACGATGTTGCCATACCGACAACGTGGGGACAAACATGTGAGTGTCCACCCGCATCTTCGAAGGCCTGATGCTGTTCCGGATCTTTCAGATAAAATATTCTTCCCATTAATTTCTTCTGTATCTCACCACAGGTCACCGTCCCGAATTCACGGGTGAAATGGTCGACCATCTTTTCCGCAAGCCTGTGGGCGACAAACCGTTTACCTTCGGGATCGGCCATCTCTGCTATCTCGCGTCCCCGGATCTGGCTTATGACCATAACGGCACCTGACAGGCCACCGCACTGTCCTTTGGTGGTCAAACCGGTACCCGCAGCAAGCCCGCTCGCCGACCGGAAAATATCACCGTTTCGTAATTCGGGAAAAATTTCATAAAGCGCACCGACTACACATTGTGCACACCCATGGTATTCCCTTTCAAATTGAAAGCCTTTTTTATAGGCCTTTTTCCGGATATCCTGGTCATTCATAGCCTGATCCCTTCCCTGCACACCACAATGCATTGGCCGAACATTCGCGGCCGGTCCAAAATCAATGTATCACAACTGGTTATAGTGGTTGAACAGCAGTTATAATACCATGCCCTTTAAGGGTTAAACATGCACCACTGGTTTTTACCAGTGGTGCATGTTTACGTGCTACCCATAGAGGTTGCAAATCCGATACCTATCGGAACATTGTTGATCCCCTGCACGTACTACATATTTTCCGACTGTTTCTGTGACAGGGAAGTGCAATAACGCTCAACATAACCCTGCAACATTGCATTGGCCCTAAGGAGCAAACATATTTTGTTCACCCTTCAAGGTTACAAAGGTATGTTCCCATGTTTTCTGTATGGTCTGAGGGCCTCTTCCTTAGTTTCCAGCATATTGAGCGCCTGAATAATGCGTTTTCTCGTATCCTTGGGGTGGATAACAGCATCTATGACTAACCGTGATGCCGAGTGATACGGGGTCAGATATACCTCTTGGTATTCTTCGATTTTTTCATCTAACAAGGCTGCCGGATCCTCCGCATTCTTGAGTTCCCGTCGAAACAGGATCTTGACGGACGGTTCTGCGCCGACCATCTGCATCTCGGCTGATGGCCACGCAAAGACCTGGTCGAAGCCGATCTGGTGTACACCCATGGCAGGAATGGAGCCGCCATACATCTTTCTTAAAATAACTGAAATCTTAGGAACCGTCGCTTCGGTCCATGCATAGAGCATTTTAGCACCATGACGAATGATGCCGCCATGTTCCTGGCGAACACCGGGCAGGAATCCGGGAACATCCACAACGGAAACCAGGGGAATGTTGTATGTATCACAGGTCCTGATAAACCGTGAGGACTTATCCGAAACGTCAATATCGAGACAACCCCCGAGGAACATGGGGTTGTTGGCCACAATACCGACAACCTGTCCTCCCATTCGAGCGAAACCTACGATAATATTTTTGGCAAAACCCTGATGAATTTCAAAGAAGTTTCCATCATCCACAATGGCATGGATGACCTTTTTCATGTCATAACTCCTGGACATCTTAATGGGGACCATATCAACCAGTTCAGGCACCTCTCTGTCGATAGGATCGGTGCTATCCTTCCTGACCGGTTTTTCCCTGTTGTTTTGGGGAAGAAAATCCAGAAGGCCCCGTATCAGATCAAGACATTCTTTATCATCTTTCGCGGGTATGTGTACCACCCCTGATTTTGTACTGTGGACCTTTGCACCCCCCAGTTCCTCAAAGCTTACAACTTCACCGGTTACCTCTTTGATAACGGCAGGTCCTGTGATGAAGACATGAGACGTTTTTTCCACCTGAAGGATAAAATCACACAGAGCCGCAGAATAGGCTGCTCCACCGGTACAGCTTCCCATGATGGCGGCGATCTGGGGCACAATGCCCGAATTGAGTGTGTTCTGGTAGAACATGCCTGTAATACCGTACACATTATCCATGCCTTCTTGGATACGAGCCCCGGCTGAATCGTTGAGACAAAGTACGGGAACCATATTTTCACGGGCCAGTCTCAGAACATATTG
>DAISYQ010000048.1:0-19591 GCA_036825195.1 Syntrophales bacterium
CCGGCACCGGGCAGAATGGCGGCTAGTGTTCCTGCAACAACGGGAGACTTATGAGGAAGGTTGGTTATATTCTCGAGACCCTCTGAGAAAATTCCCGCCGAATTATACAAGACACTTTCCTCGGGAACCTGCGAAAACATCTCACCCGCCCTTTTCCAATTCTCCATATCCACAAGGATGAGCGCACTCTGATAGATTGCTTTCGCCCTTCGCTCACCGATTTCAGTCTGGATGATATAATCGAAGGTTCGAAGGGCTCTGCTATGTAACGAGAGATTTTTTTCACACATTCCCTTGAGGTACATTGCCTCCCCGGCCATCGGGCTGTCGGTGAAACTTCCGAGGAAGGGCGTAAAGACATCGATCGCTTTTTGCCATTCCTTCGCCCTGAAATAGCAGACCCCTATCTTAAAGTACGCTTTTTCGCAGAGTTCCGTAGCCGCCGGACAGAGAAATATCAATCTCTTATATTCCCCGATTGCACGGTAGAAATCGTCCTGCGCAAAAAGTGCTTCCGCAAATTCGAACTGTTCTTTGCAGCCGCCAAGATCGTCACCCCTGACGTGGCCGGGAATCAGCATAACAACAGCCAGAAAAAGCAAACCGATCGTAGTCCTTCGCATGGTCTCCTTCCTATACTTCTCTCCCGAGGTTGAAGGCATGTATGTTCCCCTTCAATATCTTCGGTGGAAAATTCTCTTCCAGGACGGCTTCCCATACGCTGACTGGTATATCCAGATATGATGACAGCACGCCCAGAACAACTGTATTGGCCATCCTCTTGTCTCCCGAGCGGAGTGCCAATGCGGTTGCATCGACCACCTTTACATCTTTAAAGTATTTCTTTATTAAATCTATCGCATCACTTGGATAATCAGCATCTCCAAGGTTTACTGATGGTGGATATACCTCTTCGTCGTTTACGATAACCTTGCCGCCTTTTTTCAGATACTTGAGATACCGCAAGGTTTCGAGCTTTTCAAAGGAAACCAGTATATCGACGTCTCCTTCTTTGGCTATGGGAGAATATACCTTTGGGCCGAATCTCACGTGACTGCTTACACACCCACCCCTCTGGGCCATTCCGTGTACTTCACTCTTCTTTACATCAAAGCCCGCTTTCATCATGAGGGCGGACAGTATGTCGCTCGCCCGTATGATACCCTGGCCGCCTACACCTACCAGCAATACGCTCTTCACAGATTCACTCATTTCCAACGACCTCCCCTATGGCTCCGAAACCGCACAACTGCTGGCACAGGGTGCATCCATTGCAGTAAGAGGAATCTATGATGGCGATTCCCTCCTGCTTTTTCGTTTTCTTTTCTATCTCTATATCCATATCCCCAAGTCTTTTCCATGATATCGGAGGACACCCCAATCCGATACAAGCCCGGCAGCCGGTACACTTGTGAGGATCAACCGTCAAGGGCGGTCTGGCCGCCGCCTTCTGTTTCGCGCCGAGAAGCGCACACGGCGCCTGTGATATAACAAGAGAGGGACCCTCTTTCACCAGTTCCTCTTTGATTACACTTCTTGTGTTTTTGATATCAAAGGGATCAATCACTCTGACGTTCTCAACGCCAAGAGCCTTGGCAAGTTCCACAAAATCAAGTTTTTTTGTCGTTTCTCTCTGAAGAGTGAAGCCCGTTGCGGGATGTTCCTGCATCCCCGTCATTGCGGTTGTGCTGTTGTCGCATATGACAACAAGTGCGTTACTCTTGTTGTAGACCATGTTCAGGAGGGGCGTGATACCCGAGTGAATAAAGGTGGAGTCACCAAGCACGCCCACAACCTTGCCCTTCTCTTCAACGACCTTGTCCATACCGTGGGCCATACCGATACTGGCACCCATACAGATGCATGAGTCTATACCCTCGAGTGGTTTCATGAAGGCAAGGGTGTAACATCCGATATCTCCAGTTACAAAGACATCCAGTTTCCCCAGGACATAAAAGAGTCCTCTGTGGGGGCAACCGGGGCAGAGATTGGGAGGTCTTGAGGGGAGCGAGATGGCCGGCAGATCAGTTCCGTTTACAGGATTACTTCCCAAAGCGGTTTCTACGATACCGGGATCGAATTCACCCGTATAGGGAAATATCTCTTTTCCGACAACCTCTATGCCCATGGCTCTGACCTGTTCTTCAATAAACGGATCAAGTTCTTCAACGACATATATCTTTTCCACCTTTGATGCGAACTCTCTGATCAGTCTGCGCGGAAGGGGATGAACCATCCCCAGCTTGAGATACGAGTAGTTCGGGAATGCGTCTTTTACGTAGTTATACGGCATTCCGGCCGTTATGATCCCCACCTTGGTATCGTTTATCTCCATTCTGTTTTCCGGGAAGGTCTCAGCGAATTCCAGAAGTTTTTCCATCCTCTTTTCAACTTCAATCCTTCGCTGCCTCGCCTTGTCCGGAACCATCACATATTTTGACGGATCATGACGGATGCCCTTATGCTTCCTTCGTTCCTCCGGTTCCTCAAGTTCGACGACGGATTTTGAATGGGAAACCCGTGTGGTACTCCTGAGAAAGACAGGCGTATCGAACTCTTCGCTCATCTTGAAAGCGATCTTTATAAACTCCTTGGCTTCACTGCTGTCCGAGGGTTCAAGCATGGGAATCTTAGCCGAACGTGCATAGTTCCGGTTATCCTGTTCGTTCTGGGAACTGTGCATGGTCGGATCATCGGCGCTGATGATGACCAGTCCTCCCTCGATACCGGTATAGCTTACGGTAAAAAGGGGATCGGCCGCCACGTTAACACCCACATGTTTCATTACGACAAGAGCCCGTGCGCCTCCCAGCGCCGCCCCTATTCCCACCTCGACGGCTACCTTTTCATTCGGCGACCATTCGGCGTACACGCCATCATATTTGGCAATCGCCTCCATGATTTCCGTACTCGGAGTTCCGGGATATGCGGAAGCAAAGGTAATGCCATGCTCATACGCCCCCCTCGCTATCGCCTCATTTCCTGACATCAATTCTTTCATATCGTGCAACCTGTAACCTTTCAACCTAACTGAGAGCCACTATCCTGCTCTTTATCAACATTTCCATGAGAGGATCGTTAATCTCTTCAACTGTTTTCTGATACAATTCCAATGCCTCTTTCTGTTTGCCCATCTTTTCGTATATCCTTCCCATATTGGCGTAATTTATGGATTCAAATTGTGTTCCCTGCATGAGCTTGTTCGAATTCTCAAAAGATTTCAACGCATTCTCATAATCTTCCTTCTTCTCATAACAATAGCCCAAACCGTAGTAGGCAAGAGCGATCAGGATATCGTCTTTCTTGGTCTTTTTCAGGAACGTCTTATATGATTCAATGGATTTATCGGTCTCGTCGATAGTAAAGTAGATGTTCCCCATATTATAATAAGAGAGCACGGCCGCATTGCTATCGGGATATTCTTCCACTAGATTCTCATATATCTGTGATGCCTTCAGGTACGCATCTTTCATATCGCCGGAGGTACCTGGCAGGGCGTACGAGTTATATGCCTTCGCATATACGCTCTCGGCATTGCTTTCATAATTCAGGTGATGAAAATACCACGCTCCCAACAGGATGATAATGAGGAGAACAGCAGCCCCCCCTGCGTAAAATTGTTTTCTGTGCTCGGATATGTACTCCAGGATGTACCATCCAATGGTATGAAACTCGTCCGGTTGTTCCAGTTCTTTTTGTGTCAAGTTTTTTGCCATTATTACCGATCTCCTTTTATTGTATCATCATGCTACTCCAGCGGTCAGCCCGAATAGCTATACTTCCCGTATCCTATCAACGACATACTGCGGAATCCTTACGATCTTCCCATCTCTGTTTACAAAGGGGTGCAGCGTAAACCCCTCTGCAAGAATGCGCTCTTTCTTTTCATCGTGTATGGTATAATCAAACCTCAAACTGGCCCGCTTGATTGTACTTATCTCCGTTTCAATCACAACCAAATCATCATATTTCGCGGGAGAAAGATAGTGACACTCAACCCTTGTTACCGGCAGCTTATAGCCCGATAGTTCCAGATCGGCATAAATAATGCCGATCTCCCGCAGCAGTTCCGACCGGCCTATCTCAAACCATTTCAGGTAATTAGCGTGGTAGACTACACCCATCATGTCCGTATCGGCATAGATGACCCGTACCCTGGACTCACCTTTTATCGTCAACAAAGCCCCCCCCAGTCTCCCATAAAGTAATCCATTAACAAATGACCGGGAGAAACTATAATACCGGTATTTCTGGTAGTCGTTTCGTTATAGACATCTCCGTTTGCGATATTTTCTCCGTCAACAGACGATAACACCGCGAAAGGACTTGGGTCCGTTGCGTGTGTCTTCAGAATTATCGGAGTCGGATGATCGCTCAATACCATAATCCTGGAGTCCCCCAGGGTATCTACCCCCGATAGTATCGTTCCAACGACTTCCCTGTCAAAATCCTCTATCGCCTTGATCTTTCCCTCTATGTTTCCTTCATGTCCCATCTCATCGGGGGCTTCCACATGGAGGAAGACAAAATCACCATCTCTGAGATAATCCAATGCTCTCTGAGCTTTTCCCCTGTAATTCGTATCCGTATACCCTGTGGCACCTTCGACACGGAGGGTTTCAAGGCCCGCATAGACCCCGATGCCCATAACGAGATCGACTGCCGATATGACACCGCCCCGTATGCCTCCATACCTGGCAGTCAAAGGCTCCATTCTCGGCGCCCTTCCCTCTCCCCACAGCCAGATTGAATCGGCGGTCTTTTTCCCTTTCGATGCACGGGCGAGGTTTACAGGATGATCTTTCAGTATATGGCGAGACCGCTCCATGAGATCTCTGATTATATCCGACCCGCCCCCCCTGGGGAGCCATCCGTCAATGGGCTCCCCGACGATATCGTGAGGAGGTGTGGTCTCCAGTGAAACGGGGCCTTTTTTGTACACCATCAGGTGTCTGTATCCGACACCTGGATAGAAATCGACAAGGGGAGAAGACAGCTCGCTCTGAAGAGTGTCTATAATCTGTCTTGATTCCTCAGACGATATGTGACCGGAGGTAAAATCTTCGATGACAGTCTTGCCCCCTATTAAGCCAATGGTTACAAGATTGCAACGAAAGGCCACATCATCGTCGGCCAGGTCCACCCCCATATTCGCCGCTTCCAACGGAGCCCGTCCGGTATGGTAGATCTTGGGATCATATCCCAGCACCGACAGATTTGCCACATCACTTCCGGGCGTAAATCCGGCAGGAATCGTATCTATCAGGCCCACGGTACCTTCCGCCGCTATTCTGTCCATATTGGGCGTATGGGCATATTCAAGGGGAGTCTTGCCCCCCAGTTGGGACAGAGGATAATCCGCCATACCATCGCCCAGCAAAACAATATACTTCATCGCAACCTGTCATCCTCTATTCTGATCAATGTCGTTTTTCCGAGTACGATTTCAAGCCTGTTGATCTCTTCCAACGCCATCTGAACATCTCTTTCCCGTGCCTTATAGGTCGTGACGACAACGGGCACCGCGTCCTTGTTTAGTTTCCTTTCCTTCTGAATGACAGACGATATACTGATGTCGTGAGATCCCAGTATCCCGGAAATCGCGGAAAGTACACCCGGACGATCAACCACTGAGAACCGGAAATAATAATTGGTTTCCACATCGTCCATTTCAAGCAGATCGATATCTCTGATCTGATTTTCCCTGTAGGACCGAAGGGGAACCCTCATGCATATTCCAGCCATGTTATCCCGTGCTATATCTATCAGATCTCCCACGACCGCGCTTGCCGTCGGCATCATACCGGCGCCCTGGCCGTATAAAAACACGGAACCGGAGGCATCGCCGATCACATGGAAGGCATTGAAATTCCCGTTGACGCTGGCCAGGATATGATCAAAGGGTATCATGGTCGGATGTATTCGCGCCTCTATGGTATCTCCCCTCCTGATCGCAATGGCGAGAAGTTTGATATTGTACCCCAGTTCTCTTGCGAATTCTATATCTTGTTGTGTTATTTCCGATATCCCCTCTCGATAGATATCATCCAGCACCACCCTCTTGCCATGTGAGAGAGACAGTGTTATCGCGAGCTTGTGTGCCGTATCGACGGCCTCGATATCAAAGGTCGGATCCGCCTCCGCGAATCCGAGATCCTGCGCGGTTTTCAATGCCGAATCAAAGTCGATCCCGTCCTTGGTCATCTTCGTCAAGATGTAATTGCACGTTCCGTTCATGATCCCGAAAACGGACTCAATATTGTTGCCGGCAAGGCTTTCCCGAAGGGTTTTTATAATAGGAATGGTTCCCCCTACGCTCGCCTCAAAACCGATGTTGATCTTTTTTTCCTCGGCGACGCTGAATATCTCATCCCCATATGTGGCGAGAAGCGCCTTATTCGCTGTAACAACATGCTTTCCGTTTCGTATGGCCTCCAGCACAAATGTCTTCGCGTGGGTATATCCTCCCACCAGTTCCACAACAATGGAGATCTCGGGATCATTCAGGATCTCATGGGCATCCGTCGTGAGTTTTTCCTTTTCGACCGTTACCGGCCGCGGAGTTTCAATATCGATATCAGCTATTTTCTTTATAGCAAGTCTTGTACCAAGACGCTTCCGGATCAGTTCTTCATTTTCCCGCAACAGCTTTACAACGCCGGAACCGATGGTACCAAAACCAATCAGGCCTACAGATATATCTTTACCCACTTCAATAACCCCTTCCCTCGAATGGAATATATATTTGATACGAGACTGCTATAACAGTTACATGAAAGTTTCAAGGTTAAAGTTCCGAATCTATCCTGTCTTGGCGATCTCCAGCCGGGTTTCCCATCTTCGCATAAGCACTTTTTGTAATGCCCTGTGTTCAGGTTTTTCAAGGTTGGGATCTTTCTCAATCAGCAAAAACGCCTCTCTTCGAGCTTCGTTCAATGTAGCGGTATCTCTCAGTATGCTCGCAACCCTGAAATCGGGAAGTCCCGACTGCTTCGTCCCCATGAATTCGCCCGGGCCTCGGATCAGGAGATCCTCTTCGGCAATTTTGAAACCGTCGTTTGTCTGCTCCATGACCCGCAACCTCTTTTTCGCGTCCGCGCTGCCTTTGTGCTGCGCCATCAGTGCACAGTATGAATCCAGGCTGCTTCTTCCCACCCTCCCCCGCAGCTGGTGCAGTTGCGAAAGGCCGAATCTCTCCGCATGCTCAACAACCATGAGAGAGGCGTCAGGTATATCGATCCCCACCTCTATCACAGTCGTGGAGACAAGTATATCCAGATTACGGTTCTTAAAATCGTCCATCACCGCTTCCTTCTCAGGTCCTTTCATCCTTCCATGAATCAATCCGACCCGAAGGTCCGGGAAGATATCCTTTTGAAGGTGCGTTGCCATAGTGGTAGCATCCTTCAGATCGAGAGCCTCCGATTCCTCCACCAGCGGATAGACGATAAAGACCTGATTCCCTTTTTCCACCTCTCCGCGTACGATATCGTATACCTTTGCGCGACTCTTTTCAAAAAAGACCTTCGTCTTGATGGGTTTCTTCCCGGGCGGCAGTTCGTCAATAACGGAGATATCCAGATCGCCATACACCGTCATGCCGAGGGTCCGGGGGATCGGTGTCGCAGTCATGACAAGGACATCCGGGTTGGTTCCCTTTGCACGGAGGGCCGCCCGCTGTATAACGCCGAAACGATGCTGTTCATCCACCACGACAAAGCCGAGATTTCTGAAGTTGACCCCTTCCTGAATCAACGCATGTGTTCCGACAATAATAGACGTTTCTCCCGTTTCGATCCCTTTGATGATGTGCCGTCGGTCAGCCGCCTTCACGGTTCCAGTAAGGATTGTCGCCTTGATTCCGAGACGGTCCGCCCATCCCTTGATATTATTGAAGTGCTGTTCGGCCAGTATCTCCGTGGGAGCCATGATGGCCGCCTGATATCCCGATTCACATGCTGCGACCATTGCCGCCATTGAAACAACCGTCTTTCCGCTCCCGACGTCTCCCTGGAGAAGCCTGTTCATGGGGAAGGCTCGTGCCATATCCGTCTCTATCTCGCTTATAACCCTCTTCTGTGCCTTCGTCAGTCCGAACGGAAGAATATCATAGAATCTTTTCACCAGGTTGCCGCCCGTCGCGAAGGATATTCCCGGTTCAAAGAGATGACCCTTTCTCTTGAGAGCCATTCCCAGTTCAAAGAAAAAGAACTCATCAAAGACCAGCCTCCTCCGTGCCGGCGATCTGAGGTCATTGAGGGCCTCGATGTCATGATCGGTGTCGGGGAAGTGCACATTCCTGATGGCATACTCTATATCAACAAGATTGTTTCTCCTGCATATATCATCCGGAATTGGGCTGGGGATACAGGGAGTATATTCACCGACAACATTCATTATTACCTTCCGGATATACTTCTGATGGAGTCCCTCCGTTTCCGAATAGATCGGGACAATTCTCTTGAAATGCAAAAGCTCGTCGTCCTGTTCGTCGAGTATCTCGTAATCCGGGTGGAGCATATCCTTACCCAGGAGATATATCTTGACTTCACCGGTCAGGATGATCTTTTCTCCCCTTTTGAATTTCTTTGCAAGGTAGGAGAAATTTCCCTGGAACCATTTCGCGGTGAGCAGCCCCGTTCCGTCATCGATCGTTACTTCAAGGACGCGCCTGGTCCGGTAGCGCCGTACACCCACGTCTATTATTGTACCCATCACGGTCTCGGGAACGCCGACATTCACCGAAGAGATGTTCTTTATGCGTCTCCTGTCTTCATACCGCCTCGGCAGAAAGTAGAGCATATCCTCCACGGTCTTTATTCCCTTCCGCCCCAGCATCATGGCCACCTTCGGTCCGATACCCTTGATATACTGGACGTCAGCGGACAGTCTTTTGAAGCAGTCATTCAGATTTTCATTTGTTTGAATGATCGGATCATTCGTAATCGAGACTGTTGGGGAAGAACAAAGACGTTTCAGTTCCTGCAGATGGACAAAGGCATAATCGATACGCTTCTTCTTGTCGGACGGTGACAACGAATCAAAACCGTGGAATGTTGTACGAAATTCCCGAATTGCATCGCCCGGTAATTTCATCTCATGAGTCTCACGACAGGAGGATAACAATGATGACTTCAACTCATCGAGAAAACCCGACACGGTGCGTTCAAGATCCCGTATAACCCCCAGATTCTTATATGAGTCCTTCGATAAAAAAGTCAAAGGGGCTTCGATCTTATTCAAAATCTTCAGTATATCTTCCATCGGTACAATCTCTATTTCTTGAGAGGTAAGACTATAATGGACTCTCGGAGAGATTTGAATCATTTTCAGATCAATTTGTCAATGATATTCAAGATAAAGATTTGTTATGGCAGGTGAAGTGAAGAGGCTTTCATGCAAAAAGATGGGGCATGGATAACGATTCAGTCTATCCATGCCCCGTATATATTTCTAATTGGACAGCAGGAGTAACGTGTTTGCGGGCACAACCGTCTTCTTTGGCTGAGGAGTGCCGGACTCAGTACCCACGAAGAGGCTATGTTCGCTGCCTGCCGCAATCTGGGAGACTGTCATATTCGGGATCTGTACCGGTGAGAGTCTTTCATCATAGGTACCATCGCCGAGCTGGCCGTAGTCGTTGTCACCCATGGCCCACAGGGACCCGTCGGTCTTCCTGAACAGGCTGTGATACTCGCCCGCCGTCACGGTGGTCACCCCTGAGCTGACGATCAGGACGGGTGTAATTCTGTCATCATCCGTCCCGTCTCCCAACTGACCATCACCGTTTCGACCCATTCCCCACAGAGCCCCGCCGGTCGTCACATAAAGACTGTGGTAATCGCCTGCGGCTATTGCGGTAACACCCGAGTTGATAAGCTTGTAAGGGGTATGCCTGTCATGGGGATAGTCCAAAATCTGCCCGTCACCGAGCTGGCCGTAGGCATTGTCACCCATGACCCATAGTGAACCGTCGGATTTGAGAAAGAGGCTGTGGATACTGCCAGCCACTATGGCGGTCACCCCTGAACTTACGAGTTTGTAAGGCACATTCCGGTCATTAGTGGTCCCGTCTCCCAGTTGACCGTCACAGTTATCGCCAACGACCCATAGAGACCCGTCGGATTTGGTAAAGAGGCTGAAGTACGCACCGGCCGCCACCTTCTCTACGCCGGAGGAATGTCCTGGTACGGGAGTGGGAGAATGTTTATCAATATTTGTTCCGTCTCCCAGCTGTCCGTCGTAGTTGTCGCCCATGGCAAAGAGACCCCCCGATTGCACAAACAGGGTATGGTAATCGCCGGTAGCAACCGCGGTAACTCCGGAGGATACCACCTGGTGGGGGGTGTACTGGTAATAGACGGAGGAAGGTTCAAGGCCCAGACATCCATCCCAGTTTTCACCCATGCCCCACAGCGATCCGGTCGATTTTACGAACATGCTGAAGTTATCCCCGGCAGCGACCAGCAGGCCATTGTCGGCTACGATTTCCTGGGGGGTTTCATATGTATCGGCCGGGTCAATTCCTAACGCCCCGTAATCGCCATACCCCATACCCCAGACTCCCTCGGCTGAGGCTGAGGAAAAAGCGGAAAAAAGCGTTAACACGCCGATAATAAATAAAAAAAACAGGCAGGTACCACATCTACTGAAACAAAGCCGACGGGGTCGTATTCTGAACAGCTTTCCAGTCATAATGATCCTCCTTACATTTTATAATCAATAATGCAAGCTAACGGTATAAAACCTCTTGATGTGCTTAAAACAGGAAATGGCAAACATGAATTTTACTTTCATACAGAAACCTTGATGAAAGTGAATTGTGAAGGATTTGATTACAGTCCGATATGGTCACTGTCGGAACTCATTAAAGTTTTAATTTACTCCGAAGTAACATATTGATAGCAATGTGAGAAAAGATCGTCAAGGAAAAAATGGTGATGTTATTGATAAGCACAAAAATCATTACACAATGTAAAGACCTTACTATGGATCAAATTGATCTTACCGTCCAATAGCCGTCAAAACGGAAAAATCTGATGATTGTTTTACTGTATTAAACCTGCACTGTTGTTTTTAAACATTACCGCTCTTATGCCATATTACAAATTGCAATCAGCGGCACGAGTCATGATCAGGAGACAGAACCCATACCCCCTTCACGGGCAGCTTTCTCAGTCCCCAAGCAACAGCAGGGGTATCCAGGGCATGGCAACAACATCTCTATAATACTCATAAGCGCCTATGTCGAAGCCGGTGCCATTCGGACGGGGCCGGTTTTCCAGGTCTACTCCCAGACCGGTGTCACAGGAGGCATCAATGGCGGGGCTGATTCCACGCAGGTGGTAATCCTCACCATCGCCCGGCGCAGTAAATTTTGGATCGACATCTATACCCGCCACGCCGCCTCTATCAATATTACACCCATAAACAGTCGGTGTCATTGAAAAACCTAAGTAGGGGTTTTCCCAGGCAATGCAGTTAAATGCCTCACTGGCAAGCCCGGAAAATCCGGCACCCCCAGTATTGTCGGCTATGGTTGTGTGCTTTATTATAAATGCTCCATTTTCTCTGCGAATCCCCGCTCCATAAGCAGCTGCCACCGTGTTGTGATGGATCAGACAATTGGAAACGTCTGCTGAAGCGCCGGCGCCTGTCTGGTAGACTGCACCGCCCCGGTTCGCGCTATTATGGTGAAGGTATGTTTGTGTCAATGTGAGGGCGCTGTCGCTTGTATAAATTGCCCCTCCATAACCGGTAGCATCACTGTCACTGTCGGCGATATTGTCATGCAGACTGCTGGCCTCCCCGCTCAGTGGATCAACTGCGGTTGCATTGGGCATGGGCATGTCATCTGAATCGGTTTCATGCACATCCTCTTCGATTTTTGCTGCTAAGGGCAAAGATTCATCAGCTGCTGAAAAAAGATTTGCATGAATATTCAGCGTGGAGGTCGATGCCGCAATTGCGCCGCCGTTTTGTGTGGCCCTGTTGTTATAAAATTTGCAATTCTCCGCCCTCAAGGTACTGTTGTTCAGATACAGTGCACCGCCCGAGCCGTTTGCGGCATAGTTACCAACCGGCGTATCACCGAATTCCGCGCCATCACCCCGAACACTCGGGCTGTCCACGGCATAGACTGCGCCACCGTTCCGAGCCCAGTTCGTCCGGATTTTCGTAACCTTCTTTACATAATCATCGAACCATACACGTGAACCATTCGACAGGTAATAAGCCCCCCCGTTTCCGTATGCGTAATTACCATCGATGACCAACTGGCCATAGCAATCGAAATAACCGCCGCTGTCAGCAAAGAATGCTCCGCCGTCTCCTCCGGCATGATTATTCAGAACATCTAAGCTATAATCTCCGGTTGCATACAATTGCATGGTGCTGGTATTATGCAGATACGCCACCCCGCCGTGACCATCGGCATGGTTACTGATAAATGAACCGGTGCCTCCGCTTGCTTGAAATCTGGGGTTGGCTGTTCCGCTTAACGCCAGTGCGCCCCCATTTCCGTTTGCGCTATTATTATCAATACTCCATGCCACGGTGAAATCAATGGTGCCCCCCGACTGATAGATCGCTCCACCATCAATGTTTGCAGAATTACCCTGCATTATGGTGTTTGAAAAGTTGAGGTCTCCAGAACCCGCATAGATTGCGCCGCCATTTGCGGTCGCGTCATTATCATTGATAGTACCGCTGAAATTTAATACGCTTGCGGCATCGTCAATATACAAACCTGCACCGTTCGGGGCTGAATTATCGCTTATGATGCTGTTGTTGAATGTCGCGGAGCTGCTGCCGTACAGCCGCACCCCGCCGCCATAGGCATCAGCTGTGTTGTCGTAGATATTCACGTCCGTCCCCACTACCTGGCTGTCCGGGCCTACCCAGAGACCCCCTCCCCAGTAACCCCTGTTGCCATGAATATCAACATTGATCAATGTGAGCTGGCCACCGCCTGTACCATAAGCAAAACAGACCCCTCCACCCTCACCCTCAGATAAAGAGAGTCCGTTGGTGATGACCAGATTTTCCAATGTGACTGTCAGACTTGCGTTAATAACAACGACTGAATTATTTGCACTGCCATCCACAGTAGTGGTTGCTGATGAACCGCTGCCGCAGCCGTCGTAACCGCCTTGCAGGATCAGGTTCTTTGGGATAGTAATATTCTCATAGAAGGTAACCCCGCCTTCGATCAGTAGCCGATCCCCGGGATCGGCTGCCGCGATGGCGGCGCTGATGGTGGCATACGTGCCGGGAGGGCTGCCCACTGTGCGGTCTGCTGCTTTGGTTTCATTGTGAGAAAGAGAACTTATACTAATCAACATACAAATAAAAATCAATTTCAGCCATCGAAAATTTGTTTTCATGATCCCCTCCCCTCTTTCTCTGCTATGTTTTCAATACACTATTGTTCTATGTGAGTGGAATTATGAATTGAGAATTTTGATATGCGTAAGATTCAGAATGGTGTAGTGGATTTTAGGACAGGAACGTGTCTCCTGTCAATAAACAATGACCCTATTCTCACATAATTCGAAAGGTTTTACATACAACAAACTAAACGAATACTGCTGTATCGGTGCAAAAGACTGTTCATACCCATCGGAAAAATTACATACCATTGTAAATTCTCTGAATGCGATCACACGATCAAAGCCGGAAAACGAGTGGAAAGATATGCAAGTCTTATCCCGATTCAGGAGTGGCGAAGTCCCTACCGAAACTATCGAACGGTTTATGATACTATGAAAAACAACTAAACTAAGACAGAGTATGCGATATGTATTTATAAAAAGACTTCTCTCCGGGAAAAATCAAGAGGTAACCTGTGTAATTAACTTATAAAATGCTTGAATGATATTTATGTATCGTAGCCAGGAAGTTCTATGTCTTTACAAGTATTGGCAACCATGTAAGAAAAAGTTCTACATGAAATATAATGAGCTACAACCTTTCTTATCAACTCCCTATTCCTTTATCTGATTCTCGTGAATTTTCACCAATCAGCCGTTTCCATTCCTGACGAGAGAAATATAAAACAAACCCAAAAGATGAAAAAAGAAATCCTACGACTCCAGATATGGCGGTTACGGTCTGTCATGACACATCCTCTTTGAAAAGACACAAATAATTATAATTACCACTCCCTTATTATTCTTACCATATTTTACATTTGCTTTCCGCTGAAATATCTCACAAAAATGCTGTCTTATACAGATACTGTTTTTGCGTATTCAAGCGTTCGTATCTGAAAAAGATATGCAAAAGAAAAGATAATGATCGCCATTGCCGGAAAAGAAAATCCCTCCAACAAATTGGAGGGATTTTCTTTAATACTATTAACGTCTTCAAAATGCTGAGGGTGCACTATCTGTGGTGAAATGCCCCTCAGGTACATAAGGTTGTCGCGTTTACTGACAATTTACTGATAAAAAATGAAGGCGGTGCCAACTGATACCATTAATTTTGAATGGTCGGGGCGGCAGGATTTGAACCTGAGCACATATTAATGATATCAATTATTTACAAGCAAATGATACTCTTATGATACCCAACCTCAGGAGTAAAGGTGTTTCTTCCTGAAAGAAAGCATTTGATAATTTTTCAGAGCATACACTATTTCAAACAATATACATTAATGTTGATATTCTTTACACTGGACAAATCTCTTTTGATATACCAACTTGGCTAAAGTGTTGTATTACCATAAAATACTAAGTGTCAAAGGTTCATTTTGCTTGATATTTAAGCACTTTTCCCTTTGTATTCTTTTTAAAAAAGAGCGATAATTATCAAGCAAATTGGGAAAAACCAAGTTGGTATATTAATTGTTCGGCTGCACCTACGATACATAATGTCATTATAGAGACGTAAAATGGAAGAAAGCACAAAAAACCAACCTCTTTCAAGGCCATTAGGTCTTGTTGAACCACACGCTCCGTTGCTGACTATCCCGCATGACGGACAATTACTTTACAAAGTAATGACCGTTGAAAACCTGATCCAATCAGTAGGTGGTAATTATCTTCATTTTAACCGGGTTGATAGCTATGTTGACCTTTTAGGTTCAAACCCACTCGCGGATTCTAATGATGGGCGTCAATTGCCAAAAGATGAGGCGGTTAGTTCACGGATAAGTTTTGAAAAAGCCCCTGATTTCACAGCGGCAAATTATTATAGCAAATGTCGTTCAAGAACGTACGCCTGTTGTTTTTCTATGGAAAACTCAAATTATATATGGGAACATTATGGGAATGGCAGCACGAAGGGCAAAGTCTGCCTCGTTTTTGAGTTCAGCAAACTACGCTCAACACTTAACGAGACATTTCGGCCTGGAAATGCTATGCTTGAATATAATGGTATGCAATGCCATCAAATATTCTCTATAAACTATGGAATTATAGAATACGTCGATTGGGATGTGCATGAAGCAAACGCAAAAAGACTACCAAACCCAATAAGATACACATATTTGAAGGACGAGATTAAATTTTCAGAGGAAAAGGAATTCCGAATTTCTCTATCGGCAATAGGTTTAGGGGAATTTGTTTTAAAAGACGGTAGCAAGTTACTTTTTCCTTCAAGTTTGCACGTCCCGTTTCTTTTCAAGACCGCGATTAGAGATGGCACACTTCGGCCAATGCTATATACACCAGACACTGAAATCGATTTTCTGAACGCAGAACTGAGCAAACTTCAAATAATGGCAGATATAAAATGATTGCTTTAAGGCCGAACAAATCACTGCACTGGATTTTTACTCCGCTGCGCTCAGCAAAAACCACTGAGTTCAGTCGTTATGCAAAGGTATTAAAATTCAAATGAAGGAGTCTATGTCCTGCATGGATAAAGCTAATTCAGCCGATCTGAATAAGGGAAAGGTAGAATCTTTATGAATGATTTAGTATTCCTCGAAAGTCATATCGCATTTGAAGTAAAATCTTGGGAGTATGAAGTATCTATGAATTACGATGGGGATGAATATCGTAAAAAAAGAGAGGGCTATTCCAAGGAATTACGACTATTGGGACTTGCTGAACATATTACTTGGTTTGGGAAGAAGAGAATATCTGAATTGATTGTGACCTTAAATGAAGATGATTATGAATTTCTAGAAAACGATTCGGGAGAACGATTGATTGTAGGACATATAACACGCTATGATGTGGGCGCTAATGATTCCACGAAAGACAATGACATTGAATATGAATTTAAGGTTCGTCTAAAAAAAAATATTTTCATTGAGTTACATCAAACGCTCTTGAATTTCTCTGAAAGTTTGGGCCGTATTGAAAAAAAGAGCCATAGTAGTATGTTTATCAAACTTCCAGTTATCGGTTTTAATCTTTCGAAGAATACATTTTATAAAATCGAGCCTGAAACGTGGAATGATACGAAAATAAACTTGTTTATTACAGGTTTTCGGTTTTCTCTACATATGGGATGATTTTATGAAAGACTAGATTGCATAACATGCGGTTTCACAAAGGACCGCTCGTACCTCGCGGCCTGTGAAACGCAGCGTTATACTACACTTCCAGCGGTAATCCTCAATATTCCTCTTTGATCGAAAATATTTGTTTGTAGGTGTACATAAGTTCAGTAATACTCTTAAAGTCACCAAATTTGCACGATCCCTCATTATAAGCAAGAAAACTAACACCCTTTTTCTAGAGTCTGAAGGATCGCCCTACCCTCTCCCCGTCGCCTAATTCTTTCCTAAGCACGAGCAAAGCCGTTTCTGTCAAGGCCGAACGAAGTGAGCCGAAGGAAAGCCTTGGCAGCAATGGCGCTCGTGCTACTTTTTAAAGGTGAAGGGTTGAGTCAAGATGTGATCTTCAAAAAATACCCTCTATATATTCCAAAAAAATGCTTGCAGTAATACCAAAAAGAATGTACATGAACTTCATATGAACGTCATATAGTCTAAAACTCAAATTAAGGAGCATTAAACATGGCCAGACCCAAAAAACAATATACCGTACAGTTAGAGCCTGAAACAATCGAAGCAATAGATAAGCTGGCAGAAAAACACAGCCTGACACGAAGTCAGATTATGCGTAATCTCATTGTTACGGGATTGGAAGATGCAATGATACTCGATAAGGTTGGTGCTTTGAAGCTGGCACAGGTAACCGATCAAGTAGTTACCAAGATTAAGGAACTGTTTCAAAGCGGTAAGGTTAGAGTCGATAAAGAAGGGAGGCTGAACCTAATTGAAAGCGATAAATAAGTAACGGTCTAAAAAGCAACCCGGATTATGCGCGAACATAACCCGGGTCTTTGAAACGTTCCAAAAAAGATCATGAGCCGACCAGCATACATGAACTGAAACGCTTCTCTTGTATTATACCACTATAGAAGCACCTGTCAAATGACCTTCTTTGGAACAACCAAAGGAGGTTTTTTTATTATGAGAACTCACGCAAGTGCTTCTCGGAAGGCTGAATATCTTCAGCATGCGAAAAGTTCGTATGACTTTCTGGCATACCTACAATCAGCAAAAGAAAACGTATCGGTAACGTGCGACGAGGGGGCCGGTAGAGACCCCCTGAGCACGGGAGTAACCACGCCGGCAAGTGACAAAGACAAGGTCTGCGGGAGGGATTCACCTCCACCCCGTGGTATTTGTTCTATAGGCATTAATTCACACAAAACATCATCACTTGATAATGATCCTGTCTATAACAAATACAAAACCATGGATAGCCTTAATAAGAAAATTTCAAAAAGAATGCTGAGGTTGATGACTCTGGATTCGACACCTGATTCAATTCGTGAAGAATTTAATGCCATGATCAGGAATTATGAGCCAAATGCTTTTATACTGATGAACAGATTGACGGGTGAAAAGAAACTGGTCAGGAGTCTTAATAGATATAAGGAACCCAAGAAGTACTTAAACAATCTCAAGTATAAATTAAAAAATCAGGTGTCGGGGCTTCGGCAGGCGGTTCATATAACATTAACGATAGACCCCCAAAAAGCAGAAGCACGTGTTCCGTTGTGGGTACGGAGATTAGGAATTTGCGCAAGAGAATGGATGGTCATTGTTGGTTGGGAATATCTGGATGTGTTTAAGAAAAGAGTTCTGGAGGAGCGTAAGAGGTATTCCAAAAAGAAAAACAGGAAAAGATTGGACAATAATTTTGTGGCGGCTGTGATGGAACTGCAACAAAACGGGTTTATTCACTTCCACCTGATATATGCCGGTACTTACGTAACGATCCGAAAGAATCTCGTCAAGTATTGGGAATTGGGAGGGGATAAGGGGCAAGGTGTTCAATATGAACCTCATAATAATCTGAATGTCGTTAATTATCTGACGAAATATATCTCCAAGGGAATGAATTCTGAAAAGTATAAGGAAGCCTATGACGCAATGATGCCGTTTATGTGGTTCTTCGGAGTTCGGTGGTACAGCATCCGCCACAATGGGATGAACAAAGGGGGAAAAGTTAAGAAAGAGCGTGTCATGTGGGAATGGGTTCTTGTTGGAACCTACTGGTATCAATCGAAGACAGTCACACTAAAGGAAACAAGTAAATTACCGGTAGACAAATATCCCTCTCTTGAAGAGATCAACGTATGGCTTGGGAGCCTTCCTGAATGGGTTTTAAAGCTGTGAGTAGTGTTAGAAGGATAGCTTTGGATGAAAATGTCTCTTATTCTTCGTAGGAGTAGCTTAAATTGAAAGATTACCCCGCATATGATACTCAACCCTCATTAGAACAAAAGGGGGTGCTGTGTATGAAAGGCGGAATCTATTCAAATCAGAGGTGTCCTTTATGTGGTAGTACGTTTAGGGATGATGGAAGAAAAGGTTTGTCCTGTCCGAATCATCCTCAAATACAGGCGACCCGTTATTCTGTAAAAATGCCCGGCGGGATCTACCGGCGTTTTAAAAATTATGAAGAGGCAAATAGGTTTTTAACTGGATTACGATACAAGATTGATGAAGGCACATTTGATAGACGTGATTACAAAAAAGATAACCCCCTGGGGTTTTCAACACTAATAGAGAAATGGCTTGAATATAAAAAGACTGAAGTAGTTCCAAAGAATCATAAAAACCTTACAAATTATGCGAATAAAGCAATCGCGTTCTTTAAGGATAGAAACATTAAACAAATCGGTTATGCTGATCTTGAGGACTTTATATTTGCCCAAAAAGATTTATCCAATAAGACAAAATCAAATATCATGTCGGCACTTCATAATTTCTGGTCATGGTTGAGAAAACGTAAGGTGATCACCTTACAACAGATGCCGGAATTTCCAAGGGTCAATTTTGAGCTTGGATACCGCAAGGTAATTTCAAAAGATGACCAAAGTAGAATACTGGCCGAAGTGCAAAGAATCAGTTACCACATCAATCCAAGGATATATTTAGGAATCAAATGGCTCTGTACATACATTGCCATTCGCCCAAGTGAACTTACACATCTCAAGGAAGGTGATATTGATGTTGCAAATAAATATCTCTTCTTCCCTCATCCAAAAGAAAAAAGGCATAAGGTGTAAAAATTAACCTCTTCCCGGACAGTCAGTTTCTCTTTGGTTTGTAGTTTTA
>DAISYQ010000049.1:0-18766 GCA_036825195.1 Syntrophales bacterium
GATGCTGCTGATGACAACCGTTCCGGGCATCCAGAGCCTTAAAATCAGGGAAACGCTCAGAAAAAGCTCCAGCCAGGGCAGTACCAGGGCAGCCAGATTCACCAGCCAGTCCGGCAGGATCTGATAGAGATACACGGCTTTTGCGAAGGCCGCCGGGTAGAGAATTTTATGGATGCTGGCATAGACGAATACAATGCCGAGTATCCACCGTGCGGCATGGTATAGTGTAGCTTGAACGCGAATCTTTTTACGGTTTTCTTCCATTATTCGTATCCTCGGGATTAAACCGTGTCCCCTTCTTCAACAGGCAGATCGGCTTCCTGCCAGGTCGTCAAACCGTTTACCAGTTCCCAGACGTTTTCATACCCCATCTCCCGCAGGAAGAGCGCCAGATCGTGGCTCAGGAAACATCCCTCTCCATCGCAGTATGTGATAATAACCTTATCCGCGGGGATATCACCGGCAATCTTCGGAAAGCAGTCGGTTACGTCGTCCCAGGGAAGATTAAGCGCTCCCCGGATATGACCGCTTGCATACTCCTCCACAGTACGGGCGTCAATGAATACCGCGAGCTGCGCCGTAAACAGCTTTTCGGCTCCTTCGATCGGTATGGCCAGGTTATCTTCAGCGGTTGCGGTTGGATCTGTCTTTGCAGACCAGTTCCCGACTATCGGTATGGAATCGGGACGGAAATAATTGGAACAGATTCCAACAATCCCGGCCATTACAATGATTACGGGTATCTGCCAGAGGGCTTGTTGCCAGCGTGAACGGTTAGGATTTTTTAGCATCATAGGTCCTGTTTTTTTGCGTACATATATACTAAAGTTTCAAATATGCCAAACTATTTCAAGGCTTTTTCGACAGATGATACACTCCGGTAGCGGTTTCTATTGTATAGGGAAAATATTTGTTCTTGAAGCGGATAGCCACGTTAACCAGACTGATCAAAACGGGGACCTCTACGAGAGGGCCGATAACCGCAGCAAAAGCCACTCCTGAATCGATTCCGAACACTGCCACGGCTACGGCAATAGCTAGTTCGAAATTGTTTGATGCCGCCGTAAAGCTCAGTGTCGTGGATTGTTCATATGTGGCGCCTACCTTCATCGACAGAAAGAATGAAACAAAAAACATAACCACAAAGTAGACGCACAGCGGAATTGCCACCCGGATGACATCCAGCGGAAGCTGAACGATATATTCACCCTTCAGTGAAAACATCACCAGGATGGTAAACAACAGGGCGATCAGGGTAATCGGGCTGATACGGGGAATAAACTTTTTTTCATACCATTCCTTGCCCTTTATCTTCAGACCGATAACCCGTGAAATGATACCGGCAAGAAAGGGTATACCCAGATAGATAAAGACGCTCTTCGCGATCTGACCGATGGAAATATCCACCACGGCCCCTTTAAGTCCCAGCCACTGGGGGATCACCGTGATGAAGATATAGGCATAAACGGAGAAAAACAGGACTTGGAAGATGGAGTTGAACGCCACCAGCCCGGCGCAATATTCCGTATCGCCGGATGCCAGATCGTTCCAGACGATTACCATGGCGATGCAGCGGGCCAGCCCGATCAGAATCAGACCCACCATGTATTCGTGATGTCCCGAGAGAAAGATTATCGCCAGGAGAAACATCAGGATGGGACCGATGATCCAGTTCTGGACCAGGGAAAGAAACAGGACTTTAAAGTTACGAAACACCTCTCCCAGTTGTTCATATTTTACCTTGGCCAGGGGGGGATACATCATCAGTATCAGCCCGATGGCGATGGGAATATTGGTCGTATCAACCTGAAACCGGTTAATAAGGCTGCGGATGTCCGGATAGAGGTACCCTCCCCCAACACCGATGAACATGGCAAGGAAGATCCACAGGGTCAAAAAACGATCGAGAAACGAAAGTCGCATGGATTGAGACATAATTTGCCTCCCTATGATACAAGCGTATTGAATAACCCCGCAAACGGATTGATGATGAAGTAGACTCCCAGCAACCCGATCAGCACCCCCGCTCCCTTGCGGAACCACGAGCCCGCACCCTGCCAGGCGCTGTTCTCCATCAGTTTTCTGACGGCGGCGGTCGAGCTTCCGGCGATCGCTATGGGCAAACAGTGGCCGACGGCGAACAGAAGGATCATAAGGACGCCGGTTGCGATTTTCTGCTGGACGGTAATGATGGCCAGAATCGGCGCGATAAAACCGAAGGTACATGAGCCGGAGAGGACGCCGTAGGCAAGCCCCAGAACGAAGGCACCCATCAGACCCCTGATATTGAGCCGATACAGCAGGCTGCCGGACATGGAGCATTTCTCCACGCCGAGCATGCCGAGGGCCACCCAGATCAGAATGGCGCCGATCAGGATCTGCCAGTAGTTCCCCACATCACCCAGCATCCTGCCCAACAGGGCGCAGATGATTCCGATCAGAGCGATGGTAATGAACAGACCCATGGCAAAGAGCACCGCATACCCGGCGGCCTGCTTCGGATCGATAGCCCGTTCCTGTCCCCCCACGTATGCGACGATCAGGGGGATCGACGCGAGATGACAGGGACTGAGGAGGACGCTGACCATTCCCCACAAAAAACACCCAAGCGCGGCGATGGCCGTCCCGCCGACGATCCACTGATTAATCGTCAGGAAAAATGTCTCAACCACCGGAACTCTCCCCTCTTTGTACGCCCATTTTTTCGAGCTGTGCGATGATATCCTCTTCCGCCATAAATCCCACGTGCCGATAAATCTCTTTGCCGTCGGAATCGAAGAAGATCTGGGTCGGTATAGCGCGAAGACCGAACCGTTGGGACTGTTCCCGATGCTGCCATACATCGATAAATATGATGGCGGCCTTTCCCTCGTATATCTTGTCGATTTTTTCCATGATGGGGGCCATCATCTTACAGGGAATGCACTTCTTCGCACCCAGGTCGATCATGGTGACCATCCCCTTGACGGGCACGCTTTCAAAGTCGGCGGTCTGCTCGACGGCCGACAGGGTTCCCGCGGTCAATGCCAGGAGCAGGACGCTTCCTACCAGCGTCAACAATAAACGATACTTCATGTATAGATTCTCCTTGTGATATGTATGTTGTGCAGGGGCAGGAATCGAAAGCTATGCTTCAAGCCATGCCTTGACCTCTTCCGCTGAAGGGATCTTTCCCACGCACTTTACCTCACCGTCTATCACCACCGCCGGTGTTCCGAGGACGCCGTACCCTGCGATCTTCATGACATCGGTGATCTTTTCGATCTGAGCATCCTTGCCTGACTCGGCAACGACTTCCCTGACGATCTTTTCCGTCTGTTCACATCTTTTACATCCCGGTCCCAATACTTTAATTTCCATTGTTTTCTCCTTTTCACTTACAATATTTTCACTATAGTTATCCGGCAAAACTGCCGTACAGCAGCCCTGCGATAGTGGACATAATGACGATGATACCGCAGAAGGTGGCCGTTTTTTTGACGCCCATGACACTACCGATCACCACCATATTCGGCAGCGATAAGGCCGGTCCGGCCAGCAGCAGGGCCAGGGCGGGTCCTTTCCCCATGCCAGCTCCGATGAGCCCCTGCAGAATGGGGATTTCAGTCAGGGTGGCGAAGTACATCAGCGCCCCTGCGACCGATGCGAAGAGATTGGCCCACAGGGAGTTTCCTCCGAGGAGCGATTGAACCCATTCTTCCGGGATCAGGGCCGGGTGCCCGGGTCTTCCCAGCAGAAAACCGGCCACCAGAACGCCCCCGATCAGGAGGGGAAAAATCTGTTTCATGAACCCCCAGGTGGAGTCCACCCAGGCGACCCGTTCGTCCTTCCTGAACCAGGATTTTATCATCCAGGCCAGGATGCTCAGCAGGACGGCGGTGATGTACCATTTCAACGCGAAGATCGTCGGCCAGAGACCGGTCGAACCGGCGGCGGGCCGTGCGAAGGCGGCGAAGACCAGGATCAGCACCATCGTCAAGAGATAGAGGCTGTCCTGCACCAGGGTGCGCTGATCGCTGGTGGCGTCAGGCACGTAGATCTGTCCCGCGGTACGCGCCGCGTCGTCTTTCCGGAAAATCAGGGCCATGAGCAGGCCGGTAATGATGGCAAAGAGGATTGCGCCGACGGCACGGGCAAGACCCATCTGCCAGCCCAGTACCTTTGCCGTAAGGGTGATGGCCAGCACGTTGATGGCGGGCCCGGAATAGAGAAAGGCCGTCGCCGGGCCGATGCCTGCTCCCCGTGTGTAGATCCCGGCGAAGAGGGGCAGCACCGTGCAGGAACATACCGCCAGAACCGAACCGGACACGGAGGCCACGGAATAGGAGAGCACCTTTCTCGCCTGCGCTCCGAAGTATTTCAGCACGGAGGCCTGAGACACGAAGACCGAAATGGCCCCGGCAATAAAGAAGGCCGGGATCAGGCAGGTCAGGACGTGCTGCCTGGCGTATTCCTGAAGCATCATGAACGCTTCGAGGCCGGACTGACGGATAAGGGGGTGACCCCAGGGGATAAAATAGGCCGCTAAAAAAACACCGACGATCAATAATAATTTATTTCGTTCTTTCACTGACGATATCCTTTATTTCCCGCGGCGATCAGCAGCCAGCTTTTCAGGCACCCGGTGCCGCTTCATAATTTCCTGTTTCGCGATATAGCGATATAAAAAGGGCAAAAAAATTTTCTTAGCTTCCGCAGATGTCTTCCCGTCGGATGAGGGGCAGCTTTTCCACCAGGTCCATAATCTCCGGATCGTCTTCAAGCCGGTGCCTCAGGTTGCCGATCATGGACGCCGCGAAGGGGTTCGCACTGCCGTCCGCCAGGGTGTAATTGACCCACAGCCCATCTTTATAGAAGGTAATCAGACCGGCTTCTTCCAGGATCTTCAGGTGCTTGCTGGCGGTTGACTGGGCCACACCGAGGGCCGCGGTGATCTCGCAGACGCACATGACCTTTTTCTGCAGCATCTTCATGATCTTTACGCGGCTCGGATCGGACAGAGCCTTCATCACTTTCAGAAATGTCTTCATACCTACAACCTCTATATCGTCTTTTTGGAATATAGTGATTCGAAATGGTATTGTCAACCGAAAAATCGAATACGCCGGGGAATATACCCTGCATTCTGCTTAACGGGCGCTGAACGTCAGAATACCAGTTTTATCGCGGCGGCGACGGCCAGGACCTGAACGACGGCGGTAAAGGTCTTTTGAGGGATTCGTTTCAGGACGAATACACCCAGCAGAGCGCCGACGGCGATGAACGGTAATGCCATCAGGTTCAGCTTGATCGTTGCCAGGGTCATCATGTCGAGCTTCGCGCTGAACGGTACCTTGATCCAGTTGACGATGAAAAAAAACCAGGCGCTGGTCCCGACGAATTGGAGCTTTGGCAGTTTCATCGCCATCAGATAGATGATCATGATGGGCCCGGCGGCGTTCGCCATCATCGAGGTCATGCCGGCGATGAAGCCGAGACAGGCGGCGAACCACCACTGGGTAGGGATGTTCGTTTCTTCGGTCTGATGCTTTGTGCGCCAGAAATTGATGCCGAGCATCACCAGGACGATAATCCCGATAATCGGCCTGAGCTGTTGATCGTTGACGATCCTGAGAAAGAAATATCCGGCGACAATTCCGGCAATCGCGGCGGGCAGAAGGTACAGCATGTACCGCCACCGGGCGTTGTGTCTGTGATATACGATGGCAAACAGATCGCCGATGATCAGCATGCCCAGAATAAATCCGATGGATGTGCCTATCGGCAGGGCCGTTGCCATCAAGGGAACGATGAGGATTCCGATTCCGGGGATTCCGGTCTTGGTTATTCCAACCAGAATCGAGCATACGACAACCATGCCCCAGCTCAAAAAATTCAAGTCAAGCATGCAAACCTTCTTTCAATGTCTACCAGAGTCCTTCGCAGGGCAACGGATTGAATTGCCTCTCATAACACACTCCCACGCCAGATGCACCTTTCATCGTTCCGGTTGTATCGTTTTAGGAAACCGATGCCGGTGAGTCGAGGAATGATTGAAACAAAACCCCGCTGCTTAATAAAAGAAGGTAATAATGTCGAGCTGCTTGTTCCGATATCGATCAGTACGCGATGTTGTAGTACCGGTTGATAATATCCTTGAAGACTGGTAATCTCGAAACCCATAGTGAGTCATTTTGAAAACATTGTGTAGATTGGGAAAAGAGGAGGAATAATCATGATGGTCGATTTTTACTGCCGGAAATCATGAAGCACCTGTCGCAAAGCGAGGGAGTTTCTCTTGCAAAAAGGGGTTGAAATCAACGAAAGGGACTTCTTCAAGAACCCGTTCAGCCGAAATGAAATAGAAGATCTGCTCCAGGGAAAACCGGCTTCGGAGATGTTCAATTTCCGCAGTCCCAGCTTCAAGCAAATGGGTCTGGAAAAGGACACCTTGACCGATGAAAACCTCATAGAACTCATGCTGGAGGAACCGCGCCTCATCCGCCGCCCCGTAGTCCGTATCGGCACAAACGTCTATTTCGGAGCCAACGACAAGCTTCTGGCGGAGATTGTTACGTAATGTTTCAAACCGCATTCTTCCACTGGACAATGTGAAACCATCAAAGTACAGAGATAATAATTAATGACAACTGGATTTCTTGATATTAAAGGTGAAAGTGTTAGCTGATAAACCAGTTGATCTATAAAGAAGGAGCCCGATATATTATCGGGCTCCCAATTGACTACTTACAGTTTATCTTTTGGTGGACAAGGATCATTTCCATGACTGTCACACCATGCTATTTTCCCATCTTTGTTGTGTACAATTAACTCAGTTTTTTGGTTGACACTGATTTCTCTGGCACGATCTATTGCATCTTGCTTAACATCATAATGTGCTGATGCACGGCTTGCCCCAGATTTCTTAATATTCCAACCACCATCTGAGTTAGGTACAACGTGGTGCGATGTTCTTGGCATAATATCACCTCCTTTGGAGTAGCCTTTTTACTTGACAGAGGGAGTGTGATGTGGTGTTCTACACAACAATGTACTTTTGTCAAGAGTTCCCGACTTCTTCCTGGATTTAGGGAACGCTAAAATCGCTTGTGGGTAAGCGCCACGAGCGATTTTATTTTCGAGGCCAGAGGCCTTCCCGCTCGATTCGCCTTTCTATTACATCTTTTGATACTCCAAATTTTTTGTGAACATATGCTGCTATGTACGGTGAAACCACATCAGCGTTTTTGATCAAGATGTCGGACAACCCTTCTCCAATCAAAACATCAATTGCCTTATCGATTTCAATCTCCAAAATCGGCTTTGGAACAAGAAAACGACCGGCGAACTCATTTGCCTGAAACTCAAATGCGACATATTCTCGATCTGGAATATCCATAACAAAGTGTTTCCATTCTTCAGGACTCTCAAACTTCATCTCCCTGTATATATCCTCATGAAGAAAGTAGTGACCAAGTTCATGGGCGTAGGAGAATCGCCTTCGATTTTCAAATTTATCATTCATGTAGGAATCATAGTCGACAATAAAACCGGTGAGGTCTGACTTCAGAAACGCATCAACATCTGCTTCTTGAAGCAAACCATGAACCCAATCAATGTCTAACCTTAATTGGCATTCTATGATTTTCTCAACATCAATAGGAAGCTCTCCTGTGGGCCATAGCAACGCTCTTTTTTGATCTGCAAGCTCCCAAATATCAGTAATTCTACATCTTCGGCACGAGAAGTCGGATGGCTCCACGCTACCTCTCCCTTTTCAGAATTTTTATTAATGTGTCTAACTCCTCTTCAGTAGGTTTATCGCTTCTAACCGTTCTAAAAAAGAGTGGAAGCGATTTTACAACTTGTTCATCCGAAACAATATCATCAGGGATCATTCCCGCACTGATTTTAGCCTCATCAATAAACTGTTGCCATTCATGCGATCTATATTCAATGTTTAACGCTTCAGCAATTCTGGTTAGCTTTTCATCATCCTGTGGAGGTGATAACGTACCCCTTTCAATCTTGCTCCAGTTGCTTGGATCGTAGTTGATTATTTTTGAAAACTCCCTAAGCGTAATCCCCCTTCCCAGTCTTTTTTCTTTAACATATGCCCCAAACATGAGCCACCTCCTCTCCTTGCGGGGATTCCCGCCTCTAATATTAGAAATCCCCTAATCCTCTCCTCCAATAATATAACCCTGTAGTAATTTTATTACCACGTGGTAAATATAATACCACGGTTTGTGTTTGTCAAGCACAAAAGAAATAACAATAAAATGTTCGTGGAGAAAATAAGGAACAGCGTCCTATTCATTGTATTCTTCGTCCATGCTCATAACAATATGTATTCCAGATAGCGTGACCGGAGTTGTTTGCTCGCCAGGGACTGTTTGACCGGTGGCAGCTTGAGGATCACGCCCAGGATGGCCGCCATGGCGCGGTGGTTCCAGTGGGCCCGGTTATCGAAGATGAGGTCCGGGAGGCTTCCCCGTTCGATGGCCATGAGGACGGCCTTGTGGGTGGAGTTGACGGGGGTGATGATCCGCTCTTCTCGGGCGATCAGCTTGATGGCTTCAGTGGGACAGGATCTGACGCACAGGCCGCAGCCAAGGCAGATCTCCTCATTCAGCCGTGCCGTCTTTTTCTTCCCCTTCTCTTCACTGCTTTCCGCAACCAGTTCGATGGCATCGACGGGGCAGACCCCTGCGCATTTCCCGCAGCTGGTGCAGGCATCGGCCGCGATGTGGGGGAGGTAGTTGGTGGTATGGACGGGGTTGAGGAAACCGAATTTCTGAGCGGCGATCATCGCCTCGCAACAGCACTTGCAGCAGTTGCAGATGAAGTTCACCCGTTCGCGCACGTTCTCGCCGAACTGGACCAGGTTGTGGTCGTGGGCGCGGTCGAGGAAGTCGAGGCATGCATTGGCACTCACCTCCCGGGCGATGCCGTGTTTTGTGAGTGACGCCGCCGTGTTGTTGAAGGTCATGCAGATGTCCTGCGGCGCGTCGCAGGCCTGCCCCAGATGCTCCATCTTATGGCGGCAGTAGCAGATCCCGACACCGATATGAGTCGCCGTCCTGATGACCTCCGTGGCGCGCTCATAATCGAGGACGTGGAGCGACAGCTCCGCGGACAGGGCCTGTTCATTGACGAAGACGCGGCCGAGCTGCGTCTCTCCCCCTCTGAAGAGGGCCTTGATAAAGTCCTCCTCCACGTTGAGGTACTGGTAGAAGAGTTCGGCCAGAACCTTCTGGTTGACATCGGTCCGTATCCGCATCATGGAGAACTCGAAGAAACCCGCCATGGGGGGCGGCAGAATGTAGACGGATTCGCCCTTTTCCTCTATATCGAGGAGGATGCCCCTGCCGGCGAGGGTGTCGAGCATGGTCCGCGCTTCTTTGAGGGAGGTCTTCCATCGCTTCGCCGCCGTCTTTGCGGTAAAGGGTTTGATGGGGAGAAGAGAGACATTCTCGGCCTCCTTTTCCGAAAAAAGCATCTCCAGGATTCGGTAGAGGAGTTCCGACGGGGGAGCCCCCTGGGGGAACCGGTTCAGCCGTTTGACAAGATTTTGATACCCCGATCGCACCGTGTGATGTGCCATACAAGCCTCCTGTTTTGCACGTTATCATAGCATTACAAAAAGTTCAAAGAACCGGGCAGCATGTTCGGACCGGTTGCGCTGTCTGATGATCCGGATGGGGATGATTGTTGCTTGGAAAGTACGGGCCTGGTCGCTTCTGCTTAGTTTTTCGTTGACATATCACTGCTCCATCAAGTATATTCAGCGGTCCAATAACGAGGTACGTGATATCCTCAAAGGAAGAAGAGACAGCCTTGGGATACCGGTACCACGATCATCACGACCCGGGAAGTGCGGGGTATCAGACACTCATCTTGCAGTAGTTCATGTCTTGATCGGCGTTATACAATAGAAAGCGGAAGGATTAGCCAGATGGATAAGCGGGATAAGCTACCCGCGGAACCGGATCAGGATGCCGAAGCATTGCTCTGGCGGTTAGCAGAACTGGAACGTGAAGTTGCCAGCCTGCGGGACCTGAACGAAACGCTCCAAGAGAACGAACAGAAATATCGACTGATCGCCGAACATTCCGGCGACTGTATCTGGACCATGGACCTGAAGACCCTCCGATTTACCTACGTGAGTCCCTCAGTCGCTCAGATTTACGGGGGTACGCCGGAAGAAACGATAGAGTTGGGTATAGATGCGGTATTGCCCCCCCATTCGGTTGAGATCGTGATGAAGGTCATGGAAGAGGAGATGGCCCTCGAAGCGAACGGTGCCGATCCTCATCGCTCGCGCATTATCGAAATCGAAGAATACCGCAAGGACCGTTCGATCATCTGGATCGAGAATGTCCTGTCATTTCTCCGTGATGAAGAGCAGCGTCCCATAGCAATTCTCGGCGTGAGCCGGGATATAACGGAACGAAAGGCTCTCGGGGACGAACTGCGCACGCTGGCGGTGACGGACCCCCTGACCGGTGCTTTCAACCGCCGCTATTTTATGGAGGAGTTACACCGCGACATGAACCGCTGTAACCGGTACGAGGTTCCCTTTTCTTTGATCATGTTGGATGTCGATCACTTCAAAAGTGTTAATGATTGTTTCGGACATGAAACGGGGGATCAGGTGCTCAAAGAACTGGTCCATCTGATCCAGCAACGAATTCGCGTGTCGGATATCCTTGCCCGATGGGGCGGCGAGGAATTTCTTATCATGCTTGTCAATACACCTCTCCTGAAAGCAATAAAACTGGCGGAAGCCCTGCTGGAGGGAATGCGAAGCAGACTGTTCCCCTGCATCGGGTTGTTGACGGCCAGTTTCGGCGTTACACAGTACCGTAAGAGTGAAAGCGCCGATACGATTCTGACGCGGGTGGATAACCTGATGTATCAGGCAAAAGAGAAAGGGCGAGCCCGCATTTCCCATGACGACACCTCTCTCGGAGATGTGGCCGCATCATGACCAAAGGCATATAACGAGAACGCCGATTTTCACTATAAGTGCCCTCCCGTAATCACCCACGTTTTTCCAATCCTGTACAGATAAGACAAATCCCATAAAAGCGTTTCCCTTGATTTTTGGCACGGAAACATGCAATACAATACCAGTTTCGCTTCGCGAATATGCGTTTCCCCCCGGCAGGCTGGAACCAACATGGTGCATGATCACAATCATACCACAGGCAATTACAATCGCGCTTTTGCAATCGGCGTTATCCTCAATGTCGCCTTTGCTGCCATTGAAGCGGGATACGGCTTAATGGCTGAGTCTCTGGCCCTGATAGCGGATGCGGGTCACAATCTGAGCGATGTGCTGAGCCTGCTGCTCGCCTGGGGTGCCGGTTTCCTGGCTACGAAAGCCCCGACGGAAAAGAGGACATACGGGTTCCGCAAGGTGACGATCATGGCCTCTTTGGCCAGCGCCATATTATTGCTGGTTGCGATGGGCAGCATTGCGTGGGAGGCGATCGGCCGGTTCTTCGATCCGAAACCGGTCGACGGGATCACCGTCATCGTGGTCGCTGCAATCGGTGTCGGTATCAATACGATCACCGCTTTGCTTTTTGTATCCGGTCAGAAGGAAGATTTGAACATCAGGGGCGCCTTCCTTCACATGGCCGCCGATGCCGGTGTTTCGCTCGGTGTTGTCGTGGCGGGTATCATCATCCTCTTCACCGGCTGGCTGGTGGTCGATCCCCTGATCAGTCTTCTGATCGTAGCGGTTATCCTCATGGGCACCTGGTCGTTGTTCCGTGATTCGATGAACCTTGCGATCGATTCCGTTCCGAAGGGCGTTGATATGGCTGGGATCAAGGAATACTTCACCGGCCTTGAAGGTGTTTTTCAGATACACGATCTGCATGTGTGGTCTCTGAGTACGACGGAAATTGCCCTCTCTGTCCATCTGATTATGGATGACGACTCCGTAAAAAATGGTTTTTTGCCTGCGCTTCAGCAGGAATTGTACGATCGTTTCGGTATAGCCCACGCTACGATTCAGATTGAAAGACAGGATGATACCTGTATGTTGAACAGCGGCGGGTGCTGATGACGGCGAAGACACATCACTCAACTGTTTGATTGGGAGATATTCCGGTGAATAGAACAGCACTCATAATCGGAAATTCTGATGGTATCGGACGTGCCGTTACCGGCGAACTTCTCAAACGGGGCTGGAGTGTTGCCGGTATTTCAAGGAGTGAATCGACTGTTACGGATAAGAATTACAGGCATATCGTTGCCGAGGTTCAGCAACCAGGGTTTGCGGAAACATTGAACGGTGTATTAAACAGAGATGAGACACCGGATCTGTGCATATACTGTGCGGGAATAGGCGAGCTGCTGGATACCGCGAATATGGAAAATGAAGCGGAGATTATCGAGGTAAATCTCCTCGGCATGGTGAAGGTCGCTTCTTCGGTAATTCCATTGATGGTACAAAGAGGGCAGGGACACTTTATCGGGCTTTCAAGTTTGGCGGATGAACTGTTGTCGGGGGAGGCTCCGAGCTATCATGCCTCGAAGGCGGGATTTTCAAATTATCTCGAAAGTCTCTCCCTTGCCCTCAAACCGCACGGCGTTCATGTGACAAATATTCGATTCGGATTCGTCGACACGAAGATGGCGAAAAGTGACGTGAGGCCGTGTATGATGGGGGTGGAGCGGGCTGCGCGACACGTGCTTTTCTGTATCGATACAAGGCCGATTCGATATACCGCTCCAAAATGTGTGATCCCGTTGATAACACTTCGCAGGTGGATGTTGAGGGCGCAAACGTGGTTCCCTCTCCAATAGGAGGATATATGGATAGGCATACTACGCCGAAAGACACGAATATGGTACCGGAACGAAAAATACTGGGAATCTGCGGCAGTCCGCGGATCAGGGGGAACTCCGACGTGCTGTTGAAGCATCTTCTCAGGGGCGTTCGAGACGAGGATGTTCCGGCAGAAGGCATATACCTGCGAGACTATTATTACCAACCATGTATCGGATGTGAAAAATGCCGGAAGGATAAGATATGCACGGGTCTCAATGACGGCATGAATCTTCTCTATCCGAAAATCATGCAGGCCCGGGGGCTCATCCTCCTGTCTCCGACCCATAACTATAATATCACCGCCTGGATGAAGGCGTTTATCGATCGATTGTACTGCTTGTACGAATTTGACGATAACCGGCCGAGGGGATGGTCGAGTCGCCTGGCCGGTCAGAACAGAAAAGCGGTTGTTGTGGCCATATGCGAGCAACAGGATAAGAAGGACATGGGATTTACAATCGAAGCCATGCGCCTTCCCTTGCAGGCATTGGGCTACGAGATTTTTGAGGAACTGCCGGTGTTCAAAATCTTTGACAGGGGCGGGGTCGGGAACGATGAAGAGTTACTGACAAAAGCCGCGGATTTAGGAAGGAGATTCGCCCGGTCGATTCTAGTTGATGTGGGACGCTAACCATCACGCCGTTGTGTTACGCCGTGCTGCAGAAAACAGTTTTGTGGGGCCGATACGGTTGCCGGTTGCACTACTGACTGACAGAGGAAAGGAAATGTATGATGGATTACAAAAAGGTCGTTGTTCAAGTCGGAGATGATTATGTCGGTGAAATAACCTTAAATCGTCCCGCACAGCTTAACACGTTCACGGTTCCGCTCGCGACGGAACTCAATCAGGCCCTCCAGGAGCTTGATGCGGACGGTCAGGTACGGGTGATTATCCTCAAGGGGGCAGGCAGGGTGTTTTGCGCCGGTATCGATGTGAGCGATTTGGCCGGTAAGGGTGCCATGGAGTCCCGGAAATGGGTGGAATGCATGGGGGCCCCGCTGATTACCATGAGCCGCATAAGCAAACCGGTTATTGCTCAGGTCCACGGAACTGCCGCGGCAAACGGAGCCGGACTGGTAGCGGCAGCCGATCTCGCCATTGCCGGCGAGAAGGCACGCATCGGCCTGACTGCCATTAACGTCGGTCTCAACTGCATCGGGCCGGTAATCCCGGTCAGCAGGTCCGTGGGGAGGAAACGGGCCCTCGAACTGTTGTATTTCGGCAAGTTAATCACCGCGCAGGAGGCCTTGAACATGGGGCTCATCAACAGGGTCGTACCGGATGCCGATCTGGATAGGGAAACCCGCAACTGGGCAGCGATTCTGGCGCAAAAGAGCCCCGTGGCTCTGCAGATCGCCAAAAGGGCATTCTATGCGGCGGCCGATCTGGATTATTACAAGGCCTTTGCATACATGAACGAGGTATTTGCTCACCTGTGTTCGACGGAAGATGCAAAGGAGGGGATCAGCGCCTTCAAGGAGAAGCGAAACCCCGTATGGAAAGAGAAATAGGAAACAGGTAACCGGTCGATGGTCAATCCGTATTTGCGGATCTGATCAAGCCCGTTGCTTTTTATTGGTCAGGTATGCCCCGCAGATTACCATAATGGTACCGGCAATGAGGAACAGGCCGATTCTTTCCTTGAGGATCAGCCAGGCGAGTATGACGGCGCTCACGGGGACGAAGTTGATGAAGACGGATGCCCTCGAAGCGCCGATTTTTTGGATTCCCTGGTAAAACCAGGTAAATCCGAGAACGGTTCCGAAGAACCCGAGATAAACGATACCGAGCCAGCTCGTTGCGGTATATGTCGTAATATGGGTGAAGATCCCCTCGGCACAGGCGGGAAAGAAGAGCAGGATGCCGCCGGCAAGGCAGGAGTATGTCACGGCCGCCAGAGGGGACATGTCCTTCATGGTGCTCTTCCCGATCAGGGAATATAAGACCCAGCTTGCCACGCATCCGAGAATGTACAGCTCCCCCCTTCCAATGTCCCCTCGAAAAATTCCCAGGGGATTTCCCTTTGAGATGACGATAATCGCTCCCGATACGCAGAGCAGAATCCCGATCACATTGATCCCGGTCAGTTTTTCTCTGAAAAAGGTGGAGGCGAAGATGGCTATGAAAATCGGATTCATCGCCACGATGACGGAGGCACGGCTGGCTTCGATGGTTCTCAGACCGGAGAAAAAGAAGAAATTGTACGCAAACACACCCGTCATGCCGAGCAGTATAATCGGCAGTATCTGATGCCTCTCCAGCCGCGGGAGTCCCTTCTCCAGCCGTATGGTGACAAGGATGAGAAAAACGGACGCGACGGCAAACCGCAGAAAAGAGGCGCTGAACGGCCCCACGCTTTGGGAGACGACCCGCGCGGCTATAAAGGTTCCGCTCCAGAAGATGGCCATGAAGAGAAGCTTTGCATATACGATCATGGTGTAAACATCCTCTGCCTTACAGGAATTTCCCGGCGAGCCAGAAAAGGAACATGCCGACGACGACGGTACCAGCCAGGGACCGTGTCTTGATGGCAAAGAGAAAGGTCGGCACTGCCACAATAAGCTCCGGCCGCAGGAGGTCGAGCTGACGGGGTTCACCGGTCGTAATGAGTATGGGGAGAATCAGGGAACTCAATATCGCCGCCGGGATCAGATCGAGCCACTGCTCGAACCATTCCGGCAGACGCAGTCGAGAAAGAAATACGAGAGGAAGCCACCGGGGCACATAAGTAACGATCCCCATCCCGATGAGGATGTAGAGATAATCAGCATGGATCATGTGCGTTCCTCCGTCCGCGAGAGGCGTGGCGACCGTTTGAATATAACACCCAGTGCCGCCGCGAGGACCGATGCGATAACGATGTAGCTGTTTCCGGGGATCAGGAGCGACAGACCCACTGCCAGGAGGCCGGCGATGACGGCCACGATCACGTACACCTTTCCCCTCAGTTGGAAGATGAGGAGACAGATGAACATGGCGCTCAGGGCGTAGTCGATCCCGAAGGCACCAGCGGGTATAAACTCTCCTCCGAATCCACCCGCCACCGTGCTGGCTATCCAGGTGAGGTTCGTTGTGTGATTCAGGACGAGGGCACGCCTCCAGTCCCAGTTTCCACTCCGGAACTTGGCACTGTTAAGGGCGAAACTTTCATCGGTTACCCCATAGGCGAAGAGGGAGAGAGGACCCGTACCGAGGTTGCGCATATAGGTCACCAGAGACGAACTCATCAGCATATGGCGAAGGTTGACGGTAAAGGTGGTGATTACGATGGGGACGAAACCTGCCCCGGCGCTCAGCATCGACACGGCGATGAACTGTGAGCTGCCCGCGTAGACGAGCAGGGACATGAGGCCGATTTCCAAAGGGCTGAGTCCCGCCTTCTGGGCAATGACACCAAAAGCCAGACCAATGGCAAGGTAGCCGAGACAGATCGGCCACGCACCGATTGCGCCGTCTTTTATTGCTGCCGGCCAAGGGGCAGTTCTTTCTTCAGAATTCATGGATAGCATGTATTCAGTGGATCGAACCTTTCTATAGACTGGAGAATATACCCCCCGAAAACATCAGCACGGTACCCTACTACAAGATACACGGTAAGTCAAAAGCATTGGCAATGATCAGTATGGAGAAGAAAAGGAGTACCGTAATCATTTTTTAGCGTCAAATTAGGAAAAAGCTTGACATAAATGACAGATATAGATAGGTACAATCGGCTAATCCGATCAAATGATGTAATTATTGTCCAGGACGGGCAGGGTATGACACTTCGTGAAAATATTATTTATACGACCATGAAACTCTTTTCCGTAAAGGGATACGAGTGTACATCATTGACGGATATATTAAAAGCCGTGGGAACCTCGAAGGGAGGCTTCTACAACCACTTTAAGAGTAAGGATGAACTGTTTTTCGAGGTACTCAAAGAAGCCAGGAAAATCTGGAGAGAGTGTTGCCTCGAGGGATTGGACGACATTGAAGACCCGCTTGAAAAATTAAAAGTGTTTCTCTTCAATTATAAAGACAGATATCTTAAAAATTCGGATTCCTTTCCCGGAGGCTGTATCTTTATAACTTTTTCCGTTGGACTGAACGGTGATCGTCCTGATCTTACATCCGGTATCACTGAAAAATTCAATAAACTCAGTTACATGATTAAATCATTCTTAGATGAGGCGAAGGAAATCGGAAGAATTAGAGCTGATATCGATACGGTCGGTACAAGTGAACTCATTTTTTCGGCGATGCTTGGCTCTTCGGTTCTACATCGTGCCGATAAATCAGAGGAAACCCTTGACCACACCATCAGTACTCTCGTAAAATTCATAGATTCCTTGGGAAAAACAGTAGATAATACGACAAATTAAAATCTCGATTTCCTTCGTTCTTGTTTGCCACAATACCACGCAGTTATTAAGTTGTCACATACAACAACTTTAAAACTAGCAGATAAAATGCTTGACAGTACGTGAAGCCTACGATAGAAGCAACGAATGCAGAACAGACCGGTCGGTCTGATTTGAAATGAAAAGCCCCCCCCGTATATGTCCCGGTAATGAGAACTTTGCCGTGTACCGGCCCGGGTCAACAACCAATTTAAGCGAGGAGAATAGTTATGGAATTTGCGTTTACCGAAAGAGAAGAGATGTTGAGAAAGGCCGTCCGTGATTTTGCAGAGGGAGAAATACCTCCCAAAATGGAAGCAATGGAAGAAAACGGAGAATTCCCCGTAGAGCTCTTAAAACCCATGGCCCAGGTCGGCATTACAGGCATTATAACACCTCCGGAATTCGGCGGTGTGGGAATGGGCTATGTCGCGAGAACCATAGTGCTGGAAGAACTGGGGCGCGTATGTGCCGCCTTCCCCATGGCCCTGCAGGTACACCATATGGCCTGTGCAGCACTGAATGATTTCGGCACCGATGAACAAAAAAAGAAGTATCTTCCGCCGCTCGCTGCTGGTGATACCATGGGTGTGGTCGCCGTCACCGATCCTTCGGGCGGATCTGACCTTGTAGGGACAAAGACCTCAGCGGAACTGAAGGGTGACACATATATACTGAATGGTCGCAAATGCTTCATCACCAATTCCCACCTTTCGGATTTCTGGATTGTTGTTGCCAGGACCGGTGAGGGGGCCAAAGGATTGAGCGCCTTTATCATCGATAAGGGTACCCCCGGGGCGAAGCTCGGCAGAAAAGAACATAAGTTCGGTTTACGCGGGGCAAATACGGGTGAACTGGTCTTTGACAACTGTGAAATCCCGAAAGAAAACCTCATAGGACAGGAAGGTCAGGGTCTGACCGTTGCTCTCAAAACCATCAGTGAAACGGGAAGAACCGGTATGGCGGCCACCGCCCTGGGTATCCTGCAGGCGGTGTATGAAGAGGCGGCGAAGTTTGCCAATGAACGATCTCTCTACGGGAAACCTATCGGAACCCTCCAGGCGATCCAGTTTCATGTAGCCGATATCTATACCCAACTGGATATCTGCCGTCTGTTGAATTATCGGGCCAACTGGATGAAGGACCAGAACATGCGCTGTGACACGGAAACCGGCATGGCGAAATACTATACCTGTAATGCAGCAGTGGATGCGGCGAAGAAGGCCATTGAGATCCATGGGTCCTACGGTATTATGAAGGAGTACGCCATTCAGCGGCTCTTCAGAGATGCCATGGTTACCGTTCCGGCCGGAGGAACGGCGGAGGTGGCCAAGGTAGGTATCGGAAGGGCGGCATTGGCACCGTTCAAAAAGTAAACAAGAGGGGATACGACAGGAAGGTGTAGATATGGACAGGATTATTGTCTGTGTAAAACCCGTACCGGACCCGAAACACTGGGATAAGGTCGGAATGGACCCCGAGACAAAGACACTAAAGCGAGAGGGGATTCCCAGCGTTATGAATCCCCTCGACAAGCATGCCCTCGAGGCTGCC
>DAISYQ010000050.1:0-17549 GCA_036825195.1 Syntrophales bacterium
CCCTGAAAGCATCTTCGATTCCGTCAGACCCATGCCGGCAAGTATCGCCGCGGAAATGGGGGAAGCACCGTTTCGAAGCAATCATTATCACGCCCTGTTTGCTACGGGAATCGTACTGTTTTTCCTCACGCTGGGTTTCAACCTGATTGCCGATTACGTTTCACATAAATTCAAGGAAGTTGGGTCCGCAACATTATGAAATGGCGTTATTTCAAACAGAATCTGTTCTTTTCTCTTTCACGGTTGTGCGCACTGATCTTAGCGGTCGCAATCGGCGGATTTCTTATTTATATACTCGTGAATGGCATCAGCGCAATCAACTGGGGTTTTCTGACGCAGCCACCGCAGGATTCGATGACGAAGGGGGGGATCATGCCGGCGATCCTGGGAACCTTTTATCTGACGGTCGGCGCCCTGATAACCGCCCTCCCCCTCGGTATCGCTTCGGCCATATACCTGAGCGAATATGCGAAAGAGGGACCGGTCATCAGAATCATACGCATCGGGGTTAACTGTCTGGCTGGGGTCCCATCTATCGTATTCGGTCTGTTCGGCCTGGGGCTTTTCGTGGTCTTTCTGCAATTCGGATCATGCATCCTTTCGGGGTCTCTGACCCTCGGGTTTCTCATCCTCCCCACCATTATCGGAGCTTCGGAAGAGGCCCTGAAGGCGGTACCGCAAACATTCCGGGAGGCATCTCTCGGGCTCGGTGTATCGAAATGGCAAACGATTCTAAGGATTGTATTACCCAATGCCCTGCCGGGTATTCTTACCGGATCGATTCTCGGGATCGGCCGGGCAGCGGGTGAGACGGCACCTATCATGTTTACGGCCGCCGCTTTTTTTACGGCAAAACTTCCCACATCGATCTTCGATGAGGTAATGGCCCTCCCCTACCACGTGTACGTACTGGCGACCGCCGGAACACATATAGAAGAGACAAGACAGATACAGTACGGAACCGTGCTCGTCCTTGTGGGGCTCGTTCTGAGCATAGACTTAATTGCGATTGTCATACGAAGTTATATCAGGAAAAGAAAAAGGTGGTAACTGTGAAGAATAACAACAGTATCATAGAAACGAAGAACATCAACTTTTATTACGGTGATTTCAGGGCGCTGATAGATGTGACCATGGGCTTTGAACGCAACAAGGTAACCGCCCTCATCGGGCCCTCGGGATGTGGCAAATCGACCCTCCTGAGATTACTCAACCGGATGAACGATCTCATCGGCAGAACGCGGGTCGAGGGAGAGGTTATATTCGAGGGGAAAAACATATATGATCCGGGTGTTGATCCCGTCGATATACGGAGAAGAATCGGCATGGTATTCCAGAAACCAAATCCTTTTCCGAAATCCATCTTCGACAACATTACCTACGGACCACGACTCACGGGCATCAAAGATAAGAGCACGCTTGAAGCCCTCGTTGAACAAAGCCTGAAACAGGCATCCCTGTGGGATGAGGCAAAAGACATCCTGGGACAGTCGGCCATGATGCTTTCAGGTGGGCAGCAGCAGAGGCTCTGCATCGCCCGGGCGTTAGCCATGAAACCTGAGATTCTATTGATGGATGAACCGACTTCGGCCCTGGACCCGATCTCGACGGCGAAGATAGAGGAATTGATCGAGGAATTAAAGAAAGACTATACCATAATCATTGTAACGCATAACATGCAGCAGGCCGCCCGGATTTCAGATTATACGGGATTCTTTTACCTTGGCAAACTTATAGAGTATAATCCTGCCGAAAAGCTCTTCACAAACCCGGAGGTCAGCCAGACCGAAGATTACATTACCGGAAGATTCGGCTAAGAAACAACGGGGGAAATTACTATGACTGAAAAATCACATACAAGCATCCAATACGAAAAGGAACTGCACGATATCAAGGAGCGACTCCTTTACGAGGGAGCCCTCATCGAAGAGGCAATCGAAAACGCCATGCAATCCCTCATGCAGAGGGATTCGGACATGGCTCGAAGTGTTATCGACGCCGATGACCGGATCAATGAACTTGACGAGAAGATTGAAGAAAAATGCATTCGAGTCCTGGCACTACGGCAACCGACTGCAAAGGACCTCAGATTCATCGCCACCGCCATCAAGGTCAACGGCCACCTGGAAAGGATCGGAGATCTCGCCGTCAATATCGCCCGAAGGGCCTTGGATTTGAACGAAGTTCCTCCTGTCAAACCCTATATCGATCTCCCCCGGATGGCAGATATCACACGGGAGATGGTCAGAGAAAGTCTGGACGCCCTGGTCAAGGAAGATTGTGGCCTGGCCGATACGGTGAGAAAGAAAGATGAGGAAGTCGACAATCTCAATGAGCAGATATTCAGAGAACTTCTTACGTTCATGCTGGAGGACACGAAGACGATTCACAGAGCCCTCCTGATCACGCAGATATCAAAAAACCTGGAAAGGATCTCAGACCACGCAGAGAGTATCGCAAAGATGGTAATCTATATGGTTACCGGAAAAAATGTGAGGCATCAGGGGTCTACCAGGAATTGTGAGCAATAACCGAAGCATTTTGCTCACGATGGAATTTTCGGTGAATTGATGAAAAACAGTTTATTCTACAAGGTCTTTGGAACATATCTCATCATCACGTTGATTGCGATGGTGGTAATAGGTTTCTATGCCACACAGCAGATACAATCAAAGCTATTGGAGAGGATCGATACGGAACTCACCTCCTTCGCCCGGATGATACAGATCAGTCCTTCCCAATCAAAGATCATCTCCGATATTGATACCGTATCCAAGATATCGGATTCCCGTATCACCCTGATAGATGCCCGTGGCGTCGTGCTTGCCGATTCAGACGGACAGGTCTCCGACATGGACAATCACCTGAACCGCCCCGAGATCCAGGAGGCCCGGGTTAGGGGTAAAGGTAGATCGGAACGTTTCAGCGACACCCTCCGGATAAATACCCTCTATATCGCCGTGCCCATTAAAGAAGGCCCTGAAATAAAGGGATACGTACGGCTGGCACGCCCTCTCACCGAGGTTCGACACTATGTACGGGAAATAAACCTCTTGATCCTAGAATCTTTTATTGTCGTTGGAATTCTGTCATTCCTGATCGCCTTTATCTTTACATCCAGACTGACATCGCCCATCCATGAGATGGAACGGTTCACCGAACGGCTGCGGGAAGGAGAAGATCCGGGAAGCCTCATGATCAATTCGAGCGATGAGACGGGGCGGCTGGCCAGAAACATCAACTTCATGATGATGGAGCTGAAGGAAAAGATCCAGTTTGCACATGAGGAAAAGGGTAAGTTGGAATCGGTTCTTGCCAGTATGGGAGACGGCATACTCTTGCTTGACACCGATGACAGAATCGTAGCGATAAACGATGCTTCCAAGAAGATTTTTACGGCCCGTTTCCGCGATATTGTCGGTAAGACACTCATCGAAGCATTCAGAAACGTTGACATGCAAAAAGCCCTTGACCACTTCAAGGATACCGGTACACCGGTATCACGTGAAATCATTCTGGAAGAAGAGGATCAAATGGCGCTGGATGTTACCATTTCACCGGTTCGGGGACTTCCTGAAGGTAAAGAAAAAACGGTGATTGTACTGCATGAGGTAACCCGACTCAAAAAACTGGAGAAGGTTCGTGCCGATTTTGTGGCAAACGTGACTCACGAGATAAAAACCCCCTTGACCGCCATTCTCGGATTCATAGAAACCCTGGAAGGAGGAGCCATTGATGATAAGAAGACGGCGAAGAAATTTCTCCATACCATTCACGAGAACGCCGAACGTCTCGACCGTCTGGTAGATGATCTGCTGATAATCTCCGATGCCGAACTCGGTGACATGCATTTCTCCTTTGAAACCGTCTCCCTCGATGGCATCATCGAGAACGCACTGACCGTGATTGAGAAAAAGGCATCCGAGAAAAGGATTGTCATGGAGAAAACGATACCGAACGATCTTCCCTCGATATGGGGGGACAGAGACCGGTTGCATCAGATTATGGTAAATGTTCTCGACAACGCCGTAAAATTCACACCCGATGCAGGATCTATTTCAATAAAGGCCCTTGACGGAAAAGACGGTAACGTCTATATCGAAATCAGTGATACCGGAATCGGTATCCCCAAAGGCGAAATTCCCCGGCTGGGAGAACGATTCTACCGGGTGGACAAAACCAGATCGAGAAAACTGGGAGGAACCGGGCTAGGCTTGTCGATAGTGAAACATCTAATAACTGCCCTTGGAGGCAAACTTGTGATCCAGAGTCAACTGGGCAGGGGAACCACCGTCTCACTGATCTTCCCAACCTATCGGGAAGACCTGACCGCCTGAACAAACTCGATATCATCAAGAAAGACCGTACCGTTATGCACGAGCGCATACTTGTCGTGGACGATGAAAAAGACCTTGTGGACTTGATCTCCTATAACCTCGAGAAGAACGGGTTTGCCGTCCTGAAAGCCTATGACGGTGAAGAGGCGCTGAGACAGGTCAGAACCCGGAAACCTCATCTGATGATCCTGGACCTTATGCTTCCCGGAATTCAGGGAATGGAGGTCTGCAAGTTGATCCGGAACGATCCCGATCATAGCGCACTGCCGATCATTATGCTGACGGCAAAGAGTGAAGAGATCGACAAAGTGCTCGGCCTCGAAGTAGGAGCCGACGACTACATAACTAAACCGTTCAGTGTACGAGAACTCCTGGCCCGCGTGAACACCGTGTTGCGTAGATCAACCCTGCGGAAGGAAATTGAAACGAAAGGATCGTTCGCCTATAAAGACCTTTACATCGATTATGACTCTCATGTAGTGACGGTTAAGGATAGAAAGATCGATCTGAGTCCGACCGAATTCAAGCTCTTAAAATTTCTCGCCCAAAATCCCGGAAGGGTTTATACGAGAGATCAGCTTTTGGACCACGTGTGGGGAGATGAAACCTTTGTTGAACCGAGAACCGTCGACGTCCACATCAAGCGGCTCAGAGCGCAGATAGAAGAAAGAATTGCACAACCGCAATATGTTCTTACCGTTCGGGGGTTCGGCTACAAATTTGCCGATATTGATTAGATCCCTTAAGAAGGCCCTCTTTTTTCGAATTTCCGCGAATCATGTCCACACCGTGAATACTATCTTTTCATAACCGGATATAGCTGTACACTATCATCCATTATTGGATACAGGCTCATCGGATACGATCTATCCGTAGAAAAGAAATAAGATCTGATCCTCCTTTTCAACTTCAAGACTGTCTCTTATCGATCAGAAAACAACTACCCCCTATTTCTTTTGCCTTTCTCTTAACTTCCGATGCAACAGAGACCAAGTGACCGTAGGAGGAAAATTTTCTATGCTGAGTGGTAACCGCTCCGATAGAAATTGAAAGTAACGGATAGCGGCGCGTGTGCCCTTTGCGATCACTGCTTTGATAGGACCCCGCTTTAATGTCCTCTGCATCATGAAACTGACCGATTGAACCTTCGAAGGATGAGATGATGGTCCGGCAATATTCCTCCACCTCCACTGATCGACACACCACGACAAAATCGTCTCCTCCGATATGACCGATGAAGGCCCGCGGATCGTAATGCGCGGTGTGTTCTTTCAATAAGGTGCCGATAAAACGAATGACCTCGTCGCCTTTATTGAATCCGTAAACGTCGTTATAGGGCTTGAAGTTATCCAGATCGAAATAGCACACGGCAAAGAGCTCGTTCTTTTCCAGTCGCTGCATGATGTTTTCCTTGATAAGATTGTTCCCCGGCAGACCGGTAAGGGGATTTGCCTGAACCGCCATCCTGATTTTCTGATCGGTGAGGCGTTCAAGGATATCGTAAACCTTGACTATTCCGATATAAACACCGTTTTTGGTGACAATGATATCATCGTAGACATTCTGTTTATCCCGACTTAGAAGCTTTACTGAAACATCTTCGATGGGGGTACTGGACTCGAAAACCATTGCGGGACTCATGACGGAACCAACCTGTTTCTTAACATAGAGGGCGTAGCCGAATTGCTGCCCCAGCTTAGAGAAAAATTTGGCCCTATCAATAAACCCAACCGGCATGTCGTTGTGCACTACGGTTATGGATGTCAGGTTTTCATTCTTGAAGATGTCGATCAAGGTCAAGACTGTTTCGGCATCATTAATGGGTTCCATGAAACGGCATAACGATCCCAACAGATTGTTTATTGACCTATTGGACTGTGTGTTTCGTTCCGAGTCTTTCATGATGACATCTTCTACTTCCGGGTAGCGATATTTCGGTTCCTCAACCGGTCGGGCTAAAAAGAAGCCCTGTCCCATATCCACCTTCATGTCGATTACGGTCTGCATCTCCTCCAGAGTTTCTATGCCTTCTGCTACAACCAAGGCGTTAATATTGTGACAGAACGAAACGAGCGCCTCTATTAACATCTGTTTCTTGGTCGATTTATGAATATCCTCGATCAAAAAACGATCGATTTTGACAATGGAAGGCTCCAATTCAGCAAGCATCTTGAGTCCTGCAGATCCGCATCCGAGGTCATCTATGGCGATCTTGAATCCCTGCTCTTTACAGTAATCGACAGCTTTTTTTAACCTTTTGATGTTGTGAACCAGGTCACGCTCTGTTAACTCCAAAATGATGCTGCCGCGAAATGGCATCAACTCCTTAAGAAGTGGAAGGCTTTCGGAGCAACCGTTCTGCACCAGATACAATAACGAAGGGCATATATTGAGGGAGAGCAATTTTGAAAGCGACAGTTGTTTTACCCGCTCCAATGTTTGCCCCCGACACAAACGCTCCAATTCCGCCGTAACATTCATATCCCTCGCAATCTCAAAGAGTTCCGACACACTTTTCAATGGTCCGGGAGTGGAGGTACGGCATAATGCTTCGTAACTATAAACCTCTCCCGTCTTTAAATTAAAGATTGGTTGAAAGACGATCTTAATCCTCTTGTTTTCAATAAGATCCTCTATGAATTCTTTCTTTGTAACATAATGTTCGCACGATACGGGCACGGCATACTGCGTCGCCACGTATCTCTTTTCATTGTCTATTTCTGAGATCCGTTCTGTAGATTTGCACTGAGTCATGATCTTATTCCTTTATCTGTCATTTCAGTGGCTGATGATTACAACCACTCCGCTGAACACTGCCAGTCGTATCAATCGGTATCTCCTTTTCTTAAGCTTCTTATGGAAAACGGAGTATCTGTATATATGTTGTATATGAAAACCGTATGACAGACAGATGACAATCTCTTTATATTATCTCCGCAATGCCTTGGTTCGCAGCCTGCTGCCGGCTTGTCACTCGAAACATCTCCATACCGTTTCGACAAGACTCCTTCTCTGAGACGCAATCTCTTCTTGCCAACTTTTTTCCCAGCCCTTTTTTATCGCATTCGTAACAAAACGGTCATCATGATGTAACACTCCTTTGTTAATCATAATCAACGGTTTTGTTTACAACACCTCATACCGAAAACAAAAGGAGAACGTTATGAAAGGAAAAAAAGTATTTAATAAGAGGTTGATTCGTCTCGTGGTTCTTGCGCTTTCTTCAGCAGTGATCCTCGCCGCAACATCAACGGCAACCTGTGCCCAGTCTCAGCTTTACACGGGTATGCCCGCCAAGTATGTCTTCTACTTTATCGGGGACGGACTGGGGCAACCGCAACGTACGGCGGCGGAGGAGTATTATGCGGCAAAGACCGGCATGAAACCGGGCTCACAATCATTGAAGATGGGTGATTTCCCGGCCCAGGGCCTTACCTCGACACATGCCAACAACCGTTTCATCACAGGTTCGGCGGCGGCGGCAACGGCACTCGCCTGCGGGTATAAAACAAATATCGATTACATCGCTGTTGATCCGCAGTTCAGACCTCTCAAGACGATAGCAGAGATGGCAAAGGACCGGGGGATGAAAGTCGGCATTATTTCCTCCGTCTCCATCGATCATGCAACCCCTGCATGCTTTTACGCGCATCAGCCCAACCGCAGTCTCTATCATGAAATCGAACATGACCTGGCCGGCAGTGGTTTTGACTATTTCGCCGGCGGCGGGTTCAAGGACCCCACGGGAAAAAAATCCAAGAAGCCCCTCGGCGATGTCTTTGCCGCGGCAAAGAAAAACGGATATTCCATCGTCACCGATAGAAAGGCATTCATGGCGTTGACACCGGCGATCGGAAAGGTCATCGCCTACAACTCGACTCTCCCGGACGGAAAAGCCCTTCCCTACCAGCTCGACAACACGCACAATGACATCACCTTGGCCGAATTTACGAGTAAGGGCATTGAACTGCTTGATAACAGGAAGGGATTCTTTATGATGGTTGAAGGCGGCAAGATCGACTGGGCTTGCCATGCAAACGATGCGGTATCTGCCATCATGGACACCCTTGCCTTTGACGACGCCATCGGCGAAGCGTTGGATTTTTATTCCATGCATCCCAAAGAGACGATCATCGTCGTCACGGGTGATCACGAATGCGGTGGTCTCGCACTCGGATTTGCCGGCACAAAATATGATACCTCCTTCGACGTATTGAAGAAACAATCTCTTTCCTTCCAGAAATTCACCGATGAATTCATGGCGGAGTACAAGAAGACGCACACCAGCAACGCCGACTTCAACGATATTCTTCCTGAAATCGAACGGTCCTTCGGTCTTACCGCCGGAGGAAACGGCTCCTTTGCCCTTGCCAATTATGAACTGGGAGAATTGGAAAAGGCATTCGAACAATCGATGTCAAGGGTGGAAATCAAATCGCCTGTCGATTACGTTCTCTACGGAGGATACGATCCGTTAACCGTTAAAATAACACATATTCTCAATAGAAAGGCGGGCCTTGCCTGGACGTCGTACTCACACACGGGCGTCCCGGTCATCACCTCTGCGAAGGGTGTGGGCGAAGACATCTTCAACGGCTATTACGACAATACCGACGTAGCCCGGAAATTGATGTCTATCATGGGTATCAAGGTCGAGGCGGAAAACACCGTTACCGACCAGTCACAAAAGATCGCCATGGCTCAGTGAGCGATGGTTCCAATTTCTCTTACGGATGGCGTGATCCTCCCTCATTGCGCCGTCCGTTTCTCTTGAGTGTACAAATGACCCTATTGCGTTCTCGAAAAGATCTCCTCCTGACAGTCCTGTTTCTGATCTTCATTATTGCGCTCACTTTTGTCCCCACCGGTTTTGAAAATCGAATTCCTGAGAATTCGGTCCGTTGCCGGGGTGAAATACTATCGGTGGATAATTCGGAGGTTCAGCAGCACGGAATCATCAGGCTGGGGACACAGATTCTCACCGTTTCTCTCAAAAGCGGACCGTTCAAGGGAAGATGCATAGAGGCCACAAACGAGCTGATCGGTAAACTGGAACTTGACAAGTTTTTCTGTACCGGCGATGTCGCTCTCGTCGTCCTCAGTCTGAAAGACGGCGAGATCTACTACGCCAATGCCCAGGATCACTATCGGATCGGCATTGAGATGATCCTGTTTGTCTGTTTTGCCGTGCTTCTCGTTCTCTTCGGTGGGTGGACGGGCGTGAAGGCCCTTTTTTCCTTTCTCTTTGCGGCTCTCATGGTATGGAAGGTACTGATTCCTTCTTTCCTGAAAGGGCATGATCCTATCCTGATTTCCTCCGGAGTTGTGCTGCTTCTCACTGCCGCCATTATCTTTCTTGTGGGCGGCCTTTCCCGGCGCGGCTTTGTCGCCTTTGTAGGGTCTTCGCTCGGCATTGCAATAACCTGTTTTCTCGCACTCTTCTTTTCACGGGGATTTCACCTCCACGGTGCCGTCAAACCCTTCTCCGAATCCCTTCTTTACTGCGGATTCCCCGACCTTGATTTGAGCCGGATATTTATCGCCAGCATATTCATGGCGTCATCGGGTGCCATCATGGATCTCGCCATGGATGTGGCATCATCACTCGATGAAGTTGTTCGGAAAAAACCGGATATTCAGTTTTTCGAAATCCTTAATTCCGGATTTTCCGTAGGACGCGCGGTTGTCGGAACCATGACGACGACCCTCCTTCTCGCCTATTCGAGCAGTTATGTCACCCTCCTCATGGTATTTATGGCACAGGGGATTCCACTAACAAATATACTAAATATAACCTATGTTGCCGCTGAAATTCTAAACACGGTGGTGGGAAGTTTCGGTCTTGTGACGGTCGCGCCGTTTACCGCAATAGTAGGTGCTTTTATATATACCAGAACAAAACACCCTTCCTAATTGATGGCAAGCATCACCTCATACTTCAGAAAAAGCTCAACCGGAAGATAGGCCCGCACAAGCCAAACGAAATTTCTTATTGGTACCCCCCTCTTCCGAGGAGTGAACAACAAAAGAGAGGGGATCGGAGCGTATCAACAAGTATTATGCAACCATACTTCTCTGTCTTTCCTCCTGACGTTTCTTGCACAAAATACAAAACGTGGTTGTCGGATAGACTGCAAGTCGTTTTTCGGATATGGCGTTTCCGCAACTCATACATTTACCGAATTCTCCCAAATCGATCCGATTCAATGCATCCCGAATCTCTCTCACCCTGTTTCGCTGTTTATCACCGATGATAAAAGCTATGTTCCGCATCATCTCAAGATTGGCAAGATCGCCTTCATCGGGTATATGATCTTTTGCATCGCATATCTCCTTGAGTCCTTCATCGTAATCCCGACCTAACAACTCACGTATTCGATGCAAGAGAAGCATCCTGTAATAATCTATCTGATTGTGTGTCATGATCCGCTCTCCTTTCAATTCAGATATTCATATTTCAGAGCAATTGGGCGCTCAGTTCCGCCACTTCAGATCGTTCGCCTTTACTGAGCACCACATGCCCGGCAAGTTCTTCAGACTTTAGTTTTTCCGCAAGGTAGCTCAAACCATTGCTGTTCGAATCGAGATAGGGATGGTCAATCTGCTCGGGATCACCGGTAAATACGATCTTCGAACCTTCTCCCACTCTGGTAATGACCGTCTTAATCATGTGAGGGGAAAGGTTCTGAGCCTCATCACACAAAATGAACTGTTTGGGGATACTTCTTCCCCGGATGTAGGTCAGAGCCTCAATTTCCAGGAAACCCCTTTCAATTAAGTGATCAGTTATATTGAGAGGGTCCTGTTGATTGCAGAAGAGATAGTCGAGATTGTCAAATATCGGCTGCATCCAGGGACGTAGTTTTTCTTCCTTTGAACCGGGCAGATAGCCGATATCGTGACCCATGGGAACAATGGGCCGTGTAACGAGAAGTCTCGAATATTTGTTTTGCTCAAGTACCTTTTCCAATCCGACGGCAAGAGCAAGAAGCGTTTTTCCCGTTCCCGCGCAACCGACAAGGGTAACGACCTTCACCTCATCGTCGAGGAGCACCTCAAGAGCAAATTTCTGCTCCTTGTTCCGTGCGCGCACGCCAAAGCTCACGACCTCTGAGTTTTTTAACGGGACTATGGCATCCTTCACGCACCGTCCCAGCGCCGATTGCGACGAATTGCCCATCCCCTTCAGGATGAAAAACTGATGAGGGTATCCCTCTATGGCGCTACCCAACGGCAGCCTTCCTTCCTTAAAAAACTGGTCAATTTGTTCTTTGGTGGACTCAATCGTTCTTATCCCTTCGTAAAGAAGTGGATAATTAACCTTGTCTTTGTAATAATCCTGCGATGGTATTCCCAATACATCGGCCTTGACACGGAGGCTGAGATCTTTTGTAACAAGATAGACGGGCTCTTGACATTCATGCATTAAGTGGTAGGCAACTGCCAGAATCCTGTTGTCCGGCTTCTGCAAATCCCATCCCACAGGTATATTGACAAGATCCTGATGATTCAGCTCTATCTTAATGCTGCCGCCGGAGGATACCGTTACCCCCTCCGAAAGGCGTCCGAGATCCCTCATAGCATCGAGCTTATTCGCTACAACTCGGGCATTTCTCCCGACCTCATCCTGTCTTCGTTTCTGATTATCGATCTCTTCAATTACTGCAAAAGGAATTACGATGTTGTTCTCTTCAAAAGAGAAAAGTGCATCCGGATTGTGAAGGAGTACATTTGTGTCGAGTATATATGTCTTCTTTTTCATAGACCTGCCTCCCTTTGTAGGAATTTCAATATGCCGTTTATCGATTCGACAGAAGAGACACACCTTCACATACATTTCTTGTGTTTGATCTCTTGCCTACCCTTTTATTTTTTCCGGCTCATAAAGAAGAGAGCATGGTATCTCCTACCCGGCTACCCTTCTTTTTATTGATTCACGGGATGTTAAGAAAAGATATTATTCATTTGTCTCATGGCCGACATGTTCCCATGCGTTCGTAATGACAGGCAGGTTGTCGCATCCGGCGATTCATTCATAAATCCTCTATTCAGAATCTTTGTTTGTTTTTGGTTTTCTTATACCGAAGCAATATTACATTTGAGTGATAAATATTTGAAGATACGATGAAACCATTGCACAAGATGGATCGTGAGTGAAAATGTCACTCCGTTACAGTCGTGACGCTTTTTTCATATACATGTAATCATATCGTAACGTCATTGTAACAGTACTATGAGAGTGATGTTTTGAGTGAGGGATAAGCCGAGCTTATATCGTAGCGGTGCGTACATCGATACACTGCAATGAAGGTTGCTGCCGCTCGGTTCATACAGCTCCAGATTTAAACTCACTGATATTGTGGAGACCAGTATATGATGACACCATCAGAAGCTCGAATACTCGTAATGACGGAGCGTTCTTCCGAGAAAGACTCTTTGGTTCCTCAAAAAGGCACACCGGATTACATCGCCCATCTTGCGGGAATATTGGGACTTGAAGGGAAAGACCCCGACTCTTTCGCCAGCCTGCTCCCTTTTTCTTCCGGGGACACCACGGCGGGAGCGGAAAACGAGTTTCAAACCGCCGTTGAGGGGAGCGCCTCTTACGTCGATCTGCCACTCACCATAGAAGAGTCGAATTACTACAAAAACCTCATCAAGCGAACGGAACGGGGAGACACATCGAAGCATATTGCATTGGAACTCCATAAGATTCTTGACGATACCCACCGCAGAATATGGGAAAACAGCTGGGTTCGGTTCCCTCGCACCGTCCTTTCCGAATGGGCGAACCGTATCCTCGAAGATGATCTGCGCACCGATAAGTCAGCCACAGGGAGCCCTCAGCGTACCGATGCACATAAATTTTTTCTGAGAAAGAATGATGAGGAATTTATCCGCATTCCTGTCAGCTACCTGTTGAAACTCTCGCTTGCCGATGTATTGAACAGTCAACCTCCGCTGCATCCGGTCATCGCAAAGGCCGGACATGAGGCCATGGAGCATTTCTTAAACGATAATACATCGCCGGAAACGTATTCCTTCGCTCCGTCGATCATATCGCACCGTACCGGTTCCGGAATCATGCTTGCACATGAGACAGCGATTCGCTTCTTACTGACGCAACTTCTTGTCATGTATGCAAACAACAAGTTTCAGCTTTCTTCCCTCGGCCAACACGTTTCCGTATATTATGCTCCCCATCCGCCCGTTCGGCAAAAAGAACTCAACGACATCATATCCGATTCCTTTTACCGAGAACTGTTCATAAATCCATGCCTTTCCGGATGGGACAAAGGAGAGAAGAAATATGAGTACATGAAATTGTGCCATCGAGTTCTCTCGCGAAGTCAATTGAATGCCGTGATTAAACTGAAAGAGGCGGGTATTATTACTTCCAATCTTACCGTCGTACCCAATATCTCCAACATCTGCCTCGCAAACAACTCGACCCATATCAGCATCGGAAGCCTCAAACTGAGTGCTTTCCTGAGAAATCCGGCGTCCGGATTCACTGTGTCGGATGAAAAATATCTTTCGGACCTTATTGTCAAGATTGTAGAACATTTTCTCCCTCTTTTTGTCGGAACATACAGTGCGGCGCCATACCGCCTGGACTTCTGCGATTTTCATCCCGAGAAGGCCCTCGGTTTTCTCCCCCATGAACTGGATTACACCCATCTCAGGATGATCTGGCGCAGGTGGAAAAAAAAGGCGGACATTAAGATCCTCGGTCATTCCCTTACTCCCTTCGGACCTCGGTGGCTTGACATGATCGTCAGCAACCTCTTCGGATTGAAAGGCGACTTCGTTCAGGACTTCCGACTGCTTGACTATTTTGCATCGCTTATGAGCACCGACGAGAGTCCGGTGCTTGACGGTACGATCGGAAACGGGGACCGCTTGAAACGGGACCTCATGGAACTTGGCACCTTTGATTCACAGCTCGTACTCTATATGCTCTACCGGCCAAGAGAATATTCAGCGGTAGGTTTTTCCGGCTTCGAAGGTCGCTACTACAGTCTTTTCGAACGGTTCACAGAGGATATCGGAGCGGCAACCAATCTTCAAACACTGATTACCGCTCTCGCCTACAAATACATTTTCACCGGCAAAATTGATCACGGTCACATCCCCGACAATCCCACGGTTGAAAGCGAACGCCGTCAGATCTTTTTCGGAACGGCCATAGGTATTCCGACCTTCTTTGTTCATTATCAAAGCTCCAATAGATTTATTCAGAAGATACTGGCACGGACAAAGAAAACCCGTTTCAGCCACCGATATGCACATTATCTGAGAGTACACAACATCGAATATCGGAAAGCCCTCATCGAAATTCTGCGCGAGGACGCATCCGATCTCATTGAACTGTTTGGGATGAAAGATACCATCGACAATCTCGAACACCGCATCTGCGAACCAAAATCAACCTCCGTCGCGGACCGCCTTACAAAAGATATCCTGAGGGAAGCTAACGTGTCTTCACCCTTTCATCTGTCCGGCAGAGATTTCAATCTCGCCGCCGAAACCTTTTATCGCGACACGCTTCGAAAACGAAACATAAAGGAAGCCATGGAAATTATGGAGAAATATCTGAGAGACTTTGATGCGGAGACCCAGAAAGAAAATTCCCGATACAGAGAGCCACTCTACGCCATACTGAAAGGAACCGGCTCATTTGATTTTCTCGATTCGGTCAAGAAACAGGTTTCGGAAGAAAAAGCGACCATCTTTGTCCTGAATACATTGATTCAGCTTATCCTTCTCGTCGTTGAGAGGTTCAAGGAACATAACGACATCAAGGGGAAAGAACCGATATGAATACACAGGCACACCAATACATCGAAAGGAAGACATCCGGCATCCGCACGGAACATCCCTACGGTGACAAAATCGTTGATTTTATCTACTCAACCGTCCGCGAACATGCCCCGTCCCTCTTTAAGGCACTCATATCAGCCCGCATGTCCAGTCTTCTCGGATACGCCAATTATGATTCACAGATTCTAGCGGGGATTACGGGGGCCAGACAATTCCTTGAAACCGCCGATATCGATTTCTACGAATGTATCAACGGATACCTGTCAATGAAGACTCTTCGCGACATTTTCGAACGAAAGATTGCCTACTGGAAATACCGTCCCATGCCTTCCGAGGCTTGCGCCATCGTATCGCCGGCCGACTCGAGAGTGCTGATCGGTTCGTTCGCGGAATCATCCACGATTTCACTGAAGGGAAAGTTTTTCGATCTCAACGAACTCCTCGGCGGACCCTGGAGCAAGACATTCATAAACGGAGATTTCGCCATTTTTCGTCTGACACCGGAAAAATATCATTACAATCATCTTCCCGTCTCGGGTTTCGTACGTGACATTTATGGAATAGAAGGCGACTATCATTCCTGTAATCCTCGAGTTCCCATCACCGTGGCGAACCCGTATTCCAAGAATAAACGGGTGGTTACCATTATTGACACGAACGTGGAAGGAGGAACGAAAATCGGATTGGTTGCGATGGTCGAAGTCGTCGCGCTCATGATCGGTGACATCGTCCAATGCTACAGCGAGAATTTTTATGACGACCCCTGCGACATCTCTCTCGGAATGCTGCTTGTAAAAGGCCGACCCAAAAGCCTCTTTCGCCCCGGTAGTTCAACCGATGTGCTGATATTCGAAGAAGGGAAAATCAGCTTTTCTTCGGACATCGTGAGAAACATGTACCACCCCTATGCAGCAAGCCGTTATTCACTCGGCATGGGCAGGTCTCTTGTCGAAACGGAAGTCAACGTGCGTGAAGAAATCGGTCGGGCACGCACCGCCGAAGCCACATAAGGATACAGACAACATGGAGAATATATATTTTCTTACCGGTCTGTTACTCTTCTTCGCCCTCCTCTTGTCTTGGGGATTTCGGCACCTTCCCTCGGAGCGCTGGCAGATAATGGCCTGTGTCCCCCTTACAAAAGACAAACGTGGGGTCTGGAAGGGATTGAATCTTACCTACTACGGCCTTTTCAGCGCCCTGGCTTACGGTCTCGGCATCTCCCTTCTCTTTATTCTGCTCGGTTCCGCCGGTGTTCCCTTTGCAGGCACTGTCATCATTACCATCGTCGTTCTCGCATGCTGTGTTCCTGCTTCGTCTATCATAGCGCGGTTTGTGGAGAGAAAACCGTTTACCTTCTCCGTCGGCGGGGCGTCATTCGTAGGAATTCTCATTGCGCCGTGGGTCATTCTTTGTACCGATCGGGTGGCGAATCACATCATGAACGTCACGATTCCCCTCTATCCGACACTCGCCGCCCTCTCTATCGCCTACGCTGTCGGTGAGGGGGCGGGAAGACTGGCATGTATCAGTTACGGATGTTGCTACGGGGCATCTCTCTCGGAAAGCGGACCCTTCCTCAAGCGTATATTCGACCGTCATCATTTTGTTTTTACCGGCACTACAAAGAAGATCGCCTACGCCTCAAATCTCGATGGTGTCAAGGTCATACCGATACAAGCCGTCACTTCGATAATCTATATCCTTGTTGCCATGGTCGGCATTGTCCTCTACCTCCGACAATTCTTTTTCCCTTCCTTTCTTATTCCCCTTGTCGCCACACAGTGCTGGCGTGTTGTGTCCGAATTTCTCCGTGCCGATTACCGAGGAGGCGGCTTCATCTCGGCCTACCAGATCATGGCGATACTATCCATTGCCTATGCATCGGGACTTACCTTTATACTTCCCTCCACGGGACCGGTCTCTGTCGATATCATAAAAGGGATTTCATCGCTTTGGAATCCCGTCGTAATCCTTACCCTTGAGGTCATCGTTATCGCTATCTTCCTCTATACGGGACGAAGCGATATGACTGCCTCATCGATAACGTTTCATATACATGACGAGCGGTTGTGACATTACCTGTCAGGAAACGCCTCTTTCCTTTTCGGATGAAATTGTAGAGTGGCATGTAGCAAACCCTAAAATTCCTTGCCCAAAATCCGGGAAGGGTTTATACAAGGAATCAACAGTTGGACCACGTGTGGGGAGACGAAACATGTGTGGAACCGAGAACCGTCGATGTCCACATCAAGCGGCTTAGAGTACAAATAGAAGAAAGACTTGTTCAACCGCAATACGTTCTCACAGTCCGGGGGTTCGGATACAAATTTACCGATATCAATCAGGTGTATTCAGAAGATCCTCTCCTCTCAAGTTTCAACTGAT
>DAISYQ010000051.1:0-17134 GCA_036825195.1 Syntrophales bacterium
CGCAAAGTGTTCTTTGATCTTTTCGACTACCTCGAACTTCCTGTCGTCGGGACACTCTATCCGTATCTCGGGGGTGTTGAAGGTATGAGGGACATCCGAGAGGAGCCCGCTAAGCTTCTGTCCTGTCGTGGAAAGTATCTCAAGGAGACGTGCCGACGCGTAGATGGCATCGTCATAGCCGAAATAGCGGTCCGCGAAGAAGATGTGGCCGCTCATCTCTCCAGCCAGTAGGGCGTTCTCTTCCTTCATTTTTCCCTTGATCAGGGAATGTCCCGCCTTCCACATGATCCCCCGGCCGCCCTTTTGTGCTATGTCGTCGTAGAGGGTCTGAGAGCACTTGACCTCTCCGATGATTGCAGCGCCCGGGTTTTCTTTCAGTATGTATCGCGAGAAGAGGAGCAAAAGCTCGTCACCCCGCACGATATCACCCCTATCTGTTATAGCGCCTATCCGGTCCGCATCACCGTCATAGGCGATGCCAATGTCGGCTTTGTTCTCTTTAACCAGGCGGATAAGTTCCGAAAGGTTTTCTTCGATGGTCGGATCAGGGAAATGGTTTGGGAAATGACCGTTCATATCGCAGTAGAGAGGTGTCACATGGCATCCGAACCGTTCGAACAGGGGCAGGGTAAAGAATCCACCCACGCCGTTGCCCGCGTCCACAATCACCTTCAGTTTCTTACGTATCGTGATGTTATTGAAAACATAATCATGGTAATCCATTGAGATGTCTTTCTGCTGGACCGTTCCCTTTCCCGATGCGTATCGACCGTTTTCCATGATGATTCTCAGTTCCTGTATGTCATCTCCGTAGATGGTGTCGGGACCGATGCATATCTTGAAGCCGTTGAATTCGGGAGGATTGTGGCTTCCGGTAACCATGATTCCGCCGCCGGTGTTCAGTTGTCTGATCGAATAATAGAGGATGGGTGTGGCGCACAGGCCGATATCGATCACATCGATGCCCGTTGCAAGCAGTCCCCCGGCAAGCGCTTTGAGATATTCTTCGGAAGAAAGTCGACAATCTCTTCCGACGGTCATGACTCTCACATTCCGGTCTCTCCCATACGTTCCGATAGCCCTTCCCAGGTTATAGACGAAGTCATGGTTCAGATCCTCACCGACGATTCCTCTAACATCGTATTCTCTGAATACCTGTGGATTCATATGCCATCTCCTGATTTGTTTGACCGGCTTCATACCATATATACCGAATTCAAACAACAATCGTTCTTCGATATCTGTTGACACCTGTTTCAGGCCGTGTTACCTTCGCATAAAATTATAGAACAATTACCGGGAGGTGAATATATGGCCTGGCAGGATAACGATGGAAACCCATGGGGCGGTCAACGACCGCCTGACTTGAAAGAAGCGGTTGACAAGATCAAGAAATCGATTCCCTTCAAGATTCCCTTTGGGGGGAAATATGGTTTGGTTCCTATAATTGTTGTTGTTTTATTGATCATCTGGCTTGCATCGGGAATCTATTTTGTAGCACCCGACGAGATCGGCGTCGTCAAGAGATTCGGAAAGGCGGTACGCAGCACGACACCGGGTCCTCATTATCATATTCCAACACCGGTAGAGACGGTTCTGAAACCGAAAGTGACACAGGTACGGAGGATAGAGATCGGATTCAGAACGATAGGAGACAGACAGCTCGGTAGAATCAGGGCGGTCCCGGATGAAAGCCTGATGCTTACCAAGGCGGAAAATATCGTGAACCTGACCTTTATCGTCCAGTACAGGATAAAGGACGCGGTTGCCTACCTCTTTAACCTGAAGGATCAGGACAAAACGGTCAAGGATGCCGCAGAAGCCGCCATGCGCGAAACGGCAGGAGAAAACGAGATTGACGATATTCTTACTACCGGCAAGTTCAAGGTTCAGCAGGATACAAAAGCAATCCTCCAGCAGATACTGGATGAATACAATGCGGGAATTCACATTGTGGCCGTTCAACTTCAGGATGTCCATCCTCCCGATGAAGTCATGGCAGCATTCAAGGATGTTGCCAGTGCTAAGGAAGACAAGGCCAAGATGGTCAACGATGCCTATGGATACAGCAATGAGATACTCCCGAAAGCGAAGGGAAAGGCTGCCCAGATTGTTAATGATGCCATCGCCTACAAGGAATCCAAGATCATATCTGCCGAAGGTGATGTAAGCAGATTCCTCCAAATACTCACGCAATACAGATCAGCCAAAGAGGTAACCAAAAAGAGAATGTATATCGAAATGATGGAGGAAATTCTTCCGGAAATCGAAAAGGTTTTGGTTGCGGAGGGAATCGGTAAGAATATGCTGCCCCATCTGTCGCTTGGGAAAGAGATGGGCAAAGAGATAACTACGAAGTAGCAGAGGGCTCGGAGGCTGAAAATGAAAACAAAAGGGAAACTTGGTGTAATTGTTGCTTTAATCATTATTTTCGCTGTGTCCCTCTCGGTCTTTACGGTGGATCAGACAGAGCAGGCGATTGTCATACAACTGGGGAAACCGCTGAAGGGCATATATGGCCCCGGTCTTCACTTTAAGATACCGTTTATTCAACAGGTAGTCAATTTTGAACGCAGAATACTGGTTTACGATGCCACGCCCACCGAGATCCTCACAAGGGACAAGAAGAATCTCGTGGTGGATAATTATACTAAGTGGGCTATTTCCGACCCACTGAGATTCTACACCACAGTGAGGAATGAAAACGGCGCTCAGTCGAGACTGGATGATATCGTCTACGCTCAACTGAGAGTTGAACTGGGACAGCATGACCTTTCTGATATCGTGTCGTCAACACGTGACATCATCATGACAAAGGTAACGAAGAAATCTGCAGAGCGTGCCAAGGATTACGGTATCAATGTTGTAGATGTAAGGATAAAACGGGCAGATCTGCCGGAACAGAATGAGAAGCATGTGTTCGGACGGATGAAGGCGGAAAGGGAGCGACAGGCAAAACAGTACCGCTCGGAAGGTGATGAGGAATCCAAAAAGATCACGGCGAAGGCCGATATGGAAAGGACGATCATACTTGCAAAGGCCTACAAGGAATCGGAGCAACTGAAGGGTGAGGGAGATGCCGGTGCAGTCAAGATTTACGCCGACGCATACCAGGAAGATCTGGGATTCTACGAATTCATCAGAAGTCTTGAAGCGTACAAGAAGGCCCTCAAGAAGGATACAAAGCTGATTATTAATCTCGATGCGCCGTTTTTCAAATTCATGAACTGATGGCATGGAGATAGATAGGTTTATATCAACATTGAACTTTTTTCTTGACTTTTGATATGCTTTAGTTTTATTAGTTGCACAAATACGTAAGGTTGATCTCACTATGAAACGATTCATTCGTAAACAGACAGGCAGATTTTTTAGCTTCTTTAGCTTTAGCTTTTTTTGGGAGGTCTGCCTTCTGAGCTCTTGATGTAGCGTTACATGAGCCGTGGGCAGGCCGAGCAACTGCCCACGGCTTTTTTTGTTTAAAGGCTGTGGTATTAAATCCACGGCCTTTTTTATTTTGAAAGGAGGAGAAAACGATGCGTAAAATATGTTGTATCATAACAGGTCTCATTATTATGATGGGTATGATTCCGGTTACCCATGCAAAGACGATCAAGGTTGGAGCGGCAATTAATCTGACCGGCCCGGCGTCAACATGGGGACAGTTTCATGCAAAGGGTCAACAGGACTATTTCCGGTATGTAAATGAGGTTAAGGGGGGAGTGGCTGGAAATGAAATAGAAATGACGCTTGTCGATACTATGTACAAGGTTCCAGAGGCCGTTGCGGCTGTAAGAAAGTTTGCCGTCAGTGACAAGGTGGATATGATTGCAACATGGGGCGCGGGTGAAGGACTTGCGGCGAAACCCATCATACAGAGATACGGGATACCCACGATAAATTATTCCACAAGCTGGGAGATCCTCAAGGAACCGGTCAAATATATGTACCTGCCCTTTGGTAGCTATCGACTGGATTGTTATGCGGTTCTGGAGTATATACGGACGACCCATAAAGGCACGGATGCGCCAAAGGTCGGTCTCCTGACCTACAATAATGCCTATGGTCGTTCCATACATGAACCGAGCAAAGAATACGCCGAGAAGCATAATATAGACATTGTATCGATTGAGGAGTTCCCCCCGAAAACCCTTGACCTGACAACCGAACTGTTGCGCTTGAAAAAAAACGGGGCGGAATATATCTTCATGCAGATGCTTCCCGCGGCGATAATTACAACCTTCAAATGTTCCGACCGTATAGACTATAAACCGGAATTTTTTGGAACATGGACATCGACCGATCCTGATTTCTTCAGAATGGGGAAAGACCTGATCAGAGATCGTCTTAAGATGCAATTCCCCGGCGGTCTGCCTGTCGATAAAACCGAAGGTATAAAGATTATGGAAGATATGTGGGCTCGATATAAGACTGTCGACAAGTTTGATGCGTCATACTGGGAGGGTGTTGTAGTCGGAATGATTATGGAAAGGGCCTTCATCCGCGCCAATGAAAAATATGGAGAGATCACACGAAAGACGATTAATATGGCGATGGAATCCTTCACAAATGAAGATCTTGGTGGCATTGTACCCAGCATCACCTATAACAAGACAGACCATGAAGGTTCTTTCAAAGGGAGAATCGTCAAGGTGTCTGAAGACGGAACCTATACCCCCGTTACAAACTTCTTTGTTCCTGGGAGAGAAGCGATACAGATTCTGGAGAAGAAATGAAGGCTTTTCGCGGGCAACCCGATATATTCAAGAAAATATCCGGCGATGGAAAACATGCCGATCTGAAAGTAACGTCCCTGACCCTGAGTTTCGGGGGTGTTATTGCTTTGAACGATGTCAATTTTGACGTGAAGACCGGTGAATTGTTCGCGATTATAGGACCAAACGGCGCCGGCAAGACAAGCCTTCTGAATTGTCTCACCGGATTTTACAGGCCACAGGCGGGCAGAATACTGTTCAACGAAAAAGATATAACCCATCTCCCGACGCATAAACTTGTCAATAACGGCGTCGGGAGAACCTTTCAAAACATTGAACTGTTCCCGGGTATGACGGTCCTGTCCAATATGCTGCTGGCCCGTCATATCCATTGCAGTTATGGACTGGGCAGGGCTCTCATCTTCATGGGAGGTGTCCGGAAGGAGGAGGTCAGACACCGGGCCGTCGTGGAGGAGTTGATTGACTTCCTCGAAATGCAGGCCATACGGAAAAAACCTGTTGGATCATTGCCGTACGGACTGCGGAAGAGAGTTGAACTTGGCCGGGCACTGGCACTCGAACCGAAACTGCTGGTTCTGGACGAACCCTTTGCCGGAATGAATCTTGAAGAAAAGGAAGATATGGTGAGATTTCTTTCCGAATTAAATAGGGACTGGGGACAGACGATGATACTTGTTGAGCATGACATGTCTATCGTGATGAGCGTATCGAACCGTGTAATGGTTTTGAATTTCGGAGAAAAACTGGCCGAGGGAACACCTGAAACAATACAGAATGATCCCGAAGTCATACGGGCGTATCTGGGGGACGCACAATGAACCCGAAACCAGAATCTCAAGACTCGACACCTTTAAAACAGGATACTTCAATAACCGGTCTAACCCTTCCCCAGATCCTGCTGAAACATGCAAACACATTCCCGGAACGAACCGCGATTCGTGAAAAGGCATACGGCATATGGCAGTCATACAGCTGGCGTGACTATCTTGAATTTACAAAAAAGGTTGGTCTGGGGCTTCGCTCCCTCGGTATGAAGAGGGGAGATAATATCGGAATTATCATGGACAATCACCCCGAATGGTTGTTCAGTCAATTAGGGGGACAGTCCCTTGGCGCTGTCGTCCTGAATCTCTTTACTTCGGCGGTAAGCGATGAAATGGCCGGCACCCTCAACAGGATTCAAGCCTCTTATGTGATTGTGGAGGATCAGGAACAAACTGATAAACTGTTGGAGATGCGTGACAGACTTACACATGTAAAGAAAGTTATATATGTTGATCGGACGGGTATGAGTTCTTACCGCAGTGATGAGTGGCTCATGACTTTCGCGGATCTGCTTCAGGCGGGAGAAGATCTTGACAAAAAGGAACCGGACCTGTTTGACAGCGAGGTAGGGAAGGGGAGGCCGGACGATATTGCCCTGATGATCATGACATCGGGAACAACCGGTATATCCAAACTGGCTATGATGTCACACAGTAACTTTACCCATATGGCGGCGAGCTGGCTTGAAACCATTCCAGCGGGAGTGGAGGTAGACTGGTTGTCAATTTCGCCCCCCGCATGGATAGTCGATCAGATGTGGGGTACGGGTGTGTCTTTGACCGGTGGCATGGCGATGAATTTCCCCGAGACACGTGAAACGCTTCTCGAAGATTTCCGTGAATTAGGCCCCAATATCGTTATTACATCATCCCGGTTCTGGGAGGACCTTGCCTCAACTATTCGTGTACGGATGAGCGATTCTGGTTTTATACGTAGAAAGCTCTTTGACCTGGCGGAAAAGATCGGTGGACGGATCGTCGATATGGAATCGCAGGGGAAATCGCCCGGCTCTGGACTCAGATGCGCCCGGTGGATTGCAGACCGTACCATATTCCGTCCGCTCCTGGACAGGGTCGGCTGTTCTCGATTTTACAGTGCATACACAGGGGGACATCCGATAAGCCCTGATGTCATAAGGTTCTTCAGATCTCTGAATCTGAATCTGAAGCAATGCTACGGTCTTACTGAGTCCGGCGGCATATTTCAGGTTCAACCCGATAGTGAGGTCAAGGCCGAGACCGTAGGAAGGCCTCTGTCCGGTATGGATGTGAAAATATCAGATGATCAGGAGGTTTTCCTGTCAAGTAAAACAGTGTTCAGGGGATACTACAACGATTTTGAGGCAACGGAAAATGCGTTCGTCGATGGCTGGCTGCGGACAGGAGATGCCGGGTATACGGATGATGACGGTCATCTCGTTATATTAGGTCGCAGGGAGGAGATTATCAGAAACAAGCAGGGTGAAGCCTTTTCTCCCGATTTTATAGAGACACGTATCAAATTCAGTCCTTATATACGGGAGGCGGTAACATTCGGCGAGGGGCGTCCATATATAACTGCACTAATAAATATTGATATGGGGAACGTTGGAAACTGGGCGGAAGAGAGAATGATCCCCTACACGACCTATACCGATCTGTCTCAGCAGAAAGAGGTGGAGCGGCTGATAAGCGCAGAGGTTGAAATGGTTAATGAAAAACTGCCTGATTCCATGAAGATCAGAAAGTTCATACTTCTCTACAAACTCCTTGACGCTGATGATGAGGAACTGACAAGGACAGGAAAGGTCAGGAGAAGATTTGTGTACGGTCTCTACCTGAAACTTATTACGGCCATGTACGAAGGGAAAAAGGACTTGGATGTGAAGACAACGATACGCTACCGGAATGGACAGGTGGGCACCCTGGAAACCACGGTTAGGATATTAGAACTATAAAGTAAAGCTTATACGATAAATAGTAACTATTCGTATTAAATTAACTATTGTAAAGGGGTTCGTTATATGGATTTTTTCATCCAGCTTTTGGTAAATGGGGTAAGCATCGGCTTTCTCTATGGGCTGGCAGCCATGGGATTTGTGATGATTTTCAAATCATCAAGTGTGCTGAACTTCGCTCACGGTGAGTTGATGGCTCTGGGTGCATTTATCTTTCTGGTTATGATCGGCTGGGCGGGCCTTCCCGTTTATCTGGCATTTCCCCTGGCTCTCGTCGGCTGTTTTGCCCTCGGATTTGTCGTTGAACGTATCTTCCTCCGTCCCCTGATCGGAGAACCTCTTATTTATGTTATTATGCTGACCGTAGGACTGGCTTCCATGTTCAAGGGGGTCATGCTCTTCATATGGGGCGGAAATCTCTATACCTTCCCCGATTTTCTCCCTGCGGGACTCGCCATACAATGGCGGAGTATCAACATACCCCCCGTGTATGTCATGTCGATTGCAATCGGAATAACATTTCTCATCCTTTTTGGACTTTTTTTTAAATATTCCTCACAAGGTATTTATATGCGATCGGTTGCTGATAATCAGCCGGCCGCCCTCTCTCTGGGGGTGCATGTAAGGAAGGTCTTCGCCCTGTCCTGGGCTATCGCGGCCCTTGTTGCGGGAATGAGCGGAATTGTCCTCGGCATCATCAACGGGATCAATGTTCATGATCTCTCATCCATAGGACTCAAGGTCTTTCCGGTGGTTATACTCGGAGGACTTGACAGCATCGGAGGCGCCGTTATCGGCGGTATCATTATCGGCCTTCTGGAGACATTCACAGGCGGATACCTCTCAACATCACTGCGGGATGTCATCCCCTACATGGCGCTCGTTTTTATCTTGATGGTTAAACCTTACGGCCTGTTCGGCCTGGTGGAGATTGAAAGAGTCTAATGAGAAAACTACACTTTCACCCATGCGGTAACTTCAATGAGAGATATGAACAGGAGCTGACGATCTTCGAGACCGATTTCGGCCGCGCATCCCTTCTGATCGGACTTTTCATTCTCTTTGCTGTCGTCCCTTACATAAGCGGACCGTACCTTCTCTATATTTTCAATATGATTGCCATTACCTCCATAGCGGCGATCGGCCTGAATATTCTGACGGGATTTACCGGTCAGCTTTCTCTCGGACACGGAGCCTTTATCGGTGTGGGCGCCTATGCGGCTGCCATCCTTTCCACAAAGGCGGGGTTTCCCTTTATCCTTGCCGTGCCCGCCGCGGGATTGATAACCGCCCTGGTGGGAATTCTATTCGGACTGCCCTCGGGAAGATTGAAAGGTCTGTATCTTACGATCGCGACACTTGCGGGACAGTTCATCATCGAATATCTCCTTATACACTGGGAAAGTCTTACGGAAGGAACCATGGGGATCGTCCTCCCCGGAACATCCATCTTCGGCATTGCGCTCGATAGCGATAGAAGTTTTTTTTACATCGCCTTTATCAGTCTGATCATTATGACACTTCTTGCCGTCAATATCATGCGAACGAGGTATGGGAGGGCGTTCATAGCGATACGCGACAATGACCGGGCCGCCGAGGGCATGGGTATCCCCATATTTCCCTATAAACTGTTATCCTTCGGAATCAGTTCCTTTTACGCCGGAATAGCCGGAGCCCTGATGGCATACTATATGATCAGTATCACGACGGAACCCTTCAACCTTGGCCTTTCCGTGGAATATATTGCGATGATAATCATAGGCGGACTAGGGAGTGTCGCCGGCGCCATCTATGGAGCGATTTTCATTACAGGACTGAATGAGGGATTACGGTGGCTCACCGATATACTCATGGGTATTGATATACTCAGCTCTATAGGTATCTCAATGGCGCCACTGCGTGAATTCGCCTTTGGTACGGCAATCGTCCTCTTTATCCTGCTGGAACCACGGGGTCTTGCCGAGGTGTGGCGCATCATTCGTTCCAATTTCAGGCTCTGGCCGTTCTCGTATTAATGAGAGAACGGCACATACATAAGGGGTAGTCATGGAAGATCGCATATTACTGCAATTAAATAATATAAGTGTAGTCTATTCGGATGTTATTCAGGTGCTGAAGGGTGTCTCTCTATCGGTTGAAGAAAATCATATCGTATCTCTTCTCGGTAGCAACGGTGCCGGAAAGACGACAACCCTGAAGGCAATCTCAGGTCTCCTAAAAACGGAGAACGGCAAGGTCACGGATGGTGATATCGTCTACAGAAACAAATCCATTCAGAATTCTCCCCCCGAGACCATAACGCGCCAGGGCATCATTCAGGTGCTCGAGGGGAGACAGCCGTTCAAGTACCTCACGATAGAAGAGAATCTGAGGGTTGGAACTGCCACACGCTGGGGCAAGCCCTACGGGAAGGATCTGGAACTCATATATGATTATTTTCCGCCGTTGAAGAAACGGCGAAAGTCTCTGGCCGGGTATTGCAGCGGAGGAGAACTCCAGATGCTCGTCATGGGGCGCGCCCTGATGGCGCACCCCCAACTCCTCCTGCTGGACGAACCGTCTCTGGGTCTTGCACCACTGGTGGTTATGGAAATATTCCGCATCATAGAGAGAATAAACAGAGAGCAGGGCACAACCATTATTCTGGTGGAACAAAATGCCACCATGGCGCTGCAGATCGCCCACTATGGGTATATCATGGAAAACGGCAAGATCGTCATGGAAGGATCTTCCGCCGATCTCAAAGAAAACCCGGATATAAAGGAGTTTTATCTTGGAATGGGGACATCGGGTGATGCAAAATCATACAAAGATGTGAAGTCATACAAGAGACGCAAACGGTGGCTATAGATAGCTATAGGGAAAAGAAAGAGGAGAAGACAATGGACGGTTTTTTCGATGAAAAGGAAATCAGATCGGCAGAAAGCAGAGAAGCGGATAACAATCTGCGCTTATCCGCCATGGTTGATTCTGGATACAGGCATTCAAGAAGGGTCAGAGAAACATTAGACGAACTCGGCCTGAAACCGTCGGATATATCCTCTGTGGCCGATCTCGAAAAACTACCGGTTATTTCACGGGAAAGGGTGGTCGAGCTAGAGAGGGAAGAGCCTCCGTTCGGGGGCTTGAGTGCATCGGATGTCGACATGACCCGGATATTCACCTCTCCCGGACCCGTCTATGAACCGCACCTCGGCGAAAATGAACTGTGGGCCAGAGGTTATTTCGCGGCTGGTTTTCGTAAGGGAGAAAGGGTGCTCAACACCTTTTCGTACCATATGGTTGCCGCAGGTCTGACGTTTCATGAAGGTCTCAGGTCTGCAGGGGCGACGGTTATCCCCTCGGGAACCTCAGGAACGGAAACACAAATCCAGCTAATACAGGATCTTGGAGTAACGGGATACACCGGCACGCCGAGCTTTCTGAATGCCATCATCAAAAAAGCGGAGGAGATGGGCTTTGATTTCAAAAATGATTTCGGACTCCGAAAGGCATCCTTCGTGGCCGAGCCCCTTCAGCCGTCACTCAGGAAAAGGTTTGAAGAGGAGTACGGAATCGATACCTATCAAATGTATGGGGCCACCGAGGTAGGAGACATTGCCTACGAATGTTCCGAAAAGGCCGGGTGGCATATATGCGAGGATGTTATTGTCGAAATTGTGGACCCCGCCACGGGTCGATGCGTTGAACCGGGAAAGCTGGGCGAGGTTGTGGTAACCAGACTGAACGACCTATTCTTTTTGTTTCGATTCGGTACCGGAGACCTGTCGAGTCTCATACGTGAAGATTGTCCCTGTGGGAGGACCGCTCTCAGACTGAGCGGCATTGCTGGAAGGGTAGGAGACGCGGTCAAAGTCAGGGGCATGTTTGTCGCTCCGAGCCAGATAAATCGGGTACGAGAGGTCTTTCCAAATGTCACATTTCAAGTGGTGGTAACGAGAGAATCCTACAGGGATTTCCTGACGGTTGCGATAGTGGATGATGACCACTATAAAGCCATCGATGCAGGACGGTTCGGGGAAGTATTCCGCGATATCTGCGCCGTCAAGATAGACAAAATCGAACCGGTTAAAGATGAACTGTCCGACAGGGATAAGGTCATCATTGATAAAAGAGAATGGAAATAAGGTCGATACATTGATATATAAGGAACTTGGAATTTGACACATGCTATTCCAGCAACTTGTCTATTGGATGCATACCTTAAAAACTGATCAGTTCTTTCGCGTTTGACATAAAAATCCATTTATGTGTATTGTGTCGAAACAACAGACCATCTTGCCCCCAAATGCACATCGCTCACAGAGAAGTGATGTGTCTGTTACGCTGAATCCCTTTTATCCAAATATGGGAGGTATACTATGATAAATCTCTCATCATATCGCCACGAGACAAAAGATTCCTTCCGGTCGCCAAAAGCAGCGGCGATATTCCTTCTTTTCTGTCTGCTCATAGCAGCTATCCTTGTCCCCGCCCATTTCGCTTTTTGTGATGATGACGATGATCTGCTTTTGTGCATTCCCGCCATAATAGCCGGAAGCGCTGGATGGAGGAACACGACCCTCTCACATCCCATCCCGCTGACGTACAATGGTTACGACGAAGAACTCAGGCAGTGCTGCATCGTCAAGGTGGAAGACGGTTACTGGATTGCCTATGCAAAGTATTCCAGTGTAGATGAAAGGTACTTCTTTATTTTAAAAACCAATCTTGAGGGCAGGACCATGATCCCACCCTTCCTGCTAACAAAGCTTACAAGAACGGACGAATCGGCCAGCAATTACAGGTTTGCCCTGATTCCCCGTGAAGAGGGTGGCGTCCAGGTGCTGACGACTGAAAATGGTTTCGGTAGTACTGGGCCTGCAACCCTCTACGATTATGTGTTCGATCGGCATGGCAAAATGACCCGCTGCATGCCGGTAATGAAAGAGCGCAGCTCTTCTTCGCAGGAGTTCAAATCCCTTTGGGCCGCACGCACAGCAGATGACCGGACTGTTTTCGCAGCATTTTCCGATGGTGCCATATGGGCCGGCGTCTATACAGACAGCGGTGAGGCGCTGAGCTGGGAAGCAGTGCCTAAAACCAGCAGTATGGACTATTTCGCCGCTCATTACGACGCTGCCCTTGATCGTCTCTATATTATGTACAGCAACTACTATACTGCCACGAATTCAAGCTATATGACCCGATGGACCCTGAACGGAACACGTGAAATACTGAACGATCTGAGCGGTCAAGTTGGAGAAATATACGGTCTCAAATCCTATCACCTGATGCCCACCCTCCAGGGTCTTATGGTGTCGCTGCCCAACTATGTTGATAACTACCGGTTTTTCCTTATGAACCAGGATTGCACGATAAAAAAACAGGTGGAAGTGAACGGACTTGTCGTAAATGTACAGGCCGATAATCCTGCCCATATGGTTACCCTCGACAGTAGGAACGTCGTCCGTCTGGTCTGGCGTGGTCCTGGGACACATCCCGTATTATATTACGCGGCATTTACATTAGACGGCAGGCTCCTGGTACAGCCCATGGAGATCAATCAGGCAGGTTCGGATATTGCCATGCATCCCAATGTCTTTGTCGACGGCCGCCGGACGACCTTCTTTTACAGTGTTGATTATGCTCCGGATGCCGGCTACCGCCGCCTGTTCTGCAGGCATACGGCATTTGACTTCACAGCCGGTCAACCTGATCTGGTGGCATCAGTACCTCATATTACACAGTCTCCAGAATACGCCACGTTAGGAGCTGGAGTTGCATTTAGGGTGAAGATCTTCAATAGGGGCGAGGCGGCCAGTACCGCTGCAACCGTCACACTGGCACACAACGGCGTTAATTACGTGGCGACTGTGGGGGTCCTGGAGCCGGGCCAGTCGCAGTTACTGGAAACGGAATTTCTTGATATTCCGACCCCCGCTTATCTGACGGCAATGCCGTATGTGACCCTTGATCTTGCAAACGGGTACTGGACGGGAAACAACCATGTTGAAACCCTGGTGCGGTATCCCGGACGCACACCCATCTATCCGGCAGGAAGCGAGGAGTATACCTGGACTGTCCGTGAAATGTACACCAATACACCCCTGCAATGGGCTCAGGTCATTACCACCCTGCCCAATATCCAGACGGCCGACGGTGCGGTCAAAGACGTGGTCATTCTATATGAATCTGATGAAGACGGTCACGTGACCACGCGGCTCCCGTCCGGCACCTATACCTTTCAGGTATCACGTCGTGGCTACCCGCCGGAGTCCCCCAGCAGGACAGTGCCGAGCCCTTCATCACCATATTTTGAATTGGAACCTCCCGGCACCGTGACACTGTCATTCGAGGATGGTAAAGACAGCATTCCCCTGCATCCCACACCCAACCGCGTGAGGGTTGACATGGAAGAGGACGGAGGCTCCTATCAGTACTATGCCATGGGTGATGAAAACGGTCTGGTATTGCAGGAAGTTATGCGCGGCGATTACACCTACAGCGTTCATGCCTTTGGTTATCAAGAGACCACCGGTTCGTTTAACGTTGCGGGCGGGCATGATAATCCGTATAAAATCATCCTCACCCCGACCGAGCGGGGCTCCGTATCCGGGGATACCAATCCCGGTACCGTGAATGTTTGCTTGGAGGGTACGGTTATCGGGGACATCAGTGATGGCGTCGGGGCATTTACGCTGGATGACATCCCCTACGGGACGTACCGGGTCGTATGCTCAAAAGAAGGGTACGCCCCGGTTGCTGATCAGATAACAATTGACAGCCCGACACATGACCTGGGAACGTTTAATCTTCCTGCAATTACCGAGGCCGATGAATCGCTGGGAGACTGGACCACATCCGCATGGAACAGAATCGACGAGGTCCCGGATACCTACTGGACGGATGGCTATAAGATAACCACTGCTTTCGGCGTCTTCGATTTCTCCGGAAGCATATTTTACTCTACCGACGGGACCTCGGCAGATTTTAACAGTATCTTGCTGAATCTGAGCGGTCACAACTGGTACTACTGCAGTGTGAGCACCGATCTGTTCAGTCTTGAGGATGCATTCATCTTTGGCCTTGATGGTCTCGTAGACGGTGCGGGAATGCTTGCCGGTTTTATCATGGATCAATCTGACGCCGAGTCCATCTTCAATAGTATCCTTGATCCGCTCATTGTTTACAAGATCGAGGTCTCCGGTGGCAGCACGATCGTTCGTGTTGACAGTGTCTGCCTCTATGACGGAGCAATGGAAACGGTGCTGTACGACTCTCATAACACCTGGCGGCAGGACTATTCATTCAACGGACCGATGGGTTACGCTCTGGGTGTGCATACTAATAATATCCACGAGGTGAAGCTCCGGATTTATCTGAAGGTAATGAATCAGGATTTCTGCATCGGCCCGCTCTATCTCATGGATAAGTTCATGATGGAATGGCGCTATGATGATGATAATTTTGAGCTGAAGGAGGTTATACAAAATCCTCCCAATTATCCATCATTCTCCAATTGATAAGACAAACGGGGTAATGTTTGGGACTGATACCTGTCACCTCTTTATCACGGATGATGACTCTGAGAGATCCCAGAGGCAGTGACCCGGTTGAGGAAACAAGCCATAAAAAGACAGAATAATCTGATGCAATCCCAGATTAGCTCCTATACTGTAAGCTATGGATACATATAGCCTAAATCCTTTTGACTATTTGCATAGACAGGTATAGATATACGACTATTTTTAGTGTGTATTTGAGTGCGAAGAATTGACTCTCGTCGGATATTCTCTTGCTGGGTGTGGTTGTTATGAAATTCAAGCGCATGTTTTCGATTCCTCCTTCACGGTGTGGTGCCAATATCCATGCCCGCCTTTTGCTGTATCTGATACTGATGTCTTTCGTATCGACACCAGTAGTACACGCTGCAATCAGAGGCGTTCCCGTTCCATACGCAACGATACAGGCGGCCATTGATGCGGCTGTTTCCGGCGATGTGGTACAGGTCTCTTCTTCCGGTAGCCCGTATCGAGAAAGCATTACCCTGAAGTCGGGAGTTGAAGTCGTTGGTGACGGCTCAGATACGACAACCATACAGGGTGACGGGACGAACTGGGTTGTTACGGCAATTGAAGTTGATAAAAGCACCTCTATACACGGCTTTACGATTACTGGCGGAAAAGGAGGGGTCCGCTGCAAGGACGCCGTGTTGGCCATATACCAGAATCGCATCACCGGAAATCAGGCATTCATGGGGGGTGGGATTTATATCGAGGAGGGGTCATCACTGGCAGCGCCCTCGATACAGGAAAATTCCATTGACAACAACACGGCAGATTACGGCGGGGGGATTTGTTCCGACTACGCTGATCCCATTATCCAGGGGAATGATATATCAGAGAACCACGCCGTCAACAAAGGTGGCGGGATCTTCTTGCAGGACTCCTCAGGGACAGTCACAGGGAATACTATTTCCTTGAATACCGCCGGTGAGACATCGCCCGTCTACTATGCCGGATGGGGCGGGGGAATCTTCTGCGACGGTTCGTCCACCGTCATATCAGGCAATGTGATCGATGGAAATTCCTCCATCTCCTATGGCGGTGGGATCCATTGCGGAAATTTACAATATGTGACTACTCGACAGAACCCGACCATTATACAAAACACTATTTCTAACAATGAGGCAACGGTGTGGGGCGGCGCCATTGCGGCCTACCCATCCGTATCGCCGGTTATTGAAAGGAATTCCATCATCAACAATTCGGCTGAAAACGGCGCGGGTATATACATCACGGACGCATCAGCTACCTTTGTTCACGGTTCCATCGTAAACAACGTCATTTACGGCAATATGGCAAGCGGAAGTGACTCTGAACACGAAACCTACCATGGCGGAGGGATTTATACCAACCCTACGGATGATGGGGAACCCTATATCATCAACAACACATTATTTGGAAACTATGCCGCTACGTCAGGTGGCGGAATATATTGCAGTTCATCAATTAAACCCACGATCTTTAACTGCATCCTGTGGGGCAACACCGACGATCTGGACGGCTGCTCAGCCACCTATTCCGATATACAGGATGGAGACGGGAACGGCACGAACGGGAATATCTCGATCAATCCTCTCTTCAAGGATACCGCAAACTTCGACTGCAGCCTGGCTTCCCGGTCACCCTGTCTCGATGCCGGGACAGACACGGGTGCGCCGGCTATCGACCGTGACGGCGACCCGAGGCCCGTGGACGGCAACAACGACGGCTCGGCCCGCACCGATATGGGGGCTTACGAGAGCGTTGGGTACGAAGGGCCGGTCACCATCTATGTGTCGAATCTCGGGAACGATGCATACGGCACGGGTGACAGCGCGAACCCCTTCCGGACCGTCACCCTGGGGATAGATGTCTCTCTGAGCGGAGATACGGTGCAGGTTGCCGCGGGAACCTATAATGAGAACATCAGTCTCAAGTCGGGAGTGGTCTTACAGGGCGCCGGAGCGCAAACGACCATACTGCAGGGAACCGGCACAGGATCCGTGGTTACGGCGATTGGAGCGGATTTGAATACCCGTATCGACGGCTTCCACATTACCGGGGGCGGCAGTGAAACCGGTAGCGACGGCGGAGGGATATTCTGCAGAGAT
>DAISYQ010000052.1:0-16338 GCA_036825195.1 Syntrophales bacterium
CCCACCTGATTAATGATGCTGTACGCGAGGATTTTCCTGCTGTCGTTCTCCATAATGGCGTATATAATACCGTATATCGTCATGAAGGCTCCCAGCCATATGAGGATCTCCCATCCGGGAAAGACGCGGATCATGGTGTACACGGCGGTCTTGGTAGTAAAAGCGCTCAGAAATACACTACCTGTGGCTGTACCTTCTGGGTACGCGTCTGAGAGCCATGCTGACAACGGAGGAACCGCGGCATTGAGCATAAACCCTATCAAAATGAGCCAGGAGGCGATATCGTGTGACTGGATACGTCCAACGGCCAGAGAACCGGTATTGTGGACATGCAGCAGTATACCAGCCAAGAGGATCAGCCCTCCCACGATGTGGACGAGGACGTATCGGTAACCGGCATCCAGTGCCCGCTTGGTCTTTCGTGCCCAGATCAACATCACGGATGCAACGGCCATAAACTCCCAGAAGATATACAGGGAGAAGAAATCACCCGCGAAAACCACGCCCAGGGCGCTTCCAACATAGATAAGGGCCGAGAGATGTTCCAGCTTGCCTTCGATATGGAGGGCGAAGAGAAAACTCCCGAATGACGCTATGCAGAAGATATACCCGAACACCTTGCTCAGGTTGTCGACATGGAGGAAGTTCAGATTGTACTGCAGAAAGGGAATGGTCCAAGTCGCCTCCGGGCTGAGCTTGGCGATATAGAAAAAGGCTATCACGGGTACGACAAGAATGAGAATCTGTTTTGCCTTTCCATTGACGGCGAGCAGAACCAGGGCACCGATAAAGAATATGAACGCGGGAATCAGAAAGCTACTTGTCATAGTAATCCTCACTCTTCTTTAACCAGTATTGTCCGAGAAGTTTGGAGACGATAATCATTACCATGCAGATGACGAACCCGAATGCCGCATAGAATCCCGGTATCTTATCCCAGGGATGCTGGGTTCCGTGTGAGGGAACGATAAATTCCGCAAGGACGCTCAGGACAAGAAGCACGTAACTGATAATCCGTAACTTTTTGATGTTATCAGACTTGTCGAACCAGTCAAATTCCTTTTTCATCCTCATTCTCCTATTACGGCACCGTGAGATTGTGCTTGGAGATACATTGATGCCTGAACTGTATATGGATTTGCTAAGATTACAACAAAAGGGATACTACTTGTTATGAAGTTTTTCTCCCTCAGGGCAATTTATCTGCAGTTGAGACAAATTACACCCATCCATAGTCCAAGATGCGCCCGGTGTCAAAGGAAAAATGAATCAGAGCCGCATGTTTTTGCGGTTTTGCAGGGAAGTGACCTTTAGGGGTCTATTAATGACAGGCTGTCCGAAACGGCGAGTCCGCTGCGGGTGGGGCAGAGACTATTGCCGGTGATGGTGATGAGTCCTTCTCGTTCCATGGTGCGGAGCAGTTCACCCTTCTCGTGCAGCAGATCGTATCCGTATCTTTCCCTGAATGTATCCAGGTCGATTCCCCTCTGTGTGCGGAGCCCAAGGTACAGGTACTCCAGACGGCGTTGTTCGTCGGTCAGAATCTCGTGTCCTCCGATAGGGGGCATGTTTGTACGTATGGCCTCAATGTATTGATCAAGGCAGCGATGATTCCACCACCTCCTGTTGCCGGAGAAGGAATGTGCCGCCGGGCCGAGGCCGAGATAGGGGGTATGGTCCCAGTATTTACGATTGTGCCTCGACATGAAGTAGCTGTCTCTCGCAAAATTAGAGACCTCGTAATGGGTGTACCCGGATGCTTCGAGAAATTCGGATGTTTTCATGAAAAACTCGTACAGAAGATCTTCATCGGGGGGAACAATCTCTCCGGCCTTGTATCGTTTGCCCAGTGGTGTGGAAGGCTCTATGGTCAACTGGTAGCAGGAAAGATGTTCGGGTGTGAATGACAGGGCCTTTCCCAGTGTCTTCATCCACGATTGCATGTCCTGCCCGGGTACTCCATAGATGAGGTCGAGGCCCACGTTGCCGAAACCGGCGGCCCGGACCTTTTCAATCGCGGATATGGCTTCGGCGGATGAATGCCTGCGCCCGAGGAACGCAAGAGTGGAGTCATCGAATGATTGTACGCCTATATTGATCCTGTTGATCCCCGTCCGGTGAAGGCTTTCTGCCAATTCTGAACCGAGGTCTCCGGGATTTGTTTCGATGGTGATTTCCGCATCTGCGGAAAGAGGGAAATTGCCGTGTACGCCGTCGATAATTTCCTCTATCTGCCCAGCGTCAAGCAGCGAAGGCGTACCTCCACCCAGGTACAGGGTATCGAATCGTTCGAAGAAACCACAATACAGCACCATCTCTTTCTGGAGGGATTCGATGAAAGAAGGGATTTTCTGGGTTGTCGTGACAGAATAGAAATCACAGTACCCGCATTTGGAGAGGCAGAACGGTATGTGTATGTAAATTCCGGGGACCATCTATAGAGGAGTGGTTTACTGCGTCTGGTCGGATTTCAATACCGCGATGAAAGCGCTCTGGGGGATCGCTACGGAGCCGACCATCTTCATCCGCTTTTTCCCCTTTTTCTGTTTTTCCAGCAGCTTTCTCTTTCGTGTTATGTCGCCGCCGTAGCATTTCGCGGTAACGTCTTTCCGGAATGGCGATATGGTGGTGCGCGATATGATCTCGCCGCCGATGGCCCCCTGGATGGCTATCTTGAACATCTGGCGGGGGATTTCCTCCTTCAGGCGTTCGCAGGCGTGCAGGCCGCGCTCGCGGGCGGAACCGCGGAAAACGATCTGGGAGAGGGCATCGACCCGCTCGCCGTTGACCAGGATATCGAGGAGGGCGAGGTTGCTCTGCCGGTAGTCGATGATATCGTAATCGAAAGAGCCGTATCCTTGTGTGACCGATTTCAGACGGTCGTAAAAATCGTAGATGATATCGGCAAGGGGCATCTCGATGGTCAGTTCGATACGGCCGGGGCTGGGATAGCTGAGGTTTGAATTCTCGCCCCTTTTTTCCTTGCACAGTTTCATGACCGATCCCATGTATCGTTCCGGGAACATCATGACCGCGCGAATGTACGGCTCTTCGCTCTTGATGATGGATGTAGGATCGGGGTAGTGAGCCGGGTTGTCTATATGTACAACCTCTCCGTCACTCAAGGTAAAACGGTATCTGACGCTGGGGACGGACAGGATGATAGACAGGTCATATTCCCTTTCCAGCCGTTCCTGAACGATCTCGAGATGCAGGAGTCCCAGAAAACCGCACCGGAATCCCTGACCGAGGGCGACGGATGAATCCTTTTGATAGACGAAGGAGGCGTCATTCAATTTATATTTTTCAAGGCCCGCCGCCACCTCTTCGTAATCATCCGACGCGATGGGATAGATTGACGCAAAGACAACCGGTTTTGATTCCTTGAAACCGGGGAGGGGTTTGCTGCGCGGACGTTTTTCGGACGTAATCGTGTCGCCGATCTGTACATCGGACACGGTTTTTATCCCGGCAATAATGTATCCCACGTTGCCTGCCGAGAGGCTATCCCTCTTCTGACGCGGGAGAAGAAAAACTCCCACTTCCTCTACCCTGTGAGTGGTCTCTCCGTGCATGAGGCGGATGGTATCACCGCTTCGAACGGTACCGTCAATGATGCGGCAGTGTATGATAGTTCCCCGGAAGGGATCGTACTGAGCGTCAAAAATGGTGGCGGCCAGTTCAACCTCAGGATCTCCTTTGGGAGGAGGTATCTTCTGCACGATTGCTTCAAGGATCTCTTCAACCCCCGTACCGTCTTTTGCCGAGCAGGGGATGCTTGCATAGGGATCGAGTCCGAGTTCCGAATCGATCTGCTCCATAACCCGTTCGACATTAGCCGCTGGTAGGTCGATCTTGTTGATGACAGGGATAATCTCCAGATCGTGCTCCATGGCCATGTACAGGTTCGCGACGGTCTGCGCCTGAACTCCCTGGACGGCGTCTATGAGAAGCAGAACACCTTCGCAGGACGCGAGCGATCGCGAAACCTCATACGAAAAATCCACATGACCGGGTGTGTCGATAAGGTTGAGTATATAGTCTCTTCCGTCTTTGCCTCGGTAGGGGAGGGTGATGGCCTGACTCTTTATGGTAATCCCGCGTTCGCGTTCGATGTCCATATTGTCCAGGATCTGATCCTTGAAGTTGCGTTCATCGACCACACCGCTGTATTGAATCATCCTGTCGGCCAGGGTGGACTTGCCGTGATCTATATGTGCTATTATGCTGAAATTGCGAATATTATTCATAACAAGATAAAAAGCCTTCCCAAGAGAATAAGGAAGGCTTTTATACAATTTTATCGAGATTTTTTCTATCCTAATTTTTCAAGGAGTTCCGCGCTGACCTCGTTGACACCGGGCAGACCGTTCACGCCGATCACCGTTACCCGCTCCTTGAAATAATTGATGGCGGCGGTTGTTCCCGTCTCGGTATCATAATAGATGTCGTGCCTCTTTCCGATGGCCGCCTCGTCCTGATCGTCGGCGCGGGCACTCAACTCCCCGCCGCAGACGCGGCATACAAAGGTTCCGTCTTTTTCGGCCGGCTTGATGGCGTCGATAAAGATATTGTTGGGGTGGTTGTTATCATTGGCACAGAGCCTGCGGCCCATGATACGGTTCTTGGAGGTCTGCCTGTCGAGTTCTATCTCGATAACGTAATCCAGCTTGATCCCCTCCTTTTCCAACGCCTCGTAGAGGGCCTCCGCCTGGGCCAGATTTCTCGGGAAACCATCCAGGAGCCATCCGTTTTTACAGTCGTCCTCTTTCAGGCGGTTCAATATCATGGGGACCGTGATCTCATCAGGTACCAGCTCGCCCCTGTCGATATACCCCTTTGCCTTTTTCCCTAGTTCCGTTCCCTTGGAGATGTTTTCTCTGAAGATGACCCCTGTCTCGATGTGGGTCACCCCGAACTTTTTCTGAACAACCGCACCCTGAGTTCCCTTACCGCTTCCATTAGGTCCAAAAATCAAAATGTTCACTTTTCTTATCTCCTTTCGATGAGACTCAATGTGTAACAGATCCTTTGGCTCAATAAACATTGCATGTTGAATTGATTCCGATAACGAGGCGTATCGGGATATGGGACATCTGTCACGAGGCTTACCACCCCGGGGCACGAACCTTATAAGGGATTATTATGGAAATCGCAAGGATAAAAAGTTACTTCTTCTCGGCTATTACCCTGACTTTTGCTTGCAGATTCAATAAAAAAGATGTTCTGTCCTGTCGAAGCGGTTGGGTTATGTCATAATCTTCCTGGAACATGGCTTCGACGACTTTTTCCCGGTCCCCGCCGAACATGTTGAGATGCCGTTCTATCCGTTCCTTGAAGGCCACCGTACTTGCAATGGATTTTCCAATATATTGACGGGCGTCTTCTCCGGTTAGTACAAATACGTGGGCAGTAGCGAGGATGTCGATATCCAACGAAGACAGTTTTTCGAGCGAGGCCATGTAGTCGGTATAACTTGATGAGAACTCCGGCTGTATCCCCTGATTACTGTAGAGCCCAACGGCTTCGCCCGCTATGAGGGTCTTTATGCGCGGTATGTAGAACGATAAAGAGTCCCTGGTGTGCCCCGGCGTCTCAATGACCCGTACAATCCATCCTCCGCCGAAGTCAAGCGTATCACCATTATGCAGAATCAGATCAACGGTCACGGGTGCAAAAGAGACATCTTCATTCCCGATGACATCCCCGAACTTTCTTTCTAGGGTTTTGCTGAGTGTACGAATCAATTTCACCGCGCCCGGTTTCTCCAGCACCTGCGCTGCGTGGGCGCTTGCGGCTATCTTCAGGCCTTGTATCTTTCTTGTGAGAAATGGACAGGCCCCGCAGTGGTCAAAGTGCGAGTGGGTCAGAAAAATATGCCCCAGCCTGTCCGCACTACCCAGGTGCATTCTGATATCTTTGAGGTATTGAGGCCCCAGAGCCGTCACCCCTGCATCAAAAAGAACGGGTGTTTGGCTTGTCAAAAGAAAAGCGGGCATAAAATGAAAACCTGTGGAGTAGAGACCGTTACATATCTTGCCTGTTTGTTCTAGTATCATTACACACCCTTCTTGTATTGTGTTTGTGATTAATAAAGTGTCGATAAATTTCTCGAGAACGTGTACTGCATATACCTATCCAATCGTCCTTCTTCAAACAGAAGAGTGGAATCCTTCCTAAAAAATAATGTATCCTGTGTCAATCTGTTACTGAAGGGGTGCGCAAGAAACCTTCAAAAAAATGGCCTGCAAAGATACCGCCCTTGGCGCATATCCGAGCAGGCCTTTTATAACCACCAATCTCATACTTTGTCTACTGTTTATCATGTAAACAGATTTTATGTTTTTAAAGTTTGATGATGGTTATATTCACACGATATGTACAAAAACAATCGTACATTTTATTTTTTGCAAGCATTATGCCAATGGTATATTGTTTTTCTTTCTACAATAATTTCGATAGGTAAGCGTCGATCATCATCGGATGTCTTAGTAAGAAGGACCGCATATGCGGTGATATAAACCGTACAGTATCGGGATCTGCTTCTCAAAGTCTAAGAAAACAGAATGTGATGGATTGACAGAATGGTATATCGATACGTTACTTGAGTCGGGGTCTCAGACCGAACTGTGTAAAACCGAGAAGATGTACATGAGTAAGAAAGTATCGGTCATTTTATCTGTTTGACATCGTCCATGCCGTGATTTATATTCAGCACCTTTTTATCTGTTCGTATCGGTGGCGCTGGAGTAATGGCAAGCCACAAATCGAATACTTCAAAGGATGCGTACACCTTAGATGTCGAATGAACGTTGGAGCCACAGTACTGAAACAATAAAGCCTGAACTTATGCCGCGTACTCGTGATCCATATCGCTGGGTCGTCTTCGCCATTGTTTCTTTAGTATATTTCCTTGCCTATTTTCACAGAATGTCGACATCGGTCATTGTTCCCGATCTTCTGGACGCATTTCAGATCGATGCCACCGCCCTGGGCTTTATGTCGTCTATGTATTTCTATGCCTATGCCTTCGAACAGCCCTTGGTTGGTTACCTTACCGATCGCCTGGGAGCGCGTCGGGTGATCTCTCTGTGGACATTCATCGCGGCGATCGGATGTCTCATCTTCGGTTTTGCCCCTACCATCGGCTGGGCGTCTGTCGGGCGGGCCATTATCGGTTTCGGAGTCGGTGGCGTCTATGTTCCGGCTGTCAAAGCCTTCTCTCAATGGTTTGAAGAAAGAGAATTTTCTACCACCATAGGCCTCTTCATGGCTCTGGGGAATATGGGCGGTTTGGTCGCGACTACTCCCCTTGTGTGGATGACGCAGGCATTCAACTGGCGTGTCAGTTTTTATATCATCGCGGGAATTACCCTTTTCTTCGCGCTGATTTCATTTTTTCTGATGCGCGATTATACACAGGTTCGATCACCGCTCGGCCTTCCTCCTGTATCCGAAAAACCACAACTCCGGACCGATTCTCCTTCTATAGCCTCGGTGTTGATTTCATATCGCTTCTGGGTATATGGCGGCGTTCTTTTGGGAATTTTCGGTACCTACTATACACTCCAGGGACTCTGGGCGACGCCCTTTCTGATGTCGCGATTTGGTATGGAAGTCACCTCTGCCAGTGAGATTAATATGTTGATTCCCCTGGGATTCATAGTCGGATCCCCTTTGTGGGGATGGCTCGGCGGCCGTGTCTTTCGGAATAAAGTATTGCTCCTTATCTCCCTTCTCGCCATTATGAGTGTGGTCTGGGTTGAACTGATTATCTACGATGTTCCGTTGGGGATCGCGGGTGTCATGATTGCCATGTTTCTTGCCGGTTGTGCGGCTGGCGGAGTTTCCGCCATTATCTGGACGCTGATCCGCGAATCGACACCTGCCTCCGTTCTCGGTCTGACCACGGGTCTTTTAAATCTGTTGCCTATACTGGGGGTTGCCATCTTCCAATTCTGGACGGGGGCCATACTCGACAGGGTAGGGAGGGTTGACGGCATTTATCCGCCGGCAGCCTATCAAAGCGCATTTTCGCTCTGTCTTGCCGTTACGGTTGTATGCCTTGTCATAACCCTGATCACACGAAAGAAGCTTCTCCGGGAAAGCCGATCTATTCGTTAAACAGCGTCAGAGAGTTTTAATATGCCCCTGGCTGACGGCAGGAGGCAGAGGTTCCCCTTCTCACTTGCCCGTCATTGCCTTTGCGAATCGTTCCTGAGCTTTCTTGACACCGGGATCATTCATGTAACGCATGATTTTCATCATTGAGGCCGCAAATTTTGCACCCACCTCTTCGGAGTCTTTCATGGATTCCCTGAGCTCTTCTGGTGGATTCTTCCGGTCTCTCAATTCGGGATACTTTTCCTGCAGTTTTCTCATTCGGGGCATGATGTCTTCCATGCTGCCGGCAAAATCGTTCATAGCTTTTGTGACGTCCTTTGCGCTGTCGGACTTGTCGATGGCGGTTATATATTTTTTAAGTACCTTAACATACTCTTCATTGATTTCTCTTACATCCGAGTACTTTCCGCCGCCACAACCCAAAAAGAATGTCATCAAGCAAAGACTCAGCATCACAATCAAGGTTTTTTTCATCGTTATTACCTCCAATGTTTCGATTGATGTTCCTCAAAATCCGTATAACATATCCGGGATGAGAGGTATGGCTGCTGAAAAATCACACATGGTAAACGTAATCAGCATCACAGTCTATCCATTATCTTCCGGTCAGGTCGCCGATTACAGGTACCGCTTATGAAACTGTTGAGAACCGTTCATGAAACGTAATTTTTCATATGTCGTTTCATTGAACAAATCAAGAAAATTATCAAGCTTATCCATTGTATTGCGGACCTTCAGCTACAATACTCGATGTAGGTCGGATATCGCTTCTCTTGTAGGGGAGGTTTATGCAATTGTGGATGGTGTCTTGTTCTTGATCGTATTCCTCAGTATCCAGCGCCCCAATGCAAATAGGACGGGGATTGAACCCAGAATACACACCACGACTAAAGGCCCGCTCCAAATGAAGACGGAAAGGTGGATATATTTCTCGAGGATCGCCTGGCGCAGCACAAGGAAGGTTAAGGGAAGATTCAACAATAGAGCGGTCACAAGTCCCGGAGCATATCGTCGCAATGCCGCGGTGGCAATGAGGTGAGGGAAGGCCACATTCAACAGCATGGCAAGGGCATAGCCCGTGACCAAGTAAGCGCCGAGACTTTCTCTGCCGCCAACGGACGCCAGAAAAGCGGTTATATAGGCAAAGAGAGTCAGCACAAGAACGGCGAATCGGAAAACAGCCGGTTCAACCGGACGGTGCCAGCGTTTCGCCGACTTCGACCACGCGGGCAGCCAGATGGCCTCTTCAAGGTTATGAATGGTGATGGCTATGGCAAATAACCAGATAAGAAGATTAAAATCCATGCTACACCGTGCCGTCTGAAAGACGGCTATTTATAATCACTAAAGTCCACTCCCCGCCGGCGTCCTCGTTCCTCAAACCAGGCATCCTCCGTTATGGGCGGCTCTACCAAATTTTCTTTTTCTTTATGAACCAGTCGGATGGCTTCTGCCGGACAGGTGCTGATACACAGACCGCAGCCGATGCATTTGTCCTGAACAATCCGATATACATCGTTATTCTCTTCGATGGCTCCAACCTGGCAGCGTTCGTCGGTACAGACACCGCAGCCGGTACATCCGTCCGGATCTATTTCGGCGAAGTAATGGGAATTGATCACGTCGGACGCCGGCATGCCCAGCTCATTGATCGATCTCAGCACTCCGCAGCAGCATCCGCAGCAATTGCATATATATATATGACCATACTGGACATTACTCGTCAGGTGAACCAGTCCTTCTTCTTCAGATTTTCTGAGCAGTTCATAGGCCTCATCTCTTGAAAGGACGCGACCATTGGGCCAGTCGTCAAACACCCCCGGTATCGGTGCGATGGCAAGACAGACCTCTAAGGACCGGTCACAGGGTTTGCCCAAGAGCATCCGTTCTTTCTTGCAGATACATTCATTTACGAGGAACGACTGGCCGTGCTCGATAAGGGTTGAAACCCTCTCATAAGGCAGGGCTTCCTGCTGGACTGATATCTCTTCCTCGACGGGAAGCACCTGCATCAGTTGGGGGCTGTATTCAAAGAACTGTCTGGCAAAGAACGGTTCGTATTCATCAGACAATTCCGCGAACTCCCTGTCGATACGGGAAAGCTGAAATTCATAGATCCCAAAGGCCCAGGGAAGCATCTTGAAGAATCGGTTCTCGCCCAACTGGAGATGAAAAAGCTGCCCCGCATCTCCCATGGATATGAGCATTGCTTCCAGACCTTCCAGAGGACGACCCGTCCGCAGTGCTATCTCCTCTGCCGTTTCAAAGGTCAGCCGCATGTCGCAGAAGAGTTCGGCCTGTTCCGGCGTGAAAATCTTCTTCAGCAGCTTGATCTCCACCGCACTGTCAGTTCGAGGAAATCCGTTCGGCAGGGTGTCAAGCACACGGGCAAGTTTTTCGTAAACTGTGTCGTTCATGGTATGTTCTCCTCCCGGCTGAGAGTGCCGTGTACCGTTTTAATGCCTCTTGAACTATGCATCATACAATGCGGCATCCGCTAGGATGACTGTTTTTACCTGCAAGCAGTACCAACAATATATGACCATTATATACGATTACTTGTTAAGATGTTCAAATAAATCACAAGACAGTCACAATTACAACTTCAAAGCTGCGACACTCATAAACACCACAAGATGTTATGAAAGAGTTTGTGGCCGGGTATTGTCAAATTCTGTTCGTGGAATGCAAATGCTGATTTTCTCAAACCATGGCGCCTGAAGGTACCGCTGTGGGAACCATGAGAGCGGTCTTCGCACGGGTGTTCAGATTGTGTGCGCGATCGATAAATAGTGGCATCCCTCTTTATATCTCAGTAACGTCGACGATATAAAATGCAACAGTCTTGCGGGATGACGCATGGTGTTATTTCTATTTTTGGAATGATAGTGAGGATTTGAGAGGCGCTTTCAAATTCACCGCGGATTTGGGGAATAGTGAAATCAGTTGACAGTGGGAATTAAAGGGAGTACATGAGTGGACATTAAAGTTTGACAGTATTGTCAAACAGGAGTGTCTGTTATCTTATACATAGACAGGAATTCGCAGGACAAGGACCAACTGATACTTGAAGCGGCAAAACGCGTATTTGTCCGTAAGGGAATGGACGGTGCCGTAATGCAGGATATCGCCGATGAAGCCGGTATCAATCGAACGGCTCTCCACTACTATTTCCGCAGTAAGAAGAAACTCTTCGAAGCCGTTTTCAATGATCTCTTCAACCGGTTCATTCCTGAAGTTGAAGAAGTTATTTATGGCAGCACCCTGTCGTTTCAGGCAAAGGTTGAATGGTTCGTGGATAACTATCTTGATCTTTTGAAAGAAAACCCCTATCTTCCAAACTTTATCATGAACGAACTCAACAAGAATCCGGCAAAGATCGTAGAACGTTTTATCATAAAAGGTCTTCTTTCCGTTCATATAAGCCAGTGGCTGGAGGATGAACTTGGATATCTCGAATCGGACATTCCGGCCTCCCACTTTATGGCAAACATGATCAGTATGTGTGTCTTTCCCTTTATTGCCAAACCTCTGTTTGAAGCGTTCTTAAGCGGCAACAAACATGAGGCATTCAACCGTTTTATTGATGAACGGAAGCACATCATTGTTGAAACATTGATGTGTAGTATCTCAAAGAGACGTATGCCGGAATCCCTGAATAATTGATTTTCTATTGTCTGAGGTTGATAATTGGGAGAACCGGTTATGAAAAGAGAGCAATTGCGGGCCGGAGTGGACGTGGGTTCCACTACGGCAAAACTGATACTGCTTGACCAATCCGGAACTGTAAATCTTCTGCTCTACCAGCGACACAACTCCGATATTGTAAATACGCTTTCACAGCTTTTTGAAAAGGCTGCGTCACAGATCGGAGAATGCGCAGTCGATCTTTCATTCACCGGAACCGCCGGTATGGGGATCGCTGAGAGAATAAATGCCCCTTTTGTTCAGGAGGTTATTGCTGCCGGTGAAGTAGCACGGCACCACTTTCCCGATGCAAGGATGCTGATCGATATCGGTGGTGAGGATAGCAAAATGATGTTCTTTTCTCCTGACAAACCGCCGGATATACGTATGAACGGGAGTTGCGCCGGAGGAACAGGGGCTTTCATTGACCGGATGGCGACACTCCTCAATCTCTCCATTCAGGATCTTGATGAACTCGCGAAGCAGCACAAAAACATATACCCTATTGCCTCTCGATGCGGTGTTTTTGCAAAGACTGACGTACAGAACCTTGTAAGTAATAACGTTGATTTACCCGATATTTGCGCGTCTATCCTGCAGGCCGTTGCTCTCCAGAACCTCAGTTCGCTTGCCCGCGGCATCAAAATACAACCGAAAATCCTCTTCTGCGGCGGTCCTCTGACCTTTCTCTCCAGCCTCCGAGAGAGCTTCTGTCGCTCCTTAAACCTCTCATACCAAGATATCATCCTGCCGTCCAACGGTCTCTTTTTTCCCGCATGGGGGGCGGTTCTTATAACGAAAGACAGATCTTTTTCGGCGCCTCTCGGTGAGTGGAACCGTCGGATACGGTCACTCGGTGTGGATGCAGCGGAGATAAACCATCACCGCCTTGCACCCCTCTTTGTGAACGAAGACGCATATCATCAATGGGAACGTGATCGTATGGTTATGAAACTGACCGACATCCCCGTTCAGCAGGCGGAGCCGCCGCTGTTTCTCGGGATCGATTGCGGCTCGACGACGACCAAGGTGATGGTGATCGACTCCAGGCAGCGTGTCGTTTTCAGTGACTACCGTCTTAACTGTGGGAATCCCATTGACGCCGTCATGCAGGCTCTCATGACCTATCGAAACGAGGACAATGTCCTCTTTGCCATTGCCGCCGGGAAAGCCACCGGTTATGGTGAAGATTTGATCAGTGCCGCTTTCAATCTCGACGGTGGTGTGGTGGAAACAATGGCTCACTGGCGTGCTGCGGTACAATGCAATCCGGATGTGTCCTTTATTCTCGATATCGGCGGACAGGACATGAAGGCCCTGTTCATCAAGGACCAGGCTATCAACCGTATTGAAATCAACGAGGCCTGCTCTTCCGGATGTGGTTCCTTCGTCGAAGGCTTTGCCCGGTCGCTCGGGTTGACAGCAGGATCGTTTGCCGAGAAGGCGTGCCATTCACCCGCTCCCTGTGACCTCGGAACGCGATGTACGGTCTTTATGGGTTCCCGTATCAAACAGGCACAGAGGGAAAATGCTTCCATCGGGGATATAGCCGCCGGTCTCGCCTATGCAGTCATTAAAAACAGTCTCTATAAGGTACTCAAACTGAGAGATCCTTCCGAATTGGGACCCAACATCATGGTACAGGGTGGTACCTTCCGCAATCCGGCAGTCCTCAGGGCCTTTGAAATGCTTACCGGACTGCCGATTGCATCATCTGACCGACCAGAAATGATGGGGGCGTACGGAGCAGCCCTTCTGGCCAAAGAGGCTTATGACGCTGATCCCGTCACGGTTCATCCCTTTGACCTCTCCACTATCGAGCGGTGTACCGACTATCAAAAGCGGGAGATCGAATGTCACGGGTGCACCAATCGATGCGGCGTCAGCATTTTTTCTTTCTCCGGCGGGCGGCGATTCTTCACCGGGAACAAGTGCGAACGGCACTTCGGCAATAGTGGCGGAACAGGGAAGCGGGGTATCAATCTCTTTACCGAACGTAACAGGCTGCTGTTCGAGGATGTTCCCCGCGCCGAAGCACCGATGACCGGGGTCCGAATCGGTATTCCCCGCATTCTGGAGATGTATGAAACCTTTCCCTTCTGGAGTACCCTGCTCGCCGCGTGCGGGTTCGATGTCGTCCTTTCCGATGAATCGAATCAGGCACTCTACGAAAAAGGACTCGGATCCGTCATGGCAGATAACATCTGTTTTCCCGCCAAACTCGCGCACGGACATGTCATGAATCTGATTGATAAGGGAGTGGACCGGATTCTCTATCCTCTCACGATCTACGAAGCCAAGGAAGATGCTGAAGCCCCCAACAGTTATAACTGTCCCATCGTGGCGAGTTATGCTGAGGTGCTCATCGGCTGTATAGCAACCGGAGAACGGACCGCACCACACTTTGATGCGCCGGCCATATCGTTCCGCGACAAAAAATTGCTCAAGAGAGGCTGTCTCAGGTACCTGAAATCCCTGAAGGTACTTCACCGCCGTGCAGAAAGGGCTTTCCGGATGGCACTGGCCGCCCAGGAGCTGTTTCACACGAACATTGAAAATCGAGGGTATGAGCTCTTGGAGAGAGCACGCAAGGAGGGACGGAACGTAATTGTCCTGGCCGGGAGGCCGTACCATGCCGACCCCTTCATTGAACATCAGACGTCGGAAATGCTGGCCGATCTTGGAACCGACGTTCTGCCCTGCGACGCGGCTTCCCGCTTCTGTCAAAAGAGTATCAGGGAAATTCAGACGATTCCGCAGTGGGCCTTCCCCAACCGCCTCATGAAGGCCGCACAGTGGGTTGCCAATCAACCCGAACGGCATATCCAGTACGTCATGCTCAACTCCTTCGGGTGCGGTCCCGACGCCTTCATCATGGATGAAATCAGAGATATATTGTCGGCGGCAGGCAAGATATTCACACTGATCAAGATTGACGAGATATCCAGCATAGGTTCCGTCCGGCTCAGGTTGCGTTCCCTCATCGAGACACTCAAACGACGACCGGCCTGTAATGAAGCAGTACCGGCATGCCGTCACATCACTCCCCCCTTCTTAACAGAAGACCGTACGAAGCAGATTATAGCCCCCTATTTTGCCGACTGTTATTCCCCCTTCTTCTCACCGATATTCCGTCTTGCCGGGTATAACCTGACGATCCTGCCGCCTTCGGACAGGGAATCGGTCGAATATGGACTGCGCTATGCCAACAATGAGATCTGTTATCCTGCAATCGTGATTATCGGTGATATCGTCAAGGCATTTAAACAGGGCCGCTTCGATCCGGAAAAGACGGCGGTTGGCATGACTCAGACGGGAGGGCAGTGCAGGGCAACCAATTACGTGGCACTCATCAAGAAAGCGCTCATCAGTGCGGGCTATCCCAATACCCCCGTTATAGCCGTGGCAAAGGGTGATGACCTGATCAACGACCAGCCGGGGTTCGAACTTGCTCTCCGGCGCATTATCAAACCGGCCTTTACCAGTCTTCTCTATGCGGATGCCATCGCGCGTATGTATTACAAGACAGTAGTGCGTCAGAGAGCTGCCGGTCTGGCCGAGGAGATCCGGGACCACTACCTCGAATTGGGGGGAAATTGCGTTGAGCGAAATGACATTGAAGGAATGATGTGTTATCTTCGGGAAGCAGTCAACTCCTTCAATGACGCACTGGGGGGCAGTGATCCTCTGCCGAGAATCGGCATCGTCGGAGAGATCTTTTTGAAGTATAACCGGTTCGGCCAGATGAACGTCCTGGACTGGATGATTGCGCAGGGTGTTGAGGTGGTTGTTCCGTCGCTGACCGACTTTGCGATGCAGTTTTTTGTCAACGCGAAGGAAAACAGACACAGTTATCTGGAGCGGGGCAGCGGTGTATCGAAACTGTTTGAAGCATTTCTTGAGTCTCAGGCGGCTCGGTGGATCCATCGCTTTGAGGCGATTCTTGCCGGTTTTAACTGCTACGAACCGTCAACCGGTATCTACGGAAAATCCCGGCTGGCATCTCAGATAGTCAGCCTTTCCAATCAATTCGGTGAAGGGTGGTTGATTCCGGCCGAAGTAGCCGATTTTGCCCGAAATGGTATCTATGAAGTGGTCTGTTTACAGCCCTTCGGCTGTATCGCCAATCAGGTAGTTGCCAAGGGTATTGAGAGCCGTATCAAGCGCCTGTACCCCATGGTAACCATGCTTTTTCTCGATTTCGATGCCAGTACCAGCGAGGTCAATATCCTCAACCGTTTGCACTTCATGATCGACAATGCTCGATATCACATGGAAGGGATCTCGCAGCAATGTGGTTGAGAAAAAAGAATAAAAGCCACCATAGACAGAAGTCCACTTTTCTATCACCGCTTTTAGAAGGGAAGGAGATTTGAGGACGATTCAGCTGCTCACGGGACATGAAGATATCAGCACAGCGCAGATTTAGAGCAATGTTGCCACGTCTCACATACAAAAATAAGTATTACTCAAGGGTCTAGACTAGTTAAGCACGGTGTAATGTGCTAAAAAGCTAGTCATGACAAT
>DAISYQ010000053.1:0-16203 GCA_036825195.1 Syntrophales bacterium
CGGGGATGCCGAGACTTCTGATATGACCCATCACGCGCCTTTCCCAAAGCTCACCCGCAGGAACAGTCTTATTTTGCCGGTATGCTGTACCGAGCGCATCTATAATCTTTGTCGTATTGTCTTTCATTGTACCATCCCCCCTTCAATCTGTCCCGAAAGGAGTTTTTGCAGTTTTTTCCGTGACCGGAACGATCTGACCTTGACATTTGCCGTGGTCCAGCCGAGGAGTTCGGCTGCTTCTTTTACCGTCATACCTTCAAGATAGACCAATTCCAGTACCATTCTATCTTCGGCCGATAGTTTTGCCAAGGCCCAGTCAAGGATCTCTCGAACCTCTTTTATTGATCCGTGCTCATGAAATTCTCTATTCGAGGAGTCCGCCATCACGTTTTCAAGCCATTCATGATGTTTTTCCGTCAGCGAACTCATGGGAACCTCCTTCGACCGATAGCGCTGTCTCCAGAAATCATAACATGCCCGAATTGCAATGGAAGACAGCCAGTGCCTGAACTCGCTCTTCTGTTTGAAGCTCGGCAGCGACAGATAGGCCCGTATAAAGGCATCATGTGCGGTTTCCTCCACCTGATCATATGGTACGTGTCGGCTGACAATTCCCATCAAGAAACCCTTGTACCGTGTTAATATCTGCTCAAACGCATCAATGTCTCCGCTAATGATCCGGTTGATAATCTCATTGTCACTGGGGTTGCCAGGAGTATTATGCATCGATTCACACGATCCGCGTTGTTCCACTTTATGGTATAGTAATCGAAAAAAGGTCCAATTTTCAATGCATAATTAACAGTGCAGGACGTGGAACCATTCATACAGCCGGTGTTCCCAGAAAGCGGGAATCGAATGGAGGGAAGGAGGAGAACACCACTCATCCGCTCCCGCTTTCATCGTTGAGACATTACCACCGGGGACAACCGCCGCCCCGTCTGTCGGCAAAGGGTCTGTCGTGACCCCGTCTCTCCTGGTTACAATCCGGACGCTTTTTTGTACGCTCATCAAGCAGTTTTACCTGCTCTGGGGTCAGGATCGATTTTATTTCGTTCATTACCTTTGCCCGCGCTACAAGCCTATCTTCTTGCATCGAAGCGACCTTCTTAAAGGCCGCACGAATTTCCTGTTCGTTAACCGTATCGACCTGAAGGGCCTTCCTGAGGTTTTCATGCTCTTTTATGAATGCTCCTCTGTCTTTTATTCGGTCAATTTGATAGGTCTCCAAGATCTTGAGTGCCTGGTCCCTTTGAGAATCTGAGAGATCCAGACCCATGATCAATGCCAAACCAGGTCCTCCGAACCCCCTTCCCTCAAACCGCGGGCAATCGAAATCCGGACCACCGAATCCCGGTCCCCGCACTTCCTGTCCTTCAAATGCCGGCCCGGCGCAACATTCGCCACTTCTCCCGTATCCTCTTGCCATTACCGTTGATGAAACGGCAAAAACAACTGCCAGAGCTACTGCCATCACTACGATACTTTTTCTCGTTGACTTCATTGATAACCTCCATTTTTTGTATCTTTGAGATGCTGTTTTCTTTGTTTCTATAGTCGTATGCTCTTACGAATTGGTTACAAAAAATGTCTTGGGGCAATCTTCATGGGGGGAAATCACATGAGTCATTGATCGCAGGATTGAGGTAGATTGTTGATGTAAGGAATAGTTGAAAGATATAATATTGGGGTGAGTGAAGGGACTCGCAATTGAGACGTATATCATTACCTATTGTTATTACAGTGGTTCCATGGTCATAGGGCATAGTATGATTAATGCCGCGGGTAAAAAATCCGGACCTATCGGCACTACGCTAAATTCTATCTTTTGAATGCCAGTACGAGAACTCCTGCTCCAATCATGAGTATTCCTGTCCACTCTCTCATTGAAGGGCGCTCACCGAGAAAAATAAATGCGAACAACGCGACTAGCAGTAGGCTGAATTTGTCGACGGGAGCAACCTTTGAAGCGTCTCCTATCTTCAGGGCTCTGAAGTAGCATACCCACGATGCACCTGTCGCCAAACCGGAAAGAGTCAAGAATAACCATGTCTTGGGAGAAAGGCGAAACGGATTACTCCACTTTTCAGTGAAGTACACAAACGATGCAAGGACAGCCATGATGATGACCGTGCGAATCAACGTTGCAAGGTCAGCGTCAACTCCTTCGAGGCCGATTTTTGCGAAAATGGCTGTAAGTGCTGCAAATACAGCCGATAACAAAGCCCAGAGGAACCAGTTTGATGTCATTGACATGATTTTTTTTGCTCCAATCTTAACAGGTCAGCATCAATCCTTATATATATTATCTATTTTCTAATAATTTTTTCTTTTTTAGAGTTCGAATAATTACATACATAATTAATCCGCTTATAAATATTGCCATCCACATCCGATCCATCTCAAATCGTTTTTCAACAAAAATATCACCGATAATTTCAAGAATCGTAAAAGCAACAATCACGGAAAACAAACTTTTGTATTCGTTTTTTATTGCTTTCTTGAATGAAAATTTCGTATCGGATGAACGCCATTGCCTTATGTTTGGTATAAAAGCAGGTGTCTTCTCTGCCCAGTCTAAATAAGTTTTTCCGAATTTACCTCGTAAAAATTCTTCTTCGGCAAACATTATTCTTTCATAGTATAACCAAAATATAAGTGTTACTATCAGGCTGAACCACCATAAATGGAAAAAAGCAAAAACACCCAACCATGTTATGAAATTGCCCAGATATAGCGGGTGTCTTACAATCGAATACATCCCCTTTGTATTCAATAAATCGGCCACTTGCTTTCGTGTGTTTGTTCCTGATGTTCCTTTAGGTGTATATCCTACAGTAAAGAAACGGAGAGCAATTCCCAAGAAAGCTATTAATAGACAACTTAATTCCCAAATATCATCATATGTTTCATTATGACCCGGATATTCGAAATAACTCATTCCAAAATATACAAGTACAATCATGAGAATAGGAAGATAACTACGCCACCTGAAGAGCCAATTACCCTGTTTTCTTAATTCTTCATTTAATGCCATTATTGCGTATTCCTCCAAATTGCCCTTTGGGCTATTATATTCATTGTATTCTTTTCCCTTAGAGAAAATATGCCTACCCGTAAAGAAAATCAACGAAAAACATACATCTAAACTTCTTCAAGTGGATGCATAAAATGAAATTGATTTGAGCAACGGGATTTAATCTTGATTTCAATAGCGATAACTTTTGATAGTTATAAACAGATGGCATTCTGATGATGCACATCTTCAAAAAGCGGCATAAGAATTTAGAAGAAAATAGACCTTATTATTGTAGTAAGTTGTCGCATTGCGGAAATGCATATCTCATTTATAATATTGGGGTGAGTGAAGGGACTTGAACCCTCGACCTCCTGGGCCACAACCAGGCACTCTAACCAACTGAGCTACACCCACCACACATATTATGTATATGGTACGCCAGCAGGGATTCGAACCCGGGACCTACGGATTAGAAGTCCGTTGCTCTATCCAGCTGAGCTACTGGCGCATTATTCGAAAAGAAAAAATCTTTTAGTCACTTTGTGTATATTTGTCAAGACAAAACGCAAACCTTTTTACCTGACGTATCCGGCCACCCCATCGTATTTGTATCCCATCTTCTCGTGATTCTCCCCCTTCGTGTCCGTTGTGTAAAAATATGCGCCCGTGTCAGGATTAAACCATCGATACAGATCTCTTGTGAGGGGTAGTTTTACCGTTGCGATATTTCCTATTGTACCGTCAAACACATACCCTTCGAGAGAATGCTTTCCACCCGAACGACTATAGGAATAGAAATGGGTTCCCATTGATGGATTATGCCATTGGAAAAATTCCGTTGTTCCCGGCGTACCTCTGCGAAAGAGATAAAATGCCCCTTCACCTTTCTGATACCGTTCAAGGGGAAGATCTCCCGATGCGGTCTCCGGCGACAGAAGGGATTCGGTTCCTTTGATATACCTATATATCTTTATTAATTCTGGAGTTTTATTGCTCATTACATCAATTGATACTTCAACCTTCTCGACACCTTCCCCGGAGTAAAATAATATGTTCTCGCTGTACGTACCGGGAGCCAACCCCTCGGTACTTGCCATTACATTGATGTAATCCACTTCATTCGTTGTGGTACCTTTCTCGGGAGATATTCTCATCCATTCTTTACTATCCTCTATCAGCCCCGATGCGTATATTCGAACACCTTCGACCTCAACGGTTCCCCCCCGTACCGCAAGAATGAGCAGATGCGGTTCTTCATCCAGGATTTCAATCACCGGGAATTCGATCCGCTCCCTCTTTTCGGACGCACAGTCTATCTCGCCTACCATCTGACCGTCGACAAATACATCGAGGCGCCCGCCATATACATCTTTCCACAGAAACACAACAATTCCACTCCCTGAAAATGAATATCGCAAAAGGTCTTTTTCACCCGTGCTATACGGATATCCTCCCTCTTCAGACCATTCTCCGGAGATTTCGAGTGAATTTTTCAGACGAGTAGGTATCGTATATCTCCCTTTTCCTGCAATGTCTTCATTTTCGAATGAAACATATCTGCCTTTTTCAAGAGCAAGTCCCTTGAAAATTTTTTTCTTTCCCTGCAGAACGGCTTCCCATTTCAGGACATCCTTTCCCACATTTCTCAGTTCGATTCTTTTCATCAATTTCTTGTCCGTTTCAACACTGCCGAAATCTATACCAAGGGGCTTTACCTCCATGGAAGGTCGAGAGCCCTGTTCCGTTACATCAAATTTTAGGAATACCGTCCTCTCCCCACCGTTAGACAATATTTTCAACTCTTCTCTGTAACTTCCCGGATGTAGTCGCTTTTCATACGACACCGAATCATGTCCCGTTTCAAATTTAATCCGAACCGGAAAGAGCCCGTTGACAGAAACACCTTCATCCGTCATAGACTCAATCGTAAGGCGAATATGACGTGCGGAGATCCCGGCCGTCCCTGAAAGTGTATCGTCATAGGGCAGTATCCAATCACCCATCCTGTATAACAACCATATCAGATCTTCTCCGCCGACATTCTGCAAGGAGATCATACCCTTTGATGTCTCGCCGGGACCTACCTTCCCGAAATCAACTTCGTGTTGCGATACCATCAGCACAGAACCGTTACTATCATCTTCAACGGTAACAACCGCAAGATTGCTCGCTACGTTGCCCATCACTTTTCTGATTTCCGTCCTGCCGACATGCTGTGCCACAAAAAGAGGTTTACTGCGCAGGAAGTATCCAACGCTGTGGTCGGAAACAATCCATCTGCCATCATCTCTACCGGAAAGATCGGTTCTGCTTCCGTCGGACCAAATGCCGGTCGCCCTGAAAACCATACGATGATTAACAACCATTGTTAAAGAAACAGGGGTAATGGATATGGACTTGAGGGAAAGAATGTTTACGGGAATGATTATTTCTTCCTCTCCTCCGTCCGATTTCACCAAGATGGTTCCTTCATATTTTCCTTCCGAAAGTCCTGCCACATCTGCGGAGATCTTGACTGTCTTTCTCCCCCTTCCGCGAAGGCTGCTGCTGTATCCTGTTTCTCGCGTGTTCGGTTCACCCTCTCCCAGATCTGCGGATTCGGGATATCCTTCATTTTCTGTCTGCCAGATCACTTCTTTTGAGGCCGGGGCTGTCCCCCCTTCAATCAGAAGCCACGGCGTCCTACTTGTGACTTCCCATTCAAGTTCACCCGTACCTGCATTTCTGATGGTCAGAGGGATGTCTTCGACCGAATCTTTTACCATGTGATCCAGCCTGATCTTCGGCAGGGAGACCCTTAAAAGAGGTCCATCAGGGGCATCGATACGAATTGTCGTGGCAGCACTTGTCACACTTCCCTCTTTTACTAATATATTAACAGTTCCCCTATGTTTCCCGATGAAGAATCCTTTGTCGATAAAATATCCGATTCTTTCATTCTCCGATATCCATCGAACTTTCTTTGTGATATCCCTTTCAGAACCATCTGAATATATGCCGATAGCACTCATGCGGATCTTTCGTTCGACCTGAGTTGTGGTAATTGAATCCACCCTGATCTCTTCCAGTTTAGGTTTGTATGTGTCATTATTGTCACGTAGAACGGTAACCGAAATCGGAACCGTTCTAGTTTCGGAATCTGATGTTATGACGATTTCAGCCCTATGACGTCCCAGGGGAAGATTCAGGGGATCAGCCGTGACCGTTACGGTCTGCGCATTGCCCTCTACAATCCCCGAATAGGTGTCGAGGGTCAGCCAAGGGTCTACCCACTTGACCATCCATCGCATCGTGCCATGCCCTATATTTGTGATCTCGATCGATGCAGTTCCTGTTTCAGTATCCTTGAGAATACCGAAATCGATCTCATCAGGTATTACGGAAAGGCTCGATTCCTGTTCCGTAAATTGCTCATCCTGTGCGACGAGGTCAGGTATCCCGCCACAGACTAGAAATGCGGCACAGGCCATGGCAATTATCAGTTTTAATTTCGGTACATTCATATCTCTCTTCAGATTCATAATTTTCAATTCCACCAGGAGCCTGGTTGTCCCAATGCTTCGGGATTATAAGGAAAAACAGCTTGTAGAACGATATTTTTGGCGGCTCAAAGCATCTGAATGCCACTGTATGTTCAAACAATGCGTCATATCGCCCCTCATATCGGCAGTCATGAAATTATTATAAGTGTAGGGGGATGTCAAGCGGGGTAAAGATCAAAAAAACTTGACACCTTTTAAAGATAGCATATATAGTGCCGATCTTAATAATCATTTATAACCATTGCAACTTTACATGTATATCGGCGAAACAATGTCTCACAGCGACCTAACATACTGGCTTGCCTTAAAATTTGTGGAAAATGTGGGGAACGTCGGTTTTAATGCCTTGGTAAAGACTTTTGGTTCGCCACGGGCTGTTTTTGATGCTCCCGCAGTATCCCTGCAGGAGGTTGGCCGCATTACAAAAAAAACAGCTCACGACATACAATCCTTTGATAAGTGGGCAACAATCGAAAACGAATTGGAAACGGCCGACAGCCTGAATGTCTCCATCATCACATCGGATTCATCCCTTTATCCGAAATCTCTTTTGAATATATACGATTTTCCCCCCATCCTGTACGTAAAGGGAACGCTCTCCGATCATGATATCAACGTTGCCGTGGTAGGGTCGCGGAGGGCGAGCACCTATGGCAGGTTTACGACGGAACGGCTGTGCCGCGAACTTGCCATGAAGGGAGTAACCGTCGTCAGCGGTATGGCACGGGGGATTGATTCAGCCGCCCATACCGGGGCAATCGCGGGAAAGGGGCGAACAATCGCTGTTCTGGGTTGTGGTATTGATGTAATCTATCCTCCTGAAAACAAGGATTTATTTGAAAAAATAACAGAGAATGGCGCCGTGATCACCGAGTTTCCCTTTTCCACGCAACCCCTGGCCTCCAATTTTCCCGTCAGAAACCGGATCATAAGCGGCATCTCACTGGGTGTCGTCGTGGTCGAGGCCAGTGAAAAGAGCGGTTCTCTGATAACCGCACGGGTCGCCCTGGAACAGGGAAGAGATGTTTTCGCCGTGCCGGGCAATATCGATTCTCCGGGGACGAAGGGAACTCACAGGCTCATACGGGAAGGCGCAAAGCTTGTCGAGAATACCTATGATATATTGGAAGAGATAGCACCTCAGGTAAACCGTAACACCGAAGTTGACGGATCATCAGGGGAAAACGACATATCGAATAATGCGATAATACCAGAATCGTTTCAGGCAGACACAAAAGCCATCTTGAAATTGCTTGGCAGAGAACCAATCCATATAGACACCCTGGTCGCCGAATCCGGTTATCACGTGCACGATGTCCTGAGTATTCTCACCTCTCTTGAACTTGAAGGGTATGTCAAACAACTCCCCGGCAAGAAATTTGTTATAAAGGAGAGATAATGTCCAGTTCACTTCTTATCGTCGAATCACCGGCCAAGGTACGGACCATCAAGAAATATCTTGGCCCTGAATTTGAGGTGAAGGCCTCTGTTGGGCACATAAAAGACCTTCCCAAAAGTAAACTGGGCATCGATCTTGAAAATAACTTCGAACCGACCTACGAAGTCATACGGGAGAAGAAAAAGGTCATCTCCGAACTGAAGAAAGCTGCGAAGAATGCGGATACCATCTACCTGGCTCCTGACCCTGACCGGGAAGGAGAAGCCATTGCGTGGCATGTGGCAAGCGAAATAGGTGAAGAGAAGAAGATTTACAGGGTACTCTTTAACGATCTGACAAAAAAGACCGTTATCTCGGCCATTGACAACCCCCTTGAACTCAACTTCAATAAATACGAAGCCCAGCAGACCCGACGAATACTTGACAGACTTGTCGGATATCAGATCAGCCCGATACTCTGGAAAAAAGTGCAGCGGGGTTTGAGCGCCGGACGTGTACAGTCGGTCGCCGTCAGAATCATATGTGACAGGGAAGCCGAGATACAGGCCTTTGTTTCGGAAGAATACTGGAACATTATCGCTCACCTGGAAAGCAACTCTCCTCCTCCCTTCGAGGCACGGCTGATAAAGATAGACTCCCAGAAGTCCAATCTGACCAATGAAGCGCAGGCACAGGAGATCCTCGATGAGCTGAAAGACGCCACATTTACTGTCAAGAAGGTGGAGAAAAAGGAGGTGCAACGCTCTCCAGCTCCCCCGTTCACGACGAGCAAACTTCAGCAGGAGGCATCAAGAAAACTCCGTTTTACCGCCAAGAAGACGATGAGTGTTGCCCAGAAGCTCTATGAAGGAATCGCCTTGGGAGAAGAAGGCTCTGTCGGTCTTATCACCTATATGAGAACCGACTCGGTTCGTATTGCTCCTGAAGCACTTGCGGATGCACGTGAGTATATAACAAGGAATTACGGAAAAGAATTCCTCCCGGATACGGCGCGGGTATTCAAATCCTCAAAGTCTTCACAGGATGCGCACGAGGCGATACGACCGACCGCAACGACTTACGCACCACAAACCATCAAACAGTATCTCAAGAATGACGAATTCCGACTCTATCAACTAATATGGAACCGTTTCATGGCGAGCCAGATGAATCCCGCCGTATTCGACCAGACAACTATCGACATCAAGGCTGGGCGCTGTCTCTTCCACACGCAGGGTTCCATCATGAAATTCCCCGGATTCAGTATCGTCTACACCGAATCAAAAGATAACGAAGACAATGGCAACGATATTCAGTCAGGGAAGATCCTTCCCGATGTATCCAAAGGCGATGAACTGACCCTGATTTCGCTGGAACCGCAGCAGAATTTTACCCAACCTCCGCCACGTTTTTCCGAGGCGACACTGGTAAAAGAATTGGAGGAAAAGGGTATCGGCAGGCCCAGCACCTACGCCACCATCATAAGCACCATACAGAATAGAAACTATGTAAAACTTGAAAAAGGACGATTTCATCCCACAGAACTCGGTGCCACGGTCAACGGGCTTCTTGTAGAAAACTTTTCCAATATCATGGATGTCCAGTTCACCGCTTCCATGGAAGACAGACTGGATATGATTGAGGATGGAAAACTCACCAGGCGTAAAACCTTGGAAGATTTCTATACCCCCTTTCAGTCGGAACTGAAAAAAGCCGGCGAAGAAATGAGGAATGTAAAGAGGGAGGAGATCCCCACCGATCTCACCTGCGACAGGTGCGGCAGTCCCATGGTAATCAAATGGGGGAAGAACGGAAAATTCCTGGCCTGCTCCAACTATCCCGAGTGCAAGAACACGGGTAATATCGCTCAGGATGAAAACGGCGAAATCAGCAAGATGGAGGCGGAAAAGACCGATATTGTCTGTGATGCGTGCGGCAAGAATATGGTCATCAAAGAAGGGAAATTCGGTAGGTTTCTGGGGTGTTCCGGATATCCGGAATGCAAGAATACAAAGCCGCTCGATACGGGTGTGAAATGCCCGCAAGATGGATGCGACGGGAATCTCTGCGAGAGACGATCAAAAAGAGGCAAGACCTTTTACGGTTGTTCGCGCTACCCGGACTGCACCTATGCCCTATGGGACAGGCCGGTACCGGAAGAATGCCCCACATGCGGCCATCCATTCCTTGTTGAAAAGTATTACCGTGGAAAAGGGCTGGTAACGATGTGTCCGAACAAGCATTGTACATACAAGAAGCAAGGCTCAGAAGAGTAAGAGGGTGAAGTGAACCAGGATCTTCTATCAGAAATACTTCACCCGCACATAAGAACACACGGGGACCCAGTCATAATCATCGGCGGTGGTTTGGCAGGGTGTGAAGCAGCATGGCAGATCTCTCGGAGAGGAATCCGCACTCTCCTGTATGAGATGAAACCCACACACTTCTCTCCCGCCCATACCACCGACCATCTTGCTGAACTCGTCTGCAGCAATTCCTTTCGTTCAAATGCGGTAGAGAATGCCGTCGGCCTCCTCAAGGAAGAGATGCGCTTAATGGGATCGTTGATAATGGAGGCGGCCGACGCTACGGCAGTTCCGGCAGGCAAGGCCCTGGCCGTGGACCGAACCCTTTTTTCACACTACATTGAAGACAAACTGGCATCCACCGGGCTCCGGATCGTCAGGGAAGAGGTCACCGTCATTCCGAAAAACTCTATCGTCATTATAGCCACCGGTCCCCTCACATCCGATTCTCTGGCACAAAGTATAGCATCCGTTGCGGGAGATGCATATCTCTACTTCTATGACGCGATCTCACCCATCGTGGATGCCCGGTCCATTGACTACGACAAAGTCTTCAGGGCGTCGAGATACGGCAGCAACGATGAGGTGGGAGATTATCTGAACTGCCCCATGACACGTGATGAATATGAACGATTCTGGTCGGAATTATCGAAAGGTATCGATGTTCCCCTCAGGGATTTTGAAGACAGGCGTTGTTTTGAGGGATGTCTTCCCGTGGAGGTAATGGCGAGAAGAGGAATAAAGACACTTCTCTTCGGTCCGATGAAACCGGTAGGTCTTATAGACCCTAAGACTGAAAAGAGACCGTATGCCGTTGTCCAGCTCAGACACGAGAACAGTGAGGGAACCCTCTACAACCTAGTTGGATTCCAGACAAAGCTGACATGGACTGAGCAGAAACGAATACTTCGGATGATACCGGGACTGGAAAATGCCGAATTCGCACGATACGGCAGCATCCACCGCAACACCTTCATAAATTCACCACTGCTGCTGAAAAAATCGCTTCAGCTTCGTTCGAACGACAACATCTTCATTGCGGGGCAGATTTCGGGTGTCGAAGGATATGTGGAATCTGCTGCCATGGGGCTCCTGGCAGGCATAAACGTTTGCAGACATGTCGCAGGGACGGAGGTTATCGATCCACCTGCGACAACCGCTATGGGGGCACTTGTCAGCCATATTACAAATGCCGACTATACAACCTTTCAGCCCATGAATGTCAACTTCGGCCTCTTTCCGTCTCTCGAAAGCAGGGTCCCGAAAAAAATGAGGGGTCGATACTATGCCGAACGATCACTTAACGACCTGAAAGTATGGAAGGAAAAGCTCACGCCATCCGGGTTGCCATCGGGACCATAGAAACACCGCAAAAGTTTTCCCCTTTTCCGGATTGAAGCCCTTCGCCTTTTTATTATGCTACTCGTTCCCTGATCTTTCTGATGTCGGCCGTCTGTTTGTCAGATTTCTCATCCCGTTGTTGTGTAATATTTCTGGAATCATAGGGTGGATACGACATGGGATCACTCCAGAATTCATCTTCTTTCGTGGACAGAATATCGATTATCTTATCATCTCTCCACTTGATAATATCTTGGAAGGTTCTCCCTTTCATTGATTCTTTCACGCCAAGGGTCAGCTTTTCCTTGACCTGATCTGTTATGTAATCGCGTGTCTCAAGTTCCTTCCAGATTTCCTTGAATGTGGTGTTGCCGATACCGTCTATAAAATGGTCGTAACCACCCTTTTCACCTCCACCGAGATGATAGATCAAATGGGTTCCCATTAACGCCCATCTGATTCCGGGACCAGCGCACAGTGCCTTATCAACATCTTCCACGGTCGCGACGCCCCTGTCCACAAGATCGATAGCCTCCCGCCACAGTGCAGCTGCCAGTCTGTTACCGATAAAACCGGCGACCTCTTTTCTGACTATTACGGGAACCTTGCCCAGCCGTTCCATTAACGTGAAGGTTATGTCGGTAGTTTCCCGGGACGTTTCCTGTCCAGGAACTATTTCGATGAGCGGAATCAAATGAGGTGGATTCCACGGGTGTGTGACAATGCATTTGTCTTTCCGTACCACAGCCTGCTGAATTTCTGTCATGCTGAGACCAGATGTACTGCTTGCAAGGATGGCGTGATCGGGGGCATGGTTCGCCATCTCTCTGAAGATGTTCTTTTTTATATCATAGTCTTCACCGGTGCATTCCTCAACAAAATCAGCATTCCTGACCGCTTCGGCTATGTCTTCCACCATGACTATTCTTGCAAGTGCCTTTTGTTTATCACTCTCCGGAATAATCTTCTTATCCACAAAAAAATCGAGGTTTGATTGAACGTTCTTCAAACCTCGCATGCGTGTTTCCGCCTTCCGCGAAAACGCCTTTACATCGTATCCCTTAACCGAAAACAACGTGACCCAGGCGGCACCTATGACCCCCGTTCCAATAACCGCTACTCTCTGTATCTCAGCCATTGTTTGTTTCACCTCTATTTAATTGTATTGAAAAGATAATTGCACGACGTTTTTCAGTGCGTAAGCGTCCTGCCATCGAGATCGAGGATGGTATTCTTCTTGGGTATGACGTGCCGTACGATGTATTGCTGAGCACGTAATGACAGAGCATGACAAAAGGATGTCCGAACCGTTTTTGATGCTTACGTTTTACAATGAACGCACTGAATGTATTCCCGGGAAATCAGGCGGCTACTCTGCAAGCATCGCCGCTCTTGGCATCTTTTTTATTCTCCGAGCTGTGCCTGTCAAGCAAACTTGCCGTATCGTAAGCCGGATAGCACATGGGATCCTCCCACAATGCTTCCTCTCGTAAGATATCATCAGCATTTCCCTTTTTGTTTATGGCAGCACTCATGATTTAGACTCCTTTCGATTGCAATATATTTAATCCTACCGGCGATAAAAATTTAATGCATACCACCAGGATATGCAATCGGCACAAGTCTGAATATCATTTAAGATAATATATAATATATTGGAGGATAATGGATGATTATTGATTAGGACATACCGTCTTCATGGTATCGGTGTATGTCCTATTTAACAAGGTTATTCTTTACGACGTAAAGGGTAAGCTCGGCATTGTTTTTCATGTTCATTTTTTCGAGAATGTGAGTTCTGTAGGTGCTGATGGTCTTTACACTGAGATGAAGTTCTTCCGCCGCTTCCTTAACCGTTCTCCCTGAGCCTAACAGCAACATAACCTGATATTCACGATCGGTGAGGAGATCGTGGAGAGGCCGCGATGCATCTTTGTCGAGGTAATAGGTCAGCTCCTCGGCAAGCGATTCACTCACATACCTGCCTCCCTTGACGATTTTGTAGATAGCGGAAATCAGTTCGTTCGCAGCGCTTTCTTTCGTCAAATATCCTGAAGCCCCCGCCCTAAATGCCCTGACAGCATACTGTTCCTCCGGATAGATGCTCAGGATGAGAACCGGGAGCTTCGGGTATTCGCTTTTTAATTCTTTCAATATCTCCAAACCATTTCTTCCCGGCATCGATATGTCGAGTAAGAGAAGATCGTACTTCTTTTTTCTGACAAGATTCAGGACCTCCTGACCATTGCCGGCCTCATCTGCTATGGTCATGTCATTCGTCTCTGAGATTATCTGTTTGAGACCGGCACGGATGATTGGGTGATCATCGGCAATCAGTATCTGTATCTTTCCCATCTCACGCCTCCGCTTTCCCATATGGAATACGAATCTTCAGGTCGGTGCCCCTGCCTTTTTGTCCGGATATCATAACGGTACCTCCCCAGGAATAGGCACGTTCCCGAATTCCTATCAGACCGAATGAATTGATCTTAGTGGGTTCATCCTCGCGTATTCCTTTACCGTTGTCATGGACAAGCAGATCAATATTCTTTTGTGTCTTCTTCAAGCGTATACGTACGGCAGTTGCTTCCGCATGCCGCATGATATTGGTTAAGGCTTCTTGTAATATTCGGAAGATAGTCGTGGAGCGATCCGTGTCTATAGAAAAATCTTCCGGGTCTATGGTCAATCGGCAGTGTATTCCGGAGCGTTTTTGAAACTCTCCGACCTGCCATCGTATCGCCGATGTAAGACCGAGATGATCGAGCATTCCCGGTCTGAGGTCCATATATATGCGTTTCAGTGTATTCATTGTCATATCGACCAGTTTTATCGATGACTCGGCCCTTTCAGCAAGGGCAACCTGATCCTGTGGTATCTTCTTACCAAGCATAACGAGATCCATGTTCAGGGCCGTGAGGAGCTGTCCCAGTTCGTCATGGAGTTCTCTCGCTATCCTTGCGCTTTCCTTCTCACGGACCGATTGAAGATGAATGGATAGATTGCGCAATTGCTCTCGGGAGTGTTCCAATTCATTTTTAGCCCTCTCCCGTTCCGTAATATCTTCATATGTAATGACAATGTTTTTTTCTTTTAGGCTCTCCCCTATCCTCGATGCGCTCACCATACATTCAATGTCGGTTCCGTCTTTTCGCCTGCAGGGGAATTCGATTTCTACTGTCTTATGCCGTTGTAATTTGGCATAGAGGCCAGCCATCTTTTCGTAGTCTTCATCCGTTCGGTAAAGGATTCTCGTGCTTTTGCCGACCAGTTCATTCTCCTTCCATCCAAAGACGGTCTCAACTCCATGATTTACAAATATGATGCGCCTGTCTTTCAGGCCGATAACAGCATGCGGAATTGCTGCAAGAATAGAGGCTTCAAGATTTTCAAGTTCTTTCTGTTTTTCCCGTGACTTTACCCTCTCTGTCACGTCCATTATATTGCCGAGGATTGCCGATCTGCCCTCATACGTGGTACGCCTTACGATCTCCTCTATCCAGTGAATCCTGCCGTCATTTCCAAGAGATCGATACTCATAGGACGAAAGACGCTCCCCCTTCAGCATCTTTTTTGCATTCTCTATCACCATCTTTCGATCGTGAGGATGCACAAAGCTTATCGGTTTTTTACCGATTATCTCCTCTTTCGAATACCCTAAAAATTTTGATGCATAATGATTGATAAACCGAAACTTACCATCCTGAATGATATAAATACCCGCACGGGCACCGCTTTCCAGTGAGCCATAGATGCTCTCTTCTATGTGGAGATCCTTTTCCGCCTTCTCAAAATCACTAACTTTGAGGCGTAGTGCGTTAAGTTCTCCGATGAGCTGTTCTTTTGTCTTGTTTTTATCTTCCATGGCTCTCGACTAAAGCTTACTTATTGCAAATAGATACATTACAATCTATAATAATTGGCTTTAGGGTTTTGGAATGAATAACCTGCCATGGCACAAGGAATTAAGACATATATAACATTTCAAATTGTCGATTTACTTGTTCCTCAGAAAGATGATTCGAAGACCCTCGAGGGTGAGCATTTCATCGACAAAATCGATGCTTCTGGTTTCCGAAGCCATGACTTCCGCCAGTCCGCCGGTTGCAATAACGGTGGGTTCGGTCTTTGTTTCCTTCTTTATACGATCCACGATTCCGTCTACAAGACCGGCATAACCGAACATGATTCCCGCCTGCATGCTGCTTACCGTATCTTTTGCAACGACGGATTTCGGTCTGCTCAGTTCGACGGGAGGCAGTTTGGAGGCCTTCTCGAAGAGGGCATGACTTGCGATCATGACACCCGGCGATATGCATCCACCCATATATTCTCCCTTTTTTGTGACGAAATCAAAGGTGGTTGCCGTTCCAAAGTCCACAATGATGAGATCGCCCGGATATTTTTCATGGGCGGCAACTGCGTTGACAACCCTGTCGGCCCCCACTTCTTTCGGATTGTCGTAGTATATAGGCATGCCCGTCCGTATGCCCGGACCCACAATGAGCGGAGAGATGTGAAAATACCGCTTACAGAGAGGTTCCAGTATATTCAGCATGGAAGGAACAACACATGATATGATGATATTATTGATAGCCTTCGACCCGACCTTACTCG
>DAISYQ010000054.1:0-15629 GCA_036825195.1 Syntrophales bacterium
GGTGGTATTGAGTTTGGTGACACTGCCGCCGGTGAGGGGCACACTGTAGAGTTCAAAAACACCGTTTGTATCCTGATCGGCGATGTAGACGACCCGGCTGCTGTCTCGGCTGATGGCATAAGACAGCACATCCCCGTTGATCTCCACGGCATTGAGTTTGGTGATGGTGCCGCCGGTGAGGGGGACGCTGTAGAGTTCAACGACACCATCTGTATCCTGATCGGATCGGTAGACGACCCGGCTGCTGTCCGGGCTGATAGCAAAAGATATCACATTTCCACCGGTCACCAGGGTATCGTTGAGTTTGGTGATGGTGCCGCCGGTGAGGGGGACGCTGTAGAGTTCAACGACACCATCTGTATCCTGATCGGATCGGTAGACGACCCGGCTGCTGTCCGGGCTGATAGCAAAAGATATCACATTTCCACCGGTCACCAGGGTATCGTTGAGTTTGGTGACACTGCCCCCGATGAGGGGCACGCTGTAGAGTTCAAAAACCTCGTCTGTATCCTGATCAGCGCTGTAGACCACGCGGCTACTGTCCGGGCTGATGGCATAGTCGTCTGAGACATCCCCACCGGCTACCAGGGTGGTATTGAGTCTGGTGACGGTGCCGCCGGTGATGGGCACGCTGTAGAGTTCATAAACTTCGTCTGTTTCCTGATCAGCGCGGTAGACGACCCGGCTGCTATCCGGGCTGATGGCATAGTTAAAGACATCCCCGCCGGACGCAAAGGTATCATTGAGCTTGATCACGGTGCCACCGGTAAGGGGGACGCTGTAGAGCTCAACGACCCCGTCTGTTTTCTGATCGGCGCGGTAGACCACGCGGCTGCTGTCCGGGCTGATGGCATAAGATAACACATCACCGCTGGACACCAGGGTATCGTTGAGTTTGTATGCGGCGCTGTGAACGGGCACTACAGAGAAAACCATCAGTCCGAACACAACCGTTACACAGAGGAACGCCGTGAAGATCTCTTTTCTCGCCTTCATTTGACACCTCCCGAAAGATTGGGAATCTGAAATAGTTCTCTATTCTTGTTTAATACAAATAGGAATGTCCCTCACAAAATTTTAGAGAACAGTAGCCTCTTTCTATCAGCTCTACACAATGGTTGGCTACCGATACTAACAAAAATTATTAAATGAAAAGAGAAAGTTGAGAGAATGAAATTGGCAGCTGCGTGAATGTTTAATTCCGAAAGTAAAACAGATTGAGAATCTAAATACAAGAAAATTAAAAATCGGACAAGTTGTTTAAGAACATACTTATATACCGACTATTATACGCGCGTGGGAAACATGCATTGGAGTTAAATGTTACAGTATGTAGCCAAGCCGTAATCCATCCAATGGTGGGATCGATCTTTCGTTATGCTACTCGGTAATAATCCTGTACTCCGGTACGACCTCGACATTGTTCTTGATCATCTGCCAGACGGGACAGACCGCCTTCTCGGCGAGTTGGATCGCCTTCCGGATATCCGTGTCCTTTGTGTCTTTTGAATGGAGGATGAATTCTATGAAGATCTTTTCGAATTTGATCGGCGGCTCCTCTCTCCTGATACCCTTTGCCTTCACTTCCAATCCGGATACCGTCTTCCCCATTCTTCTCAACAGGTACACAATGGCCGTGGCGCTACAGCCGCCAAGGCTCATCAGCAGCAGTTCAAGTCCGTTATACCCCTGACCGTCTCCGAGTGGAGGCTTGTAATCGAAGGTGATCGGATGATCGGGATTGGCATTCGACACGCCGGTGAGTTGAACTTTCTGATTGATCAAACGAACGGTCACTTCCTCTTGCGGTTCAGACATTATAATGCTCCTTTAATGGTAGTAATAATCCTTATCTCATGCCCGGTGAGCGGGTCAATGTCGCGGTGTGTCAGATCGAAACATGCAGATAAGAACCCGGCATTCATCCTGCCGCGTTCTATTTCTTCCTCAGAGCGTCAAGCGTTGCCTTTGCATGGGGAGCCATGCGGAGAAACTCATCGAGTACGGAGCAGGGATAATCGGAACAATCCGCACAGGTACCGACGGTTTTCTCCGCCGCGCACTTCCTGATCTCACACAGTGCGTCGCAGTAGTACGTCTTCACTCCCGCGGATTGACACCCCGTACAGTTGATGTGTTCCGGCTTGATGGGCGCATCGTATAATCGTGCCCACTCTTCGGCGACTTTGACGCGGAGCGCGTCGTCGTTGTTCTTCGTGGCGATAAACGCCCCGCATTGATCACAGTCCAGTCCGCAGTAACCGATCATAGCGATAGTACCCCCTTATGCCCAACGATAATGTTCACCGGTGGCAACCAGCCGACCGGTGTGGTGCTTGTCAGTTCGTTGCCCAAAACCCCTCATGGAACACGACAATCCCTTGCGGAATCTTTTCGGTAAAGGGCAGGGCAAGAAAAACCTCTTGCGGGATTCCCTCGTGGATCAGTTCCGGATAATTCCTGAAGCCGAATCGTACATAGTAGTTCGGATCGCCCACAAGAGTGCACCCTTGTCCTCCCGATTGTTTCATCAGGGATAAGCCTTCGTTGATGATCGATGTGCCGATGCCCTGTCTCTGAAATTCCGGCAGTACGGAAACCGGGCCGAGGCCATACCAGTCCTTTGTGCCGTCGGAAATTGTTACGGGTGAAAAGGCGACATGCCCCACAACACGCCCGTCGATTTCCGCCACAAGTGACAGGGTGAGCGCGCCTGCGGCGCGCAACGCCTTGATGATAAACTGCTCCGTCTTGTTGCTGATGGGAAGCGTCTTAAAGGCTGCTATGGTGACCTGGGTGATCGCCTCGATATCTGCTGGAGTCTCTTTTCTGATGATCATGGAACTCTCCGGTTTATTTCTGTTCATACGTATATAGTTGATGACTTGAATCGAGCGTTGTGGATATCCGGTCTGTTATCCGTTTTCAAGGAAACCTTTCTCGCTCTTCAGGGCAAAGGATCTGCCGTCACCGACGTCCCCCTTTCGGTCTGACAGCCACACCCCGCAAGTCGCTTCTACTAAACCTTTAATCAAGGGTTCGTTTGATCTTTTTTTCATGTGGATCAAGAATAAATCCAATTCAGTGACCCGGTCGCCCAGAATCAGGATCTGGTTCTGTTTGGCGGCATCAATCGCTTCGGATTCCACCATTAGGCATAAGCCGGCCTCTGCGGCGACCATTTTTCTGATCGTTGTGTCATGATCGACCACCACCTTCTTCTCTGGAACGCGATTCAACGGTTCGAACAGACGGTGGATTATACGGTTAAAAGGGCAGCGGTCATCAGTCCAAATCCATGGAAATTCCGTCAGCCCCACCAGGTCTACATTCCGCAAACGGCTTTCCCATTCATATGGAGCCACAATGACGATCCCGAATCGGGCCAGCCATCTGGCTTCAAGGCTTGAATGGGTTGATCCTTCAAAAACAAAAGCCGCATCCAACTGACCAGTTTGAACCTCATCATGAGCTTCCAGGGAGTGTCGCTGAAAATAATGCAGCTCAAGTCTTGGAAACTTACGATGCAGAACTGTAAGCAAATCAGCCGCTCTGATATATTGAGCGTCAATATTCAGACCGATTCTAATTGTCCTGGCGACATTGTTGTTGAGTTGATCAGCCTGATGGTGAATGGCTTCAATGGTCTGCAGAGCAACCTCCACTTTCAATTTGATCAGATTGCCGTCATGAGTCAGGATCATTCCCTTCGGGGTACGGATGAAAAGTGTCAATCCCAACTCTTCTTCAAGGGTTTTAATATGAGTACTGACACTAGGCTGACTGATGTGCAAGCGCTCAGCTGCGCGAGTAAGATGCTGTTCTGCGGCGACTGCAAGGAAGGTCTTTAGCTGATACAGTTCCATAATGGATACCCGACCAATAACGATACTTACCGGTTTTATTGTAATATCGAATTGACTATCATCTGAGGCCTACATTTTCAATCGGATTTTCCGAATGACTCAATCGTAAACCCGTATTGGACGAATACGAATTAGCTGCTTAGAATCACTCAAACAGTCTGCAACCAAAACATATTAATTCCTAAGGAGTTACCGCAATGCAACGAACAATTAAAATCGGCATTATCGGGGATTATGATCCAAATTTACGGTACCATTCAGCTACAGAGGAAGCCTTAAATCATGCAGCAAAAAAATTATCCGTTTCGCTGATTCTCTCATGGGTCCCAACGTTATCCTTAACTCACGATACCATCACAAAGACATTGAAACCATTTCATGGTCTTTGGTGTGCTCCTGGTAGTCCATACCAAAGCATGGATGGGGCACTTGCGGCTATCAGGTTTGCCCGTGAGGACGCAAGGCCGTTTATTGGCACTTGTGGAGGATTTCAGCATGTGCTGTTAGAATATGCGCGCAATGTGTTGGATATTGAAGGAGCAGAGCACGAAGAGACTGAGCCGAATGCGCCGACACTTCTGGTTAGCAGACTGACATGCTCACTTGTTGGTAAAGCCCAGACGATAAAGATTCTACCGGATTCACTTCTGCATAAGGCTTATAATAACAATGAGGCGACTGAGCAGTTTGCCTGCAGCTATGGTCTCAATCCATTATATCGACGACAATTCGAGAAAAGCCGGTTGAGGATGACGGGAGTCGATGTTAATGGTGAAGTCCGAGTGGTGGAGATACCGGATCACCCGTTCTATGTTGCCACACTTTTTGTGCCACAGGTTTCTTCACAACCTGATAACCCTCACCCATTGATCATTGCGTATTTAGAGGCGGCAATAACGTTTCAAGGAAAAGCTGGCAAATAATCTGTCGCAACCGTGATGTCTTGATCCTCTACCGAATTAAGCGGGACATTGGCCTGGCGTAAAAGAAAAGCTTTGTACTTTTTTACGTCGATTGAGGAGTGGTGTTCCGCGACGCTGGATTTTCGCTCAAACGATTTGTCCGTGCCATGTCCGGCGCGTCAAATCGAAGAGTGCGGCTGAACTCGGCATTTTTCAAGGAACCCTTTCTCGCTCTTCAGGGCAAAGGACCTGCCGTCAACGGCCCTGGAGACGGCGAGGATGCCATCGAGATGATCGTACTCGTGCTGGAGCAGCTCCGACAGGTCGCCGTGAAGGAACATCGATTCCTCTTCCCATTGCAGGTTCCGATATCGGATACGGCATGACGTGTGGCGCATCACCTTAACCAGCAGGTCGGGGAAACACAGGCAGTCATCCCACACGTCCATCATGTCCTTGCTCTTGTCCTCCAGTCGCGGATTGATGAAAACGGTCGAAACATCATCAACGAACAGGTAGAGGAGCCGTTTCATCACTCCGATCTGGGGCGCGGCAATCGCCCTGCCGACGCCGTATCGCCTGCGGAAGTTCATCAGCGTGTCGTGGAGATCGGTCACGACGGATTGTATGGCCTCCATCTCTTCCTCAAGCACGGGTGCGCTTTTCTCGTACAGTCGGGGATTACCAAGCAGCAGGATTTCTCGGATCGCCATTTTTTCTCTCTGTAATGTAGTAACGGTCGTCTCCACGGGCGGATGCTTTCTACCTTCACCGCGTGAGCCGATTTTATGCAGAACTTTTATTCACAAAATGCTTTTGCATCGAAGCATAGAAAATGAAGAATAAGGCTCCAATTATGCTTGCCCACCCAAGTAAATCACCCCAACGGGAATAAAAGGTCCTTACGCCCTTTATGGGAACATCTGCATACATCATACCGTCTTTGGATTGTTCAGAATCCATACGGGCCAGGAGATTTCCGTTATAATCGATCGCATAACTGATTCCGTTATAGGTGGACCGAACAAAAGAAAAACCATTTTCAAGAGCCCGCAAATAGTATGAAGGGCTGACGCTTTTGGGAAAGTCATAGGATGGTCCCAGCATCACATCAACATTCTTTTTCCCGGCTTGCCGGATGAACGGAGGGAAACTCATGTCCCGACACGTTGACACGGCAAGCACACCATAAGGCGTACGGGCGGTCTGGATGATTTCAGGACCTTTCTTAAATACGCCGGTTTCACCCAAATCGCCGATGCCCAGCAAATAACGTTTTGCATAGTCTATCAGGATTGTTCCTTCAGGATTTATCAGCAGGTTCATATTCCGGCCTTTTCCTTCTTTGGCATAATAAGCATAGGAAAGATTCAGATACAAATGGTTTTCTTTCGCGATTCTCAGAAGATCTCCCAACAGCATTTCCCGGTCATCTTCAGTGACGATGATAGCGTACTCCTGAAAAGAGATGATCTTGGCAGCGTTCTCGGCCGCCTTTTGTGACATGATTTCTATTCGATTGATGGTACTTTCAAAGGGGGATGTCTGTTTGTTTCTTAAGGTATCGATCATTGAGATGGCTTTCCCATCGGGTGGGATTAAAACCGCGGAAGCAACTTTTACGGTATCCGGCTTGCTGCGTGAGGATGTTTGCATCTTGATAACGCCAAATCCGGATAAGAGCAAAAAAACGCACAGGAAAACAATGGATGCTGTTTTGATGGTTTTCCATTGAAAATGATGTTCCCATACATAATTCACAAAAGACGCCACCCATGAAAACAGGAAAACAAATCCCCACAAACCGAATAAGGATGCTGTCTGCTGAAAGAAAAGCGGACCCTGGGCGTAAATATCTTTTGCAACATCTCCGTCGAAGGGACCTTCCAGTGATGACAGAAAGAGAATCGCCGTAACCATCACCGGGAAAACCAGCGTTTTGATGGTGCCGGGAAGTGTGATTTTCCGGTAGATCAGCTTATCCAGTATATAGGGAATAGCGAACAGGACGGCCAGAAAAGAGCTTCTGATGAAATTTATGGCCAGCGTGGGTAACCCGTCGTCTAAATTAAAAAGGCCGAAGAGGGCAATATTCAAACTTAAGAAGAATCCCAAAAATGTCATCAGGATTGCGTGATACTTTTGTGTTCGGATAAACCTCAGAATGAAGATCGGTGCACCAATAATGGCGCAACCGATGGCAGGCACGAGTTCGCTCTGACGCGAAAACATGAAAATTCCAAAACCCAAAATAAATAGTATCAGTCGCGTATTTCTTTCAGGCATTTATTTTCCTGTCGTGCATAACGACAAGCTAACCGGCGTAAGAAGGCTGGAGTGATCAAAGAGCGCGAAGGCCGTTTGCGACCGAGTTTTGCGCCGGATTAGCTTTTAAATCCATTCAGCTTCTATATCGGTTAAATCTCCTCCGGCATCTCCGGTATTGATAGTGCTTGCAGGTTCAATTAATAAGATTTTACATTCTTCCCTGCACGATGGCTTGTGCTCAAGACCTTTGGGAATGACGACCATGTCTCCCCTGCAAAGATGGAGTGTCTTATCTCGTAAATCGATTTGCAATTCACCGTCGATTACCATGAATGTTTCATCTGTTTCGGGATGCTTATGCCATATGAACGCTCTTTTCATCCGAACTAATTTGAATTGATAATCATTCATTTGGGCAATTACTTTATACGAATGAAGTTTTTTAATCTTTAAAAATTTTTCTTCGAAATTTACGACTGAAATATCCACCATTCACCTCCGGTGTCATGAAATGGCTATCTCATACCGCTTGCGGCATAAAGCATCCGAAACTTCGTTTCCCCGATTTGTTTTTTCGATCTACGATTTAAGATAGCCTTTATATCTGAGCAATTCAGCGGTAAGTATCGCGCCGCCTGCCGCTCCCCGTACTGTGTTGTGGTGCAATCCTATGAACCGTATGTCGAACACATTACATTTGCGTAATCTGCCGACCACGACCGCCATGGCCTTGTCGTCATCACGATCTTTCTGGGGTTGGGGCCGATCTGCCTCGTCCCGATAAATGATGGGACATTTCGGAGCAAAGGGCAGATCAACCTCCTGAGGAATACCTCGGAACTCACGCCAGAGGTTTCGTATGGTATCGATTTCAGGAATATTGCCGGAAAATTCCAGACTGACACAGGCCGTATGTCCATGTATTACCGGTACCCGATTGCAATGTGCCGATATTGCGATAGAATCGTTATTGACAATAACGCCTTTTTCTATTTCCCCAAAAATCTTCAGCGGTTCAATCTCTGATTTTTCCTCTTCGCCTTTGATGAAAGGAACAATATTGTCTATCAGATCGATTGATGCCGGCCCCGGATACCCTGCTCCTGAAACAGCCTGTAATGTGGTAAGGATCATTCTTTTTACCGGGTATCCGGCGTGAATCAATGCGTAAACCGGCGTCATGTAGCTCTGAATGCTGCAATTTGATTTAACGACAATCAAACCTGTATCCCATCCTCTTTGTTTCCTTTGTTCCGGGATAATATCGAGATGCTGCGGATTGATTTCCGGTATGATCATGGGCACATCGTCTGTGTGCCGATGGGCGGAGTTGTTTGATACAACGGCAAAACCGTTTGCAGCATATTCAATTTCCAGTGCGGCAATAGAAGCTTTGTCCATCTCGACCGCTGAAAAAACAAGGTCGCAAAGGCCGGCCGCCTGAGACACCTGATTGGCGTCGCCGACGATGAGATGCTGCACCGTATCGGGAATCGGTGTTTGCATATGCCATCGACCGGACACGGCATCTTCATACCGCTTCCCTGACGATTTTGGTGATGCGGCAACATAATTGATTTCAAACCAGGGGTGGTTGGCCAGCAGGCGGATATAATTCTGGCCGATCATTCCTGTCGCCCCAAGTACTCCGACTTTGATCTTATTCATTTGTTTAACGTACACTCCTTTTTGCTATATTTAATGTTTATTTAAGGGGAAACCCCCGAATTCTCGTGAGATAGAAGCTATATACTTTCATTGCACGATAATCAAGGAGGAAGTCTCGCGAAGTGCAATTTCCACACTTGTTAAGCCGGATGTCAGCAACTGCCCTGGTTTATTAATAAAGTCTTCTGCCGTGTTTGATCGATATCAGGACGGTATCTTTTGATTCCCGACACCTTTTATCAACAGCCATAAACCGAGCGATAACTCACCGATCAGGGGAGCTAAATATACCGGAGCGACCGTCGATGTATATTCGGGCCAAAGAAACAGCGTAAAGCTCCCGACAACATATCCCATTCCTGCGAGTACCATCAGAACTCCCAAAATCCTCGGGAAGTAGTCGGCTTTGAATAATAAGTAACCCAGCAATAGACAGTGCAGGCCGAAGAATACGAGGCCGAGGTCGTAACCGTGTTTGTGAATATTGAGAAACATCAGTGCCATGGAATGGATCTGTCCGGGATCAAAAGAACTGAGATATGCGGACCCTTTCAGAATAAGTAGCGCGTTGAAATAGTTGAGCAGGTTGACCCCGTACATTGCTGTTCCAACCAGTCGAAACCCGGCCGACAGGAGGGAGAGCGTTTTGCTCACCGGTAAGAGCAGGACATATAGTAAAATAGCGACGGCAACATCGCACAGAAAGATGATCAGATCGCCGGCAAACCCTGCTCTGAACAACCATTCCGAGGCAAGAATATTGTTTGCCGTCGCATCGGCATCTCCATATATGATCATGGTCGAACGGACAAAGATCTCACTGAATAGCCCGAAGACAATGATGATCAGATATAACGCACCTGTCATCCTTGCACATGCTGCCATGGATATTTCGGTCGGATGGATTTTCATCGAGTTTTCCCTCTGTGTCTGAAACCGGTCTCATGCCGAATATAGCCGGATCGCTGGGCAAAGGCCGCTCATCAGCCGAGCGGCCTTTGTTCTCCGTTGCAAAACCTTGTCAAAGGTTGCTTGCATACTTCCCCACAATATGTCTCATATACAAACTCTTTCTCATGAGGATACCTGATATTTTTTAAGCGTAACACCTGCGGCCGGGTAACCAGAGGGACTTGGGCGCAGGCTGTACTGTCGGGTTAATTGATCTGTTGGGCCATACCTTGTAACTTTTTGACCATTTTTTTTGACTGTTCTTTCTGAATGAATGGAAGTGTCCTGATCGCATAGTCAATGCTTGCTATTCTGTGTTTTTGTCCTGATCCCTCATACGTGTCATAACTGAGTGTCGTAATCGGCAGGGTTACGGTTATATCGTCGAGTGTACTTTGAACTTCCCGGCCGTCAAGGAACTTCCAACTAAATATATCTACTGACGTTGTTTCTTTCCTGAACTTGATAACATTGTTGTCTCTTTTGGAAACTTTCCATCCCCTTGCCCGTGCAAGATCGAACAGGTCTGAGATGCGTTCCTCCAGGATTGCTATGTCTACATCAGCATGGTAGTGGTCACCGTTGAGATTGAAAAGCCTGACGCTGTAGGATACTCCGCCGCAAATAAAGTATTGTATCCCGAGACGTTCGAATATCGGATAGAGCTCTGATATTCTTTCCAGGTCGGTGCTAATCTTATACCTGGCTAAGCCGGGAATGATCCGGGGGATACGCTCTACCGTCTTTTCTCTGATTTCTCCGATTAAACGTATGATTATAAGCAGTGGCGTATATTCTTTTACGCCCGTCCTGCAGAACATTGCGGTGATGTCCTGCATCGTATGTGCTTCTATGAGCAGCCTGTACAGAACTAATTTGTACTGGTAATAAATCATATGCTCGTATACCCGCCGAATAAAGAAGCCGTACCATCAATGCCCCGCTGGATTACCTGGTTATCATAAATCTTTCTTAAAAAGAACCTTTGGATTGCCTTTTCCCAGATAGTTCAATGTTACAGGCACACCGTCAACAGTACCATCGCCAGGCTCGATCATATAACCCATTTTCCGGTGGAATGCTATCGACAGCGTATTGATTGGTGAAGTACAGGACTTGACAATCGATCGATTATGCAGTCTGCACGCATCAAAAAATTTTTCAAAAAGGAGGCGTCCGATGCCCGACTGTCTGAATTCCGGATGAACTCCGGCAAAGTGAATATATCCCACATCTTCGTCCGATTGCGACAGAAAGCCTACCAGAAAACCAACCAACTCATCATGTATTTCGGCAATATAGGTTGTATCGGTAAAGTGTATGAAAAAAATTTTTAACACAGAGGAGGTCAGATCACGGCCGCCCCACCATGCAGGCATAACCGCAATGACTTTTTCATGATCGGATGGTCGTGCGTTTCGAATCGTGACTTTATTTGATATTTTCATACGATTTCCTCATAAATCACTGTAACATAATGCGGGTCGAACAATTGGCCTGCTCAATGTGAGGTACGTCAGATATGGGGATGTACTGAATTCGGAATGCACTCCGCCGCATCGACCGGTTCGGAGCAATGCTTATCATTCGATAAATCCACGGTCCCTCATTGTTTCTGATTTCTGGAAGTAGGCCATGCCGGTTTTCATCTTTCGAAAGCCGTATCTTTGATAAAACCCTTCTTTCCCGGGTGATGCATATAAAATAGCATTACAGTGTTGAATTGATTGCATTATGGTTTCTATGATGATCTTTCCGATACCTCTCCCTTGAAATTCAGGATGGACGGCACAGTCATAAATGGCTGCCTGAAACACCCCATCCGAGATGGCTCGACCAAAACCTATCAGTTGATCGGATTGATAGACAAAGACTTTTGCATAGCTTGCTTCAAAAGCCCTCCTGTGTACATCCGGTTCGTAGTGTGTCATCCCGACACGTTTCAGTATTTCCGATACCGTATTCCAGTCCACGTCTGTACAGTCTTGCTTGATATCTGTTTCCATAAGTAACCTCGTTGTATTTACGTCAGCCGAAGGTCGTGCTCACAGGGTGTGTTAGCGCTTCGGCGTACGGTTTATTGTATCTTTTAGTTTTGCCAGGTTGTCTTGTGCTTCCGGGTTGATGGTTAGTTCAAACTGTAATTCTTCGCAGGGAAAATCACCGCATTCGATACAAGAATCGTACCCCTTCTCAACGCAACAGACACGCATTTTACAGAGATTGCGGCAATGAAACGAGAGTCTTTTACCGGCTCTACACCCATCGCAGATAACATATTCAGGCTTTACATCAGTGTGATACAGCTTGGATAATATTCCGGCAACGTTCACCAGTTTTTCATAGTTCCCGGATTGGGTTGCGAGATAGCTGTCACATTGCGAACATTCTATTCCACAGTAAGCAAGCATTTGTTACTCCCGTTGCAGCGATGGGTTAGCTGTCGAGCAGCTTCTTCCATCTGCGTTGACGATGTTTGTAAAATACGTAGGAAAACAACCAGATCGAACATGTCAATATGCCGGCATGGATGTCGATTTCATCTGTGTATTCGGTTGTTTGATCATCAATGGCCTCGAGTCTGATGGTGTGGTTCCATGCGTTTGTCAAGGTGCCGTGTTCATTGGAAATGATAGTCCTTTCCTTCCTGTCGAGTGCAACCAACGTGATGAAATGATCGCCGAGGGGGATTATGCCAAGTAAGGATAATCGGAGTTTGTACTCCTTTCCGATGGTCCATCTTTCCGGAAGCGGGTGGTCCTTCTGTGGCTTGAATTGTAATATGGGCGAAGCAACATACAGAAGGGATGAAACCTTCTGCAGTTCATCCCATATTCTGTCTTCGTTTGTTTTTATAATGGTCGATATCCTGGCTCTCATGTTCTGAATCCTGTGGGCATCTGGTCAATCGGATCTTATTCCCAGAAATCGGATGCGATCTCTAACAAATTTCCATCCGGGTCGGCGATCATGGCGGATCGCATCTTCCATGGTTCGTTCCTCGGACCGTATACCGGTTTCCCTCCGTTCCGGGTAATCCGATCGTATTCAGCGTCAACGTTTTCCGGGGCACCGACATTGATCGCCAGCTCGAACGTCCCGTTGAGGTTCTTTGTAAATTCCGGTGTCCGTCCTAAGATCTGAGGCAACATCCTTCTTTCGTACATCGCGAATCGTATTCCCTCATGACTGAATTCGGCATAGGGGCCTTCGCCGTCCCATTCGATTTCAATCCCGATCGCATCTCTATAGAACGTAACCATTTGGGATAGATCGGTAACGAACAAACCGATCATGTCGAACCGTTTTTTCATACTTCTGTCCTCTCTCAATTATTCCAGGCTCTGATAATCTTTTCCGACCAGAATATATCAAAGACGTTTGCGGCGCCGCCGTGTTCGATAATCTTTCCTTCTTTGATTTTATCGATATTGACAGCAGCAATGCTCAGTTTCTTTCCGGTGGGTTTTATGCCCAGCCATTCACCGAGATGAGTCCCCTCCATCATGACCTCGGAAATGACATGGTCGTGGTCAACAAATTGCCGTATTACTCGTAGTTTCATGTCGGGATACGTTTTTCTGACATCGATCAGATGTTGGCGCATCCCTTCCACTCCGACTGGAATCGAGGTCTCCCCGACCCTGACGGCGCAGTCGGTAGAAACATAATCATCAACTTCGTCGTATCGATCAGGAGAAGATGATGCGACTTCATAAAAGTATTTTATTTTTTCCGAAATAGTCATGTGTAGCCTCAAAAAAGGTACGTGTCATCCATTAAATTCGGTCTCAAGAAAAAATCGGACGGAGCGCGGCCCTCGGTTGTAAACATAGGGCTTATCCGATGTAGCCACACAGGTAAAGAGATATCTGTTCATCCATCACATATGAAACACCGGAGATGTCCTCTCCGATCTTCACGAAAGTTTATGAATCTTGTATTAGGAATCTTCATCGTTAAAGAAAGTTTCCTGCCTACGATTTCCACGTTGGATAATATGATGTGGAAAACTTGGAACCACTATCCGTGCTATCCTTGCCATAATATGGAAAACTGAAGGTACGGTACGTCAGGGAAATCGGTGTGGTGTCCACGGATTTAGCCTATCTAATTATAGTTTTCCTAATTCATCCAACAATTTCAAGACCCTCAGAGACTCAGCTATTCCTGTAGTACCACTCATTGCCATATTAACGGCAATAGTTTCCAATATCTCCTCTTTGGAGGCACCAGCCTCTAAAGCCCTCATGGTTTGGCCGATAATGCAATTAACACATCGTGCCCTGAGAGCTATCCCCAATGCCATGAGGCGTTTGACTTTTGTACTAAGTGCACCGTCCTTATATACTTCATCCCATTTTGCAGATTCGTGCATCATCAAGTCTGGTAGTTCCTGATTGATTTTCTCAAGATATTTTAATCGTTCTTCGTTGACTTCTAATTGGCTTTCCATGGGTATCTCCTCCTTTTTTTGTTGGTTCTTATTTTCTGATTTTTTATTCTCTTTGATCGAGTTGAATATATAACTGACTTTATTAATAGATTTATATACTTCTTCTTGTTCTAATCCAATTTTGCCGAACACCAGTTTAACCTGCTTTTCCCGGAGCGCAGTGGGGGGTGAGGTCTGGTTTAAAAATTTATTATGTGTTTCTGACAGGTTATCTAAAAATTCCTTCGATTGATCAACAAAAAAGACATCGTTTCAATAGGTATCATTCATCTAAATAGTACCGAAAATCACAAAAATCTGCCCCTTCCATAATGGTTTGAGTGCGAGATAATCTTAATTTAGGATCTAAGCCTCTTGCAAAAGGTTCATCACGGCAGCACGACAACTGAACTCCAAGTTTTTCTAAACCTTTTTCTTTGTATTTCTCATAATAAGGACACCGATACACATTGAAAAAGTACGTTGTTGGAGTTTGCTCTAAAACTTTCATTTCCCAAACTCCACCTTCTCCCCAGGTAGTTACATCCTCTACTAATTCTTCAATCGTGCCCAGTCCCTTTGTTCTAATAGTATTTTGACCTCTTTTAAATGCTTCTTGCTGATTTACCTCCTTCAATATTTCTAATGCTTCGTCTTTACCTATTTTTTTTGCAACCATTTCAATGACTGGCGCAATTGCTTGCGCCTCAATCGACCTTTTTTCAATACGATTAAATTTTCCATTCTCTGAGAATTTTTTCATGATTGTCCTCTACTACGGCATAAAGCTGAGCTAACCGGTGCAAAAGGGTGGAGTGTGAGCGGAGCCCTTGCGCGTCCGAGATCAGTGCCTTGTTAGATGGAAGCTGTTGCCCCAAAGCTGGGAGTCAGGGCCCGCAACTGTTACTGGTTGACCCCCGCCATCTCTTCAGGGGAGTACCGGTCTCCCAGAACCTTGTCGGCCAACTTATTGAGCACACCCCGGTCTTCATCGGTAAGTCGGCAGTCAAGCACCCCCAGGTTGGTCTCCAGATTGGCGAGCCTGGTCGTGCCGGGAATGGCGACAACATGATCCCCCTGGCCCAGCACCCAGGCCAGGGCAACCTGCGCCGCAGCGCATCCCATTCCAGTGGCAACTTCTTTAATCGCCTCCACCAGTTTGAGGTTAGCCTCGATATTGCCCGACTGAAATCGAGGCTGCATCTGAGCGCGGTAATCAGTCTCGCTGGTGGGTAGATCGTTGGTTGATATGTAGCGGCCCGTCAACATTCCCCGGCCTAAGGGCGAGTAGGCTACCAGGCTGATACCAAGCTCCACGCATGTGGGGAGGATGTCCCGCTCGATATCCCGACTGAAAATCGAATACTCGGTCTGAAGGGCTGCAATGGGATAAACGGCGTTTGCCCGCTTGATCGTCTCAGCCGAAGCCTCGGACAACCCGACAGCCCCGATCTTGCCTTCTTGAACCAGCTTCACCATCTCTCCCACCGTCTCTTCGATCGGAGTAGATGGATCCACACGGTGGAGATAGTACAGGTC
>DAISYQ010000055.1:0-15502 GCA_036825195.1 Syntrophales bacterium
AACCCGCGACCCTCAGCTTGGAAGGCTGATGCTCTAGCCACTGAGCTACTCCCGCTCAATAAAAACAAAAAATGGCAAAAATATGGTGGAGGGGGGAGGATTTGAACCTCCGTAGGCTTCGCCGGCAGATTTACAGTCTGCTCCCTTTGACCACTCGGGAACCCCTCCACAGTATTTAAAAGTAACTGGAGCTGGCGATGGGACTCGAACCCGCGACCTGCTGATTACAAATCAGCTGCTCTACCAATTGAGCTACGCCAGCAAGGTTAACCTATTTATATAAAAGACTATTCTTTAGTGCACGCAAATTGCATTCCTATGTCCTTGAATGCAAGAGTAGGAGACTAAAACTAATTAATATATTTGTCAAGATATTTTTATCAGTTTATCTACAATTATTTGATGATATCGTCCCCTAATCGCATTAATTCTCACGTAATTTCGATTATGAATCTATGAGAAGTATAAAAATGGCGAACAGGCTCAGATCCAGCCATTTTTAATTTTATATTGTACACCTTTTTATATATGTATCGCCACAAATATTTTAAGAATGGAATGGTATAATGGTTTTTTCAATGTTTCAAAAATAGGATAATCCATCGGCTTGTCATGGATAGGTACGAAACAGGGGTATTAAGGGGAGAATTACGAGTCAAAATGTAGTACAATAGAGAACAAGTATGGTATGTTTGAAACAATATCCTATCGCCAATGGATCTCATCGACTAAACAGCTACAGAACCCGACTGACCGAGCTGTCAGGAAGCATTAAATCCTTTTCAGCGAGCGTCATTGATATACTACTTGTCAAAAAGGGGGATGTCATACATGAGACTGATTTACGCCGCCGACATTCATGGTGCCTTTGAACGGGTCAAGACACTTCTGTCCGAAACCGTGGCCGATCTGTATATTATTGCCGGCGATCTCATCGATATACCCTTTTACACCATGAATACCGCGATCAACTATCACGAGCTGCAATCCTTCTTTCACGGCCTGCGCTTTCGGATGAAGAAAGAGGAGATGAAGATAGACGACTTTGTGGATGAGCTGCTCGATATGCCCGATACCTCTGAAGAGATCGAAGAAAAGGGCTCAAAATATCAGCAATACACCATCCGCGCCCGGCGTGTCCTTCAACAAAAATACAAGGTTCTTGAGAATATAGCATCCATGAAACAGACAACTCCCGTCTTTTTGCTGCCGGGGAATTATGACATGGATCTGAAGTATACCTCATTGCACGAGAGGGACCTGCACCTCCACTGGCACAATGTCAAAGGGTTGAAAATTGCCGGGTACGGAGGGGCGAACACCTGGACCCCCGGCATCCCCGAACGGTATGTGGTGGACTATCAGAACGATAACGATTCCTCAGGCACGCGTAGTGAAATGATCACATTTTTCAAAGCGGTCAATCCCGATGTAATCGTAACCCATCAGCCCGCCCACGGGATACACGACCGTGTCCTGCAATTCGGCACATCCGGCTCTACTTCCCTTCGCAGCTTCTGCGATAACAACCCGGTCCTGGCCTGTCTGACCGGTCATATCCACGCAGACTGGGGATTTCACATCAGCGAAAAGACCATCTATCTGAATCCGTCTAACTTCGGCGAGGTGACCCTCCTGACCGGCGGGGTGTCGGAGGGCGGCTTCTTTTACGTTCTGGAGTGTGACAACCACACCATCCAGAAAATCATCTTCAAGAAACTGGTAGATAACCGGATATACGACATAATAGATTATGTTCAGGAACAGGGGAAATGGGTTGAAAAGATCGTCGATCAGGAACGGTTAAACGCCTTGAAGGCCGGTGAAAACTTCGATATGAAAATCAAGAAATGTTCCCATATCCCAGAGATCGAATTGTACAATGATATCAAGCAGTTTTACAGAATGTCCCAGACAGATGAAACGGAGGAACGACTGGACAAACTGGAGGAGGTGGCGAAACTCATCGAAGAAAAAATTAATGACGACATCGGAATGGATGTTCTCGGCTCCACGAATATGGGCATTTGCCAGGCCGGTTCGGACATCGATTTCGTCCTGTATATTCGATGCCCCGAATATTTCGCCGATCTGACCGAAAGCCCGCAATACAAAAAGGCACGACTCCTTCTGGAAGAGATCCTCAGGCCTGATTACGCTTTTCAATTAATGGACTGCATCGACCTCGGCGTGGTGGAAAAAGCGATCCGTGAAAAGAATTACGAATGCGAAATGACACAACGCTTTGTGTCTTATCGGTCCATTTGCCGCCCCATCAATTACCGGGTGATCGCCCCCGTTGAAGATCTCCTCAACAAGGACATGGATTTCCGGATGGAATTGGAAGGAAGCATCCAGTCCTACTTCAAGATTTTCATCAACACATCCCAGCACACACGCTCCTTCGATAAATACGAACGACGGCTCAATGACATCGGCATCAAGCTTCCCGAATCCATTCGACAGAAAGTCATCGACTATCTCAACCGGGACGGTCAGGAGAATTGTCCGTAGAACCGCCAATCTCTCCTTTATATAAGGTAGAGCGGCAACCGCGAAGTACTCTTACATGGAATATTGATTATAGGGTGCCTACCCACAGGACAACGGCACAGCCTGTCGTTCTGTTCGAGATGGTCTCTTTCTGCTGGATCGACCAGTAATGGACCGAATCGCCTTCCTCAAGCCGTATGACCTTCCCGCCGTGTGAAAGTTCCACCGCCCCTTTCAGAACGCAGAGTACCTCCTGAGTATTCTTCACATTTTTCCTTGCAGGAATACTTGCTCCCGGTTCAATGGCAATTACCGAGCTGTCGATGATCCTCCTGTTTTCCGGTGAGAAGAAACGCTGTGTTACAAAGCCCGATGCCGGGAACTCAACATCTTTCCATTCTCCCGATCGTATCGTTACCAGCAATTCCTGTTTTTCGACCTGTTTGAGCACGTCACCCGCTTTTATTCCCAAGGCATTGCATATACTGATCAGCGTAGACACCGACGGAGAATTGGCATCATTTTCCACCTGAGAAAGAAACCCTTCCGATATACCGGCCTTTTCGGATACGGCTTTGAGCGTGAGTTTTCTTTTCTTTCGTTCGTCTCGTAATATCGAGCCTAAATTCATTGTGAAATCTTTCTACATAAAGTTAATATTGCGTATATATGAAAATATATCATTACATAATATTTGATGTCAATTAATTATTGACAAATAAGTCAATATTTGGTGGTATATAATAGTTGGGGTTTTCCGTTTGTAGCATATCTTCGCATCCATAGCCGCCGTGCTGCTCACCGAATTCCTCAATTGTAACGGGGGGGAAGGGTAATGATCACGGTCGGTTTCCGGCCATGATCTTCCCAAAAAATATAAAAAAGGAGCGGGCCATGATTGGGTTGACAAATGAGGAGCGCATGCTGGCGGAGACCATGTACAAGTGGGCCGTCAAGGAGATTGCGCCGCTGCAGGAAAAGGTCGATGAAGAAGATTGGCTTCCCGACGATTTTTTCAAGCAGCTCGGCGAATTGGGTATGTTGGGCATCACCATCGATGAAGAGTACGGTGGGTCCGGACAGGGGATCATGATGCAGGTCCTTGCCATCGAACATCTGAGCAGGATCTCACCGGCCCTGGGCATGACATATGGCGCCCATTCGAATCTGTGCGCAAACAATATCCACAAGAACGGGAATGAAGCCCAAAAGAGAAAGTATCTTCCGCCACTGTGTACGGGGGAGCACATAGGCGCGTTGTGTCTCACGGAACCGAACGCCGGGTCCGATGCCCTAGGCGGCATGAGAACCGTCGCGATGAAGAAGGGCGACATCTATGTCATGAACGGCACGAAGATGTTTATCACCAACGGGAGCATCGCCGACACCCTGCTGGTCTATGCGAAGACGGCGCCCGAACTGGGACCGCACGGGATAAGCGCTTTTATAGTCGAAGCCGATTCTCCCGGCGTAACGGTCTCCAAAAAGCTCAAGAAATGCGGTATGCGGGGTTCGCCCACCTGTGAACTCAGCTTTGAAGACGTGGAGATCCCCGCAGAAAATCTGCTTCATGCGGAAAACTGCGGCGTAGCCGTTGTGACGTCCGGTCTTGCCTACGAGAGGATTGTCCTTGCCGGAGGCGCTCTCGGAGCTGCCGAGCAGGCCCTCGAATATTCGATTCAGTATGCGAAAGAGAGAGAACAGTTCGGAAGGCCGATTAAGGATTTCCAGATGATTCAGCAGAAGATCGCGGACATGTACTGCCTCGTGGAGGCGTCCCGAGGACTGGTGTACGGTGCTGCCCGTTTCGCCGATGGACCAGAAGGCACGATGGGTGGGAAAGGGACGGAACTTGACAAACATGCCGCCGCCGCCATCCTTTTTACTGCCGAGGCATCCACGAAGGTCGCCTGCGACGGCGTCCAGATCCACGGGGGCTACGGCTACTGCCTCGAATATCCAATACAGAAGCTGTGGCGCGACGCAAAGTTATTTGAAATCGGCGCAGGGACATCAGAAATCCGCCGCATGATTATCGCACGGGAGCTTCTCAGATAAGGAAAAGGTCAAAAATCGGAGCCCCGGCCCATGTATCGGGGCTCCGGTTCTGTCGTTACGCTGATCAGCGGTTCTTACCGTTTGCGTTCTTCCATTCAAGATACTTAACAATCGAATAGATACAATCCTGTACGTTTGCAAAGACGGGGAGTCCCGCATTCCTGAAGGCGGCAAACATGGAAACCCGGGCCTTTTCCATGTCAATGTTGTTCTGGGAATATCTCGACAAAACAGGGATGACCGGTTTTTTCAATTTCTTTGCAACCTCTATGATGCACTTCGGTCCGCTCTCTATCTGATCTTTTTGAAACGCGCTGATAATATCGACGGAAAAGAAGGGAATAATGATGTCGATACGATCGTCGGTATCCACCGCCTCCATGGTGTGGGCCATGATCCTGAAGTCGAAACCGAACATGCCGAGATCCACGGGATTTGCGGTAGAGGTGTTCACATCACTGATCCTGTCCGCGATGCGTTTCTGCGTATCTTTCTGCAGCTCCGGCACCGATAATCCTCCGAGAGTCGCCAGATCGGTAAAGGTCACCGCTGCGCCTCCTCCTGCCGCAAGAAAGCCGACCCGCGGTCCCTCGGGTGTTTTCTCTCCCGTTGCCAGCATGACCAGATTCACCATCTGCTCGAAGTTCTCAACAACAATGGCGCCGTGCTGATGCATGGCAGATTCCCATAAGCGGAAGTTACTTGCCATGGCCCCTGTGTGACTCGCCGCGGCCTTTGCGCCCACGTCAGTCATGCCGCCTTTGAGAAGCACAACCGGTTTGATACCGGTCGTCCGTTTCAAAACATCCAGGAAGGCCCTCGGGTTCTTGAGATCTTCGATATACCCTGCAATGACTCGAATCTTCTCGTCCTTCGCGAAGTATTCCACATAGTCTTCGGCCCGTATGTCGATCTGATTTCCGTACGAGACAACCTTGTTCAGCCCGAGGAGGCAGGCGCTAGCCGCCCGCACAAAATTGGTCGTCACGCCACCGGACTGTCCCAGAAAGGCAACATCTTTCGAGGAGTTCTCCTGCATGGTGGAGCCGAAGCTCAGCCCCCCTTCGGGACAGTATATGCCGATACAGTTGGGGCCGACAATCCTGATTCCGTCATTGCGGGCTATTTCGAGGAGTTCCTTCTCCAGGTCGAGATTACCGGACTCGCCGAACCCGGCGGTAAAAAAATGTATGAATCTGATCTTTTTTCGCGCGGCGGCCTTCATTACTTCGAGAGATCCGCTGACGGGCGCGGTAACAATCGCGAGATCGATTCCCTCGGGAAGATCGTCGATGGAGGCATAAAATTTATCTCCATCAATTTCATCGTATTTCGGGTTTACGGGATAGAGGTTTCCTTTATATCCCACCATTTTCAGGATGTGATAATAGGGCAGCTTCCCTCCCCCGACCTTTGCTGAAGCACCTATGACGGCAACACTTTTCGGATAGAATAACCTGTCGAGATCCATAAAATTCCTCCCCACGTGAACTCGTGAAATCCATCTAGTATTAATGCCCTCTTATAGTCAACTAAAAAGCCTTTCGGCATCACCCTCTATATTAAAAAGAAAAACTCCCCTGATTCGCGGAATCGATCGCCGCCCGACGGTCGTCATTCTCCTTCCCGCCTGTCTTCATGATTTCGTCTCGCATTTCATAGTATCGGACAAGGGCCCGTACCGCCCTGGCGGCGCGTTCGGGGCCGGGGAAAACGGGGACTCCGCTGCTGAGAAGCTCCTGAATAAAATGATCCCTGAAACTGCGGTATGTAAAGCCGACGACCGGCTTGCGATACTCCCTCACGACGCCGGTAAGGGAGTTGCAACAGATTTCGATGAATTTTTTGCTTTCTATGTCGATCTTCTCTTGAGACATGCCCATCAGGGCCATCGACTGCTCCACCATCTCCGAGGGCATGAGAAAATACATGAGAAGGATGTCCGTATGTTCCTCTTCAAGGAGCGCCCTGGGGATACCCGAAAAGAAGTCCATCCAGTTCTTGCTGAAGGTGATGTCCACCGGATTCTGGATACTCCCCGTATGAGGTACAAAGGCGGATAGTTTTGAGATGGTTTCATCCGAAAAATCCGGCAGTTCGAGTCCGATCCTCCCGCAGATATCCGCCGCCTCCGCGCCCGGACCGCCGGAATGGGTCTGTATCACCACCCTGCGTCCACCCGGTTCGGGCAGATTTCCGAGGGCCCAGCAGAAATCGAACAGTTCCGTCACGGATTCGGCCCGTATCACGCCGCTCTGCCTGAAGACCCCGTCATACAGTCGATCCGGTCCGGCCATCGCCCCGGTATGGGAAAACACCGCTTTCTTGCCCGTTTCCGAGCCACCGACATAATAGACGACAATGGGTTTTTCGGGAATAATCGACCGGGCGGTTTCAATAAACTCTCGTCCCCTCCGTATGCCCTCTACATAGAGCGCGATCACCCGTGTATGGGGACAGGAGCCGAGATATTGCATGCAATCCACAATATCCACATCCGCCTCGTTACCCACGCTGAAGGCCGTACTGAACCCGAGACGGTACTGTGAGAGATAGTTGAATACCTGGGTGACGAAGCTGCCGCTCTGAGACGCCATACCGATATAGCCCGGATCGCTCTCGTAGCGGAGGAAGGTCGTATTCAATCTATGGTGGGGATTCGTCACACCGAGACAGTTGGGCCCAATAAAACGGATACCGTATCTCTTCGCGATTGCAACGAGTCGTTGTTCCCGTTCCACGCCATCCGTACCCGACTCCTTGAACCCTCCCGAGATGACGATGGCATGCCTGATTCCCTTCTCACCGCACGCCTCCATTGTCTCGCATACAATCTTCGTGGGAACCACCATGACGGCAAGATCCGGAACCTCGGGCACATCCAGAATACTCCGGTACGCCTTCAGCCCCTGGACTTCCGTCTCGCTGGGATGAACGGGATAGATAGTTCCCTCAAAACCGAGAGATTTTAGAGAATTGAGCTGGGTGGTCCCCATGGCGGATACGTTATTGGAAGCTCCGAAAAAAGCGATACTGTCGGGATTGGCGATTTTGAACAGAGGGCTTTCTTGAACAGATGGTACCATGCTCCCTTCCTTTCCGGGACGTCCCTGCCAAACGTGGAAACGCGACGCATGACGCTCTCCAGAAGGCTCGAAAGTCCCGCCCGCTTTATATTATTCAGATGATACAGGCTAACGGTACTCCCCCAGACAGACGAAAGAACAACCGGCGGCATCAACGCAGGACAAAGTGAACCATCGGTTGCGGCATCGTTTATGTCTACCATGCCTTGCACAGGACCGGCATAAAAAAAGACCTCCAAACTCCGCACAACATGGTGGTCTTTCCTGCGCCACAAAACTTGTCATCCGCCCTGATACCCCGATCCGAATTATTCGCGGCCGTCCGTCTTGTCAGAAAGTTCACTAATATAATGGTAGGATAAAGTCAAGATTGATCCTTGTGGTAAAAACCAGTAATGATATATTTGGTGAATATGGGTATGGTTTTACTTTAAAGCTATTTTCGCAAATGGTGTTTTATCGTTTGTATTTACAAGTCCTTAACTCTTAGATCAGAATTGAAATGAGGATTACCATTCAAAATGTTTTCCCCGAAATAATCTCAAACAAGCATCTACGACATCATTATCGTAAAAAGTCCCTCTACCTTCTTCGATTTCTTCTAGGGTCATATCAATACCTAAGGCTGGACGATAAGGTCTGTGGGTACACATATTCTCTACTACATTGGCTACAACTAAAATCCTTGACTCTATGAGTATATCATTACCGGTTAAACCCTGAGGATATCCGGAACCATCCATCTTTTCGTGATGTTCCAGAATCATTCTTGCTATTGGCCATGGGAATTCGGTATCTTTCAATATGTCATACCCGGACTGGGGGTGCAGTTTTATAATACTAAACTCCATATCAGTGAGTGAAGTCGGGTTAAGAAGAATCTCAGCAGGAACCTTAATCTTCCCTATATCATGAACAAACCCTGCCATCTCAATACCTTCGATTTGCTTCTGTGATAAATTACATTCCTTAGCAATGGCCTTCGCAAGCTGGGCTACTCTCTCATGATGACCACTAGAGTATGGATCTCTTGCTTCAACTGACGCAGCCATTGACTTCATAACACTAACTGAAGCTTTTTTTAATTCACCAATAATACGATTGTGATCATCTTCACTATAAAAACCATAGTGTCTCCTGATAAAATCTAATAATTTATCTTTTTCCTGAGTTGCGTTCAGATAGGAGTCTATAACCGTAATTATTTTATTGTTCAAAGCATCAATATTTGTGTAAGGAATCTTATCAGTTTTAACCTTCTGCACTAATGAAGAAAGGTCTGAAGTGACTCTGGTAACAAGATCATTACTATAATTAAAATAATAAACCGTATGACTTTTTAGTAAAAGCGATTTGAATTTTTCTAATTTGTTAATTGAATCCTGATTATTCTCAACATATTTAGGTAGTATCGGAACATCATCGCTTCTCATATAAATTAAGCATGGTAAACCTATCCTCACAGCTTCTTCATATTCCATTTGGGTATATGATTTTCCCGTATCCTCCAATATATTTCCATATCTATGCCCAATAATTCCCACAAATACATCTGACGTTTGTACTTCCTCTAGACATTTTTTAATGGGTTTCCTTGGGTCAGCACCAAAATACTCCATGTTAACATGCTGGAAATAAAAATGTCTGAGAGCTTCCGGTATCTCCTCGCGTTCTTTTTTTAAATCTTCCCACGTTGAAGCTAAGAAAATCCGATAATTTTTCTTGTCGTCGGGAAAAAGCATTTGAACGTGAGCCTCCTATAATACTAATAATTTTTTAAACTCTATAAAGTGCTGTGACTTTTGTAAAGGATTTTTCATAAGCTCTCTTGTTATATTTAGTAATCACGGAAATGCTACATTGTTAAGGTCTGCAATAAGACTTCATTGCGGGAAATAGAAATGAGAAAAATAAGGCATCTTTTTAGGTATAATAGGGACAACTCCCTTTTCTTCACATCCCCCTATCTCCTCTCAGGGATTATCTCAAACCAGTACCCGTCGGGATCTGCTATGAAATATATTCCCATTTTCTTGTGTTTGCTGTACGCGGCCTCATAATCATCGGTGACCGCTATATGTAGATCGTTGTCGCCGTGGTTGTATGCCTCTTTTCGATCCCGCAACCAGGTCAGTTCGATCTGGTAGTTATTGGCTTCATCAGAGATAAACACCAGTTTGAATTCACCGTCAGGCTGTTCTACGGTGCGCACTTCGTGTAATCCGAGTGCTTCCCGCACTATGTCCCATTGAATAAGAAGAGCGCGGCTTTTACTAAAGGAAGGAGCCAAGTCCGCGAATGAGCCGTCGATATTATCGTCCTCGAAATGCATCTCACATTCCATATTCATTGATCTGCCTGGATCAGTCGCCCCGAACATGAGAAAACTCTGACAAGAGAGAACCTTGTACCGCCGTTACAAGACTGTCGCAATGCCTTATACATGCGAAACGATGCCAAGTACAATGAAATCATTGGTAATTTACATAGGGCCGTCTACCACCCTCCAAGAAGCCGTCGAATTTATTTACAACTTCCGGTTTACGCCTAAATCGTTAGCTTGAGCGAATGCGCAAAGGGTTTTGGGAGATAGTCGCGGCGAAGAGTGTAAAATTGTTTTACAAATCCGATGGCCTCTTGTTTCATGTAGTCATTGATTCAATCTGTTAACATTCTGCAATAATTACATATTATACTATGTTAGAATACGAGGCATGAAATTTGCTCACAATATCTCGCGCGTGGGTAGAGCATCCGGCACTTCACAGCAGGCGGTTGCCGCCAAATCCGCGATAATCATTCAGCACCTGGAGGTCAGAACTATGAAAAAAGGATTTCTAAGATTTCAGTTGAACCAGCACGGCCCTCGTTTGTTTGTACTGCTTATCCTTGCCGCACTTCTGGTTCCGCAGACTGTAAGCGCCGTATACATTGTCACCTTGCAGGAAGTGGGGACGGACGTTGTCGCGACCGGAAGCGGCACCCTCGATACAACCGGATTAAATTTTGGCTGGCCTGGAACCCAGTTAGCCAGTATGATACCCGAGGACGGCTTGATTTACTTGGGGTCGAACTCGGATCGGGTTTCTATGTTCTACGGGTCCATAAGTGGTCCTGCCGCGTTTGGAACCTTCCCTCTCATCTACGCAACATCCTCTTCTGGCAATCCGGTCGGTATAGACGCCGAGGATGGGCGTCTGAAGGTGCCCGAGTTTTATGATCATGAGACCTCTGACCCGCTATGGTCCTCCGCGACCTGGGCAAACAAGTCCTTCGACACCCTCGGCGTGACACCCGGCGTCTATACCTGGACTTGGGGTGCGGACTACTTCACCCTCAACATCGGAACCTCCACAGTTCCCGAGCCCGCTACCATGCTTCTCTTAGGGTTTGGTCTTATAGGTCTTGCAGGATTCAGGAGGAAGAGGTAGAACCTAATCAACGGATAGTATAATATGAGAAGGCAGGGTCTTTACTGGGCTCTGCCTTTTTTTTACAAAACAGCTAAGAATTACTGATTGTAATGTTTTATGTGAGATCAGAAGAATAAAAACAACATTTCAGGAAGAACACCACAGAAAAAGCCATCACTAATATTGCCTTGTCTACCCTGTAGCAAATCTTGCACCCTCCATCTACAAACAACTATCTTCGTAAACTTCGCATACGGATGATTGCGGATTGAAAGATCTCGACTTGGATATAAAATATTCAGGTCATATAACCCGCTGAATTTCTTTCCCACAGTGACAAAGAATTATTTGCATTAAGAAATGTAAAATTGACAGTATTCTCAATTAATATGTGATATAGAGGCGGTGGACAGATCGCTATGGTAGCTTTTTTATCGGGTGTGACATCCAAAATCCCCGTGGCTGGCAAACCAAAAATCCCAGATAAAAGGAAAGAATCATGCGCATAAGAATCCAGGAAGCTTTTAATGTCTATTCACATCTGGTAGGCGTCATTGCGGCGCTAGTCGGCACTGTATTTTTGGTGATAGTTGCATGCTATTCGATTTCAGCGTTGATTGTCGCATTGATTTATGGGAGTTCAGTGATCTTTCTTTTCTTAGCGAGTTCACTGTATCACGCCTTCAAGAAAGGGGAAAATGAGCTGTCTTTCTGGAGAAGAATGGACCGCCTCGCCATCTTTTGCATGATCGCCGGCACTTCGACGCCTGTCTGTTATATGTACCTAGATGGTCCTTGGCGTTGGTCAATGATTGCAGTCCAGTGGGGACTTGTGGGATTTGGGCTTGTCTCTCAACTTTTTTTCCCTCGGGCACCGAGAGTTCTTTATTTCATTATTTATTTCATCATGGGCTGTCTCTCGCTCATTCCGATTAAACAGATGCTGCCGTCCATGACCATCGTGCCAGAGATTTTGTTATTTACCGGTGGGGCGTTTTTTACACTGGGCGGTTTAATCTATACAATAAAGAAACCGAGGCTTGTTCCCGGAATCTTCAGCTTTCATGAACTTTTTCACGTCATGGTTCTGATCGGAAGCGGGCTTCACTATGCAATGATTTACATTGTCTACTTCCAAAAGGTCACCTAGTGGCATGAAAGATTTTGAATAAATCGATCATACAGGCATTGGCACAAGGTCTTCATAACGATGTTAGTCTCAGCCGAATGTAAGCGACTTATACGCCAGGAATCGCTGCTTTTTGAAAGGGATTATAAAGAACACTTCCTGGCAGGGGAAACAAAAGGCCGTCATATTGGAGAGCCCTATCTGCTTAATCATGATGGGACAAATCGGGGAGTACTCCTGATCCATGGTCTTATGGCCGCACCGGAGGAGGTTCGTGAATGGGCAGACTTCTTATATTCCCAAGGGTATACCGTCTATGCACCCCGGCTGGCAGGTCATGGAACTTCCGCAGTCGATCTCTCACAGCGCAGCTATGACGACTGGGTGGAGTCTGTAAACCGTGGACACGCCATCCTGAAAACCTGCTGCGATCAAATCATTGTGGCCGGTTTCTCGACCGGCGCCGGGCTGGCACTGTATCAAGCTCTCAGCAATCCCGAAGCATTTACGGCGGTGATTTCTGTTAATGCTCCGCTGAAGTTTAAGAACATCTCTTCCTGTTTTGCAGAAATGCTCGACCAGTGGAATAGGTTTCTTCGCGTCATGGGCATCAACCGCATGCGCAGGGATTTTGTTGCCAATCATCCTGACAACCCGCATATCAACTATCACCGTTGTCCCGTCAGGAGCATCGTTCAAGTTAAGGCGTTAATGAAAAAAGTATACGGAGCACTTCCCGCCTTGTCCATCCCCGCACTGATCATTCAATCGAACAATGATCCCAAGGTGGCAGGTCGGAGCGGGAGGAGAATCTATGATCGGATCTCATCTGCCGACAAAATTTATCGGGATATTCATTTTCATCTTCATGGCATCGTAAGAGGCGAGATATCCCGTGCTGTATTTGAAGAAGTGGCGACTTTTCTGAACCGTTTAGCGGAGCGACCATACTTTTCCCATCACCCGGGATTGGATTGCGTCAAGTAGACCGTTTTCTCCCGATCCTACAGGTTGATCAGATTTGTTCGCTCCGTTTTCCCCTTGGTTTCCCAACGGTACTACCGTATGCCAATCATTACCGTTTGTAATAAAGCATAACCCTCGAAATAACATGAAGTCTGACAACAGGGGGGATTCGTCACGAGGCGATATAGTACTTGTCAGTTCAAGGTCCCGCGATTGCTTATTCTTTGGCTCAACAGGAACAATGCTTTTTTCACACCTCCCTATCTTCTCTCGGGAATTATCTCAAACCAGTACCCGTCGGGGTCTGCTATGAAATATATTCCCATTTTCTTGTTCTCATAACAGATACAGCCCATCTTCTTGTGTTTATTGTACGCGGCCTCATAATCATCGGTGACAAACGCTATATGCAGATCGTTGTCGCCGTGGTTGTATGCCTCTTTTCGATCCCGCAACCAGGTCAGTTCAATCTGATAGTTGTTGGCTTCATCAGAGATAAACACCAGCTTGAATTCACCATCAGGCTGTTCTACGGTGCGCACTTCGTGTAATCCGAGTGCTTCCCGGTAAAAAGTCAGACTTTTGGAAAGATCTGAGACATTAATATTGGTATGCGCCAGTTTGAATTCCATGGTACACCTCCCACTCAGGTTAACGGTTAAAACTATGAATCTGCCACTTCATACATTACGCCAGTGAATATGTTATCGTGCCGTTGCTGTTTTTGCTCCGCACCTTCCCCTGATATTCAAGATACTTAACGTGCGCCATGGCTTCTCCGAAGGCAAACCATTGCTGCTGCACCGGAAACTCCTCCCATGTTTTGGCGGTAATGTCCCAGCTGATGTGGGGGGCGACCTGGAGAATGTTTTTCTCACCATCACCCAGGGCCGTCATCACTTCATCCAGTCGGGCACGGTGGTGCTCCTGCAGTTCCCTCACCCTCCCGTGCAGATCATGCACCAGGCGGCGATGCCCCGTCAACACGAGTTCCACGTCAAGGGCGTCGACCTTTTCAAGACTCGCCAGATACCGGCCCAGAGAATCTTTTATATCCAGCCAGTAACTGATATTGGGCGTGATATCGAAGAGGATATGATCGCCGGCGATCAGAATCTTCTTTTCTTCCTCGTACAGGCACAGATGGCCGGGTGAATGTCCGGGGGTCGACACGCACCGGAAGTGAAAATCCCCGATCTCTATCGGGTCGCCGTCGTTTACAACGGTGAAGTCAATCGTTCGCTGCGAACTGTACCGGTGCGCCGGGTGGCTCAGCATGGATTTCCGAACAACCTCAGCGTCAAAACCGTTGGCGATATACACATCCATAATCTTCTGCCAGTAATCCTTCCAGGAATATTGGGCGGCATATATGCGCTGTGCCTCAGGTTCATTGAAGAAGACCTTGGCGTTTTCCGAGGCGAGTGCACCAAGAAGCCCTATGTGATCTATGTGCAGGTGGGTAATGAAAAAATCGGTCTTGTCCAGATCGACACCGAGCTTCTGCAGGCTTTCGTTCATCGCGTTCAGGCATTCCTCTCGATTAAACCCGGTATCGATAATCAGAAACCGATCGTCTCCTCTGATGATATAGCTGTTGAGCCACTTCAAGGGACTGTTGGGCAGAGGAATTTCGGTACGGTACAGATTGGGAAGAATTTCTTCTGTCATAATGTTTTGAACCTCCCTTTAAGATGATAATCTCGCACAGTTTTGCAGGCTCGTCAATATTCGATTTTCTTAATAAACTGATTGACAAAATCCCGGTTGTCCTGCATTATAGAGACAAAACATACACGGGGACTGCTCTGTAACGCTTCGTCGAACTCCGTTTTTTAAACCGTTCTTCTCAAAACGCTTGTATTCTTTCCGCACAGAACCTGTCTCTGCGAAGGCGTGCACGTAACATCCTCTTCAAATCCATTCGCATTTCCCATTCATATGTAAGTCATCCTCAGGAATATGTTCCGTGACCTGGCGTTAACCGGGTTTTTATACAATCTTTGACGCAAAGGAGGAAAACACCATGCCTGAAAGTACATACAAGATTATCGATTTAGTAGGAACGAGTGACTTGTCATGGGAAGATGCGGCCAAACATGCCGTGGAGACAGCCGGCACAACTCTTCACGATCTGAGGATCGCGGAAATTACCCGACTGGACATGACCATTGAAGAGGGAAAGGTGAAGACTTACCGGGCGCGGGTCCAGGTATCGTTCCGTTTGAAAGATTAATCGCATGCTCATAAACAGACATGATGCCTGGTTCCGTTCCACATTGAGAAGCGGCAGAAACGAAAAAGCCCCCGCCTTGCACAGCGGGGGCTGTTGTTTATCCGTCAGGTGTTTGTTCTTG
>DAISYQ010000056.1:0-15033 GCA_036825195.1 Syntrophales bacterium
GTGGTAGGTGACGAACCATACGAGATCGTACCAGTCCCTTCCCTTGACCCTCGTTTTCCAACGCCTGCACAGGGCAGCGTGCATTTTCCCGGCGAAGAGGTCGGGGACGACGACGGTCCTCACCGAAAAGGGGATCGGTGCCAGCAGGAATTTCGCTTCCGTGTCAAACCCTGAAGGCGGGTCCGTGTCCACCTCAAGCTTTATTTTCGTTACCTGACCTCTGGGGATCTGCCGCGCTATCTCTTGAGGGGTATCGATTGAGAGCAGTTGCTCGAAGGTACGCGCCTTCAGAAAGGCGGATTGTACGGCGCTGCTTTTGATTTTCTGACGAACTTCCATATGGACGTCGAACCCGAAGGCATTGAGCTCCCGTTGCAGGGCATCGGTGTGGGACTTCATATCAAACCGATCGTTCGGCGCCAGGAGTGTGAAATCAAGTTCTTCCGAGAAGCGGTCGAGTCCGTAGAGGATACGGAGTGCCGTCCCTCCATAGAAGGCAGACTTTTCAAAAAATTTACTTCGCCAGAGTCCCAGCAGCGTAATTTCTTGGAGGATCTCTCTCAGTGCGCGCACATAATCTTCGACAGTGCGTGATTCGTATTGTTCCAGCATGCGGATTATGGCTTCATGCATGATTGTTCTCTCGCCTGGTGTGCTTCAGCCTCCTGATTACACCCGCCAGTAATCGTATTTTACGCGACCGGTAGGCTTGGGCGATATGGTCAATGAGGTCGGGATCCAGTGGAGAGAGGGTTCCGCTGTCGATACGGAGGTTATCAAGGATGTACGTCTCCAACTCTCTTTGTGTTCTTATACCTGTCCCTCGACTGTTGGATATTTTGTCGGAGATCGCCTTCTCGGGGGTGGCAATGAGAAAGGAACGGTCATCGTCGAGCGCCACACGGTCAATGCCGATCTGGTATGCCCCGAGAGGGATTCGCGAATAGATGAATAGTCCGAAAGGCGAGGAGAATCGTCTCGCCCTGCCGCTTGTAACCGACGTGACCGCCTCCACTCTCTCGGGGATGAAACCGTAATAGTGAAGAGCATAGTCGAGGGAAACGCACGAAGGACCATATATAAGATTAGCTAAGAGTTCCCGTGAGATCGAACTTCGGCGGAAATCATCGCCAAAGACGTACAACCCTTTCTTGACCCGTATGATATGACCCTTTCTGATGAGAGCGGATATCTTGTCTCGCGGGCGGGCGTAGCCATTGAGACAACTCATAAGCATCTGATAGTCGAATTCCTCAAAGGGGATCTTCTTTCGTATCTTTTCTATCATGTGATTACCAGCATATCAGTTATGTGGTCGAATAATAGCATTATCTGACATAGTATGTCGAGAATTATTCGACATACTATGTATAAAAGTGCATATCGCAATACACTTAATCGCTGAATGTTGAACATAGTCCCTCCAGCATTTTTTCTTGGACATTCTCCGGGGCGGCGGATAGGATGCGGCCTGAATGACTCTCTATGGAAGCGGACGGCCATCATGCACGCATGGATCTACATAGTCTTTGCTATTGTGGCGATTGTCACCATCGCCGTCCTGCTCGTCAGCCTCTCCATCATCGCGGTCTCTCCGGTCACCCGGGGGGCGATGTTTCATCCCTCGGCGCGGATCAGGGTGAAGACCGCCTTCGATCATCTCACCATGGATGAGGATCAGTACCTTGTCGACGTGGGGTGCGGTGACGGGCGGGTGATTCGCGAGGCGGCGAAGCGCTACGGCGCGCGCTGCCGGGGGTATGAGATCAATCCCCTCCTGTTCGCCATCGCCTGGCTCCTGAGTCTGGGCAGGCGAGGTGTCACCGTCCGGTGCCGGAATTTCTGGAATGAAGATTTGAGTGAAGCGGATGTGGTCTTCTGTTACCTCTTTCCCGATGTCATGGGGCGGCTGGCAAAGAAGCTCGAAGGAGAACTCAAACCGGGTACCCGCGTCGTCTCCTGCAATTTCCCTCTCCCCGGGTGGCGTCCGGTGCAGACCATCCGTCCCTCCGCGACGATGCACGACGATCCGATCTATTTCTATGAATGTCCGCATACAAAAGAGTGAATGGCAGGTCTGTAAATACTGTGCTGACGTTACATGCCGGGAAGAGCACGCATGAGTGCCCCGTATAACTGATCGGTCGTCGGGAGATAGTTGCCAATACAGGGGGTATCCCGCGTTTATCGAACCGTTCGGTAATATATTGATGATACCCTGACATCATGCTATGTATGAGCATTGACATCGATGTGATGGGTTTTTAAAAAGGTTTCATTTTTTCACCTGTGTTTCCTATTTTCGCTTAACAGGGTGATGACTATGACCACACAATACGAAAGAATAAACAACATCTGCCTGTTGATCCTGGCGGCGACGGCCGTCACGGTTGCGTTGATCTATACCCGGTCGATCCTGATCCCCTTTGTCATAGCCTTTTTTCTCTATGCGATCCTCTCACCCATCATCGAAGGGTTGAACAGAAAGCTGAAATGGCCGCGCGCCCTCGTCGTCATACTGGTGACGGTGATATTTATCGTCTGTATTACCCTTATCAGCATTTTTATCTTCAATTCACTGAACGGTTTTTTCAGAGACGCGTCACAATACAAAGAACGAATCGTCGAATTCATATCGTGGGCGAGGACCACCGCTGAGGGATTCGGATATACAATCAGCGATATTTCAATAGAAGAATATATCAAGAAACTGCCCTTCTTTTCCGTAGCGGGGAACATCACCATAGCGGCCGGTACGTTCCTGGGGAACCTGCTGCTGGTCATCATATTTGTCTTCTTTTTCCTTCTCGGCGAAACCGTTTCGGAGACTGACGATAACCAGTTGATATATCATATGAAACACAGTATTTCCCGGTACGTGGCTACCAAGTTCCTGACCTCCTTCGTCACCGGCATACTGGTCTTTATCCTTCTCGTCTCGTTTCAGGTCGAGATGGCCTTTCTCTTCGGCGTTCTGACCATCCTCTTCAATTTCATCCCCACGATCGGCTCCATTGCCGCCACGGTGATCCCGGTCCCGGTCATGCTCCTCCAGTTCGGATTCGGATGGCAACTCTGGATTGTCCTGGCCGTCTCAATGGTCATACAGTTCACGGTCGGGAATGTGGTCGAGCCCAAGCTGATGGGGGAGCGGATGGACCTGCATCCGATTACGGTTCTCCTTTTCCTCATGTTCTGGGGCCTGGTGTGGGGTGTGCCCGGGATGTTCCTGGCCGTTCCGATAACTGCGGTGCTCAGGATCGTCCTGAGCCGGATCGAAACAACCGAGGCCATAGCGGAACTGATGGCCGGACGGATCGGCGGAAAATGAAACGGGAAAAAACCTGTTGCTGAATAATTTCAGATGTAAATCGTAAGGGTCTGACCGGCTATGGCAAAAGAAAAGGTTTCAAGAAGACAGAAAGACGTATCCCGCCTGCTGAGAGAGAAGAATAAACTCCAAAAGGACAAGGTCAGGAAGGGCAAGAAGAAATAAAGGATCTTGTACCGCCAATGTAACGCGGCACCTTCATTGTTTCCGCATACAACTTGACATCGCAGGCAGCGGTGCACAATATACCAATGCTCACTGATTCGATTTTCAGGGGCGGGAGGGGGCGTGTTCGGCTATATCCTTATTTCCATCTTAACGGTAATACAGCTCTATGTGTTCTGGCGCGCGGCGTCCGTTCCGCTGCTCAGAGATCACCGGCTGCTGCTGGCGGGCGCGGGCGTGGTTCTCTGGCTGCTCTTTCTGTTCGGTCGCATTTACGGCCACGGAGGCACGGGAGCCGCGGCATGGTGGCTGGAACTCATAGGCATGCACTGGATGGCGGTGCTGTTCCTGCTCTTCGTGTGTCTTCTCGCGGTCGATCTTGTTACCGGTTTCGGCTTTTTCATGCCCCGTTTTGCGCCATTTCTCCGGGAAGCGGCCTTGATAGCGGGAGTGATCCTTTCCGTGATCGCCCTTGTTCAGGGTTTACGGCCGCCGGTAATCCACAACTACGAGGTTCATCTTCCCGGGCTTTCGCGTGATATGGACGGTACGGTGATTGTCGCCCTGTCCGATCTCCACCTGGGAACGCTGCTCGGTAAGGAATGGTTGCGTGAACGGGTGGCGCAGGTAGAGGCGGAGAAGCCTGATATGGTCTTTCTGCTCGGTGATCTCTTCGAGGGACACGGCGGTTCGTTTGACGATCTGCTTCCGGTCATGCGTGATCTTTCGGCACCCCTCGGCGTCTGGGTCGTTCCCGGTAATCACGAGTTTTATGGCGGTGGTACTATCGGACTCATCGAGCGGGCCGGATTTCACCTGCTTCGCGACCGGTGGGCTGAAGTTGCTCCCGGTCTGATCGTGGCGGGTGTCGACGATCTGACGATACGTCATCGGCACGGCCTGACGGGGAATCATGTGGCAAAGGTTCTGGAGGGTCGGCCCTCGGGGGCGACGATCCTGCTTTCGCACACGCCGTGGCAGACGGAAGACGCTGCTCGGGTGGGGGTAGGGCTGATGCTGAGCGGTCATACCCACGGCGGGCAGGTGTGGCCCTTCGGCTATGTGGTGCGCATCTTCTATCCGCTGCTGGAGGGGCGGTATGATGTGTCGGGGATGACGGCAATCGTCTCCAGAGGCACGGGCACCTGGGGGCCGCGCATGCGTCTCTGGCGTCCCGGTGAGATCCTCCGCATTACCCTGCGCAGTGAATGATGATTGCCGGGGATCAGTTACCGGTGATCATGATAGACGTTATTATTACGGCTTTTCATGATCATGTATGTGGAGAGACCCTTCGCGATCAGATCGTCGTCGGCGTTCCGTATCTCAACATCTCCCAGGGCCGTCTTGCTTCCCTTGTAGATGATCCGCGCCTCCGCCGTAATTTCACCCTCCCGGAAGGGTATGAGATAGTTGATCTTCATCTCCATGGTCGAGAAAAACTCGTCGCGTTCCACCAGACCGATCAGTGCCATTGCCACGGCTGAATCGGCGGGGGAAAAGATCGCGCCGCCGTGTACGACCCCGAGGGGCTGGAGGAGTTCGTTCTTGAAGGGAAGCCTGACTTTCGCCCACCCCTTCTTTACATCGACAATCTCCATCCCGAGAAGCGCCCAGTAGGGTGACCGATTCTTCATCGTGTCGATCAGAATACTCTTGAATTCCGGATCAAGCTCTTCGTACTCTTCCATTTTTCTCCTCCTTGTATCGATTGACCCCCTGCAGTCTGGTATGCTTATACCTGAATCGTTGGGAAAATGCTTCAATAAATCATATGCTTTCTGTATTTCTGCCTGTTCGCCCGCAGAGATCAGGTTTTGGCATCGGCATACAGTTCTTCAATATGATCGGCATACTTCCGATTGATCGCATCTCGTTTGATCTTGAGTGTCGGGGTGAGTTCACCGGTTTCCTGGGACCATTCATGATACATGATCATGAAGCGCCGGATCTGCATCACCTGTGCGAAATGACCGGTAAGGGCCTTGATTTCACTTTCAAAGAGACGGATGACCTTCTCATGGTGGATCATATCCTGACGGCTGTCGAAGGTAAGACCCTGGTTCCGGCACCAGTTTTCCAGAGCCTTGAACTCCGGTACCACCAGGGCCGACAGGAATTTGCGGTTTTCTCCGATTACAGCCGCCTGTTCGATGAAGGGGGAGGTGATCAGGCTGCTTTCGATATTCTGGGGCGCAATGTTCTTGCCGCCCGAGGTGATAATGATATCCTTGAGCCGACCCGTGATCCGGATGAAGCCGTCTTCATCCTCTTCGGCCATGTCTCCGGTCCGGAGAAAACCGTCTTCGGTAAAAGCAGCCTCGGTCGCGGCCGGATCCTTGTAATACCCCATCATTATCTGCGGGCCCTTGACCAGCAGTTCTCCGGTATCGGAGATCTTGATCTGCGTATCCTCCAGCGGAGGACCGATCGTCCCCGGTTTGATGCGGTGGGGCAGGTTGGTTGAGATGGAAGGGCTTGCCTCGGTCAGGCCGTAGCCCTCCAGTACATTCATATCCATGCCAAGGAAGAATTCCAGATCCGGTACGGAGAGGGCCCCGCCTCCGGAAAAGGCCAGGGCAATGCGATCCATGCCCAGGGCTTCCTTCAGCTTGGAAAAGACCAGCCGGTCAGCCAGGCGGTACTGCAACGCGAACAGTCCCCGGCGCGACCTGTTGTTGCATTTGTAGGGCAGGTTCTTACGGGCAATTCCCATGGCCCAGGTAAAGAGGGCCTTCTTCAGCGCGGGAGCCTTGTCCACCTTGGCCAGTATGCCGGCCCGGATCTTTTCGTACAGGCGGGGGACACTGACGATAAATGTGGGCCGCACCTCTTGAAAATTCTGCAGGACTTTAGCGAAACTCTCGGCAAAGACCACCTTATTGCCCCCGTAGATGGGGATATAGAAACCGACGATACGTTCATAGCCATGCGAGAGGGGAAGGAACGACAGGAAGGTGTGCTCCTCGTCGAAGTACTCGGGATGCACACCAATACTCTGCAGCACATTGACCAGGAGATTGCGGTGTGAGAGCATGACCCCCTTCGGTTCACCGGTAGTGCCGGAGGTGTAGATGATGGTTGCCAGGTCTTCGGTCGAGCCCATTTCTAATTGACGGTCGAATTCCTCCGGATCGTCATAGGTACGCCCCTCGTCCAGGGCTGTTCGGAATTGTGTTACACCGGGAAAATCCTCCCCGCAGTGGTCAAAGACGATCACATCGTCAAGTTCGGGCAAATTGGCCCTGGCTTCCAGAATCTTTCCTAACTGTTCTTCCGTACCGACCAGGCATATACGGGTGTCCGAGTTGCTTATGATGTACTCCGCCTCACTGGCCGAGTTGGTGGCATAGATCGGGACATTGACCGCCCCGATCGAAAGAATAGCCAGGTCCGCAACCCACCATTCAAAGCGGTTGGCCGCAAAAAGGGCAATTTTGTCGTTGCGGGCAATACCCCGGGACAGAAAAAACAGCCCCAGATTGCGAACCATATCATTCATCTCATTCCAGGAAATGTCGACATACTCCCCGTTATTGTTCTTATAAGCTACGCATGCCCGGTCTCCCAGCTGACCGACACGTTCCCTGAAAACCCTTGGCATGGTGGTATCGGGATATTCCACGAAAGTTAGTTCCTTTCTCGTCTGCAAAAGTAATTGCTTGAGTACATAATGCTGCAAGGTGCTCCTGTCAAGACCTATGTAATAAGACACCGGAGGAACATAGTCTAAAAGTGAATTGACATTTATACATGGCGATGTAATAACGTGACGCAGCAAGATAATCACACTCGAGGGAAGAACAGAATCACCCCATTTGTTATACGGCTGGTTTCTTTTGGAGATTGGAAAGGGAGGAAGATGATATGAGGAGAATATGCTGGATATCTGTACTGATTTTTGAACTTGTATTAAGCTGGACCTTTGCACTTGCGGGGGATTTTTATGTGATCCCCACCCAGAAGAAGAATTTTGCTCCTGTGCCGAAGACAGGGCAGACGCAATGCTATGATGCAGCCGGTAATCCAATAGATTGCTCCGGTACCGGCCAGGATGGTGAACTTCAAAAAGGTGTGGCATGGCCAGACCCGCGCTTTACTGACAATAGCAACGGCACGGTAACGGACAACCTGACCGGTCTGATCTGGCTGAAGAACAGCACCGATTTGGGACAAAAGAACTGGGCAGAAGCCCTTGTAGTATGCAATGCTCTGAAACATGGTGATTGCGGTCTTACAGACGGCTCTTCTGAAGGCGACTGGCGCCTGCCTAACGTCAATGAGCTTCACAGTCTTGTGGATAAATCACGATTAAATCCCGCCCTGCCGGCCGGGCATCCTTTCTTAGGTCTGACAGGATCGTATTGGTCATCTACTACCATTTCTGCCTATTACTACTCCGCCTGGGGCGTCAATATACACAACGGTATAGAAGACTGGGGCAATAAGTCGAACCTTTATTATGTACGGGCAGTGCGTGGCGGGCGATGAGTAAAATAATGAATTTGAACTTATAAAGACACTCAGTCGGTGATTGACTATCTGATCCGAACGGAAAAAATTCTTTTGGTTGACATTCTGTAATAAATGGCATAAGAAACAAATGTTATATTAGTAGTATCGGCATGGCCCTTTCGGTCGGGGGAGAGGCAGAGACATAAAGGATGATCACCGGAAAGTCGGTGGTTGACTGTCTGGTCCGAAAGAGATAAAATCCTTCCGAAAATGGTAACATACGAGGGCTGTACATAATAGTTTATCTTACCTAAACCGCTAACAATTAGCATAAAGGAGGATTTAGCTATGCCGATATTTATGATGTTTGGAAAGTATTCCAAAGAGGCCCTGGATCATGCTTCTCCGGAACGGACGAAAAAGGCCGTTGAGATCATCAAACAGAACGGGGGGAAGGTGGTCTCTATGTACGCCGTGGCGGGGGAACATGATCTCGTCTTTACCCTGGATCTTCCCGATACGCAGAAGGCACTGGCAGTTTCGGTGGCACTCGGTAAGTTGACAGGGATTTCTTTTACCACATCGCCGGTCGTCGATGTGGAACAGTTCGATCGCCTTTTATCAGAAGTAAAAGATCTTTAAAACCAAACCTAAGAAAGGAGGATAGAAAAGTGAAAATTATGTACCGTATGGGAATTTTCATTATTTGTATGTCACTGGCTGCATTGTTTGCCCTTTCAGGGTGCACCAGTAGTGATGATGATCATTCCTCCTCTTCTTCAACAACCGTAACCGCCAATGAACCAACCCTTGTTAAATCTGACGTAGAACGCGACACCTCGCCTGATGTAGCGGGGGAAGATATCGCAACGCTGGTTGAGGACAATACCGCCTTCACATTCGATCTCTACCACATACTGGTGGATGAGAAACCCGACGAGAACAGATTCTTTTCTCCGTACAGCATCTCACTGTGCTCTGCCATGGTTTACGGAGGCGCCCGCAACAATACGGAAACCCAGATGAAAGATGCCCTGCATTACACCCTGAACCAGGATACGCTGCATCCCGCCTTTAATGCCCTGTCACTGGATCTGACTTCGCGAGAACAGGATTACAACGATGATGGTGAGAAAGACTTTCAGCTTAATATCGTAAATTCCATGTGGGGGCAGACGGACTACGATTTCCTGCCGGAATATCTTGACCTTCTGGCGGGGAACTACGGCGCCGGAATCCGTCTGGTCGATCTGCAGAACCAGCCGGACAGTTCAAGCGCAGCCATTAACGACTGGGTGAGCGAGCAAACCGAGGGATTGATCAACGGCATCGTCGTGCCGACCGACTTTAATCAATATTCTCTCTTTGTCCTGGTGAACGCTATCTACTTCAAGGCACGGTGGGCAAGCGCATTTGAAGAGGCTGGCACCGTTGACGATGTCTTTTACACCCCCGAGGGAGAAGTCCCCATATCCATGATGAATAAGCAGTTCTCCGTGAATTATAGCGAGGGCGACAATTATCAGGCGGCTGAGTTGGCATACCTGGGAAATACCGCCGGAATGCTTGTGCTGCTTCCACGAGAGGGGAAATTCGACGAATTCGAGGCATCGCTTACCTCCGAAAAACTGGCCCAGATCATAGAAGAACTTGAATATGAGGAAGTCATTCTCAAGTTTCCAAAGTTTGAATGCGAGCCTGAGCTTATCGATCTTATCCCAGTCTTCTCTCAGATGGGCATGACCGATGCGTTCATATTCCGTACGGCCGATTTTTCCGGCATGGACGGGGTGCCCCTATGGATTTACCTCCATTTTGCCAAACACAAGGCATTCATCAGAGTTGATGAACAGGGCACTGAAGCGGCTGCCGTTACGGCAATCGGCGGGGGAGGCGGGGGATATGGCGACGTACCGGAAACGGAGTTTATCGTGAACCGGCCGTTCATATTCTTCATTCGTGATCGTGTCACCGGAACGATCATCTTCATGGGTCGCATCCTCGACCCATCATAACAAAGCTTAAAGAGGGAAAGCGCCTTTCACAGAGGGCGCTTTCCCTCGCGCAGTTCATTCCCTTCACCTGAATCCCATCCGTTTTTTTTCTTTGTTTTCCTCAAATTTTCTTGACAGATGCCGACTTTTCTTTAAAACTGCCGGACAAAAACAAGGAGTTCATTGTCACTATGAAGCAGATCGCACTTCTACGAACAGTCATGTTGATTATGATTCTCGTCATCTTTGTTTTTGCCGTTGGTTTCTCGCAGGCCGGGGAATGGTCAGCCCTCGGTTCGGGAACAAATGGTCAAGTCCTGGCGCTGGCTGTCAGTGAGTCGGGTGTCATCTATGCCGGGGGCAGCTTCACCACCGCGGGAGGCGCTGCCGCCAACCGCGTCGCCATGTGGAACGGCACCTCCTGGTTGCCCCTGGGAGACGGAATTCTCAACGGAACGGTGTATGCCCTGGTCATTGACAGTAGCGGAAATCTGTACGCCGGTGGAAATTTTAATGCCGCCGGCACGGTGACGGCCAACAAGATAGCCAAGTGGGACGGATCCGAATGGTCGGCGGTCGGCCCGGTCGATTATCCGGGGATCTCTGATGGATCAGCGGTTCGAGCCCTGGTGGTGGACAGCTCCGACAACCTCTATATCGGCGGGGAATTTGAAAAAATAGTGTATGGGATTCTTCAGGAACTCACCGTCAACAATATTGTCATGTGGAACGACACCGGTTGGCATACCCTTGGTTTGGGGTTGAACGACGATGTGCATGCCCTTGTGTGCGACAACGCCGACAACCTTTACGCCGGCGGCTATTTTACGACGGCCGACGGGACCGGTGTAAATCATCTGGCTCAGTGGAACGGCACTACCTGGTCGGACGTCGGTGGGGGGATCAACGGGTACGTCTGGTCCCTCGCTTATGGCGGGAGCAATCTGTATGCCGGGGGGCGGTTTCAGTCCGCAGGAACTGCACCGGTGTATGCAAACAATATCATCTGCTGGGACGGCAGCGCTTGGAATCAACTTGAGTCCGGCGCCAATGATGATGTCAAATCTCTCACCCTAGACGGAACAAACCTCTACGCCGCAGGGGATTTTTCCTCTGTCGGCAGTGTCTCAGCCAGCTATATCGCCAAATGGAACGGAACTGTATGGTCGGCGCTCGATTCCGGGACGAACAGCGACGTCTACGCCGTGGCCCGAATCGACACCGGATCGATCACGGCCGGAGGAGCTTTCACCCAGGCCGGAGAGGCAGTCGTCAGCAACATCGCCCGATGGGACGAACCATCGTCGGGAGGCACCGCTACGGCGATGCCGTGGCTTAATTTACTGCTCCTCAATCAGGGCGAATGAGTCCGTTATCCATTGATTAATCATGCAATTCTTTCATCGTATTGAAAAAGCCGTATTCATAGACCGGCCGAACCGGTTTGTGGTGCGGTGTCTGAAGGGAAGGGAGGAAATATCGGCCTTTCTGCCCAATCCGGGCAGGCTCCACGAGCTGTTACTTCCGGGCCGGACCATCTATCTGACCCGGGACGGAGCATCGGATCAGCGAAAATATCCCTGTACCGTGGTGGCGGTTGAGCGGGATGGGGTACCGATCATGCTCCACACTCACAAAACCAACGACGTCGCTCGCTATCTGATCGACAGTGGAAAGGTGCCGGGTCTGGAAGGGGCGCGGGTCATAGGGCGAGAGATTACGGTGGGCCGTTCCCGCTTCGATCTCCTGCTCGAACATGAGGGCAGGGAGCTGTTGATGGAAGTAAAATCCTGTACCCTCATTGGAGAACGGATCGCCATGTTCCCCGATGCCGTCACCGAGCGGGGAGCGCGTCACCTGCGTGAACTGGCCGCCTTATCCGAACAGGGTAGAGAAGGGGCCGTCATGTTTGTGGTCCACTGGCCCGGGGCCGAGTACTTTCTCCCCGACTACCATACGGATCTTCATTTCGCCACAACCATGCTTGCGTGTCGAGAACGGATTCGATTTTTCCCCGTGTCGGTGCGATGGAACGAGAACCTGACGCTGGATGAAAAGACCGGACTGTTGAATATCCCCTGGGAATTCATTGAACAGGAGGTCAGAGATCGGGGAAGCTACCTCGTGATACTGCGGTTGCGCGAGGGGAAAGAGATCGCCGTCGGGAAAATGGGGACCATTTTTTTCCCACCCGGATATTATGTGTATGTGGGATCTGCCATGGCCGGTCTGACACCCCGCCTGGAACGGCACCGACGGCTGCGGAAAAACTTCCACTGGCACATCGATTATCTCCGGCAGGCAGCCCAATTTGTAACGGCGCTGCCGTTCCGTTCCTCGGTCCCGCTGGAATGTCCCGTGGCCCGGGCCATGGAGAAGATCGCCCACTGGAAGATCCCCGGTTTCGGCTCCAGTGACTGCTCCTGCCACAGCCATCTGTTCGGGATGCAATCGAATCCTCTCCACTGCGCCGAGTTTATCAGACTGCTCATGTATTTCAGGATAGATCGTCTCCACCCGTTCATAGAAAACACTTAAGAGACGGCCTCAAACGGGTAGATACGGATCGCTCCCTGACTACGGTGTCTGAAGGTCAGACACTCTGTTTTTTGCCCCTGTGTCCCCTTCGCGTCTACTGCAGGAGGAGGAGCGGAAGGGCGGGATTGGTGCCGGCCTGACGGATCTTTGTGATAAAAACATCGGAAAACGCACCTCCGTTCAATTCACCCTGCACGGCGTTGCGTGTCGGAAAGTCGGAGGACCCTGTAGATCCGGTAACATAAGCGGCACCCGAAGCATCCACTGCAATGCCGTATGCACAGTCGTTTCCGCTCCCCCCAAGGTACGTGGCGTAGCTGAAGGCATCGCCCGCCGGATTGATCCTGACGACAAAGGAATCACTGTTCCCGGACATGGTATCCATCAATGGATTGCGGGTTGGGAAATTTGATGATTCGGTGTATCCGCACACGTGCGCGGCACCGGCTGAATCAACCGCAATGTCGAAACTTTTATCACTGTCGTTGCCCCCCAGGTAAGTTGCGTAAACGAGGGCATTGCCCGACGGGTTCAGCTTGGCCGCATAGGCGTCATAATCCCCTCCTCCATGGGATCCCTGGATGGGGTTATGGGTGGGAAAGTTGCTAGACTCAGTGTAGCCGGTGATATAAGCGGCTCCGGCTGAGTCCACAGCAATGCGTTTCCCGTTGTCATAGTCGTTGCCCCCCAAGTAGGTGGCATAGCTGAGTACACTACCCGCAGCGTTTAGCTTGGCCACAAAGGCGTCGTAATCTCCTCCTCCGTGGTTCTCCTGGATGGGGTTGCTGATGGGAAAGTCTGAGGACATGGTAATGCCAATGATATAAGCGGCTCCGGCTGAATCGATTGCGATGCCCATGGGAACTTCGTATCCGCTGCCTCCCAGATAGGTAGCGTAACTGAGCGCACTGCCTGCGGCGTTCAGCTTCACAGCAAACGCGTCGGCGCTTCCGGCATTAGTGGTCTGAAGGACGTCAACGGTGGTGGGAAGATCGGTGGAATAGGCCATCCCGGTAACGTAGGCGGATCCGGAGGTGTCAACCGCGATGCCGGTCCCGTAATCCTGACCGGTGCCGCCGAAGTAAGTGGCGTAGCTGAAAGAGCTGCCCGCCGGGTTCAGCTTGACGATAAAACCGTCTTCTGATCCCCTAATGGATGACAGGATGGCGTTGTGAACGGGGAAATCAGATGATCTGGTTCTTCCGGTGACATAGGCTGCACCGGTAGAATCTACCGTAATGCCTTTTCCCTCGTCTTCGCCGCTGCCTCCCAGGTAGGTAGCGTATATCAAGGCGTTGCCGGCTGGGCTCAGCTTGGCCACGAAGGCGTCATAGGAACTGCCGCTGACCGCCTGCAAAGGATTGATGGTGGGGAAATTTGCAGACAGGGTAAATCCGGTTATGTATGCCGCACCCGTTATATCCACCGCGATGGCTTGTCCGTATTCGTTACTGGCACCTCCAAGGTACGTGGAGTATGCTATCACCGGATCGATGATGAGGGTGTGGTTGCGGTCGTAGGAGGCTATGGTGAATCCGAAGGTGGGTCCGGAAGGATTGTCATGTACCATAAAGGTGCCATCACAGTGCACCCGTGCTCCGTCGATCTCCTGATAGATGATCGGTTTCTTCTGCAGAAGCACCCCTCCGTCCGGGAGGTGGAGGGCAAGGTCGCCCGCCGGGGTTATTTCCAGATGTTCCACCCCCTGATAGGCAAAGCGCACCCGATCGGGATCGGCACCGGGCCGCACTATAATGTCATATTCAAGATTCTTGTTGTTGCCGTAGAATTTCAGGTCGATACCGGTAAAGGCCTCCCGATAGAGAACTCCCGCATAGGTGGGAATATCAGTTTGCCATGCGTTCGGGTCGTTGCCGATAAAATAAGCAACCTTGCATTCCCGGGGCTCTGTTGCCGTGATCGTGACGGTTTTCTGCATCCCTACGGGTTGAAGACGTACGATCGAGTGTCTTACCCCATGAAGATCCCCGGTCTGCGGTGTAGCCACAGTATCCACTATAGTTGCTGTCTCTTTTACCCCTTGGGTCAGGGTTATGGTAACGCCTTCGTTGGAAAAGAAGATCGTCTGTCCTGTGCATCTGGCGTAGTATGTTACCTGACTGTCAATCTGGCCCCGGTTTTCGATAAAATACAGTGGCACATTACCGTAGTCTTGATGCCGGATCGGTTTGTCCGTATCAGGCTGGATACGGTCGAGCTTAGTGCCGGTATTTTTCGTCTTGGAGTAGTTTATCGCCGTTTCTTCCGCCGCTAATGTGTAGTTAATTGAAAACCATACTGTGCAGCTCATTACCGCCAATAAAACTGTTACTACAACACATGGCCGGTGACTTTTCATTGGTCTTCCTCCATACACTATTTAAAGTTGAATGGCTGATTGAAAGGATTATTGAGTTGATTGCTCAATTAAGTTTAAGCATATGAAATTATGTCATTTTTGTCAATATTATATATTGTGAAGAATATCGTTCAGTTGAAGACGATGCTGCTTTATTGTGTTAACTATTTTAGTCTGTTACAGACAGCAGG
>DAISYQ010000057.1:0-14923 GCA_036825195.1 Syntrophales bacterium
AAGAGTCTCGTAGTCGTCAATAAAATCAATGATTTCTTTTTTGTCCCATATATGGTTCCCGGAAGTCAAAACGTCTATTTCGTACTGGTAGAGTTCTTCGACAATCTTTCTGGTCACCCCGAATCCCCCGGCCGCGTTCTCGCAATTCGCAATAACGATGTCAATGCCGTAGTTCCCCACTATGCCGGGGAGGAGAACCCGTACCGCTCTTCGCCCCGGGCTCCCCACGATGTCTCCGATAAAGAGTACCTTCACGCTTCAGATCTTTCCGTCCTATTTTGCAAAATCGGATACACGCATCTCCCGTATGACCGTTACCTTTATCTGTCCGGGATAGGTAAGCTCCGATTCAACCTTTTTCACAATATCCTTACAGAGCATCACGGCATCATTCTCAGACACCTTGTCATTTTCAACGAGGATACGAATCTCTCTTCCCGCCTGGATGGCATAGCATTTATCAACACCTTTGAACGATGTCGCTATCCCCTCCAGTTCGCTCAACCGTTTCACGTATGTGGCCAGCATCTCCCTGCGGGCACCGGGTCTCGCGGCCGAAAGGGTGTCCGCCGCCTGTATCAGAACACCCAGGATGGTATTGTTCCGCCCGTCGTCATGGTGCTGGGCGATAGCCTGAACAATCCTTTCGGATTCACCGTATTTCCTGGCAAACTCCGCTCCGATGGCGGCATGGGGCCCTTCGATTTCGTGATCGACCGCCTTCCCGATATCGTGCAGTAATCCGGCCCTCTTGGCATCTTTTACGTTCACCTTGAGTTCGGCGGCCATCATTCCTGCAATATGTGAGACCTCCATGGAATGTTCAAGAACGTTCTGGGAAAAACTTGTCCGGAATCTCAACCTCCCGAGGAGATTCAGTAGTTCGGCATGGAGATCGTGCACCCCCGCATCGAATGATGCCCGTTCACCGGTTTCCCGGATTACTTTATCGATATCGGTCTGTACCTTCTTGACGATCTCCTCTATTCTCCCCGGATGAATCCTCCCGTCATTGATCAGATTCTCGAGGGATCTCTTTGCCACTTCCCGCCGTATGGGATCAAAGCTCGATATGACCACGGCTTCCGGTGTGTCATCGATAATCAGGTCGGTACCGGTTGCGGCCTCAATGGCCCGTATGTTTCTCCCCTCCCTGCCGATGATCCTTCCTTTCATTTCGTCCGAGGGAAGATTCACAACCGATACGGTCTTCTCGACAATAAAGTCGGATGCATATCGCTGGACCGCATAGGCCAGTATTTCCTGCGATTTCTTTTCGGATTCCCGTTTTGTCTCTTCCTCTATTCTCCGTATGACGCCGCTTGCCTCGTGCCGAGCATCATCCACCATCAACTGGACAAGGTGATCCTTTGCCTCCTGTGACGAAATCCCGGCGATTCTTTCCAGCCTCTCCCGTTGCTCTTCAATAATCTTGTCCAGTTTGGCATGCTTTTCATTCCAGAGGGCCTCTTTCCCGAGAACAGCGCTTTCCTTTTTTTCTATACTGGCCTCTCTCTGTACAAAAAGGTCCACTCGTTTATCCAGGTTCTCCTCCTTCTGGCGAAGCCGGTCTTCTACCTTCTCGAGTTCCGCCCTTCTATCTCTTGTTTCTCTTTCAAATTCACCCTTGGATTTGAGAAGGGTGCTCTTGGCCTGAAGAATCGCCTCTTTCTTTATATTCTCCGCTTCTTTCTTGGCCTCACTTGTAATCCTCAGCGACAGGTTCTCGGACGATTCCAGCATCTTGCTGGATATGATCCTTCTGATCAGATATCCCAGCGCCACGCCAACTGCGACAGACCCCAACACTATTAATATTATAAAACTGATGTTAGACAAATTCTTTTACCTCCCCCCGTAATTATCATGTAAAAACTGGGAATTGAAACATTATAGGAATGGGAGGGGAAAGGAAAACGACATGCCGCGCTGCCAAGCGCAGACATATGGAGGTCGGGTTGAATGCATCTCATCCCGGCCCCTGAGAGAAATGGAACTGCTTCTGCCATATTCTCCCCCGCCTATGCCGTAACAACCTTTCTTTTGAACCTTATAAAAGGGTTAGCGCCCTGTTGCCGTTTCAGGCTTTCCACCCCTTCCTTTGCAGGAAGTGGCAGACATGCACACCACAAACAAGGAAGAGCGTCCAGCTATAAGGTGTTGGTTCAAAAATCTAAAAGTCATCACGCACATCGCAGGGGATTAACTTGCTTTTTTTATCTATATAACTGATTAATTCTTCAACTCCGTTTTCAAATCTGCTCTGCAGATCCTCTTTTTCTTCTTTTACTTTAAACAATTCCTCGGTAATATTTAAAGCAACCAATATAGCGATATCTGAAGTTGTTACATTCTCTGAGGCCTCTCCTATTTCCGCAGCCCTCTCATTTATATACCGGACAATACTGTTTACATACTCATCCCCTTTATCACTCAGGACCGAAAATTCTCGTCCAATGACCATTATATCGAAACGCTTTTTCAAATGCGATTCCCCTGTTGTGAGCCTAAGGTACCTCTACATCATGCAGCATATCAAGGAGCATATCCACCTTGGTACGGACCACATCCTTTTCGTCTTGTAAGGTCCTTATCTTGTTGTTCGCCTCTTCCAGTTCCGCGCTTTTCCCCTCCAACAACTTTTCCAGCTCAATATTCCGTTCCTTGAGTACGGAATACTCATCTATAATCCCCTTGATTTTCTGTTCAAGTTCGCTAAATTCTACCAACTTTGCACCTTGCTATACACTTTCTATCAAGTGATGTACTCTTTGATTTCAATTATGACAATTCGCCCGGTAAAAGTCAAGATGCTATTTATCCCTCAAGAACATCGTGGTTGCATTTTTGCCACCTACTATTTTATACTTGGCATACGAAATAATCCTTGACAGGCAAACTGTATTGTACTATATGCGGCGGTCTTTCGCACCAGATTGATTACAGCCACGGACCCCCCATACGGTGATCCATCGCCAGGGGGGTTATTTACTATAAACGGTCGAATAATAACCATAAACAGGGAAAGTAGGGATGGACGACAGAAAAGTAAGAAACATAGGTATCAGCGCTCACATCGATTCCGGAAAAACAACGCTGACAGAGAGAATCCTTTTTTATACCAAACGCATTCATGCGATACATGACGTCAAGGGGAAGGACGGAGTCGGTGCCACCATGGATTCCATGGAGCTCGAAAAGGAACGGGGTATAACCATAGCCTCGGCGGCCACATTCTGCAAATGGAGAGGCCACGAAATCAACATCATCGATACACCCGGCCATGTCGATTTCACCGTAGAGGTCGAACGTTCTCTCAGAGTGCTCGACGGAGCCGTCCTTGTGCTGTGCTCAGTGGGCGGCGTTCAGTCCCAGTCGATTACCGTCGATCAGCAGATGAAACGGTATAAAGTTCCGTGCATCGCTTTTATAAACAAATGTGACCGAAGCGGCGCGAACCCCTATCGTGTCATCACACAGCTCAGATCGAAGCTGGGGCACAACGCGGTAGCCATGCAGATACCGATCGGACTCGAAAACAATTTTCAGGGCATTGTGGATCTGGTTTCAATGAAAGCGGTCTATTTTGACGGCGATAACGGAGAGAATGTCCGCATCGAAGAGATTCCGAGCGATCTGATGGAGGAAGCCACTGCAAAGAGAGAGGAACTGATCGACGCCGCCTCCATGTTCTCGGACGAACTGACCGAGGCAATTCTCGAAGAAAAGGAAATCACGGAGGAACTTCTCCTCAGCGCCCTGCGCACCGGGACGCTTACACGTGGAATCACACCGGTTCTGATGGGATCGGCTTATAAGAACAAAGGCGTCCAGCCTATGCTCGATGCGGTGACAGAACTGCTCCCCTGTCCCTCCGACATGAAGAACGAAGCCCTCGACACCGGCAACAATGAAGAACCGGTCATCCTTTCATCCAATCCTGAAGACCCGACGGTGGCCCTCGCATTCAAACTGGAAGACGGACCCTACGGTCAGCTTACCTATATCCGGGTATATCAGGGTTCCATTGCAAAGGGTTCCACCATAGTCAATGCCCGCACAGAGAAGAAGGTCAAGGTCGGCCGCGTTGTCCGCATGCACGCCGACCAGATGGAAGATATGGAGATCCTTCCCGCAGGATACATCGGTGCTCTTTTTGGTATTGATTGTGCATCGGGTGACACCTTTACGTCTCCGGGAACCGCCCTGACCATGAGTTCCATGTTTGTAGCCGATCCGGTCATATCGCTGTCCATTACCCCGAAAGACAACAAATCTCAGATAAGCATGTCCAAGGCCCTGAACCGTTTTACAAAGGAAGACCCTACTTTCAAAACCTTTGTCGACGAGGAAACAAAAGAGACGATTATTGAAGGAATGGGTGAATTGCATCTGGAAATCTATGTCGAGCGGATGCGGCGTGAATATGGTGCCGAGGTAGAAACCGGCAATCCGCGAGTCGCATACCGCGAGACCATTACACAAAAAGCGGAGTTTAACTATACCCATAAAAAGCAGACCGGCGGATCGGGTCAATACGGCAGGGTCGCTGGATACATAGAGCCCATCACGGATAAGGAGTTTGAGTTCGTCAACAGCATTACCGGAGGTGTTATTCCCACACAGTTCATACCCGCATGCGAGAAGGGATTCTATGAATGTATGGCAAAGGGTCCCCGGATGGAGTTTCCGGTAACGGGAGTACGAGTGGTTATCAACGACGGTGCGTCGCACAGCGTGGATTCTTCGGACAATGCATTTCAGGCAGCGGCACGTGGCGCATTCCGGGAAGCGTACGCCAGAGCAAAAGCCGTTATCCATGAGCCGGTGATGAAGGTTGTCGTTGAAACACCCACCGAGTTTCAGGGTCCGGTCATGGGTCTCTTAAATCAGCGCCGTGGAATGATCGTCGGCGCACAGGACGATGGGCCCATATGCGTTATTGAAGCACAGGTACCTCTAGCAGAGATGTTCGGATTCTCGACCGTTCTAAGATCGGCGACACAGGGACAGGCCCAGTTCACCATGGAATTCGCACTCTACAAACTGGTTCCCCAGTCAATCGCGGAGGAATTGGCCGAAAAAATGGCGAAAAAGCGGAAGGGTGTACAATAGAAAAACGAAGGCTTGAACGGATAAATACAGGAGCTCAACAATGGAAAAAAACGATTTCCCTATGAAACACCCCCTCGGACTCGAGGGAAATACTACGGATCTTATCTCAAAGGGTGAGTTCGGCGCCGTTCTTTCGCGGGCCGGGGTCGGCAAAACCGCTTTCCTGGTTCAGCTTGCCCTCAATGCAATGCTGAGAGACAAAAACGTTCTCCACATAAGTTTGAATGATCCTGTTGACAAGATTACCTTATGGTACAAGGAATTATTCAACCATCTGGCACAGCGCTACGCCTTTGAACAGGCAGGCCAGATCTGGGGAACTCTGCTCCCCCACCGGTTTATTATGACCTTCCGAGTTGCCGGTTTCAGCGTTCCGAGGCTCAGGGAACGGCTCGCGGACCTTACCGGACAGGACATATTTCACCCCGACATGGTCATCATTGACGGGTTCAAATTCGACGAGGCAACCAGGGAATCTCTTGCGGATTTAAAGAACCTTGCAGCGGAACAATCATTCAGCGCGTGGTTCAGCGTTCATACCCATCGTCATGAAGAAACTCCCTTGAACAGCATTCCTGTCCCGCTCCTGGACGTGGAAGACCTGTTTGATGTGGCGTTCAGACTCCAGCCGGTGGAAAAAGACATTCATATACAACCGCTGAAGGGACCGATCTTCGATCTGGCTCCTCTGACACTGGATGCGTCCAGCATGCTCATAAAATAAGAAGCCCTGCTTCGCAAGATACGACCGGATTACAGATCAGGCAAGACGCGCACCGATCACTCAGCAATTTTCCCGGTACCCCGGGATAGTGGTTGCCCGGATCTCTAACTCTCTTTGGTCATACCCTCATGGACGGCCCACATGTCCTCGTCGTTGAAGCATCGTTCGCTCTCGTCGGGGTTCATGGCATCCTGTTCCATCTTTCTCCTGTCGTAGGGCTGGTTGAGCACCTCATCGTAATACTCGTGCTGGATCATGAGATTCATGATCTCACTGGTGCCCGTCCAAATGAGGGCAAGTCTCAGATCCCTCAGAGATCGTTCCATGGGATAGACATCGGTATACCCGATGCCCCCCATGACCTGCATGGCATTGTTAACGATACCCCATGCCGCCTCGGTGGAGAAGCGTTTCGCCTCGCTCACGATACGCCGCATATTGGGATAGCCTTCGTCCACGGCACGGGCCGCCATATAGGTCAGTCCTCTAGCCGCATCGAGCTGGGTAATGGAATCCGCCACCATGAAGTTTACGGCCTGAAATTTTCTGATAAGCTTTCCGAAGGCAGCCCGCCGGTTCGAGTATCTCACGGCAAGATCGAGGGCACCCCAGACACCGAGACAACCGGCGGCCGATCTCATTCTCTCCGGGATCATCATCTGATTGAAGCAGAGGGCTCCCCCGTGGAGTTCTCCCACGAGATTCTCCTTCGGAACCCGCACATCCCTGAAGACCAGCCGTCCCGTCCCTCCTCCCCTGCAACCCAGCAGTCCGTAATGATACTCCGTTCCCACCCCGGGACCGTCATCGACGATGAGGAGGCTTATCTTCCCGTATTTATGGGCACGGGGATCGAAATTTGTCTTACAGTAAACGAGAAAGAAATCCGATCCTTCCGCTCCAACGACGAAACGCTTCTGGCCGTTCAGAATAAAATGGTCGCCATCGAGGACCGCCTTGGTCGTGGCGCCGAAAAAATCCGATCCTCCCCGCGGTTCCGTCAGCGCTTCGGCCGCGACGAGCTTCCCTTCGATGTAGGGCCTGAGATATTTTTCCTTCTGGTCCTCAGTACCAAACATATTGAGGGCCTCCCCCACAATAGAAGGCATGACGAAGGCGCAACCGAGGGCCATGCCGAGACACCCTATCTCCTCCGTGGCTGCCACATCGGCCACCCAGCTCATCCCTCTTCCCCCGTATTTCTCGGGAAAACGAATGCCCCGCAGATTGTGTTGCGCCAGCTTTTCCACGAACTCCCGGGGATAGCTTATCTCATCCTTATCCATCCTCCTGAGAAAATCGCTGGTGATCTCCTCCCTCACGAACGTTCGCACCTCGTCCCTGAGGGCCCTTTCTTCCGGTTTCAGTAAAAAATCGTACATATCCCCCCCTTGCATGTAATCGATTTCTTTTAATATTAGACAGATATCCCCTGAACAACGAAAGTATAAGGAGAACACCCTTCAGTGTCAACGAAATTGTATCCGCCCTAACGAGAAGAAACCGGCCGCGAATTCATTCGCCGAAAAACAGTTACCCTCAAGGAAAACATCTTTATAAAAATGTGAAGAATCAAATATCATTACATTATGTGCCGAATAAACTCATGCGGTCAAAGTACACTTCATTCCGGTGGAGCTTATCCCCCTTCACGATAACGAGATCCATTCCGTCGATTGCGAATGTATCACCTCCCGAGGCGGGTGTCAGCGTTGCATGCCACAGAAATGCGCAGCCCTGTCCGCCTTCAAACAAAAATGCCTCACGCATCGACCAGGTCATCTTCCACTGTTCAAACAGTTTTGTCAGATAGCGACCGAATGCATCCCGCCCCTCTATTGCACCTTTGATATTCGGATCCCAATATACACAATCTTCCGTGTAACACGCGAGCACCGCTGCGACATCCTGATTGTTCCACGCCTCAAGTGTCATCTCTGTCATCTTCATGAGCTGTTTCTCGTCCATAGGTATCCCTCTCCTTTTGATTTATTCGTTCCTACATATTTATCACTTGCAAACCTCTCTTCCCAGTGGCATAAACGACAAATAATGGTTCGATATCGTCATTAACGGATATGAACTCATGAAAAAAATTACGCTCCTCGCATTGGATAATACTGCTGCAACTACCGTAACAGGTCCCATGGACGTTTTCTGTCTCGCCGGGCTCTTCTGGAACTACATCCGTGGTGAAAAACCGGCACCGTACTTTCAGGTCGAAATCGTTACCATAAATGGAAATCCTGTGACCTGCCTGAACGGACTCATGTTGCGTCCCCACCGCTCAATCGATGATGTGGATCAAACCGATCTCATCCTTGTTTCCGCAATTGTCGGCAACATTGCAAGGGCACTGGATATGCACAAAGCGGCTGTTCCTTGGATTAAACATCATTTTCAGAGCGGAACACACCTCGCAAGCGTCTGTACCGGTGCGTTTTTCTTAGCGGAAACCGGCCTGCTCGATGGAAAATCGGCCACAACTCACTGGGCATACGTTCAGGAGTTTAAGCGAAGATATCCCCGGGTACACCTGAAACCCGAACGGGTGATTACCGACGAGGGCACCATATTTTGTTCGGGAGCGGCACATTCCTGCCTCGACCTTTCCTTTTATCTGATAGAAAAATACTGTGGCCATACCGTCGCCGTTGAATGCTCAAAATCACTGCTTCATGATATGGGGCGCACAACACAACTCCCCTATACGGTATTTGACTTTCAGCGCGATCACCACGATGAAGGGATCTTACAAGCTCAGAACTGGATAGAGCACAATTATTCTCATACCGTTTCCATCGACACCATCGCTCAGGAGACCGGCATGAGCAGAAGAACATTCGAGCGCAGATTTAAATCGGCAACGGGAGACACTCCGCTTCTTTACCTGCAACGGGTCAGAACAGAACGGGCACGGGAATTTCTTGAAACAACCGACAAGACCTTTGACGAAATCGCATATACCGTTGGATATGAAGACAGTCAATTCTTTAGAAAGATATTTGAAAAACAGACGGGTCTCCTCCCCAGAGAGTATCGGAAAAAATTCAGAAGGAGCGTTTGATTGAGATTTGCCGGGACGATGTCCTGATGCCGGTTCCCGGTACGATGTCCCCGTGGGGGCTATACAATTCATAAGAGGAGGATTTGGAACGGGAAGATTCATCGATGTACGACATCATGGGACTATTGTCGAAGTAATCCTCGATCGACCTGAAACCATACAACGCTTTTCATCTTGAAATGATCTCGAGCCTTGTCGAAGCCCTTACAGGGCTGGCAACCAATAATGCAATAAAGGGTATCGTACTTACCGGCAACGGCAGGGCATTTCGTGTCTGTGGAGATCTTAAATGGGCGAGGCAATTTCAGGAAGGGCCCGTGGCCGCATTTCACGCCCTGGCCGGTCAACTCCATCTGGCTGTTGTCGAAATCAGCCGGATGGGAAAACCGGTTGTAGGTGTGCTCCACAGTGTCGCCGCGGGTGCCGGACTTTCTCTCGCCTTGGCCTGCGACTTTCGTGTCAAGGAGGGTCTGAATGCCTTTGCGGAAAGAAGAAAACCGGTCTTTTTATCCACGTAAGACACGAAAAGAGGGAGGCATCAGGCAGTCGACCGCAAAACTGTTCTTATCGATTCAACCGGGCCGGCAACCTCAAGATCCTTACAACCTTACACGATGCAATTTGATTGCCCCACAACCGGCATGCTTACTCCCCCAGGAGCAACATCAGCCACGGCAGGGCCTTAACAGGTGGGACAACCGCCTGCCTGAAATTGGCGACGGTGGAGGCGGTATTGTTCAGTGACCGCCGGTTGTCCGCCGCCTCGGGATCCGTATAATACACCCCCATGGGCTGACCGCCGTATGAAATGTCGGGATTGGACCAGTAATTCACGCGCGAACACCCTCCGTTCGGACAGGTATAGGCCATGATCGTGCGAAACGCCCCGTCCGGGGCCTGATACCCGTACGAATAGTTATAAGCACCCAATGCATCGTTGTATGTTTCGACAGTATACCGGTCATGCGTACAGCCCATGTTGTGGCCCATCTCGTGGGCGAAGGAATAGTAACCGGTAGCGCATGTCCTTGATACGACCGCAAAGGCAGCCGAAGCAAAGGCGGTTGAAACCGTCTGCATGACGTACGCTATCCCGCAACTGGCCGTATTATTGACGATCAACACGACCTCATCCGCCCCACAGATGTCCCGCATCGCATGCACGTCATCCATATACCCATCCGCAGTTCCCCGGAGTCGCTCGATTGTCATGGCCCAGTCGAAGGAGACCTCACTGTAGACCACCTCGGTGGTGCGAACCAGGCGGAGCCGCTGCAAGACCCCGCTGTTCTCATACCCGATATTGCTTTCCGCAACCATGAGGTCGATCAGGGTCTCCATCACGGTCGTCCCGCCGGCCCCGTCTCTTGCATCCGCCGTATAGACCACCATGACATCGATCAAGTCAGCGCTGTCCGTGGCCGTATCTTCGGAGAAGCGATCCGATTCCGTTTGAACCGTAACCGGAACCGGTGGCAATTCGGACGGGAATTGAGTTTGATCGATTTCCTGAACCCGGTGCAGTCCCCCGGAACCGTACCGCAGTTGATAGAAATGTCCGGGGACGGAGATGTTCCCGGAAACGATACCCCTCTTGGCGATCAGTATGACTTGACTGTAGGGCTCGCCCTGTATCGTTCCGACATAGGCATCTCCGCCGAAAAACGTTTTGCCGGTCTTTCTGATCGTTGTCTCCAGGACGACATCGTCAAAGAGGTTCAGAAAGAACGGTTTCGAAACGGCACGACCTTCCCTCATGGAGGACTTGACAGACTGCAACAGTGTAAGATCGACCTGTACCGGGCGGGATCGCACCACGACGACGCCGTCCGATGCCACGGGTTTCACGGCATCGGAGACGACGCCGAAAAGATTCGGGCTATCGGAACCTGCGGCAAAGACCGGACAGGCAAGCAACAGTACCGCTACGAGCAGTATCTTTCTTCTTACTGCCGAATATATCATTCTTCTTACACCCGGATACCATCTAAGTTCGTTCGAGAATAGAGTACCGGTATAATGTCCTTGATGTCAAGCCTATCATTGAGGTGTGAGGTTGAGATGTGGGGCAGGGCGTTGTCTATCCGCCCAGATAGAGGCGCTGCAGTTCCGGATTGTCAAGGAGCTCCCTGCCGGGACCGGTGAGACGATTCCGCCCCAGTTCCAGGACATACCCGCGATGGGACACGGACAGGCCCTTCCGGGCATTCTGTTCCACCACGAGAAAGGAGATCCTCTGCCGGTTCATCTCCTGGATCTGGTTGAATATCAGATCGACCACCAGGGGAGAAAGGCCGAGAGACGGTTCGTCGAGCAGGACCAGTCGGGGCTTCAGGATCATGGCCCGGCTCAGGGCCAGCATCTGCCGCTCGCCGCCCGACATGATCCTGGCCGGGCGATTGCGGTAGTCCTTGATAATAGGAAATTTCTCAAACACTTCTCCGATGGCCCGATTGAGTCTGGATTTGTCGCCAAGCAGGGACCCGGCTATTTCGAGGTTTTCGTATACCGTCAGATTCGGGAAAATATTCTCCCCCTGAGGGATAAATATCAATCCCATTCTTCCCTTGTCCGCGATGCTCATGTGGGTCACGTCACTCCCATCAAAGCTGATCCTGCCTCCAGTCGGGTCGAGCTGTCCCGCAACGGCACGCAGGACGGTCGATTTACCCGCACCGTTGGGACCGATGATACAGACGATTTCACCCTCCTCGACCACGAGATCCACATCGTGCAGAATCGTGACCGGCCCGTACCCCGCCGTCAGTCTTTCCACATTAAGCAACATGATCACGCCTCCCCAGATAGGCCTCGATGACCGCCTCATGCTCCTGGGCCTCGCCGGGCGTACCGGAAAATATGAGACTCCCCGAATCCATGACCAGCACCCGTTCACACAACTCGGCCATAATGGGCATGTTGTGTTCGATGAGAAATATCTGAATTCCCCGCTCGCTGAGTCTTACGATGATGTCGACAAGCTGCCGGATCAGCGTGGGATTGATTCCCGCCGTCGGTTCGTCCAGGAGAATCATTCTAGGGCTGGCCATGAGCACCCGCCCCAGTTCCACCAGCTTTTGCTGCCCGTAACTGAGGTGGCCGGCAAGTTCATCTTTCATGTGGGTCATATTGACGATCTCCAGTATTTCTTCCGCCCGTTCACGGTTGCGCCGCTCCTCCCGTCTGACCTGCGCAGGTCTCAGAAAATTGGGAAGAAATCCCTCTCCCGTCTGATCCGGCACCGCCGCAATGAGATTGTCGATCGTCGAGAGAAAGGGGAGAATCCGTGTCTGCTGGAAGGTTCGTATGAGCCCCATCCTGCTGATCGTATGGGGCGAACGCCGGCTGATCTCTTTGCCATCGAAGAAGATCCGCCCCTCGTCGAGTGCGTAAAAAGCCGTGATCAAATGAAAAAGGGTGGTCTTCCCGCTGCCGTTGGGACCGATGAGCCCGGTAATACCCACCTTTGCAAGATTGAAACTCACGTCGTTGACGGCCATGAGACCGCCGAAACACTTTGTTACCCGCTCAACCCGCAACATCACCGACTCCTGTACTCAGGCAGAATACCTTCAGGCCGCTTCAACATCATGACGACGAGGATCAGACCATAGACCATTCCCTGGATCGGTGCGACGAAACGGCCGAAGTCCGGGGGTATGGGAAGAAACCGCACTGCTTCACCGAAAAAGACAATGGCGCAGGCACCCAGTACGGGGCCCCAATTGGTGCCGCGTCCACCCAGGACGACACAGAGCAGGACCAGAATGGTTTCATTCAGCGTGAAGTCACCCGGACTGATGTAGCTCACATAGTGGGCCCACTGGGCACCGGCGAGACCGGCTAGGACGGAACCGACGGTAACTGCCTTGATCTTGAATACAAAGGCATTCTTTCCCAGGGCCTGGGCCACATATTCGTCTTCTCGGACGACCTTCAGGGCGCGCCCGAAGGGACCCGTCGTCACGCGACGTATGACGAGAAATACCAGTATGGTCAGGATCACACAGAATACAAGGTACATGGGCAATCCGTGAACTCCCTCCGCAATGAAGGACGGACGGGGTATACCCGGCAATCCCATGGGGCCGCGCGTCAAGCCGCGCTCATTGAGGAAAAAGAGCCGTACCATCTCCGCAAAGACCAGCGTGGCGATCCCGAAGTAATCTCCCGTCAGGCGCAGGGCCGGTACGGCGATGAGCGCCCCCAGACCGCCGGCAATCATCATGGCGCAGACCATGCTGAACCATACGGGCATCCCCTGAAGACTCAACAGCGCCGACGCATAGGCGCCGATGCCGAAAAAAGCCACATGGCCGAAGTTATAGAGGCCCGTGTACCCCATTTCCAGATTGAGCGAGATGGCAAAGATGGAATAGATCGCCACCAGTATCATGATATGGAGTAGATAATCCATAGGTCAGCGCACGCCCCCCGCAATGCCGAAGATACCCCGGGGTCGGAAGAGAAGCATCAGGATAATGACGGCGAAAGAGATAAAATCCTTATATCCTGGCGAGAAAAAGGCAACGCCCACATTCTCGGCAATCCCGATAAAAAGCCCCCCTAGGAGCGCCCCCCATACATTTCCCGCGCCGCCCAGCAGGACGGCGGCAAAGGCCTTGATGAGATTGGTGAGCCCCATCATGGGCTCCAGATTGGTATCGAGGGCCAGCAGAATCCCTCCCGTACCCGCGAAGACGGAGGCCAGGAGCCATACCGTCAGCCCAATCCGTTTCATGCTGATACCCATGATATCAGCCAGATCCATGTTGTCCGATACGGCCCGCAGCGACTTCCCCAGGATGGTGAAGTTCAGCAGGATATACAGAAACCCCAGAAAGACCAGCGCAGCCCCCACCATAGCAATCTGAATCCACGTAATACTCAGGCCTGCAAAGGAGATTCCCCGCGTCAGCCCCAGGCCGTACGTCATGAGGTCGGAGCCCCAGATGAGGCGAATCGCATTGCGCAACAGATACGAGAGCCCGATCGAAGCGATCAGGAGGGTAATATGACTGCTGTGCCGAAGCGGCTTGTACACAAATCGGTCCTGGGCGAGCCCGATGAGCACGGTAACCAGAAGGGCCGGCACAACAGCCGCGTACAGGGGAAGTGAACAGGGCTCCAGATAGAACAGAAGCACAAGATAGGCTCCCCACGCGATCAGCTCACCGTGGGCAAAGTTGATGAACCGAAAGACCCCGTAAACCATGGTCAGCCCTACGGCAAACATGGCATACACCGATCCCGCCACCATGCCGTTGAGCAGAAGCTGCAGATAATAGGTCATTCAGTACACCCTGTATAATAAGGAAAGAGGGGATCGAGTGACCCCCTCCTTCATCTCCACCATATAGTACATAGTATCTCTATCTATTTGTAATCCACGATCTTGCCGTCTTTGACGGTCCACCGTCCGTACGTCGCGCCGCAGTCTCCGTTGGCATCGAAGCTTTTATCTCCTGTCACCCCTACAAATCCCTGACTCTCGGCAATCAGGGCCTCTCGGATATCATCCGCTGACATCGACTTAGCGGCTTTGAGCGCCTTGGCGGTCAGCTTGACCATGTCGTAATTGTATTCTCCGAAGATCGGTGTCTTTCCGCCCGGATACTTCTTATCCCAGGCATCTTTATAATGTTTGTACTCAGGAGTTTCCTGCGAAAAGGTCGGATAGGTACCGATGACTCCTTCCGCCGCACCCCCTGCCAGTTCGACCAGTTTGGGTGACTTCGAAGCGGACCCCATCAGCCACTGTGTCGACATATTGGCTTCATAGGCTTGCCGCAGGAGGGTCGCCCCTTCCTTGATATAGGTGAGGTTGACGATCGCCTTCGGGTTGATCCGTTTGATCCTGAGTATTTCACTCCGGTAGTCCGTCTTCCCTTCCTCGTGGGCAAATTCATCCAGAATCTTGCCGCCCTCTTTCTTGAAATTCTCCTTGAAGACGTCGGCCAGGCCGACACCCCAGTCGTTGTTGATATAGGTCAGGACCACTTCCTTATATCCCAGTG
>DAISYQ010000058.1:0-14838 GCA_036825195.1 Syntrophales bacterium
CTCCCGAAGCCGTTGTCGCATCGCTGAAAGAGGCAGATGCGGAGGGAACCCGCCGAAACAGAAAATATGAACAACAATAATCATATGAATTAATGGGCACACTAAATATGCTACAATAAAAAAGTTGCTTATTGTTCCTGAAATGGGTATAAGGCGCAAACTTGGTCTGAAGGCTGTTCAGATTTCTCTGAGCGGCTTTTTTTTATGTGTCACGCAGGTCGGGAGCAGCGTTTATATCGGCTCTTCGCTACACGATGGACAGATCAAGAAAAAAAGGAAATAAACCCCATGATATGCAGGGGTTAATGAAGAAAAAATGAGTAATTTTAATCAAAAAGAGATTGACCGGAGAAGAACGTTTGGAATTATCAGTCATCCCGATGCGGGCAAAACCACGCTGACGGAAAAGCTTCTCCTCTTCGGCGGGGCGATCCAGCAGGCCGGGGCTGTCAAGGCACGGAAGAGCGCCCGGTATGCCACCAGCGATTGGATGTCGATTGAGAGGGAGAGGGGGATTTCGGTTACAACTTCCGTAATGAAGTTTCGCTACAGGGATTTTGAGATCAATCTGCTGGACACACCGGGCCATCAGGATTTTTCGGAAGATACATACCGGGTATTGACTGCCGTCGACAGCGCACTGATGGTGATCGACGGCGCAAAAGGGGTGGAGCCGCAGACCGAAAAGCTCATGGAGATCTGCAGGATGCGCAATACGCCGATCATTACCTTTATCAATAAGCTCGATCGTGAAGGTATGTCACCGCTTGATATCCTCGATGATATTGAGGATAAACTGCAGATCGAATGTACGCCCCTTTCCTGGCCTATCGGCATGGGGCAGCGCTTTAAAGGCGTATATAACATCTTTAACAAACAACTGCATATCTTCACGCCGGGCAGGGAAACGCTCGGCGGGGAGGGTGTTTTGATCACCGACCTGTCTGATCCTGTTATGGATAAACTGTTGGGCAGGCAGGCCGACGAATTGCGGGAAGATATCGAGCTCCTTACCGGCGTTGTCAATCCCTTCGATCGCCGGGATTATTTAAAAGGCAGTCAGACGCCGGTATTTTTCGGGAGCGCCATCAATAATTTTGGCGTTAAAGAGCTTCTTGACGCCGTTGTGGAACTGGCCCCCCATCCGGGTGCGCGACCGGCCGTTCCCCGGGACGTGTTGCCCTACGAAAAAGAATTCTCGGGCTTTGCTTTCAAGATACAGGCAAATATGGACCCCTCACACAGGGATCGGATCGCCTTTGTCAGAATCTGTTCGGGGAAATTTACCCGGGGGATGAAAGTCATCCACCACAGAATCGGAAAAGAGGTAACGCTGGCGAACGCGACGAACTTTATGGCCCAGGACAGGGAGAATGTGGATGAGGCGTTTCCGGGAGATATTATCGGTATCCATAACCACGGAACCATAAAGATCGGCGATACCTTTACCGAAAAAGAACCGCTGAAATTCAGCGGGATTCCCAACTTTTCACCTGAGCATTTCAGACGCGTCCGTCTGAAGGACCCGCTGAAGATCAAGCATCTTCAAAAGGGATTGATACAGCTTTCGGAGGAAGGTGCCGTGCAGATATTCATGCCTGTTACGGGAAGAGACTATATCCTGGGGGCGGTCGGAGTCCTCCAGTTCGAGGTTACCATGGCCCGCTTAAAGGCCGAATATGGTGTGGATGCCACATACGAGCCGGTCGATTATCATGTTGCACGCTGGGTCCGGTGTAACGACAGCAAGAAGATGGCTGAATTTGAGAAGAGCAATATATCCAACATGGCGCGGGATGCCGAAGGCTGTCTCTCGTTTCTGACAACCAGCGAATGGCAGCTCGATCGCCGTATGAAGGAGTGGCCGGAGATAGAGTTTCTGAAGACACGGGAGATCAACTGACCGACTGTACATTTACGGCAGGGGTTCGGCAGAATCGTATGGGTGAACAGGCGGATTTGTCAGGTACCGGCAGAGCCCCTCGTATGATTCTGAAGCATCCCGGTACCCCTGATCATAGACGTCGTAGAGCTTGCCCTTATTTCTTTCGATACGCCCCACGGACAGCGCTGAGCGGGGCCTGATAACGAAAACTTTTCCCTCCTGCTCCAGGGTATCGATCAAATCCATCGTCTCATTGTATCTGATATATCTATGTGCGAGGGCCTCACATAAACCGGGAAACCTGAAGTAGAGCATTCTCGTAAATCTCGTGAATTTGAATTTCTGCTTTCGATACCCCTTCGGTTGCGTGAGAACGAGAACGTTCTTTCGATTTCCGTCGGCGATGCTCTTCCGGATCGGCACGGAGTCGGAGAGCCCGCCGTCCATCAGGATATGGCCGTTATATCTGACCGGTTTCGCAATGAAGGGCAGACAGGTGGATGCCTGGAGGATAGAGATGTAGTCTTTCCCGAGTTCATTTTTCTCAAAGTAGACCGGTTCACCGGTCATGCAGTCCGTAGTAACGGTAATGCACTTCATGTCACTTTCCATGAACGTCTGATAATCGAAGGGAACCAGGGAATTGGGAATCGTGTCAAAGATGAACTTCATGCCGAAAAGCTCGCCTCCCGTCAGCAGGCGGCGATAACTGAGGTAGCGGGGATCGTTCACGAAGCGGGTGTTGACGATCCGGTTTCTTTCGGGCTGGCGGGAGACGTAATTCGCCGCGTTACAGGCCCCCATGGAAACACCGATCACGTAGGAAAGGAAGACCCCCTGATCCATAAAATAGCGAAGGACGCCCGATGTATAGATCCCCCGGAGTCCTCCTCCTTCGAGAATGAGCGCGCTTTCGTATAAATCCATGGAGTTGTCATCCCCTATTGAGAGGTTCGTGGTAGTGTACAGTGCCCTGGTGAAAAAGCCCGGGGTAGCTGAGCGATCTTGCCAATCAATCTGTCAGGATCGGTTTATGTATAGCCCGGATTGATTCCCGTTTGATACGGTCTTATCGCCCACGGAGGTTCCGCAGTAGACACAGGTGTAATCGTATTTGTCTCCTCCGGTCAGGACGAGGAGCAGTTTTTTTCTGACCGGTACGGCACGTTTGCATTTGGGGCAGTACAGCTCCGTGGCATCGAAGTCGTTAAAGGATCTTCCTCTCATCTTCAGTTACGCATCCTTATCAGGTATTTTTTCGGTGTTTTCGAGCCACACGGTGGCTTCGCTGTCGCTGGGAGCACGGTAATCTCCCCGCGGAGAGAGCGATCCGCCAGAACCGACCTTCGGACTGTTCGGTATGCAGCTTCGCTTGAATTGGCTGGTCTTGAAGAATCGGTAGAGATAGATCCTGAGCCAGTGCCTGATTTCACCGATTGTGTATTGTTTTTTCTTGTGTTCCGGGACATCCGGCCACAGGCCCTTCTCCTTGTCTCTCCAGGCGCAGTATGCCATGAAGGCGATCTTTGAGGGAAGGTATCCGAACCGTGTTGTGTAAAAGTTGTTGAAATCCTGCAGTTCATAGGGTCCTATGGTCTCTTCCGTTACCTGCGCCGGCTGATCTCCGTTCTGTCCGGGGATCAGTTCCGGGCTTATCTCGGTCTCAAGGATATCAATGAGAGTGTCCGAGGTCCTCTTGCTGAACTGCCCTGACTGGGCCACCCAGCGTATCAGATATTGTATCAGCGTCTTGGGGACGCTTGCGTTGACATTGTAGTGGGACATGTGATCGCCCACACCGTAGGTACACCAGCCCAGGGCGAGTTCGCTCAGATCGCCCGTCCCGACGACGAGTCCGCCCCGCAGGTTGGCGATGCGGAAGAGATGCGACGTCCGTTCTCCGGCCTGTACGTTTTCAAAGGTAATATCGTAAATCTTCTCTTCCTGGGCGAAGGGATGGCCGATATCCTTGAACATCTGCAGACAGCCGGGTCTGATATCGATCTCGTTCGACTCGACACCGAGTGATTCCATCAGTGCCTTGGCGTTGGTATAGGTCTTGTCCGATGTCGCGAAACCCGGCATGGTATAGGCCTTGATATTTGTCCGGGGACGGCCGAGGAGGTCCATGGTACGCGCTGCCACGATCAGGGCGTGGGTCGAGTCGAGGCCTCCGGACACGCCGATCACGAGATTTTCGAGTCCCGATGAACGCAGTCTCTTCGCAAGGCCTCCCACCTGTATGTTGTAGGCCTCGTAGCACCGCTCGTCCCGTTTGCTCTGATCGGACGGGATGTAAGGAAAACGGGGATATTCCCTATTCAGAAGCAGTTTTTTTTTTGGAATGTCGACGGAGAAAGGAACCGTTCGGAACCGTGCGACAATATCACGGTGAGTCCGCGCGTTCTGCCCGAAACTGGTCATGCGCATCCTGTCCTGGACGAGGCGATCGAGGTCGACATCCGCATAGATAAGCTGCTCGTGCTGTGAGAAGCGCTCCGATTCGGCAAGGAGGTTGCCGTTCTCGCATATCATGGCGTGGCCGTCCCATGCCAGATCGGTGGTGGATTCGCCGGGCCCCGACCCGGCATACAGATAGGCGGCCAGCAGGCGTGCCGACTGATTCATAATGAGACTGTTGCGGTATTCGGCCTTTCCCACCGTGATGTTGGAGGCGGACAGGTTGGCGATAACCGTGGCCCCCGCGAGCGCCGCGAAACTTGACGGCGGTATGGAGACCCACACATCCTCGCAAATCTCGAGAAACAAGTTGAAGTTCTTGATATTCTCGGCTTCGAATATCAGATCGGAACCGAAGGGGATGTCGCGCTGTCCGCATATATTGATCGTTGTTGATATCGCTTCTTCGGCCGGACTGAACTGGCGCCCTTCATAGAATTCCCGGTAGTTGGGGAGGTAGGATTTTACGGCAATGCCCAGGATTTTTCCCCGGTAAATGACCAGTCCGCAGTTGAAGAGGAGTGAATCGACCCGCAACGGCGCACCGACGGCCATGACCAGATTGAGGTCTTTTGTGGCGTCAAGGATTGTTTTCAGCGCCGTAAGGGTGCCTTCCAGGAGGGCATCCTGATGAAAAAGGTCTTCATTGGAGTAAGCCGATATGCCCATTTCGGGGAACAGTGAGAAAATCGCATCGTTTTCGGCTGTCTTCCGTGCGAGTTCTATGGTTCTGGCAGCGTTGAACGAGGGGTCGGCCACGCGTACTTCCGGTATGCACACGGCGGTTCTGATGAATCCCTGGTTGTAGAGGTTGAAAAACTGATCCATATATCGGTGCCCTTGCCCTTCAGTGCTGATTCGTTTTATCAATAATATGTGAGTTGGATTTTGTCAACGTCGTTTATTACAGGGATAGCTGTCCGTTTGAAAGCGGCCTTTCATATCCCCACCGTTACCGGTGTGGGGTTGAGGACTCGTAGCAGTTCCGCCGGCTGCATTTCGACGAGAAAACCCCTGCGTCCGGCGTTGATAAACAGACGCGGCAGATCCGCGATGCTCTGTTCCATATAGATCGGCATATCCTTCCGTGTTCCGAAGGGAGAGGTGCCGCCGACCATGTAACCGGTATGCTTCTGGGCCGTCTGGGGATCGCAGGGGGTGACGGATTTTGTTCCGATTATCCGTGCCAGGGTCTTGGTCGATGTCTCCATGTCGCCGTGCATGAGGATGATCAGCGGATTCTTATGCTCGTCTTCGAAGATGAGTGTCTTGATCATCAGGTGTTCGTCGTTCTGCAGCTCTCTGGCGGCCACTCGTGTGCCACCCCTGTCTTCATATCGGTATGGGCGGGGAATGAAATTCACGTTGTTGCTTTTCAGGACACGAATGGCCGGAGTTGAAGGAATCTTTTCTTTTGTCATTTTTTGTTACTCACTACATGCCGTATGCAATGGCCAGGGTCTTTCGAGAGAGTCACGCACCGGTATGGTCATATGGCAGGGAAGGGTTAGTTTAAGGGGGAACACTTGGAGCATTTCAGCTCCGATACTTTAAGAAACAGCTTTTGTATGCTGGGATTGTTCCAGAGACCTTTGAATCTGATCGCGGTTTTGCATATCTGCAGTTTTGCCGGGTCTTTCATCAATTCTTCGAGAAATGCTTTCTGGCTCTTGACAAAGCCGTCGAATTTCAGTTCAAGCGACTGTTCTTCCGAAAAGGGAATATTGCTGATCTTTTCCACGTCCTCAGGGGATAAGCCGACCCCGCTCAGCATCTTGAGAAAATATTCGCCGGTTACATTGCGGCTTTTCTGTGAGAACTCGCTGAACCTCTGGGGGGAGAGGCCGGAGTCTTTCATGAACTTACCCTTACTGATCTTCCTCGACTGGGCGTATTCCCACAAAAAGTCAAAATATGCATTAAAATCTGTCTCTTTCTTTCTCGCTGCCATAGTTGGAAACATACCATTATTTTTATGATTGTCAACCGAAAATTCGGTTTATCGGGATGACGTGTGTCATTGATTTAAAAAGATATTCGGTCCATGCTTTTATGGATGGTTATACCGGCATTGGATCGTTTATAAATTTTTCTTATGGAAATCCTCTTTTTAACAACGGTGTCTCTTCGTACCGGCAGGGTATCAGTCCAGCAACAGGTTGAGGAAGGGTAAGGCCCTTGCGGGGATACTGCCCATGGTGTAGTAAATATCAGGCTTCCCATTGCGGTAATCTATCCAGGCAACATGGACCTTCTTGCCCGAGACGGTAAATACGGTGTCAACGGCACGGGCCGTCTCGAACCCGGCATTATCATTCAGATATATCGGGGTCGTATTGGAGACGAACCCAGTTCCTCCGTTCAGGGAGTAGTTGCACCTGACGTTTTGATCGGCCAATGCATTTACATCTCCCCACGAAGAAAACACAAAAGAACCTTTTACCGTCAGACCTTTTCCGTACGGTCGGTCTATATCACCGCCTGCGATCTCAACGGGATCTTTCCACCCGGATTGGGGCAGGTATTGTACATAGTACATGCCGTATGTGTAAAAGGGTGAAAAATAGAGCAGGTGAATCATCCCGCCGGTAAGCACAATATTAGGGTTGCTGCCAGAGAAAGGGTCGATGTCCGTTTCGTGCCAACTTACTCCTCCATCCTCGGAGAAGTTGAAGCGTATCCTCCGGCTTGAAGAATCTGCATTATTCCAGAAGGCATAGATGGTGGACCCTTCAACATCGAAAACGGGCTCCCGATTCGCTGTGCCCGACATGCTGATCTTCAGCGGCGTCATCCAGCTCGCCCCGTTGTTCAGTGAACGGTTGAAGTAGATATCTTCCGCAGTACCTAACCTCCACCAGACGGCATACACCTTGTCCCCATCGACACGGATCTGATAGGTCTCGACACTGCTGTTGTCATCATCAATCTGTACGTCTGTCGGCTGCCAGGTGGCACCGCCGTTCAGGGAATAGTTGGTGTATATCCCACTTCTATGATATGAGCCGGTCCAATACCGGTACTCTCTCCAGGTCACATAAACATTGTTCCCCGAAGCGTAGACCAGGGGGTCTGCAGCCGTCTTTTCTCCCTGCCCGCTGCCCAGATTCAGGCGGACGTCGGAAGGGAGCCATGTCTGGCCGTAATCGCTGGAATAGTTGAAAAAGACATCCGCCTGGCCGAAGCGCGTGTCCAGCCACACCACATAGACCCGTGATCCGCATACGGCTATGTCCGGGTATATCGACCTGTAGGTGCCGGCGGAGTTCGTGTTGATGCGGCGATCGCTGCCCTGCCAGGTGACGCCGCCGTCGGTGCTGAAGTTGACATAGATGTCTTCATAGCTGGGATTATTGCGGTCATCATCCCAGACAACCGCGACGAAATCATTATCGGCAGCGATCTCGTGGTTGTCAGCAGACGATGCGTCAGGCGTATTGGTGCAGAGACGGATGTTGGATGGCAGCCAGTGAACGGCGTTGCCGGTGGCGAAAACAATCTGTGGCACAAGGATAAAAACAAGCAGCATCACATAACGCATGGTACCTTCCTCCTTATAGTGGAAAACTATTAATGAGAGGTAATTGCATGGTCGTACTGATAATACACTTATTCTCAGGACTTCTACCAAAGAAAAAACACGAGGGCAATCCTTTTTGAGGGTATTGTTCCGCAGGTTACGGGAGGACTGATTGATTATGTAACTTCAATGATTAATACCGTAGTATCTATCTTACAGTGAATCTTTCTTGTTTACGATTTCTCCTTGACTCACAGGGGTAATTTCTCTACAATCAGAATCTCTGAAAATTGTATCTTATCAATTAGTTGGAAAAACAGAGATTACAACTCCTGAAGCACTGAATGCATGGTTCATGCTTTTTCACAGATTTTAGTAAAGAGTCATTGCTCCGGGCCTCGACGCGGGAAAATATTCGCCGAAGAACCGCTCTTTGTCCGGTTAGCTTGTGATCAAATCTTACCTTGATTGAAAAACCGTATGAAAGGAGTGGTATGAAACGAATCATCATCGCCTTTCTTGTCATTGCTGCTGCCGTCACGTTCTTGATGTTCCCCGCTTCTCTCCTGGCGGGGGCGATCATCGTCGACCACCACTGTGTCGACATCACCAGGATCCCCGAATCGGCCATCATGCGGGCCAGGAATACGCTTCATATCGCCTACGGCCACACCTCACACGGCAGCCAGGTGACCGACGGCATGACCGGCCTGGTGGCGTTCGCCAACGGCGGCGGCAAGGGACTGACTCTGCCGGAGGATATCTTTGCCTGGAATAATGGTGGTACCGGAGGGGCGCTTGATCTGCACGACTACGCTATGGCCGGTGATGTGGGATACTATCCCGCCTGGGAAAACAACACCCGCGATTATCTCGGCGAGCCTGATCCGGCAACCGGACGGGGGCAGGCCCACCCGGACTGCAATGTCATCATCTGGTCCTGGTGCGGCCAGGTTGACGACAAATACAGCGCAGGGACCCTCCAGTCCGAGTACCTGGATCCGATGAATCAGCTGGAGACCGACTATCCCGGCGTCACCTTTGTGTACATGACCGGTCACGTGGATCACTATGATGACGCCGACAACAAGGCGGCAAACCAGATGGTCAGAGACTTCTGCCGGGCCAACGGAAAGATCCTCTATGACTTCGCTGACATAGAGTGCTACGACCCCGACGGAATATTCTACGAGTTCCCTCACGACAATTGCGACTACTATGGATCGTCGGAGAGCACGACCCCACTGGGTAACTGGGCAACCGCGTGGCAGGGTTCCCACACGGAGGATGTCGACTGGTATTCGTGCACATCGGCGCACAGTCAGCCCCTCAACGCAAACCAGAAGGCCTACGCAGCCTGGTGGCTGTGGGCGCGGATCGCCGGGTGGAACGGGGGAATGTTCCCTGCCTCGACCATCCATCTCCTCCTTTCGGACTGAACGTTCAGACCGGGTTATCGTATGGAGCCATTATCGCCGAAGGTTCCCTTTAGCGTTTACCAAACACGTTGAATGGCAACCCAAAAAAACAAATTTATATTGAAAGCTTTTCATTCTTACGGTATGTCTTCGGGCGATATTACGGATATACGACCGGTTACTTTGTTGTTGTACGTCAGTAACTCGGTCTGATCAATATGTTGCCAGCCTTGAGGATGGCGGATAGGAACAATCAATGCAAAAAATCCGAAACGTGGCAATCCTCGGAGCCGGGGCGATGGGCGCGTACTTCGCCAGTACATTTTTCGATACGCCTGGCTTTTCAACGGTGGTGATTGCCAGAGGCGAACGTTTGGAGAGGCTCAAAAACAGGGGCTTAATCGTAAACGGGAAACCCTATGCGATCCCTGTCATCAATCCGGATGAAGCCGCATCGCCGGTGGGTCTCCTGATCGTAGCCCTGAAAGATCAGCATCTTGAGGAAGCTGTCCGGGGCCTGGACAGCCTCATAGGCGATTCGACCACCATTATCTCTGTCATGAACGGTCTTGAAAGTGAGGAGTATATCGGCTCTATTTATGGAATGGACAAGGTGTTGTATGCCATCTCCGTCGCGATAGATGCGGTCCGTGAAGGAAACGAGGTAATCTTTACCAAGCCGGGGAAGCACTATTTCGGAGAAGCGACCAATACCCGTCTCAGCAGGCGGGTTCTGCGCGTGCAGGAGGCATTCGACAGGGCGGGTATCGCCTATGAGACACCGGAAGATATGATCCGGATGCTGTGGTGGAAGTTTATGGTCAATGTGGGGATGAATCAGGCTTCGGCCGTGATGCGGGCTCCCTATGGAATCTTCCAGACATCTCCGGAGGCCCGGGGATTGATGGAGGCATTGATGAGAGAAGTTATCGCCCTGACGGAGGTCATGCAGGTCGATCTGACAAGCCGCGATATCGAAGAGTGGTATTCCTTCCTCAAGGTTCTGTCGCCGCAGGGGAAAACGTCGATGCTCCAGGACATTGAGGCGGGACGCAAAACCGAGGTTGAAATCTTCGGAGGGAAAGTAGTCGAACTGGGTAGGGTTCACGGCGTACCGACACCGGTGAATCAGACCGTACTGAGGATAATTCGGGTATTGGAGCGGCATTCTTGCTGAAACGAACAAAGCGTCATTGAATGTCCTGCTGATGATCCAAACTGATGAGAAACCAAGCCCGAATGTAACGGGTTTGCCGATTTTTTAAATACTATTGAGGGGTATCGCGTTATGAAGAATGGAATAAGGATACTGATCATTTTATTATTACTACTCTGTCTGGCGGATGTCGGCTCTTCCGAGGAGACCTCCGTTACCCTGCCGACAAGCGACAGCACCAGCAGCTTCAAGGTGTACAACAGCTCTTCGGACAATCTGTTCACGGTGAGGGGCGACCTTAAGGTGGGGATCAGGCAGCCGAGCCCGCGCGCCGAGCTTGAGATCGGCGGGACCGACGGACTCCTCTGCACCGGGACCGTCAACAGCGGACCGGCCCGGGCCCTGGGACCCGGCGTGCGGTTTCACTGGTATCCGCGGAGGGGCGCCTTGCGGGCGGGGATGGCCGAGGGTTCTTACTGGGACGACGACGGGTCATTGTCTCCGAAGCTGGCCCTCTATTCCGTAGCCATAGGGTACCAGCCGCGGGCGACGGGGGTTGCCTCCACCGCCATCGGCGCGTACAGCAAAGCGACCGGAGATTATGCGCTGGCCCTGGGTTCGTACTGCATGGCCACCGCGTCCCACGCCGTCGCCATCGGGACCCAGACATATGCCAGCGGCATCTACTCCTTTGCCCTGGGCTGCGGCGCCGACACCAACGGCAAGGACGGCTCTTTCGTCATCGGGGACGACACGTATTTCCAGACGGCATACGCCAGCAACGACAATCAGCTCACCATGCGCTTCTCCGGGGGGGAATATGCTGCTGACGATTCTTCCGCTCCTGATTACGTCGCGGGCCAGAAGAAAGCCTACCGGTTCTGGACGTCCTATCCCGGCAGTACCGCAGGTGTCTACATGAACCACGGCGACAATTCGTGGCGCTCCTATTGCAGCCGGGACCTCAAGGAGAATTTCGCGCCGGTGGACGGCGACGAGATCCTCGGCAAGATCCGCGATCTCCCCATTACGCAGTGGAACTACAAGGCGGCGGACCCCTCCGTGAAGTTCATCGGTCCCGTGGCGGAAGACTTCTGGGACGCCTTCCGGCTCGGCGGAACCGATAACAAGGGGATCAACAACTTTGCCATCGCCGGGGTGAACATGGCCGGGGTGAAGGCCCTTGAAAAGAGGACAACCGAGATGAAGACCATCATGGTGGAGATGAAAGCCGAGATCGATCAGCTGAGGGCGGAGCTTGCGGCCCTCAAGGCCCAGCTCACGACGAAACAGGATTGAAGGGACAACGGCAATGAGTTATTTCCAGCGTTGTACCGGTGAAAGAAAGGGGCGGCCGGTGAAAAAGAGATGCGTCTGTCTTGCCGCATTCCTGATGCTGTTATGGGCAGCCCCGGAAATCGGAGCGCATGGCCTGTCGATCGGCTCGAGCACGACATTCTCGCTCGGCGCATCGACTCTGAACCTGAGCGGCGACTGGAGCAACGCCGGCACCTTTACGGCGGGCTCGGGGACGGTTGTTTTTAACGGCTCGACTGGCAATCAGACCGTCGCCAATGCATCCGGCGAGACGTTCTATCAGGTGACGGTCAACAAGGCAGTCGGCGACGTCCTCTTGCATACGGATGTAACCGTCAGCGGTACCCTTACCATTACCGGCGGGGACGTTGATCTGAACGGAAATATTCTGACGTTGGGAAGTTCGGGTGTGCTAATCGAATCGGCCGATGCAACGGTCAGAGGTGAGTCGGGCCGCATAATCGTCATACGGGATCTCAACGCGCCCGACGGTGAAGATGTTGCAGGACTGGGAGCGGTTATTACGTCATCAGCAAACCTGGGAGCCACAACTATTACCAGAGGCCACGCACCACAGACGGGGGGTGGGAACTCCTCCATCCTCAGGTATTACGATATCGCGCCTGCCAATAATTCCGGCCTCAACGCAACACTGGTTTTTCATTATGACGACTCTGATCTCAATGGGCTGACGGAGGGGAACCTTGCGCTCTTTCAATCCTCCGACGGCGGAATCGTCTGGACCAACCGGGGAGGAACCGTGGCGGCCGAGAGCAATACGGTGACGAAGACGGGCATTGACGGTTTTTCGAGATGGACGGTGGGAGATTCCGAACACTCGCTTACGGCCCCGGAGATCGACGTGCGGGGCAACGGCACGACCATACCGGACGGCGATGCGACCCCGTCAACGAATGACCATACCGATTTCGGGAACCAGGCGGTGTCGAGCGGGACGGTTGTCCGGACATTTGCGATCCACAATATGGGCACTGAGGTTTTGACGTTGGGGAGTAATGCCGTGTCGATAAGCGGTGACGCTGATTTCACGGTAACGGATCAACCGGCGACAACCATAGCGGCAGGCGGTTCGGATACCTTCACTATCAGCTTCGATCCCGCGACAACAGGCATCCGCTCGACCACGGTCAGTGTAGCGAATGACGATTTCGATGAGAACCCCTACACCTTTGCCATCCAGGGGACCGGGATCGCCGTCCCCGTGGTGACGACCCAGGCCGCATCGGATGCGACAACGACGACGGCAAAGGGGAACGGTACCATCGTGAACCTGGGATATCCCAATCCCGCCCAGCATGGCGTCTGCTGGGGTGCATCGGCTGATCCCACGACAACGGGGAATAAAACGGAAGATGGGTCGGTCAGTGCAACGGGTACCTTCACGAGCGGCATAACGGGCCTGAGTCCAAGTACAACCTATCACTACCGCGCCTATGCGACCAATACCGCGGGGACCGTATACGGCGGTGATATGACCTTCTCCACCCTGCCGAATCCGCCGAGCGCCCCGGATCTGCACATAGATAGCGACACGGGGACCTCCGGCACCGACAATATTACCCGTGATGCGACCCCCACCTTTGCCGGAACGGCAGAGGCCAATGCCACGGTGACGGTGATCTCCAGCATCGACGGCATCCTGGGCACCACGACGGCCGACGGTTCCGGGAACTGGAGCTATACACCAGGCACCGCGCTCACCGAGGGGACGCACAGCATAACCGCGACCGTCACCAACACCATCACGGGCAAGACCTCGACCGCCTCATCAGCCCTGTCGATCACCATCGACATCACGGCCCCCGCGGAACCGGCGGGCGGCCTGGCCGTCTTTGAGAACGCGACGGCCGGCACGAGTGCCGGTACGGTGACCAGTACGGATGCGGCGGCCATTGCCTGGTCCCTCGATGCCGACGGGGGCGGCCGCTTCGCAGTCAGCGCCGGGACCGGCGAGGTCACGGTAGGGGCGGGGGCAAGTTTCGACACCGAGACCGAACCTACGATAAACATCACCGTGCGCGCCACCGATACGGCGGGGAACGCTTCGACCGCAATACTCACCGTTGCCATCGCCAACGTCAACGAACCGCCGGAGATCGGCGGCGTATTCGGGGACACCTCGTCCGAGGTAATAGCCGGATCCGGGGCTCAGAACGTCACGGGGCTCGACGACGCGACCGTGAGTGATGCGGACTCCGTCGACTTGAACGGCGGCTTCCTGACGGTCACACAGACTGGCGGCACCACAAACGGCAGTTGGGGCGTGGACGGCTCTCAGGTAACATCAGGCGGAGATGCGACTATTGCTGCCGGAGAAACCTTGTCTGTCAGCGGTTCTTCCATAGGCATTATTCATGCGACCAGTGACGGCCAGGGAGGCCAATCGCTGCGCATCGATTTCACGACATCAAACGCCGCACCGGCACGAATCCAGGCCCTGCTGCGGGCCCTGACCTATTCGGCCCCCACCATGCTCGGCGACCGCACCTTCACCCTGACACTGAACGACAACGACGGCACCGCTAACGGCGGCGATCAGGACACGGCCGGAACCTTCACCATAACGATCACCCCCAACCAGCCGGTCGTCTCCAACCTAAACGGCGACGGCGTCACGACACGGATCAACGTCTCCGTGCATGTAGACGACGGGGGGAACGCCGCTGTCACTGATGCGGACAGCGCCAACTTCAATGGCGGCAACATGCTGATAACGGCATCCGGTATTGCCGGTAATTTCGAGGTGGACGGCACCAGCGTGACCTCCGGAGGAGATACGATTATTGCCGCCGGAGAGACGGTCTCCGTGGGCGGTACCGATATCGGTACCATTGGCAATAACGGCCAGGAGGGAAACGACCTGCGGATCGACTTCAATGAGAACGCCGCGCCAGCGCTGGTGCAGACCCTTATTCGGGGCCTCATATGGATCGGCAGTAATCCGGGGACCGCCACCTTTGATCTGACTGTCACCGACGCCGGGGTCAACGCGGCGACGAGCGCGGCCTGTTCCTTCACCGTCACGGCGATCGCCCCCGAGATCGATGTCCGGGGTAAGGGG
>DAISYQ010000059.1:0-13055 GCA_036825195.1 Syntrophales bacterium
CTGACTGCCACTACTTTCATCCCTCAACTGTAGGGAAGGTGGTTAACTTTTACATGTTATTTCTTCTAACTTCTTCTTGAAATCGAGGAGATCAATCAAGTTCTATTTATCGTATATTTTTCTTCATAATCAGTGCTGATTAAATAAAAGGGTATAGTACCTATTTACTCTACTTAAAAACCACTCGAACCTTTATGCCAAATCATTTTCCTTGTATGCTTTAATTTCATCGTCTGAGAGATCAGGGTTTGCAACTATACGATAATGTTTCTCATCTTTTATCGTTATCTCTCCTTCATTCTTTTCAAACTCAAAGAGCGCAATTAGATCGTCTTCAATAAATTGAGCAGCTACTGGTCTACAAACTAATACAGGAAATTTTGATGCACCAATCGCAAAATCCTGCTCGATTTGAACTACCCCCAGGAGATCTGTTTTCCCTTTAGCCTGAACAGGAATGACGTATTGCGCACCCTTTTTACTGATTCCTACATAAAGCTCGTCTGTCTCAACTTGACCCATTTGAGGCACAGTAGTTCGTAAATGACTTTGAAGTGGGTAACAAGTAATTTCAAGAAATGTGTCAATGAGCCTATTGTACCTGAGAATAGCTAGAAGTGCTTGCTCATCATTAAGAGCATATCGTCGTATTATTTCGGGAGTCGAATCTAAAATTTTTATTTTTGACAGTCGAAGGTTAGGTGAAATACGTCCCAATGCACTTTTTGAAAACCTATATCTCCCTCTCCCAACAGATCTGATGATCCATTCTTCGCCATTCTTTAGTAAACTATTGATTCTTTTTGGTAATGAATTTCTATAACGGTAAGAATATACTATATCTCCTAAATTTTTGGGCAGCTTAATGTTAAGATCTTTAGAGATTGGCTCAAATTCATCTCTATTAAATTCAATCTCTGTATCACCTGCCTTGTAGTGCTCAAAAAATACCTTTTCAATAAGTTGATCATACCTGTTTTTCTTTTTTGCCATGTGGTTTCTCCTTTTAGGGTTCCACTCCAAGATAAGCACTTCTTCTCTTAATTGGGTACCCGTCGTAGTAGATAGCCTGGTTCTGAATAATTCTAGATCAACAATTTTATACCCAACCTCCTCCGCTATCTCAGCAAGCAACTCTCCCGTTCTTATTAATACTTGCAAATATGAGGCTTGATCTCCAACTACATAGGCTAATTTAGCACCAGATCTTAAATAGGGCTTGAGATCATTCAAGTGACGTTTCATGCCCCCAAAATAAAGTCTCGTAACACGATGATATAGTCTCTCGAACCCCGATGTTTTATCTAAAGCAATGCGTCTTCTTTCGATTTCATTTGCAATTTTGTCAACCGAAGAACCTTTTGATATATAATTATCATCAGTGTCCTTAACATAGACATTTCTTGTGTTTGAACGAATTAGATTCTGTTTTAACTGTCTCAAGTCAGATTTACAATTAATAAAACCAAGAAGTACAGATTCAAGTCTCGTCGTTCTAGTGTAATCTTTCTCATTGGGGTAAGGGGGCGATGTAATAACAGCATCGATGGAATCATATGGTATATATCTGTTTATGTTTCTCGCATCAACTCTCAATATTGTTGAGAGTGGCGCATTTACTCCTTCTACTGATTCTAAATCGCTGGCCATCAATACAATCTTTTTGTGAAAAGACTCAAATACATCAGCATCACTCTTTTTGTTCCGAGAAACACCAACTTCCGGCCCAAACTTTAAATTACTGGCAACATGAACTGCGATATCAGAGAGTGCCAACAGAAAAAGATTCTTAATTTCAACATCATCGATAGAATTAATACATTTTAGTAGTATAAGGCATTTGTGAAGAGGTTTTGGACTTATAGAATTTTTTAAAACAACGGACTTTTGATCATCTGAAAAAGTAAGGTAGTCTCCACTTATATTGTCACTTAATTGATGAGCTCTTGCAATAACTGCATTGGCTATTTCTCTTATTCTTTTGAATTGATTTTTCCAATTAGATTTAACAGTTGAGGCAAAGGCTGCCATGGGGTTTGCTTCAAGCCCATAAGAACAAATCAGGTTCTTTTTTGCTTCGATAATTGTTGTTCCTGTTCCGCAAAATGGATCTAGTACCGACATGTTAGAATCAATGTCAAACATATCAAGGTAGTAGCGGACAAGGTGTGGAGGGAATGACAAAACAAATCTATACCAGTCGTGAAATGATCTATCATTTAATTGTAATTTGTTATTTCTAATATCGCTTGGATGAATGTCTTTTAGCTCAAACGCTGCTGTCAAAATAACCTCTCAAGCACTTTAATTTACGTTATATTTAATTATTATGGTGTACAATGCTAAATAAAAAAACAAAAGCCTCATATCTCTTTTTGAGAAACAAGGCTTTCAACAATTAGTGCTACTCACCTTCCTTTGCTTACAGTTGTTCACAAGCAGACAAAAAATGAAGATTAGATTGTTAATTTGTTATATCTAGGACAATGTATTGTCAAGAAATTATGCTGTGAGATATTCAAAGCATAATTACCGAATCTCTAATGGAGCGTTTGATGGCCATTGTATGTGAACCCAACTTTTTTCACAACGGGTCAGTCGCTATTTTAAATCATGTTCACGTTTTTTCCGCTGGGTCGATGGTCTTATTTGTTCTATGAACTCGTTAAAATGATAAAGGAAAGCAATAATAATCTTTTCACATTTCTTTCACATATAAATAAAAAGGGGTTACGAGATATCTCGTAACCCCTTGATATCTGGAGCCGATGAGCGGATTTGAACCGCTGACCTACTGATTACGAATCAGTTGCTCTACCGGCTGAGCTACATCGGCTTCTGTGCGACTCGAAAATCGATTTTCTATCGTAACGTATCAATGTTGTCAAGAAATTAACGAATCCTTTTTCACAATATCTCGCCCGTTTATTGAACGAGTATGGTAAAGGCCCCATTATCTGTTTTTTGATCGACGTTCTACGCCGAATCTTTGAGCCGTTTCGCATCATTAATCATGTCTTACCCGATCCCGTATCCTTTGCCTTGACTTTGATCCTTGTTTTGGTAGTATCTTCGCGGTGTAAGATAATGGTTGAGAGCGAGTCATGAGATCCCCGAATGCAGGATTGGATTAGAAATGCCATCAAGAGCCCAAATATATAGGAGCTGGGTGGAAATCGATCTGGATAATTTCAGACATAACTGGGATGAAATAAACAGGTTGGTGGGTTCCAGTGTAAAGATCCTTCAGGTAGTAAAAGCGGATGCCTATGGTCATGGCGCCATTGAGATATCAAAGGCCGCCGTGAAGAACGGCGTCTATGGCCTTGGTGTCGCCAATGCCGATGAAGGGGTACAACTCAGAGTCGGAGGGATCGATGCCCCCATCATCATACTGAGCCCTTCAACGATTTCCGAGATTGATGAAATTATCAAATACGCCCTGGTCCCTTCGGTTTCGGATGTCCATTTCCCTGTCGAACTGAACAGGAGGCTGGTGGAAAGGGGTGAGCGCCTTCCCGTTCATATTGAGGTTGATACCGGGATGGGTCGAGGCGGGACTGTCTACAGTGATGCAATCGCCATGATCAGGAGGATTGTTGACCTTCCCAATATAGTCGTGGAGGGGATATTCTCCCATCTCTCCGTCAGTGAGTGGAAAGACGATGCCTATAATGCCTTGCAGTGGAAGCTGTTTGGCGGGATTATAACGGAATTGAAGCACGAGGGGATCGATATCCCCGTCAAACACATGTCCAACAGCGGCGGCGTGCTCAACTTTCCTCCATTCAATCTGGATATGGTACGTCCCGGCATTATGGCCTATGGGGTATATCCCGCATCCGTTGCAATCCCCGGGGTGGATCTGAAGCCGGTAATGAGTTTCAGGACGAGGATCGTAATTCTCAAAGATCTTCCCACAGGATACAGCATCGGATACGGAAGGACACATGTCACGAAGGACTCCGCCAGGATAGCGACAATACCGGTCGGGTATGGGGACGGGTATGGTTTTATCATGTCGAATCAGGGCCAGGTGCTCATACGAGGACAGCGGGCACCTGTTGTGGGTCGCATATCCATGGATATGTGCACGGTCGATGTTACCCATATCCCCGAATGTGAAATAGGTGATGAAGTTGTCCTGATGGGGATGCAGGGAGACGAGTACATTTCGGCCGGGGAGATTGCCGAAAAATCCGGGACGATCAGCTATGAAATTCTGTGTGCGCTGGGGAAGAGGGCACCCCGTGTATTTGTGAACAAGGGAAAAAGCGATACGATCGAACCAAAGTTACGAAGAATACTTATACCCGGTGAGGAGAAATCGATCGCCAGGATTGACAATATGATACGAGGCTGTTTCCAGGCCAGAACCGGTGACAGGGAATTTGCCGACGCCATCTATTACGAGATGTTTGAAACACTCTTCGGCAGGGAAAACCGTCAGCTGGAATTGAGGATGGGCTTCAGGTATGATATCAATATAAGTAATTTTCCCGATGAAGAAATAGGGGTGCACGATCCGGTTCGGGAGTATTTCAAGGTTACGACACATATTGAGTATGTAAAAACACTCAAAGACACGTTTTTTATCATAGGTTGCGCGCAGAATAACGCTCAGCTGTCTGCATTGTTTGAGGAAGAAAAGTGTGAATACCGGTGGCTCCTGAACGGTACGGACAGTTCCTTCAATGAAAGTGATTTCAAGGTGATCCGCGTCAAGGTCGACGGCAGAGACGTGCCGGTCATCAACGCGCAATACACGGATCGAGGCTATGAGGTGTTGTGTGGCGGAGATGAACTCGGAGCATGTCTGAACAGACAGGTACGGGTGGAGATTGAGATAGCGACAAAGAAACACAAGAACAATAAAATGTTTTCCGTATACCTGGCGTATCCCACAAGGGGCTTGAATATCTCCTTCAGTTACGAAAAGACGGGGTTGAAGAATGTAAGGGAGGTAAGCTTTTTTGCGGGAAGACGCCCCTATCCGGAAATAAAGATGGAAAAGGAAAAATCGATAGAATTGAAAGTCGGAGAGGAAGAATGGGTATTTCCCAATAGCGGAGTGACCTTTATCTGGGATCTGTAAGATAGCAACAAATTATATTCAAGGGGAAAGGGTGTTAATGGAATTACTGAAGGTAGGGGTTATACTGGGAGGCATGTCTTCGGAAAAAGAGGTCTCATTGAACAGCGGCAGAAATGTTTTCGATAACCTGGATACCGAGAAGTATGAGGGCATTCCCATATTTATGGATGCTGATGCCTGCCTGTGGATTATCCCCTGGCAGCTGGTATCTCAGAACACAACAACCGATATCAACGAGCATCTTGAAAGAGACGCGCGGCGGATATCATATGAACAGTTGAAAGATGAAATAGATTTTGCCTTTATCTCCCTCCACGGGAAGTATGGTGATGACGGATGCATCCAGGGACTTCTGGAGATTCTGGGTATCCCTTACACGGGTCCGGGTGTGCTGGCCTCTGCCCTGGGCATGGATAAGGGCGTGCAGCAGAAGATACTCAAGGCGGCGGGAATCGATGTACCTCGGAGCATGGTGGTTCGGGAGGACGAATGGGTACGGGACAGCGGTCGTGTCAAGGAAACGATTGCGGAGACCTTTGATATCCCCTTTGCGGTGAAACCGATCCGGGAAGGGTCAAGTATGGGAGTGACCATTGTAAGGAATGCCGATATGCTTGAGGAGGGGATGGCAGATGCCTTCAAGCTGGACAAGGAGGTATTGGTTGAAGAGTATCTCACGGGTATTGAATTTTCATGTATCGTTCTCGAAAGAGAGGGGAAAGCGGATGTCCTCGGGGTGACAGAGATCCACCCGCAGAGTGATTTTTATTCATACGACGATAAGTATATGCCGGGTAGATGCAGTAAATTTACGCCCCCCAAGAATATTCCGGCTGAAGTGATTGACCGGATCAAAGCGAATGTTGTCAGGGCCTTCGAAACACTGGGCTTCAGATCGTACGGACGGATAGACGGATTTGTCCTGGAGGACGGCAGGGTCCTGATCACGGATCCCAACTCGTCTTCGGGAATGGCACCCTCGTCCTTCTTCTTCGAACAGGCAGCAGAGGCCGGGATGCTTCCCTCCATGATACTCTCGGAGCTGATAGAGATCTCGAGGAGCGTACACAGAGATAAGAAGGGACCACTCCAGTAATGTGAAACGAGCGGGGAAAGGTGTATAATGAAAAAGAGCGGACGAACGATTGTATGGACGTTGGCTGTTTGCGTCTTCTTCGTGGTCTGTTGCGCTTCGGTACAGGCCATTGAATTCGGCGCACGGGTATACTGGTGGTTGCCCGAGTTTTCCGGCGATTTCAGGGGGGACAACAACGGGAACGCCGGGACAACTATTGATGTGGAGAAAGACCTGAAAATAGGCGATGAAAGCTACCCTTCCGTTGAGGCGTTTTGGGGAGTCGGAAGGCACCATATAGGACTCATCTATACGGAAGCGAATTATTCGGGGAGAGAAACTCTCGGGCGGACTATCTCTTTTATGGGGAAACAGTACACGGAAGGGACCGCTGTTCGGTCTGACCTTCAGTTCACGATGCTGGATGTGGAGTATCAGTACGATATGATGGATCTGGAAAACATCCTGGCGGGATTATCCGTGGGTGTCATCGGGAAGGTCAAATATATGGACGGTCAATTCTGGTTGAAGGATACGACCCTCGGGCTGGATGAAGAGGAGTCATTCACGGCGGCGGTGCCCATGGTCGGTTTGGCGTTGCATGTGGGTATCCTTGCCGATATCTTGGAGGCGAGGGTACGAGGGACCGGTATCGCTTATCCAGACAATGCCTTGTATGAGGGACTGGCCGAGGTTTCTTACACACCGTTCCCCTTTCTGGATATTCAGATGGGGTACCGAACGATGAAACTTGATGTGGATGATATCAGTGATGTATATGCGGACATCGCATTTCGGGGACCGTATATCGGTCTGACGATCAGTTTTTAATGGGAGCATGAAGCAGAAGTGGAAGAAATAAAATCAGGAAAAATGAGGGTGGGGATCATTATGGGAGGGATGTCTTCCGAGAAGGAAGTGTCTCTCGAGAGCGGAAGAAATATCTTCAGCAAGATGGATCGGAAAACGTACGACCCTCTGCCTATTTTCATGGACAGCAGGGGTCTGTTGTGGAACATTCCCATCAAACTGCTGATGCGCAATTCCACCGGGGACGTCGAGGCGGACCTTGCGGAAGATGCAAAACAAATATTCTATGAAGAGTTGAAGTCGACGGTGGATTTTGTCTACATCGGACTGCACGGCAAGTACGGTGAAGACGGTTGTCTCCAGGGGCTGTTGGAACTGCAAGGTATCCCTTATACCGGTTCGGGGGTGCTGGCGTCTGCGCTCGGTATCGACAAGCATACATCCCGGAATGTCCTCGCCATGAGCGGGCTAGATGTCCCGCGGACGAAAGCGGTTTCCGTCAGGGAGTGGGAGGAAGATGAAAATAGAATCCTTATTGAGATCGAAAGGGATATTGGTTTCCCCTGTGTAGTCAAGCCGACCAGAGAGGGGTGCAGTACTACGGTGAAGAAAGTGGTATCTGCGAGTGGTATTGCCGACGCCCTCATGGCTGCCTTCGAGTGGGACACCGTTGCCCTGATCGAAGAGTTTCTTACCGGGACGGAGGTCACCTGCGGTGTTATCGGAAACGATGCTCCGGTTGCCTTTATCCCCTCCGAAACGATACCGACGCAAGGAATCCTTTCACTGGAGGACAAATTCCTGTATGGTCAAGGTGAGAACAAGACCCCGGCCCGCCTTCCGGAAGATGTTCTGGATACGATACGGAACGTGGCCGTCAGGACATTTCTGACTCTGGGACTGAAGGTCTACGCGAGGATCGATATGTTTGTGCCCGGTGATGGGCGGGTGGTGGTCCTCGAACCGAACAGCCTCCCCGGAATGACCCCATCTACGGTCCTCTTTCATCAGGCGGCTGCTGCCGGGATTACGCAGACCGAACTGATCAGTAGGATCATACATCTGTCGCTCGAGGCACACGCGAATAAAAGAGGTCCACTATAGTTGGTCGGGTGGTGTATGAACAGGATTTCCGCAGGGATTGACAGATTCGGTAAAGCCATCCTGGAGAATATCGAGGTGCTGGGAAAGATCCTCCTTCTCTTTCTCTCCGTCCTTATGTGGATGGTACGCCCCCCTCTGAAGTTACGCCTGATCTTCAAGCAGATGGAATTTGTCGGCGTCAAGTCGATCTTTGTCGTCGTCCTTACCGGTACCTTTACCGGCATGGTCATGGCGTTGCAGGGGTATTACGGCTTCAGGATGTTCAACGCGGAGAGTCTCGTCGGTTCGACCGTCGCCCTGGGGATGACCAGGGAACTGGGGCCGGTTCTCACCTCGCTCATGGTGACCGCCCGGGCGGGCTCAGCCATGGCTGCGGAGTTGGGTACAATGCGCGTAACCGAACAGATCGACGCCCTGTACGTGATGGCCGCGAATCCTGTCAAGCATCTCATTGTCCCGAGGGTGATCGCCGGCGTTATCATGCTCCCCGCCCTCACTATCGTCTCCGACTTTATGGGGATCCTGGGGGGATACTTCGTTGGAGTGCCGATTCTGCATATCCACGAGGGTGCCTTCGTGAAGAACATCACCAAACTGGTCGATCTGGACGATATCTACAACGGATTAATCAAGGCTGCTGTCTTTGGTCTCATACTGTCTCTGATCGGATGCTACAAGGGATTCAACACAACGGGAGGTGCCGAGGGAGTCGGAAAGGCGACCACGGAAGCGGTAGTTATTGCGTCCATATCGATACTGATCAGTGATTACTTCCTGACGGCGATCATGTTTTAAGAAGGGATGTCTGATGATCAACAAGCCGGTTCTGGAATATGGATTGTATCGTTACACCGGATGGTACTATGATTGAACTGGTAGATATCCATAAGTCTTTCGGGCGGCAGAAGGTCCTCGACGGCCTCAATCTCACTATAGAGGACGGCAAGACCACGGTCATCATCGGCGGAAGCGGCGGAGGAAAGTCCGTCCTCCTCAAGCATATTATCGGCCTCCTTCGGCCCGATAGCGGACAGGTTCTCGTTGACGGTGTGAACATAACCACACTGAACGACCGGGAACTTAACGAGATACGCAAGAAGTTCGGGATGCTCTTTCAGGAGGCGGCCCTCTTCGATTCGATGAATGTGCGTGAGAATGTTGCCTTTCCCCTCAGAGAGCATACCAAGAAGAAAGAGGATGAGATCAGGCAGATCGTCGCCGAGCGGCTCAAGGCGGTCGGTCTTCCCGGTGCGGAGGACAAGATGCCGTCGGAACTGAGCGGCGGAATGCGCAAGAGGGTGGGACTTGCCAGGGCGATTGCCATGCATCCGCAGATTGTCCTCTTCGATGAACCCACGACCGGTCTGGACCCCGTCATGACGGAGGCGATCAATGAACTTATCATTGAGACACAGAAAAATTTCGACCTGACCTGCGTGGTCATCAGCCATGACGTCCAGTCGATCTTCACGGTAGGCCACAAGATCGCCATGCTCTACAAGGGAAAGATCATAGAGTATGGGACTCCCGAAGAGATACGGGAATCGACCGATCCCGTCCTCCGACAGTTCCTTTCCGGGAGTCTTGAAGGTCCGATCAGTGTGATATAAGGGATGTGAATGGAAGGATGGAGTATCGGTTCCCATCCCTGATTATAGAGAATGGAGAAGAACATGTCTTCAATTAGCACGGAAGCAAAGGTGGGTCTGTTCGTTCTGGTGGCATTGATCATATTGGGATACATGTCGTTCAGAGTCGGTGAGCAGGGATTCGGCCTCAAAAAGGGATACCCGGTCACGGTGGTATTCGATAACGCAACGGGCCTCGAAAAGGATGCCTCTGTGCAGATAGCCGGTGTGGAAGTGGGGAGGGTTGAGGATATATCGCTCAGAAACGGCAAGGCACAAATCACACTGCGAATATTCCCGGGGGTGAAGCTGGAGAAGGACGCGCAGGCAAAGATAAAGGCATACGGTATCCTGGGTGATAAATATATCGATATTATCCCCGGTACGCCGGGTGGGGAATATATCCAGGCAGGCGAAGACATTGTCAAAACGGAAAAGCAGGCCGATATTGACAGACTTCTCAGCGAACTCGGAACCATTGCAGGTGATGTGATGACGGTAACGGCTTCACTGAAAAAGACCGTTGGGAGTGCGGAGGGTGAAGAAAACCTCAGGGCGATTATCGAAAACACACGGACTATCACGGAAGATCTCAGCCGCATCGTGAAGCAAAACGATGCCAAGCTCAATCTCATGGTCGACAATCTCAGCGAGGCGTCGATGGAGATGCGCAGAGCCTTTGCATCGCTGAACAATATTGTGGAAAAGATCGACAGGGGTGAAGGAACCATCGGGCAGCTGGTTGAGAACAAGGAGGCCTTCGACAATCTCAACAAAACCCTCGCATCGCTCAGGGATATTACGGACAAGATCAACCGAGGCGAGGGCTCCATCGGGAAACTGATCAATGAGGGTGGAGCCGTTGACAACCTTGAACAGACTCTCGCGTCACTCAGAGATATTACGGATAAGATCAACCGGGGAGAAGGCTCCATCGGGAAACTGGTCAATGACGAAGAGACCGTTGATAATCTGAACGCGGGACTGAAGAGCATCGATAAAAGCATGGAGGGGATAAGCACATTCATATCCAGGGCGGATCAGTTCAAAACCTTCCTCGGTTACCGGGGGGAATACCTCTTCGACAGTGATGACGGGAAGGGATATTTTGATCTGACGATACGGCCCAATGAAGACAAATTCTATATCCTCGGTCTGGTTGCCGACCCCCGGGGCAAACGAACCACGACCGATACCACGGTGGGGGGGACGACGACGCGAGTCGAAAAATGGGAAAAAGACGAGCTCCTCTTTACCGCTCAGATCGGCAAGAGATTTAACGATATAGCTTTACGAGGAGGCATTTTTGAATCAACGGGTGGGGTTGGCGTAGACTACTTTGCCTTCGACGACAAATTGCAGCTTACCTTTGAGGCCTTCGATTTCAATAATGACGATAATGCCCATCTCAAGGCATACGCCGAGTACAGACTCTTAAAACATATCTACCTCTCGGCCGGATGGGATGACTTTATCAGCAGTGAGGGAAACGAGTCACCATTTATAGGGTTTTCAATAAAATTCGAGGACGAAGATCTCAAGTATCTCCTCGGAAGTGTACCAATTCCGAAATAACAGAGTATATCAGCTGGGCTGGTACAGAAATTGGACAGGGAGGGCTAAGGATTTAGTATTGACATTTGTCGGCTTATGCATATATTAACCGCGAATCCATGGAAATGGACTTGAAAATGTATTTCAATCCATCGGAGATATCCCTTGTGGGAGAGGCGTTTCGCCATGCCGAGAATCTGGCCGAAGGGTATTTTCATCTTGGCAGAGGCGGATTTAAGGCTCACAAATATGAGGTGGAAACCCTTGCCCGTCTCAAGGATCATGAGGTGGATAGCAGGGCATTCGCGCATCTCTGCAGATATCTTTATCAAAAAGAGAACGATGCCGATCATCCCGGCAACTTCTATTTCTTCAAGGTCTGTCTCCAGGATGACCGAATTCTTGACGCGGTGAAAAGGAGCCGACCCTTCGTTAAACTGGGGCCTCTTATGCTGTACATAGCGGCCCATGAACTTGTTCATGTGATTCGGTTCAACGGCAGGGAGATAAAGTTCGATGCTCCGTTACATGAAAAGATTGTGGAAGAAGAGAAGGTACATTCGATTACCAAAAACATGCTTCAGAAGGTAGCCGGCACGGATATAAACCTTGTGCTTGATTGTTTCAACAGTCGTTACAATATAGGAGATATATGTAATTAATAGCTGTCTTGGAATGCACTTCTGACAGAAGGATTGATAGTGTTAAGTTTTTAGTGAGGGAGATGTTATATGCCTATTTACGAGTATAAATGCAGAAAATGCGGTAAGAAATTTGAGGTATTTCAAGGTATCACAGATAATCAGATTACAAGCTGTGAGTTTTGTAAGGGACCGGTTGACAAACTGATATCACTGTCATCTTTCCATCTCAAGGGATCGGGTTGGTACGTGACCGATTATGGCGGAAAGAGACCGTCTGTCGATGAATCCTATAAGAACGAAAAGCACGATGCCGCAACACCAAGCGAAACAACAACCGACGGATCGAAATCCGGATCATCTTCCGTTACTAATGAATAAGTAAAAGCACCAACCTTTGTGTGAAATATAACCGGGTGTCCTGCCAACAGGGCACCCGGTTTTTTTGTCTGGAGAGACAGGTGGAATTGGCAAATTTTCTGTGAATATAACCGCCATTCTGTACTGTGTACGAGACACCTTATAAAGGTCTCCTGTGTAACTAATCGATTATAAATAAGATGTCTATCCCAGGATCGTGTGATAAATAATGGCATGCAAATTGCTATAATATAGTCAAACGCGAGTTTCATTGACAAAGAGATGTCCTGTTGATTTAGCGGGATACTCAAAAAGAATCAAACCTGAAAAGGGCAAACCACTCGAAAGGGTGGGGCGCAAAGCCACGGGTCTAAAGCCGAAAGGCCACGATAGCCGGGTTGCCAGGCGATAGCAACACCTCACCGTGTTGGGCTTCGCTCGGCGCAAAGAAATTACTCAAGAGGTGTTGCTATGACAACGAAACAAAATTCATGTAAGAACAAGGGAAAGAATTTTTATCTCTTTCTCATTATGGGGGCGGTTGCTCTAGTTGCCTTTCTCATGATTGTTCCTTTATTGGTTGAAGCAGCCCATGCAGCAGATGTTACGCTGGAATGGGACCCCAGTGAGGGACAGGATGTTAACGGTTATTTCCTCTGTTACGGTATGCAAAGCGGAGATTATTCTGTGAGTATGGATGTCGGAAACGCTACAACGAGTACCGTTGCGGGCTTGGAACCTGGAGATACCTATTATTTTGCGGTTTATGCCTACAACAGCTACGGCGA
>DAISYQ010000060.1:0-12219 GCA_036825195.1 Syntrophales bacterium
CTGACTGCCACTACTTTCATCCCTCAACTGTAGGGAAGGTGGTTAACTTTTACATTTTTACTGTTACTGGAACAGGCAATGATGAAAAGACTTACCTCAAGAAGGCAAAGGTGACCGGCCATACATGATAGCAAACACCTTCCTCAGACATCAGAAGGATATACGTATGGAAAATCATACTACTGTTTATAAGTTCGGTTTTTGGTCAGCAGTTCTCGCATCGATTTTCAGTATCGCATACATTATCGGACAATTTGCCGAGTGGTTCGGTCTCATGGGATCAGGCGGAGGTCCGGAGAACGACAGTACCTGGTATGGACTTGTGATCCTCCTTGTCCCTTCCCTGTTTCTCGGAATCTCATTTGTCGTCATGATGGGAAGCGTTCACCGTCTTGCCCACGGGGATAGAAAAATCTGGAGTCAAATGGGTCTGACCTTCGCGATCATGTATGGTACGTTGATCTGTATGAACTACTTCGTACAACTGACGCTTGTTGCTCCTGCCCTGTATCGGGGGGAGGTCACCGACAGTGTCAAGCCTTTCCTGTTCAATGTTTTTAACTCATTTATTTATTCAGTTGACCTTCTGGGGTACAGTTTTATGAGCTTGTCCACCCTTTTTGCCGCTTTCGTCTTCATGGGACCGGGATTGGAAAAGACGGTTCGGTGTTTTCTCATCGCAAACGGCCTGATTTTGCCGTTTATCGCACTGCAAACATTCTATCATCCTTTGATATGGGGCGGCTCTCTGTGGGCGGTCACCTTCCCGGGCGCGACGATTTCTCTTGCCGTATTGTTTAGAAGGAAGCTCCATGAACGGTAACATAGAAAAAATAAACAACCCCTTTTCTTGCACAAACATATGAATTTAATACCTTAGCACATGCTCGATCAGAGGAAGTTAGAATGTTTGAATTTGATACGTTTACGTGGATTGGTTTAATTGCTGCTACGTGTACAACGATATCTTTTTTACCACAAGCGATTAAAGTTATTACCAAAAAGCAAACCAGGGATATTTCCTTGAGCATGTATGTGATTTTTTCATTTGGTGTCTTGTGTTGGTTGATTTATGGGATTTTAACAAAAGATATACCTATAATTTGTGCAAATTCAATTACTTTTGCATTGAGCTTCACAATTTTAGTCTTAAAGATACGATATAAATAAAATGGGCTGCGCCTAAAAATCGGGATAGCACCCTATTGTTAATGGAGCATTGAATGTAGGTTGTAAACCGGAAGAAATAGCTGAATAATACAGATGGCTGCTTATGCAGGATTTCCGGCTGCTTTAAACTCAATATCTGTGGTAGAAGAAGTTTTTAAGGAAAGAAGTATTATACAAGCCTGACCCGGTCCTGCATTCGGGCGCAGAGGGTTCCGGCCACTGAGTTCCCTGCACCTTCTGCGTCGGCAAGCTTGACGTTATGATCTCTGGGAGAAATGCATTGAACATTCTTAAAGAAGTCTTGAAGAATGAAGTCTTTCAGGCACTTGGCTGCACAGAGCCGATTGCTACCGCCTACGCTGCCAGCGTTGCCGGCAAAGAGCTCGACGGCGATATTTCCGAAGTGCACATATCAGTCGACCCGGGCGTTTACAAGAACGGTTTTGCAGTGGCTATTCCCAATACCGGGGGTCAAAGAGGCAACCTGATTGCCGGCGTTCTCGGGGCATTCATCAAACGCCCTGAATTAAAAATGGAGATAATGAGCGGTGTCACAGAGGATATCCTGCACCGCGCACAAGTACTTATCAAAGAACACAGGGCACATATCAGTTGTGACAACTCCCGGAAACAGCTTTACATCGATGTATTCCTGCGGTCAGGAGAAGAATCGGCCCGGGCAGTAATCGAAGGCTCACACACCAATCTTGTCAGGCTGGTGCATAACGACGAAGAACTGCTCCAGAATAACAGACAGTATCAGGCCAACAGCTATCAGTTCCGAACCGTATTGAGAAATACGAGCCTGGCCGAGCTTATTGACATGGTTGAGCAGATTGACCGGCAGGATTACGAGTATATCAGGCATGGAATCGATATGAACCTGCGCATTGCCGAAGCAGGGCATTCTTTGCGCAAAGTAAGTTACTACATTTCCCAATTGGTTGGGAGGAAACAGCGGGAAGACGATCTCTTCTCATCCTGTGAAATAATAACCTCATCCGCAGCGGACGCCCGAATGGGTGGGCTCAACCTGCCGGTAATGGCAAGCGGAGGAAGCGGAAACCAGGGGATTGTGGCGATCCTGGTGCCATATCTGGTTGGCAGGCATTATAAGATTGAAGAAGACATCATTATCCGCAGCATTGCCTTGTCCCACCTGCTGAACAGCTATATCAAGTGTTTTACCGGAGAGCTGTCCCCTCTATGCGGGTGTGCGATTGCTGCAGGAGTTGGCGCGAGTGCTGCCATCGTCTATCAACGGGCGGGTAAAGATATAGGAAAGATAACGCTGGCGGTGAACAATCTCGTAAGCGACCTGGGAGGTATGCTCTGCGATGGTGCCAAAGAGGGGTGTGCTTTTAAGGTGGCAAGCTCTACCCATTCCGCGATACGTTCTGCCCATATGGCTCTGAATAATCATGGCATCACCCATGTGGAGGGCTTTGTCGGGCGTACAGTGGAAGATACTATTCGTAATCTGAGCCAGATCGGCGACATCGGCATGTCGCTGGCAAATGCCACCATGCTCAATATTATGGTAAAGAAATCTTCCGGTCTGACCGATAACGGAGACAGTACCCCTATGCATAAAGAGAATCCGCATGATCGTAACAAGCCGGATGCAGGCGATGACAAAAACCGCACCTGATCCGCACTGTTATGGAAAATCCGGGGACACCACACCCATTTTCTTGACGTAACGTAACTTCAGCAAGAAGAAATTATAGAGATGCAAAGGCGGGAGGAAAAAGGAGGCCAATACATAGGTATGGTGTTCCCGGAATTGTGCCGGGCATTATGTGCGTCTTTCTTTATTGATCTTCCTTAATCGGTGAAACTAAAAGGAGGCAAAGCATGTCTATCCTCTTTACACCAATAAATTTGGGGGATGTGCAGATCAAAAACAGATTTGTCAATTCTGCAACATATGAGGCTATGGCGTTAGATACGGGTGAGGTAAGCGATAAGCTTATTAAAAGATACCGAAATTTGGCTAAAGGGGAAGCAGGTCTGATTATTCCGGGTCATATGTTTGTTCACCCGTTGGGTCGTAGCGGTAAGTATCAAATTGGAATCCATAGCAACGATATGATTCCGGGTCTGAGGAGACTTGTTGAAGCAGTCCATCAAGAAGGCGGCAAGATAGTTTTTCAATTGGCCCATGCCGGGAGACAGACCTCAAAAGCAATGATCGGGCAGACCCCAATCGGCCCTTCCAGTAAAGGAAGGGATCCCGTCTATTTCGTCAAGCCCAGGGAGATGAGTGCAGACGATATTCAAGAGGTGATTCAGGCCTTCGGGAAAGCAGCAAACCGGGCAGCCGAAGCTGGAGCGGATGGAATTCAGCTACATGCCGCACACGGCTACTTGATCAACCAATTCCTTTCGCCTTTTTTCAATCAAAGAAAAGATGAATGGGGCGGCTCCGATGCTAATCGCTTTCGTTTTTTAAAAGAACTTATTATAGAGGTAAGGAATGCAGTGCCGCAAGGAATGCCTATCCTGGTAAAATTAAACACCCGCGACTATACACCACAAGAAGGCATTACTCCCTCCCTGGCGGCAATCTATGCCGGATGGCTGTCGGATTTGGAGATTGATGGATTGGAGATAAGCTGTGGATCAAGTATTTACGCTTTTATGAACATGTGCCGGGGTGATGTGCCGGCTAAGGAATTGGTGCAGGGTCTCCCCTTTTGGAAAAAACCTTTGGGAAACCTAATGATGAAAGGCATGGTCGGAAAATATGACTTTGATGAGCCATATAATCTTGAAACTGCAAAGATGATAAAGCCCGTCCTTGGAGAAATCCCTTTACTCGTTGTGGGTGGTTTTCGAAAGGTATCACAGATGCAGGAGACATTAGAGAATCATTATGCTGATTGTATATCTATGTGTCGCCCTTTTATCAGAGAGCCCTTTGTTATAAAAAGGATAAGAGAAGGAAAGACTGAGGTCGTTGCCTGTGTCTCTTGCAATAGGTGTTTTGCCGCCGTTGCGAATAATATGCCCGTACAGTGTTATGTTAGGGGACTTCCGGCATCATGAATTTTGTTTACTATGAAATTTGGTTCTCCGTGGCTCAGGTCCGAACTTGCATTACGTAAACGAGGACCCAGCATAACCTTTCAATTCACCCCACAGGTGTTCCGCTGCATTTCACACCTGCTGGTGACTTCAACAGTAGCCGCGTAAATCCGGGGACACCGTACTTATTTTCTTCCGGAATGCGCCGGAATTCGCCGAGGTCGGCGAAGGTCAGCAGCTTTTTAAGATCGTTGTCGTCCCTGTGCCCTCTCACAACATGTCATATTTGAAGACGCGAAAAGTGGCCTGGCCCGCGGCAACCAGGCCGCCCGGTTCATCGTGGATTTCCGCTGCCAAAAATACGGTGCGGCCGGTTTGATGCGTCACCCGGGCCTTGCAGGAGAAGGTGTCGCCCCGGGCCGGCGCCGTGTATTGAATGTCCAGATGGATGGTAGCGCAGTTGAGACCCTCGTCCAACTGCGACAGAACTGCCCAGGCCATAGTGGTGTCCATGAGGGTGAACAGGATGCCGCCGTGGGGTTGACCCTGGAAGGGCCAGCAAACCCCGGGCTCGGGCTTCAGGCTCGAACGGGCCATCCCCTGAGATGCGCTATCGAGACGAATGCCCAGGGTGTTGTAGAGTGAATTGCCATTCATTCGGTCGATCAGTTCCGGTGTGATCTGCATGCATTATCCTTTCTTGGGTTTGCTGATGGGTTCTTCATCCGCCGCAGCCTTTGGCGAAGGCGGGTCATGTAATGGGAACCACGGGTTTACCTGCGGGGCGCCGTTTACATAATGCACTAAATTACGGCCGTTGTCACCCCTCGGTTATCAGCCTGCAACCATTTAATACGGAAGTCCTTGAAATTCTTCTCCTATGGGACCGTTTTTTAGTTGACACACAACAGAATATATTCATACATTCCATCCCCGAAAAGCGAGTTCTTATCACGTCACGTTGTCGGGGAACATTACAATTTGATAATTCGTACTATTTCTAATCTGTATAGAAAATCGCATTAACCAGACGGGCTGATTGATTCCATACACAAACGGAGATTGATATGAAAAGATTTTCATGTGGTTTCAGTTTTCAAAGGAAAAGTGCAACGTATCGTGCAGTAGGGTTTCTTTTACTGGTTCTTGCTTTCGGAGTTGCTCCAGTGATGGCTGGTGCGGACACGATCGATGTGCGGGTGGACGTCACCACAAACTCCAGTACGGTGGCCCAATGGAATCGCCTGGGCCTGAACGCCACGGTCTCGAATCTGATCGACTACACCTCGAGCAGTGCGACAACGATCGACGTCAGCATGACGATCTATACGGGCGCCACGGACACAAGAGCCAACGGCTGCTGGACTAAAGGCAACGTCGGCTGGGTAAACAGTACCGCCGCCGGCAGTACGATCGGCGGTTCTTCGGAGGAGCATCCCTGGCAGATCACCTTCAGCGACCTTAGCGCCGACTATACCTACACCATCGAAGTCGTGGCGTCCTGCATCTGCGACACTGGCTTGAACATCGCCGACTACACGGTCAACGGCGTGTTCGCCGACACCAATCGCCTTGGCATCGCCGGCGTCAACGGCGACGACTACGACCTCCACGCCGACGGATATGTGTCGGGCAATTGGCTCATTTGGACGGACCTGCAGCCGGACAGCAACGGCGAGATCACCATCGAGTCCACATTCCGCAAGGGCAGCGACGGCGAATACTGGAACGCCGCTTTCATCAATGCCATCCGCATCACGGCCACGGCCAAGAGCATTCCCCTGCCCTCGTCCATCATGCTATTGCTTTTGGATAAATAGGGATACCTCTATGTAACATAATGATGTAACCCCGCAGCAATAATTCTTGACAGTTTAAAACAATTACCTCCATTCTTAGACCAAGTTAAGCCATATCAAGTTAGAATTATTACATAATTATCATCATTTCAATTAAATAGCCCTTGCTGGCTACAGGGAATTTTTTGCAACATATACAATTTTTAAAAAATAAACTTGACAGGACAGGTTATTAGTAATATATTGCAATTAAGAATAATTACTAATTAGGAAATTATTGTATGACATTCACCCCTACAGAACAGCACCAGTTGAAAAGTGTAGATGAGATAAAGGAGGCCTTCAAGAAAAAAGGTCTTAAGCTCACCCATCAACGTCTCGAGATCTTGAATGAACTAGTAAATTCCGACAATCACCCTGACGCCGAGACAATCTACATGGGTGTTCGCGACAGACTGCCAACGGTTTCTCTTGATACGGTCTACCGAACCCTGTGGATGCTCCTCGATTTCGGGCTGATCAACACACTGGGACCATCTCTCACGAAGCTGCGTTTTGACGGTAATACCCAACCTCATCATCACTTCATATGCAGAGAATGCTCTCAAATCTATGATTTTCAAAGCCCCGAACTGGATAACCTGAAAGTACCGGACATAATCAGTAATATCGGACAGGGTGAAAGAATAGACGTGGAGATCAAGGGGCTGTGCCATAACTGCCTGAATAAAAAATACGGATTAAACGAACAAACCTAATCGTCAATAGTATGATCTTCATAAAACAGACAGAAAAACCCGATCTAAACTTCATACGGGGCATAAAGCCCTAACCAGATGAAACTTATTTGAGAAAGGAGAACAAAAGATGGAAGAAACAAAAACAAGTATGCCGTTACTCGGAGATGATTTCCCTGAATTACAGGTACAGACCACCCACGGTCCGATGAAACTGCCTGCAGACATGAAAGGCAAGTGGTTTGTTCTTTTCAGTCACCCTGCCGACTTTACCCCTGTATGCACAACGGAATTTGTTGCTTTTCAGAAGAGGTATAACCAGTTCAGGGAACTTGGCTGTGAACTGATCGGAATGTCGATCGACCAGGTATTTTCCCATATAAAATGGGTCCAGTGGATTAAATCGGAACTCAATATAAATATCGAGTTCCCCATAATTGCCGCAAATGACTCCGTTGCCATGAAGCTGGGCATGCTCCACCCCGGCAAGGGTTCGAATACCGTACGAGCCGTATTTATAGTGGACCCAAACAGCAAAGTACGTCTTATCATGTACTATCCCCAGGAGATAGGCAGGAATATCGATGAAGTTGTACGGGCCGTAAAGGCACTCCAAATAGCAGACAAGCAGGGAGCGGTCCCCGCCGGCTGGCCTGAAAACGAGCTTATCGGCGACAGGATCATCGTTCCTCCGGCAAACAACGTAAAAGACGCCGAAAAGAGACTAAATGACTACGAAGGTTTCGACTGGTGGTTCTGCCATAAACCACTGGAGAAATAGATCCCCTAAAACAGAAAGGGCTGGGACAATCATGTGCCAGCCCTTTCTCAACCTTGTTGATCTTAGGTGTTCTCTAACATTGTACAAAGGGTAATCTGCAGTACCCTTCATCTGATGCGATCTTAATTCTTGACTTCTAATCTAATAAAACTACAATTAAACACGTTTTTGTTCTGTGGTTTTATATCAATATACGAAATCCTCATTCTTCATCGTTCCCTACAACGCCCCATTATAAGACTACTTTTCCCTCTTATAAGTAACAGTAGGCTTCTTAGGCATCTTCAATGGTTTTTATATCGCACATTGAAGTGGTTGCAAGTGTCACAACAATCAATACAAATAATGTTAGCCGTGCTAACACAAACCGAAAAGGAGGACGAAGATGAACAAAGATAACAAGGGCCCGGTAATGGGCAAATCTGTCGGCCCCACTGCTGCCAGGGGTACATCGAGCAGGGACTGGTGGCCAAACCAACTGAATCTTGCCATTCTGCACCAGCATTCTTCCAAATCCAATCCGATGGGCGAGGAGTTCAATTACGCAGAGGAATTCAAGAAACTCGATCTGGCGGCTCTAAAAAAGGATCTCTACGCGCTGATGACCGACTCGCAGGACTGGTGGCCGGCCGATTACGGTCACTACGGACCGCTCTTCATACGGATGGCGTGGCACAGCGCGGGTACCTACCGCATGGGCGACGGCCGCGGAGGTGCGGGGTCCGGATCTCAGCGCCTGTCGCCTCTCAACAGCTGGCCTGACAACGTAAATCTCGACAAGGCGCGCCGCCTGCTCTGGCCGATCAAACAGAAATACGGCAGTAAAATCTCCTGGGCCGACCTCATGATCCTTACCGGCAATTGCGCGCTGGAATCGATGGGATTCAAGACCTTCGGCTTCGGTGGCGGACGTGAGGACGTATGGGAACCGGAAGAGGACGTCTACTGGGGTTCCGAAGAGGAATGGCTAGCGACCAGTGACAAACCCAAGAGCCGTTACACCGGCGACCGGGATCTGGAAAACCCCTTGGCGGCCGTGCAGATGGGCCTGATCTACGTGAACCCGGAAGGGCCGGACGGCAACCCGGATCCGGTCGCCTCCGGCCGTGACGTTCGAGAGACATTCGCACGCATGGCAATGAACGATGAGGAGACCGTCGCGCTGGTTGCCGGCGGGCACACCTTCGGCAAGTGTCATGGCGCCGGCCCCGCAACCCATGTGGGGCCTGAACCCGAAGCGGCACCCATCGAGGAGATGGGTCTCGGCTGGAAAAGCAGTTTCGGTAGCGGCAAAGGCGTCGATACGATCGGCAGCGGCATCGAGGGCGCCTGGAAGCCGATCCCGACAAAATGGGACATGGGATATCTGAAAACGCTCTTCCAGTACGAGTGGGAGCTGACAAAGAGCCCGGCAGGCGCTTACCAGTGGGTGCCCAAGGATGGCGCCGCATCAAAAGCTGTGGAGGATGCCCATGATCCTTCGAAACGGCACGCGCCCATGATGACCACGGCAGACCTCTCCCTGCGCTTCGACCCGACCTACGAGCCGATCGCACGGCACTACCTGGAGAATCCTGAGGAATTCGCCGACGCATTCGCCCGGGCCTGGTTCAAGCTGACGCACCGCGACATGGGTCCCCGTTCATGCTATCTCGGCCCGGAGGTCCCGGCCGAGGAACTGATCTGGCAGGACCCGGTACCCGCCGTCGATCATGAGCTGATCGACGCGCAGGACATCGCAGATCTCAAGGCTAAAATCCTTGCTTCGGGCTTGTCTGTCTCCCAACTGGTATCGACGGCCTGGGCGTCGGCGTCCACGTTCCGCGGCTCCGACAAACGCGGCGGAGCGAACGGGGCGCGCATCCGTCTTGCGCCGCAAAAGGATTGGAAAGTCAACCAGCCTGAGCACCTTGCGACAATAGTGCAAACTCTTGAGAAAATCCAAGGGGAGTTCAACAACGCGCAGTCCGGCGGGAAGAAGGTATCGCTCGCCGACGTGATCGTTCTGGGGGGATGCGCCGGTGTCGAACAGGCAACGAAGAATGCCGGTCACGATGTGACGGTTCCCTTTACACCAGGACGTACGGATGCGTCGGAGGAGCAGACCGACGTGGCGTCGTTTGCCGTGCTCGAACCGGCAGCAGACGGGTTCCGTAATTACCTCAAAGCCAAATACACCGTATCGGCAGAGGAACTGCTGGTCGATCGCGCGCAACTGCTGACGCTGACCGCTCCTGAGATGACGGTTCTCGTCGGCGGCATGCGCGTCTTGAATGCCAACTTCGGACAGTCCCCGCACGGTGTCTTCACCACGCGGCCCGAGACGCTCACCAACGACTTTTTCGTCAACCTCCTCGACATGAACACAACGTGGAAGGCAGCCGCGGAAGACGATGACGTGTTCGAAGGGCGTGACCGCGCGACGGGCGAACTGAAGTGGACCGGCACCCGAGTCGATCTCATATTTGGGTCGAATTCGCAGCTCCGGGCCATAGCGGAAGTCTACGGAAGCGATGACTCCCAGGAGAAATTCCTGCACGACTTTGTAGCGGTATGGAACAAAGTAATGAATCTTGACCGGTTCGATCTCGCCTGATGGTTGGCATACAAGCCATCGAGAACTTCTCACAGAGCGGTCCCCAAACGGTCAGCTAACAACACCGGTTCCAGTGGCGGTGTACCGCCGCTGGAACCTCAATGTTTTGCAGCTTGGAACGCAATAAAAATGCGGAAGCCATCACAATTGACCCAACAAAAACAGCATATTGACCGCGTAAGTTTTGTCGAAAGTCCGGATGGTTCACTTGACCGCTCCTTGGAGCTCAAGAAGGCGGGGAAAAAGCCGAATGATACCAATAAATAGGTATGGTATTTCCGGCAAGACCACTTTTCTGCACTGTTATGGAACTCCGGAGACACCATACCCATTTTCTTGACTTAACGCACCTTCAGCTATAGTTTCCCATAGTATGACAAGGAAAGCGTGGACAGTGGTCCCAGGATTTCCATAGTGTCCCATTAATTCCTACCTTATAACCGTCGAAAGAGGAGATTTACACCGCTATGTTTTATGTATATTATGGACCCGTTCACTTGTTCCTGCACGCAGGAATTCTATGCACAGCATTTCTCATCCTATTGTTTGCCCATTATTCGGGGCGGTCTCACAAAAGCAACGATATCACGGTTAAAATTGGATGCAATCAGGAGGCACGTGTTGTGGGCGTCAAGGAAGGTTATGTGGTGGCCTCCAGGATAAAACAGACGACAAAAGAATATCGCTTGTGGGCTTATGATACATTCATCCCCGAATCCGGGATCAACACCTTTCAGTTCACATGTAAGAACTGCAGACACACCGAACAGCTAAAGGTCAGGAGTGACGACAGAACGCTGCTGATAAAAATTATTCTGTTTCTGGCCGGTGTGATACTATATCTTATTGGCGCTATTGGTCTGCATGATCCTGACCTGGGATGGCTGGAACCGTATAGAGGGTTTTGCTTTCTGTTTTTTGTTCTGGCTGCTTCAACCTGGTATTATGCACTGACATTGCCCTTCGGAGGACACATCGTTGGAGGACGAGGCGCATTGTCGGACGATGTTGTGTCCGGCCATAAGTTGTTTGAGGTAAGCAGATTGCAACGTCCGGAGCATTAGTGGAAAATCTCAACACATAAAGGATAAGATTTATGGATACTAGTAAAATCGAATCAATCATTTCTGAGAACGGATACAAAGACTTCAGATGGATATCGGGCGAAGATGTTGTGGTCAGCCAATGGCCACGATTTAAGTGTATGTTCGGATGTCCATCTTACGGAAAAAACGGAGCGTGTCCTCCGGATGTTCCTTCCATTGAAGAGTGCCGAGAATTTTTTAAAGAATATAAAAAAATCGCTGTAATTCACATCAAGAAAAAACTGGATAATCCTGAGGATAGAAAAGAATGGAGCAGGAGAACAAATGTCAATTTGCTGAAACTGGAAAAAGCCGTGTTTCTATCAGGACATCAAAAGGCATTTTTATTGTTTATGGATGAGTGCCGGATTTGTGAAGATTGTCCAGGTAATAGACTTGAATGTAAGAATCTACAACTTTCCAGACCCTGTCCGGAGGCTCTTGGCGTCGATGTTTTTGCAACCGTTCGTAAACTCGGCTATCAAATAGAGGTTTTGACTGATTATACACAAGAGATGAACAGATATTCTTTCCTGATGGTGGAATAGGCTATTTTAATGTAAAGCAACTGCATGTGGTCTTAAGGTCAAGTATAAAGGAGGATATATGATCACACGTAATCTTGGGAAATCAGGGATTTCAGTATCAGCCATCGGACTTGGTTGCATGGGTCTTTCCGAATTTTACGGGCCGCCCGCGCAAGAGTCGGATGCCATTACTTTACTCCACCGGGCGGTAGACCTGGGAGTTACTCACTTTGATACCGCGGAACTCTACGGCCAGGGGCGCAATGAGCAATTACTGGGGAAGGCTTTTTCCGGACGGTGGGGGCAAATCGTGCTGGCCACCAAGTTTGGTCCCCAACGGGATCCGGCTACAGGCGCCTTTCTGGGAGTGGACGGTTCTCCGGCCAATGTCCGCAGCTCCTGCGAAAAGAGTCTTCAGCGACTGGGTACCGAAAAGATCGACCTGTACTATCTCCACCGTGTGGATCCATCTACTCCGATCGAAGAGACGGTGG
>DAISYQ010000061.1:0-12205 GCA_036825195.1 Syntrophales bacterium
TACATCCGAGCGTGACTACGGCAACACTAAGCATCGCGCAATCCTCTCTCGATCCATCCCCCCCCTATGAGGTACTGTCCTTCGTAGAAGACGGCGGCCTGTCCCGGGGCCACGGCCTTTTGAGGTGTATTGAACCTGACATGCACCCTGTTGTCAGTCAGGAATGTGATCTCGGAATCGACGCCTCTGTGGCGATACCGGATATGAGTTTTCACGTGCAAACTCTCCTGTCTGGAAGGATCAAGGGATATCCAGGAGCAATCCGTCGCGGTGAGTCCCCACGACAGCTGGTCTTCATCTCTTCCCACGATCACTTCGTTCTTTTTACTGTCTATTCTCAGCACATAATAGGGACGCTCGGATGCGATATTTAGTCCCTTACGCTGTCCTACGGTGACCGAATGGATTCCCCGGTGTCTCCCCACGATCGTTCCATTTTCATCGACTATGTTCCCGGGCCGAGGAAGAGTGATGGGGTACTGTTCGAGAAAAGCCTTGTAATTATCATCCGGTATAAAACAGATCTCTTGACTCTCTCTGCCGGATACCAGACCGAAACCCGGCGCCATCTCCTGTATCTCTTTCTTCGTCCTGTCGCCATTGGGGAACAGGATCTGCCGTAGCTCATCCTGACCGAGCTGAAAGAGAAAATAGGACTGGTCTTTGCCCTTGTCGATACCCTTGAGGAGTCGGAAGCCGTCTTTCCCTTCCGTATCTTCAACCCTCGCATAGTGACCGGTTGCAATGAAATCAAACCCTCTCTTGTGCGCCTCTTCCAAGAGATACTTGAACTTTATCTTCTTGTTACACACAATGCATGGATTCGGAGTTCTGCCCGCCAGGTAATCCCTGACAAAATACTCTACCACCTGTTCCCTGAATGACGAGCTGATATCCAGTGTATGGAGCGGAAAGCACAGCCTGTCGGCTACGGCCACGGCTCCCGCCTCATTACCTCCGGGGAAGCCGTTTTGTATGTACAGCCCTTCGACGTGAAATCCCCTCTCTTTCAGGATCGCGGCGGCTACGGCGCTGTCGATGCCGCCGCTTATGCCAATGAGTACGCTTTTCATCTGTATTAAACCCTTGATACTACTCAACCATATGAAGTCGTTATTGTTTTTTGTTGGCATACGATATCTTATTTGGTGAATAACTTCAAGCGCAAGTAATGATGGGATCCGGACAGTATAAGAAATTATGGTTGAATCACAAATGAGATTAAGGTAGATAAATCCCTGAGAACAGACAGCTTCCATGAATTATTATGTCCACGCCCGATGCTCAATGGAAGAGCGTACAGGATTATGATCGGAAAATGGGGGCCATGATTTATACAGCGTATACCGATACGGATGTCATGGTGGAAGAGGAGTATGTCGTGGTTTCCGACGGCGTTGCACTCAGGGTGATCGATTTTATCCCTCCATGCGACAGCCCGGAGATGCCGATGCTTGTCTTTGTCGCCGGCTGGATCTCACATATAGATGGGTGGAAAGATGTATTACAAAAACTTACCCCCCGTTACCGGACCCTGTACGTGGAGACCAGGGAAAAGGTCAGTGCCAGAATTTCACAGCGGGCACAGGTGGATTTTTCCATGCCTCGTATGAGTTTGGATATCGCTGAGATTCTTGCATGTAAGGTCGCAGAGGAGAAGAAATTCTGCTTTGCAGGCAGTTCTCTGGGATCGACGGTTATTATGGATTATCTGAGCATGGGATTGAGGTCTCCGGAACTCGCAATCCTGATAGCGCCCATATGCGAACTGATCTATCCCGTCTGGCTTCCCTTTTTGCTTTGGCCGTTGCCGACATCACTCTATACGGTAATCAAGCCCCTTTTGAAGTGGTATCTGCGCAATGTCAGACTGGACAAACATAAGGAGCCTGAGCAGGTGAAAAAGTATGAAAGGACGCTGGATGCCGCCGATCCGTGGAGGCTCAAGGCGAACGCATTCGCTATAAAAGATTACAGTGTTTGGGAGAAACTCCCGAAAATCAATTCCCCGGTACTGATAATCGGCGCCCGGAGCGATACCCTGCACGGTCTGGATGTTATGAATAAAATGCTCGGCCTCATGCCCGATGCTCGCATGGAGATGATGTCCAGCAACAGAGAAACACACAGTGAGAAGATGGGGAAATTGATTGTTGATTGTATGAAAGGTTTGAAAAGGTGATGTATGGCTTCGAATGTCGATGAAATAACGATACAGTATGAGGAAGATGGTGTTGTAATAGTCAAGGAACTGGACAAGGTTATCCTGTCAAAAGGGGCTTGGGCGACGATCATATTCAGATATCAGGATTGGAATAGGACGAAGGGTGAATACGGACCGGAACGGTTCACCGTCCGCCGGTACCGCAAACTGAACGATGAATACCGCCAGCAGAGCAAATTCAATATTTCGAGCGCAGATCAGGCCCGGAAAATTATTGATGCGCTTCGAAAATGGGTCGAAGTATGAGGAGCGAAGGTATTGCTTATGTGGGGACTTTTACATTCAGGAGGTCGGAACAGTGGATAACCTCGTCACTTATTTTTCCGCTCACCCAGTGGCTCTGATGATACTTGTCGTCGTTCTGCTTTTATTATTTTACTTTTTTTTCAGAGGTCTGTTGAAATTGTTACTTGTAACCGGTCTGGTGTTGATTGCCCTGTGTGGATACCACTATTACCGTGCGCCTGATGACTTCTCGGGGAAAGTAAAAGAGGCAATTACCAAGATTGAAGATCAGAGTGGAAGTATCATTGAAGCAGGGAAGGGTATGATAGAGAAGGGAAAGGGTCTGGCCGAGAAACTCGGAGAATCCGTTACAAAGGAAAAGGAAACTACGGCGAATTAGTGCCCTTGGTCAATCTATCCGGCCGTGTACGGTTCTATACCCATATCACGTACTATCCGCCCACGATAGCCCTGCACTTTCACTTATTGTCCTCATTATATAAACAACGGGCATGGCTAGTGGCGGCTCTGCCGGTACGCAAGCCGTTTCGATTTTCAGGTATAGTCCCGTTCACTGGTCGCCTTAATCAGATTTTTTCGTGTGCAATTCATCGACAGATGTTTGTCTCGATGATTTCAGTGCAATTGGCACGTACGCCAGAAGAAAATATGCAATAGACAGCAGGCAGAGCATTGCCCCGTCGAACCATACATCACTGAGTGTTGCTCCCATCTGGTTTATTCTCAGAAACCCGTCGATTCCCGTCGTGGTCGGTATGATAAGCGATATGATCCGCAACCAGTGCGGTAGAGATTCAACAGGCCAGGCGATACCGGAAAGAAAAAGTGCGATAATCGACGTAAACAAGAGGATCATTATCGATGTCTCTCTCCTTTTGAAAAAGCGCGACAGCGCAATTCCCATAAACGTGACGGCAAAGAGAAAGATAAACATGAAAATAAAGAGATCCGAAAGGCTTCCTCTTTGAGGAAATCTATAAAAAAGATGGAGCAGGGAAACCAGATAAATCGCATGAACCATATATATCGACAGATAGGCGACCGATTTCCCCATGATTCGGGAGGGCGTTTCTAAATTTTCGGCACTGGAATGTATCGCGTTGTATTCATCATGACGCGTCCCTGCCAGTATTCCTATACCGATCAAAAGGGTCTGTTGAAGCAGTATGATAAAAACGGCGGGGACTATATACTCGGCATATCCACCTGCAGGGTTGAATAGATCATTAATCGTCAGGCGAAGGGGATTAACGGTATGAACGGCCTTATCCAACTCATATCCCTTTGCCAGGAGGTGGTTGATCCCGATGGTTGCAGAAAGGGTACCCGAGGCTTGCAGGCATCCTGTTATGATCTGTTTGTAAATCAGAAAATACGAGGCATCACTGTATACAGAAATAGCAGCCTTTTCTCCCCGCATTATTTTACGTTGAAACTCTCTTGGGATCACAATGATCCCATGGTTTTCACCCCGGTAAAAGTTTGTTTTCTCTTCTGTAAAATTACGGCTATACGATACGGTCATGAGCAGTTCGCTGGCATCCAACATACGAATGAGTTGTCGACTCATCTGTGATGAATCAAGGTCGACAACAGCAACAGGCACATCTTTCAGTACTTCAGGAAGGTAGGGTGTAGGGACGAGAAAGGGATATGCCAGAAATGCTGCAATCATCATCAATGCTGCCCCTTTGTCGCGAAGAATATTTTTATACTCAGCTTTCCACGATTGAAAAAAAACTCTCACAATTTCCCCCAGTAGGTGTCATGGCACAATAGATACCTCATTCGAGGAATTGCGAAAAGGAGAGTTGCTATTGGAAAGATTGACAGGCAGAGGAAGGCGTTCATGGAAAAAGAAGGCGGTATGTTTCGTATCGACTGATCGATCAATATTTTGAGATAATGTGTCAACGGTAACAGATTGCCCCATGCGCGTCCTAGGAAAGGCATGGCAAAATGTGGAAAAGTTACACCTGCAAAGGCGAAAGCCGGGGCTGAATAGAATGCGGAGAAAGAAAGTGACAATTGCATATTCGCCGTCAGGGAGAAAATAAACAGACCGATGGCCTGATAGGCCAGTATGAAAACAAGCGTTGTAAGGAGAATGTATGGTATGCTTCCTTCAAAGGGTATGCGGAAAACAAGAAAAAGGAACACCCCTATCAGCAATGCTGTTATAAAAAAGATCAGTGTATAGGGGCACAATTTGCCGACGATCGCCTTCCATGCGCATGATCCCGAAGAATCGAACCACGCTTTTGCCGTTCTCTCTTTGAGCTCTCTGCCACAGGCATATACGGCTGCCATAATGACGAAGATCTGGAATAGTGTTGGCATCAGCGATGTTAACAGATAGTACATGTAGTTGAGAGAGGGGTTGAAGAGACCGTGTGTATCCATCCTTACAGGGTATGACTGTCTTTGTGCAGATTGTATTGTTTCATGGAAATTTTGAAGACGATATGTGATGTAGATTTTTTGTGATATGGTCTGTACTACCTTTGTGATATCACTTTTTATGATACTTGTTATCAGGAGGAATTGATTGCTGTTGTAGCAGATAACGGAAGGTGCTTCTCCTCGGTACACCTTTCTTTCCAAATTTTCCGGTAACACTATCAGTGCGTATCCATCACCTGCGAGGAGTTTTCGTTTCCCCTGCTCAAGGTTTTCGACGGTAGTAGCGATCATCATGGACGAGGTGGCGTCGATTGATCGTTTTATGAGACGTGAAAGAGTTGAATTGTCCGCATCGCAGACGATTATCGGCAGTTCCCTTGGGACTCCTCTGTAAAAGATAGAAGCAGTGATCACCAGGGAGAGGAGGGGGAGAATAATCATAAGAAGAAGGGACATATGGTCTCTGCGAATTCTCTCTGACTCCCTCCTGATGACGGCCATGATACCCGGTGATTTGTTCATGGTGAGTTCACCCTTGCCGGATTTATTGCAATGCAGATAAAGGAACAATCGAACTCATTCCGGGACGCATCCCTTCTACGGTGTCGAGGGGGCGCGCCCGCACTTCGAACGTCTTGAGATCAAAATCTCCCGAGGCCTTGGTCGCGTGCCATGTGGCAAAGTCACCCAAGGGAGAAATGTAATAAATTTTCAGTTTCACGATACCCTCTCCCAGTGCAGGAAATGTGGCGTCCAGTACGGTACCTATTCGAAGATTCTTTAGCAGATCCTCCCGAAGGTTGAAGACAACCCATATATCGGTGAGATCTATTATCGTTATTACCGGATAACCGGGACTTATCAGTTCATCCTGATCTGCGATAATGCTTGTTATTTCACCGTCGATGGGTGATCTCAGGTGTGTTTCGGGTACCATTGATTCGACTTCTTCGAGGGCTGCTGTTGCCTGCTCCGTTAGAGCTGCTGCCATATGTTTGTCTTCTTCCCGTGCCCCCGTCAGCGCCTTGTCATAGGTCGCCTTGGCCGCATTTTCTGTTTTGACAGCACCTTCCCACTGAGCATCCGCTTCATCTCGTCTCTGGGCAGGAACGACACCGTCTTTGTATAGTTGCATGATCCGATCTCTTGTCTTTTGAGCGAGTTTACTGGCCGTTTGTGCCTTTTCCCATACATTACGCGCTGCACGGATCTCCTCTTCCCGTGTTCCAATATACGCTTTATCTTGTTGGGATTTTGCCGCCTTGACGGCGGCTTGTGCCTGTTTCATCTTGGCTTGTATCTCCGGACTTGTAATGGTGACAAGAAGCTGTCCCTTTTGTACGGAGTCTCCCTCCTTGACTAACAGTCGCTCGATACGACCATAGGTCTTTGATGCGACGCTGATCTCGGTTGCTTCCACTTCTCCCTGAATGATCGAGGCGGGAGCAGGCACGAAGAATGCGTAACCGATCCAGATCAGGATAACGATTATCAGCAGAGAGATGCACAGGGCACCGTATTTAAGGATATTTTTCAATGAGTAACCTCCATGTCGGATTCGGCAATATATGTTTCGAGATCTTTACTGGACCCACTGGCCTCTAAAAGTTGTGCCAACGTAACGTCAAATTTATATGCCGCGGCAAGTTGTTCCCATTTAATACGGGAGAGAGCGAGTTGGGCATCCACAACATCGAGTGATGTCGCATATCCCGCTTCAAAGGCTCGGTTGCGGACTCTGAAATATTCTTCGGCGGATATGCGTGATGTCTTTAATGTTTCGAACTGTTCCCGTGCCTTCATAAGTTCCTGGTACAAAGTGCTCACAAGGGTGTCGATGTCACGCCGCATCTTTTTTTCCAGGTACATGACTTCTTGTTCCTGAAATTTAGCCGCATGCACCTGTCTCGAACGGGAGAATCCTTCGAAGATGGTAAGGTCAACACCGATCCCGGCGATCCATTCGGGTTCTAAGATGGTTAAATCTTTCGTATACAATTTTCTTGTACCAAACAGGTATACGCTTGGGGAGAAAGAGGCAATCTCCTTTTTATACCCCTGATGCGCCATAACACGTTGCATGGCAATCTGTTCCAGGATTGGGTTTTTTTCTTGAGCTTTGCCCTGAAAATAGGTTATCGGCTGGATTGTTGTAAGTATAAAAAGAGGGGATGCGGGCTCGATGGATTCCTGCAATGAGAGGATATTGTTCAAGCTCTCCAGTGCAATATCGACATCTCGGATGGCACCCTTTAACTCTTTATCGGCATTCGCATATGAGACCTCAGCGTGGAGACGTTCCGCCTTGGCTATCATGCCGTTCTCCTCAAATTTTTGCGCCTTGTAGAGGTGCTGAGCCATGGCATCGAGTGTTTCCCTGCGCAACTCTACCATTTCTCGGGCCAACCGCAGTCTGAAGTACCGTACGGCTAATTCGCTTATCAGCGTAGATTCCGTGCTGCGAACCTTTGCCTCGGATGCTTTTACCTGTGCATCGGCGGCGCGATTTGCAGCCAGGATACGCCCTCCTGTAAATATGGGCCATGTCATCGTAAGATCGGCCTGCCAGAAATCCTCATCTTGAACGGCGAGTTCGAAATCCGGTATGCTGGATGATGGCAAGCCATGAAGGGTTGTGATGACATCACGAATAGAATTGAGATCTATCGTGATAGGTTCGTTGATCCGTGAATATCTGCCGCTTATACCGATACGTGGGTAAAAAAGGCCCCTTGCAGCCATCTTTTTTTCTTCACTCTGATTCTTTTTTGCGAGAGCTGCACTGATGGTTTCATTGTTGGCGTGCATAATCTGGAGAGCTTTGCTGAATGTTATTTCTGACGATACCCCCTGGTGAGGGATAAGAAGAAATAGCACACATGCTACAACTGTGTATAGTACGGTAATCCTTTGGAGTGCGTGTCTCGATGTTGAAAATATGTAACGTGGTATCATGTAGTACATTGTTCTCTTTATAGTATACCGATCAACAATACATTGCTATTGAAGCCCACCACAATGAATTGCGGTGAGCTTCCGATTGTTAGAGAAAATGTTTATTATTTGCTAAATCCCATTTCCCACTGGAAACAGACGGGAGTACGTTCAATGTTTAATATATGTTCCAACACAGCAAACTGCGGGGAATGAAACAAGAAAAGAGATTGTTAAAAGGGCCATGACATTTATCGATACATATTGAATAATGGCATGGCCCCGAAATCAACATATATAATTACTGTTATTATTAATTACCACTCTTTTTTTCCAATTCTTTCATGCGCATTTCTATTGCTTTTAGTTGGCTCTTCAACGTGTCGATTTCCTGCTGTTGTGCACTCTCATCATACTCAACTGTGATTCCGCTGTCTATAATCCTTCCATCTTTCACTATGAAAAAGGGATACCCTAAATCTATGCCGCTCTTGATGGAGGAAAATACAACTTTTTGGGTGCCGTCGGCTAATGCCTGAGAATGAATAGGTTCACCATATACATCTTTTGCATCTTGAAGTGTTGTTGGGTGTTTCGCATAGTGCAAACGGTTAATGGGACCAGCAAAACTATACGTGCCGATACAAAATGTCAAAAAAATAAGAATGGATAAAACGAGCGTTACTTTTTTCATTAAGCACCTCCCTTTTTTGTTAGGTTTGTTCTTGACTTTTTAAGCCAAAGTCCCCGAATAATCGTATAGCTCATCCACTCTATTCTTGTCAAGAAAAAAGGATTCTATTCTAAGGTGCTGTTACAATTAAAGTCTTTCCTGTCATGTGTTACCACATAATGAGATTGCTCAAGGAAAAAGCGCTCGCTGTTTGATTCATCTCCTTACACAAAAAACAACATCAATGAAATATGTTGTAATATTACTCTCAGGGTCATGCCATCAAGGATAGGTGACATGACCCTGAAGAAGAGACTTATTGTTGACTCCTGAGGAGACTTATTGTTTGTTGATCTTTCTTTTCCAGTTCTTTTACACGTGCCTCAATGCCGGCAATCTGTACCTTTAATGCATCACATTGCACCTGAATTGCATTCGGCTTCACGTATGCGACGCCGATTCCACCATCTAAAACTTTTCCGTCTTTCACGATGAGATAAGGACTTCCCAAATCCATACCACTCTTGATGGAGGCGAAGACAACCTTTTGAGTTCCGTCGGCCAATTCCTGAGAGTGAACAGGGTCTCCATATACACTCTTTGCATCCTGAAGCGTTGTTGGGTGATTCTCATAGTACCACTTGTTTATTGGACCGGCATAGCTGTAGGTGCTGACACACAGCGCCACAAGCAGAACAATTGATAGAATTGATGTTATTTTTTTCATGACAAGCTCCTTTTTTTGCTACCACTACTTCTTATTTATTTCTCATCATATGATGGGATTTCTTTCTTCACTTACCTAATAAGCAACTGTCGTGCCAAAAATGGAAAACACTGTATTATCTAGTATAATCAAATAATTATGGTTTGAGTATTTGAATGATAGGTCGGGAACAGCTTTTCATGTTGAAAAGGACCTTTTCAATATGGTATAGTTGCCGGTAATGTCGGGTATTGAGATGGACCGGTATGGTAATTGTGATTCTGATAGGGTGGAAAAGCCCGTCTGGGAAAAGAGGAGTATAGTATATGCGTGCCGAAGATCTTCAGCGTTTAGAATTGATCAATATAGACACCGTGACGGGATTTCCCTGTTTTGGACCGTCTCGTGTTATATTGTTTGGTATTTCTTCCTTAGCTTGTTTGCAAAAAGATCAGATCCATAGCATCGGCTGGGAAAAGACGAAAAGCATCTTTTTGCGCTATGGATATGATACGGGGCTGACTTGGGCGACGGCGCTTGCAGAACTTTACGATTTCGATACACCCGAGGAATGGTTTAAAGCCTGTTGTGTCGTACACAAGATGGCGGGTTTTGCAGAGGAAAACATTACGGAGATCGATCTGGATAAGGAAAATAATCGTATGCATTTTACGGGTACGTGGAAGAATTCGTTCGAATCATATGTATGGCAAACGAATTTCGGAAGCAGTTCACATCCGGTTTGCAGTGTTATGCTTGGAATGATGTCGGGCTGTGCCAGTGCGGTGTTGGGTAGCGAGGTCTTTGTTAAAGAGCTGACCTGCCAGGCGGAGGGCCATCCCTATTGCTCATTTGAGGGAAGAAGCATCGCAGAATGGGGAATGACTTCGGCTGAGGTACAACATTATTTCTCAGTGAGCGATTTGGATAATGAACTGTCAAACCTGAGATTGGCCCTTAAGAGAGCGAGAAAAGATCTTGTTCATAAAAATGCCGAGCTCACGCTTTTAAAAAATCAGGCTCGTCGTTTTGCAAGCTCGGAAGATATTATCTATAGAAGTAAATCCATGGCAACCGTTTTACTCCTCGCCGAAAAAGTAGCCCCTTCGTCGTCTTCGGTAATTATCGAGGGCGAGAGCGGGACCGGCAAAGAGGTGATAGCACGATATATTCATAAACATTCGGGGCGAGAGGATATGCCGTTTATGGCGATAAACTGTGCGGCCCTTCCTCCCAATCTCCTGGAATCCGAACTGTTCGGTCATAAAAAGGGGGCCTTTACCGGAGCCGATAAAGACAAGAAAGGGCTTTTTGTGGAAGCAGGGGAGGGCACCTTGTTTCTCGATGAAGTGGGTGAAATTCCTATCGACATTCAGGCAAAACTATTGCGCGCCCTGCAGGAAAAAGAGGTTCGGCCTCTCGGGGGAACGAATAATGTTCCCGTTAAGGCACGTATTATTTCCGCCACCAACAGAAACCTAAAAACGATGGTAGATGAAAACCGCTTCAGGGAGGATTTGTATTATCGGTTGGCCGTATTCCCTATCATGATAACACCACTACGGCAGCGGCGAGAAGATATTTTGATCCTGGCGCGCCATTTCCTGTCACGACTGAAGAAGATTCATCCCGGTTTTTCACCCGACGCGGTACGAAAAATGGAAAACTATTCATGGCCGGGAAATGTACGTGAATTGGAAAACTGGGTCGAATATGGCGTGATCATGGCGGGCGATGATCTGATAGGGCCGGAGCATCTGCCCCTCCCTGCTGAGCATGATCCGCAGAATACACTCGATAAGCTGGCAGAGAACTACCCCAGTCTTGAAGGGCTGGAGCGCAAATACATCGAAATGGTGCTGCACCATACGGGGGGAAATAAAACAGAGGCAGCCCGAATCCTCGGTACCAGCATCAGTACGCTCTGGCGAAGGCTTAAGGATGAAAAGGGGATCGACGGGGTATAACCTGCAGGTGAGCCTGTCTTAGGTGAGCCTGTCTTACCCGTTAGAGGAGGTCGATTTCCATCGCCCGTGGGGGACAGGCCTTGACGCACAATTCACAGCCGTTACACTTTTCGGGATCGAACGTGATCTTCATGGTTTCTGGATCGATGTCCAGGGCGTTGGTTGAGCAGAACGACAGACAGGTGCCGCAATGTACGCATTTGTCGATATTCTGGGTAACGCTTTTAGAAAGCGGTTCAACGTTCAGCCCCAGATCTTTGAGATAGCGGATGGCCAGATCGAAGTTTTTCTTTGTACCGGTGAGATCGAGGACCACCATTCCTTCCCGTCTCGGTGATACTCGTGCACGCATTATATTGAAGGCAAGGTCGAAATCCTTTACAAGACTGTACACTATGGGTTTATCAATAATATCCGCCCCGTAACGGATGACTATCTTTTTTGAATACATACCGATCCTCCAGCCACCTGATTATCCTAATTGCCTATGAGAGTCAAGGACCTAATCATCGAGAAGGGTGTCCCAGTCAAAGGAGGCAAACGTTGCGCTCAGCGGATGATCATCGTCCACGACATGATGGCTCAGGTTCTTGAAAATCCTTGAGGCGATTTCACGTACCTCTTTCAGCGGGACGAGATCGTCATGACTGCCGTGATACAGCGTGACGGGTATCTCGATCGTTCGGTCCAGGTAGGGTTCGAACTCTTCCAGGTTGAGGGCCGGAGCCAGGAGGATCAGTTTCTTGATTGCCTGCTCGTTGTCGCAGGTGTACATGGCCGCCATCAACCCCCCGTAACTGGATCCGACCAGTATAAGGTTCTCTTTGTCGGCGAGTATGTTGCGGAGTTTGTCCATCCTGTTCTCCAGACTTCCCGGATAGACAAACTCCGCGGGATACTCACCGGCAAAGAGAATCTTATACTGGTCGGTTCCAGCTACGGTGGACTAATGGCGGCCATGTACGCCTGCGACAATGAGCACAGCATCAAGAGGCTTATCCTCCTGGCCCCGGCCCTCAACTTTGGCGAATACCAACCGCCGACCCACAGAA
>DAISYQ010000062.1:0-12020 GCA_036825195.1 Syntrophales bacterium
TATATTTTCTGTGGCACTTTCCTTAGGGTCACCCCCAGTCGCCGTTAGCGACCATTCCGCCCTGTGGAGCTCGGACTTTCCTCCGGTCCGCCGTCGGCGAACCCGCGATCATCCGATCTACTCTGACAGTGTTTGATTATATCATATCTCCATGCAACATCCAGCCGGGATTTTATCGCCCCTCCGGCCTGTTGATCCCTTATCTTCCCTTCAGGCTTCAATACTCCGATCTTCCCAGTATATGATTCTCTCGCAATTCGGGCATACGATCAGCTCATTGTTTTTCTGTAATTCATTATATAGCTGAGGAGGAATATTCATATGACATCCCGAGCAGATTTCCTTCCACACAGACACAACCGCAAGACCATGTTTTCTATTCTGTATGATATCAAATTTTCTAAGGAGATTGTCCTTGATCTTGCTTCGCACTGTGTCTCTTTTTTGCATTATATTCTCAAGGGTTGACCCAATCGATCCCTGTTCCTCTCGTATCCTTTTCAGATTTGTTTCGCACACGGACCGTTTATCGGCAGCCTCGTTTTCTTTCCCCTTTAAACCCGTTCCTGCCCGGTCAATCTCTTCCAGTATAAGGATTATTTCGTCTTCAATATTACTGCTTTTTTCATTGATCGTATCGATTTCTTTCAATGTCGCTTCATATTCTTTGTTGGTTTTGACGTCAAGCAGGCGACCCCGTGCCTTTCTTGCGCTGTCAATGCTATTTTTCAAAACAGTTTCTTTTGCCTTGTGCTCGGTCTTTAAGGTCTCCAACCGTTGTTTGTGTTCTTCCAGTTGCTGTTCAATGGTTTTCAGTTCATCTTCAACTCTATCGATTTCTTTCGGCAAATCCACTTCTCTGCGTTTCAGTTCATTTATTTCAGCAGTTATATTTTGAAGCTCAACCAAAAAAAGTATCTGCTCTTTCAAAAATCCTCCTCCTTCCGACGGATATGCAAAAAAAAATGCACCAAAATCTTGGTGCATTTTTTCAAAATGAATCGTATCCCTGCTTTTGCTGTTGTCTATATGTTCCGAATTTTTTCATATCCCTTTTAAATGGTGGGCCCACCTGGGTTCGAACCAGGGACCTACCGGTTATGAGCCGGTGGCTCTTCCAGCTGAGCTATGGGCCCCCAAAGATACTGTGCGAAAATCAAAAGAAGCTTTCTATACGTTGTTACGGTGATTGTCAAGATTTTTTATATTCTTTCGATTATCCGACGAGATTTCCATCCGGACAGACAACCCTGCCGGATTCTTTCCGGAACGTCGAACCTGGACTCTTCCTTGCCAACTCCTTTTTTAAAAGAGGTATTCCGGTAATGCACTGATGCTGTTAATTGCATGCTGGTGTATCTGTGTCTCCGGCAGCATATCAACGGAGGAGGTCTCGGGCAGGATACATCGGGTGAATCCCATCCTGAAAGCCTCTTTTACCCTCTCGTTGATCCGGCCCACACCTCTCACTTCTCCCGTTAATCCCACTTCACCACAGACAACCGTGCCCGCATCAATCGACCGGTCAAGAAAGCTGGACATCATGGATGCAACGATACCGAGATCGACCGCCGGTTCGTCCAGCTTCACGCCGCCGGCAACATTGATGAATATATCGTGATTGCCCAGATGCAGTCCGCACACCTTCTCCACAACGGCCGCCAGGAGCGACACCCTGTTGCGGTCCACACCGATAGTCGTCCTTCGGGGAATGCCAAAGGTGTTTTCGCTTACGAGAGACTGGATTTCAACCAGTACGGGCCGTGTGCCTTCTATACTCGGGACAACCACGGAACCGACTGCATCTTGCGGTCGTTCCGACAGAAAAAGGGCCGACGGATTAAGCACCTCGACAAGACCGCGTTCTCTCATCTCGAAGACACCGATCTCGTTGGTGGGACCATACCGGTTTTTCACATTTCGCACGATTCTGAAGGTATGCCCGGAATCTCCTTCAAAATACAGGACCGTATCAACCATGTGTTCCAATATTTTCGGCCCGGCTATCGATCCCTCCTTCGTCACATGACCTATGAGAAACAGGGGGATACCCGTCTTCTTCGACATCATGATAAGCCTGCCCGATGCCTCCCGTATCTGGCTCACGCTGCCGGGAGCGGAGGTAAGCTCTGAAGAATAAACCGTCTGGATTGAATCGATAACCACTATCCCGGGATGTAGGTCCTGTATATGCTTCAGGATATTTTCAAGTGACACCTCGACGAGCACCATCAGGTTTTTCGACGAAGCGCCTACACGCCTGCCCCGAAGCTTAATCTGGCTTGCCGATTCCTCCCCCGAAACATAGAGGACCACCAATCCGTTTTCAGCCAGATTCTGCATAACCTGCAAGAGCAAGGTGGATTTGCCGATGCCGGGATCGCCCCCTATGAGTACAGCGGAGCCTCCCACGATACCTCCTCCCAGTACCCGGTCTATTTCCGCAATGCCCGTTTTGAGCCGGTCTGTTTCATCCGCCTCGATGGTGTCGATTGACATGGGTTTTTCATTAAACCCCTCATCCAGAAATCCTCCCGGAGGAGCATCTCGAACCTCTTCCTCGACAAACTGGTTCCACTCACCGCAGGAAGGACATTTCCCAAGCCACTTTGCCGATTGCTGACCACAATTTTGACAGAAAAAGGTGGTCTTTATCTTCTTCATAAAAATGTCCTCCCATGATATCCGGAAACCCATACAGTGGATAAACCCTAACCAATTTGACCGGTTTGCGCAACCACAAAGATCAAGCCTCGTCGACAGCAGCGGTACATGTACAGGAAGATACTGTCCGCGCTCCCTAATAGACGATGCGGAGATCGGAAATGGGCAACTTATAGATGGACACACCACACCAATTCTGTTATCATAGCAGGTCGTCAATAAATCAGGAAAAGGAATACTATGAATAATCCAAACTTCAGTTCAGGCCCCTGCAGCAAGAGACCGGGGTGGAATGTCAACGTATTGAATAACGCGGCCCTGGGCCGTTCTCACCGCAGTCCCCTCGGCAAGGAAAAGCTTGCGAAAGCGATATCAGATAGCAAAAAGGTACTTCACGTACCGGAAGAGTATCTCCTCGGGATCCTGCCCGGATCGGATACGGGCGCATTTGAGGGTGCCATGTGGGCGCTTCTGGGTCCGAAACCGGTAACGGTACTGGTATGGGAGAGTTTCAGCAAAGGATGGGCTACGGATGTGGACAAGCAATTGAAGCTCAAACCCACCATCCTTGAGGCGGATTACGGAAAGATACCCGATCTCAATAGCATTGACTGGTCAAATGACGTCATCTTTGTGGCCAACGGCACGACAAGCGGCGTTAAAATTCCGGACTGGCAATGGATACCCGATGACAGAGAGGGTCTGACCATCTGTGACGCAACCAGCGCGGCCTTTGCCATGGATGTAGACTGGTCGAAGGTGGACGTCCTCACCTATTCCTGGCAGAAATGCCTGGGAGGTGAAGCCGCGCATGGGATACTCGTCTTGAGTCCGCGGGCAGTGGAACGATTGGAATCCTACGATCCGCTCTGGCCGATGCCGAAAATTTTCCGCTTTAAAAAAGGCGGCACCCTTAACAGGGCCATCTTCAAAGGCGATACGATAAATACTCCCTCCATGCTCTGTGTGGAGGATTACCTGGACGCCCTTGAATGGGCCGACTCAATCGGACTGGAAGGTCTTATCGCAAGAAGCAGGGCCAATCTGCAGGCGGTAGAAGAATGGGTCGACAAAACGGACTGGGTGGCCTTTCTTGCCGAGTCGAAAGAGATCCGATCTAACACGTCCGTCTGTCTGAAGATTACGGACAAACGATTCCAGTCACTATCTAAAGAAGATCAATCGGGCTTTATCAAGGACATTGCAGGCAGCCTGAGCAAAGAAGGCATCGCCCATGACATTGGGTCTTACAAAGATGCTCCTCCGGGTTTTCGCATATGGTGCGGTCCGACCGTGGAGGAATCGAACGTCAAGGCAGTTCTTGCAGGGCTGGAATCGGCGTGCCTGCGTAAAATACATACAATTTGAACATCGAATCCGCATACAGACACTACTAACAGGAAAGGGACAACACGAGTGATGAAGAAGGTTCTGGTAAGCGATAATCTGGCAAAAGAGGGTATCGAGATATTTAAAAACGCCCCCGATATTGAAGTTGATGTACAAACCAACCTTACTCCTGACGAGTTACAGGCTATAATCAAACAGTACGATGGCTTGGCCATCAGGAGTGCAACCAAGGTAACGGAAGAAGTGATCGACAAGGCCGCTCATCTTAAAGTGATAGGCAGGGCGGGGATCGGCCTCGACAACGTGGCAGTCGAGGCGGCAAGTAAGAAGGGGATCGTGGTCATGAACACACCCGGAGGCAATACGATCACCACGGCGGAGCACGCCATAGCCATGATGTTTTCTCTGGCCCGTAAAATCCCCCAGGCCACTATTTCCACAAAATCGGGAAAGTGGGAGAAAAAGAAGTTCATGGGTTCCGAGGTCTCAAACAAGACACTGGGAATCATCGGTATCGGCCGAGTAGGTTCCATCGTGGCCAACAGGGCGCAGGGACTGAAAATGAACGTCATCGCTTACGACCCCTTTATCTCACGGGAAGCAGCTGAGAAAATGGGAATTTCGCTCGCCACCTTCGATGAAGTGTTGGCAACGGCCGATTTCATATCCGTCCATACCCCTCTGACCGATGAAACCAGGGGTCTGATCAACGCATCTTCCTTCGCCAAGATGAAGGACGGCGTATTCATCATCAACTGCGCGAGGGGCGGGATCATTAAAGAAAAGGATCTTCACGACGCCATTGTTTCAGGGAAGGTCGCCGGTGCCGCTCTCGATGTTTTCGAGGAAGAGCCCACGAAAAACACCGAACTGCTCTCTCTGGACAATGTTATCTGCACACCCCATCTGGGAGCATCAACTGACGAGGCCCAGAAGAATGTCGCCATCGCCATCGCTCAGCAGATAGTCGATTGCCTCACCACCGGAGAAATAAAGAATGCCGTCAATTTCCCCTCGGTAAGCGCGGAAGTACTGACCATGATAAAACCCTACCTTGCTCTGGGCGAGAAACTCGGTAATTTTGAGGCACAGATCGTTGCCGGAGGGATCAAGGAAGTCACTATTGAGTATAGCGGGGCCGTCCTCGAACACAACGTGGCTCCGGTAACCATATCTGTCCTGAAGGGACTTTTGACCCCGGTTCTGAAAGAAAATGTCAACTATATTAACGCCCCTATCCTCGCAAAGGAACGGGGAATCAAGATTATAGAATCAAAGAGCAGTGAGATGAAGGATTACAACAACATGATTTCCGTCAAGGTAAAGACCGACCAGGAAGAATCCTTTGCGGCGGGAGCCATATTCGGGCGACAGGATTTGCGGATCGTCAGGATCAACAAGTTCATGCTGGATGTAATCCCCGAAGGGTACATGCTGGTACTCTATAACTACGATCGACCCGGTGTTATAGGGAATATAACCACAACCCTTGGTAATGATAATGTGAATATTGCACGACTCCATCTGGGGCGCGAACAGATTGAGGGAAAGGCGCTCGTCGTACTGAGCACGGATACACCCATCTCCAAAGACACCCTTAACAAGCTCAAAGATTTGCCCAATATCATATCCGTAACAAGGATAGAGATGTAGGTAGCCCATATCAAGGTTGGCACCTGTAACGTAGAGACTTAAACATGGAGACGTAAAAAATGGCAAATGTAATTGTTGTCGGAACCCAGTGGGGTGACGAGGGAAAGGGAAAGATCGTCGATCTCTTTGCCCGTGAGGCCGATGTTATAGCCCGTTTCCAGGGAGGCAATAATGCTGGACACACCCTGGTCGTTCAAGGGAAACAAACCATTCTTCATCTGATCCCGTCGGGTATCCTTCACAACAACAAGATCTGTATCCTCGGAAACGGGATGGTCATAGATCCCGAGGTACTAATTCAGGAGATCGACGAACTCCAGGAACGGGCTCTCTTTCCACCGGACACGAAACTGTACATCAGTGAAAATGCGCATATAATCATGCCGTACCACCGGAAGCTGGACGGCGCCCGCGAAATGCGCAAGGGAGCGGCTAAGATCGGGACTACGGGAAGGGGTATCGGTCCCGCCTATGAAGATAAGATCACCCGTACAGGAATCAGGTTCTGCGACCTTCTGAACAAGGAAACCTTCCAAGAGATGTTGCGCCGAAACATCGAAGAAAAGAACTTTCTCCTCACGAAATTCTACGACGACACGCCCCTGGAATATGAAGCCATCTTCGATGAATACTGCGGATATGCCGATCGCCTCAGGCACTATGCGGCAAATACATCCCTCATCATTGACAGAGAAATCGCAAAGGGTGGAGATATCCTCTTTGAGGGAGCGCAGGGGTGCCATCTCGATATCGATCACGGCACCTATCCATTCGTGACCTCCTCCAACACATCCGCAGGCAGCGCTTGCTGCGGATCAGGCGTCGGCCCCACGAAGATAGACGCCGTCGTGGGCATCTGTAAGGCTTACACCACCAGGGTAGGATCGGGTCCTTTCATAACGGAACTGACCGATGAAACAGGGGAAAGGATTCAGAAGGCCGGAGCCGAATTCGGCGCCACCACAGGAAGAAAGCGCCGGTGCGGGTGGCTTGACATGGTCCTCGTCAGGCAATCGGTCCGGGTCTCCGGGGTCACGGGCATCGCTCTCACCAAATTGGACGTCCTTACGGGGATCGAAAAGGTGAAGATATGTGTCGCCTACAAAACGAAGGATGATGATTTCACGGAATATGTCCCTTCCGATATCAAACGCTTCGAACAGTGCCGTCCTGTTTATGAAGAAATGGACGGATGGTCGGAAAACATAAGCAAGGCAGAAACCATAGAGGAACTCCCGGTGAACGCCCGGAAATATATCGAACGTCTGGAAGAGTTAGCCGGTGTAAAGATGTCTCTTGTTTCCGTGGGACCGGGACGAGAGGAAACCATCGTGCTGGAAAATCCGTTTAAAAAAACAACCAACTGAGGGAGGTATGTTTCATTAACGATATTTCATTAGATCCGAAAGAACTCGTTCTCCAGTGCGTCAATGCAGCCCTGGAAAGAAAAGCGGAAGATCTTGTTATACTCAAAGTGAAGGATCTTTCATCCTTTACCGACTATTTTGTCATTTGCAGCGGAACGTCAGACCGGCAGATCAAGGGGCTCTCAGATCATATCGCCCAGAAAATGAAGCAAGGTGGGATATTGCCTCTCGGAATCGAGGGAGAAAATTCCGGGAACTGGACTCTGATGGATTATGGTGACGTAATAATCCATATTTTCTCTAAACCCGTGAGAGAATTTTATGATATTGAGGGGCTCTGGTCGGACGCGCCCAGAATGGATATCGAAGAATCTGTGCTGAAACTGACCGATCTCAATGATGATATGTGAAGCAAAAGAGATTGTCACCGGTATCGCCGACATACTGTTTCCTCCGACGTGCCCGGTATGCGGAACCGTACTGATCAACGAAAAAGCATATCCCTTCTGCCCTGAATGTCTCTCCACCATACATCTGACGATTCCTCCCTTATGCACCTCCTGCGGTTTGCAGTTCGCGGCAACCGAGGGGGAAAATCATCTCTGCGAAGAATGTATCGTGTCCCCACCCCCCTTTTCGATAGCCCGGTCGCTGGGCAAATATGAAACGGCTCTTCTGGACGCCATTCATCTGTTCAAATACCATGGCAGGATTTCCGTGGGCGAGGCCCTGGGGAGGATGATGGCAACGGACCGATACGATTCTCTTGAGATACCGCAGTATTCGCTGATCATACCCGTCCCGCTCCATCTGAAGAGATTGATAGAGAGGGGCTTCAACCAGTCACTGATCCTTGCGAGACAGATTGCGAAGCGCTTTTCCATTCCCCTTGATTTTACCTCCCTCAAAAGAACCATTCCTACCGAGGCGCAGGTCAACCTCTCACGGGAGAAAAGGGCGGCGAATGTACGGGGCGCTTTCGAAGTGATGGCCCGAAAGAGGATTGCAGACAAGAAAATACTGCTGATCGACGACGTCTATACTACCGGCAGCACGGTCAAAGAATGTTCGAAACTACTGAAAAAAAGCGGCGCGAAAGCGGTGGCTGTGCTCACCCTGGCCCGAGCCTGATGCAAAGAGAGGTGCCTATGAACAAGATCCTATCCTGGGAGCAGTTGAGAGAACAACTTACGATATTGAAAGACGAGGGCAAAAGGATCGTTTTCACCAACGGTTGTTTCGACATTCTCCATATCGGCCATGTAACATACCTCAAACAGGCAAAGGCACTGGGCGACATCCTCGTTCTTGCCCTCAACAGCGATGCATCGGTACGGTCCATAAAGGGACCCTTGCGCCCTATCGTCCCCCAGGATGAAAGGGCCTACATCATGGCCGCCCTCGACATGATCGATTTTGTAACCATATTCGATGAAGACACCCCTCTTGAACTGATAGAATATATTGAGCCCGACATCCTGGTCAAGGGGGGAGACTGGAGTGCGGATACGGTTGTCGGACGAGAATCCGTCGAAAAAAGAGGTGGAAAAGTCGTTATTATCCCACAGGTTAACGAATCGTCAACGGATCATCCGGCGTCAACGACAAGCGTGATAGACAGGATACTCGCTGCATATACGGCCAGATAAACAGTTTTTCCTTTACAAAAGTACGTTCACTGTATATATAGTGCCATTCAACTCAGGAAGGTGGGAGAAGTGCACATGAAACCGGAACAGATTGAATATTTCAGGGAGTTATTCAAACAGAAAATCGATGGCTTACTGGGAGAAGCGGGGAAGACTGTTTCCGATATGACGGACGGAACGGAAAGCTTTCCTGACGTGACCGACAGAGCATCCCAGGAATCCGACAGGAATTTCGAGCTGAGAATCAGGGACCGGGAAAGAAAACTGGTTAAGAAACTGAAAGAGGCACTCCAACGCATTGACGACGGTACCTTCGGTGTTTGCGAAATGTGCGGGAAGAAAATATCCGAGAAGAGATTGTTGGCACGTCCGGTTACCACCCTCTGCATAACCTGTAAGACACTGCAGGAAAAACAGGAAAGACAGCGGGGAGAATAGTTGTCTTCATACAACATATAACCCTTAACCGCGTTCTGAGGGTTTTATCCTTTACCTTTAAACACAACACACGTTTTATTACGGTTCTTCTTCACGGAAAGATGCCGTTCAGGCAAAGTTCGCAATTACATGAAAAGACCGGCATTGCATATAGTATTGTTTCTCGTCATATCCCTTGGTCTTATCCATACAGGATTCGCATACATCCCCTCCGCCGAACAGATCCTACGACCCTTCCAAAATCTTTATAATGGCCTGCATACCGTGAAAATCGACATGAAAACCGTCCTGTACAGCAGAAACCTGCTCGATGAGACCGATATTACGGAAGTCAGCGAACAGATCCTGATTAAAAGGGGGGGCATCTTCAGATCAGAACGGTCCTTTCCGTACGGTGATAACATCCTGATACAGGATGAGAAAACGGCCCTCAACCTGGGCGTCGAAACGTCGAACGCGGGTGCGAGACGGATAGATACCGTTTTCCCTACCCTATTTTTTCAGACATCGGTGAACAACCTGTTAAACGCCCTGAGTGCGCTCGGCGTCGATACCGGAACCGTCAGGATCGACCGGATGGACGGCAAGACCGTCTTCATAGCAGGCAAGGACTTTGTGGAAGAACCCGGAAGCTTGCTATGGATAGAGAGGGAACGTGCCCTTCCCCTGCGATTCGTCGGGATAGGTATGTCCGGCGAAGAGAGGATCGTGCTGAGAGCCGAATACCGGAATTACCGCCAGGTGAGTAAACGCTTCTGGTTTCCCGAACGGATCGAGTATTACAGGGATGATGTCCTGTGGGTCGTCAGCACACTGAAAGACATCACCATAAATGAGGAACTGCCGGAAGTCCTCTTCAGGATATCGGAAGAGGAAAACGTCGGCACTCCCGTTACGCATTTTCTCAACATCAAGGAATAGCCGGTGTTCGTCAACGTAGCTGTCAGTATCCCGTCAGCAAAGCCTTTCACCTATGCCGTGCCGGACGGAATGGAGCCGCAGATAGCCATCGGCAAACGGGTTCTCGTGCCCTTCGGCAAGAGGAAACTGACAGGCTATATCGTCGAATCAACGGCCTCAACAGAGGTGCAGTCCGTTAAAGACATCATCGAAGTACTTGATGCGGAACCACTCTTCAACGAGGACGATCTCGAATTCTATCGCTGGACATCCGAGTATTACCTGTATCCGCTGGGAAAGGCCCTCAAGGCGTCTCTTCCCGGGGGGATCGATGTGGAAAGCAACAGGTGGGTCTGTCTGTCAGATAACTGCACGGCGGAAGCGGAACGCCTGCCCGCATCCCAGCGCTCCATAATCAAAATCCTGAACGATCACCCTGACGGTCTTCCGGTCAAGCGACTGAAGAAAGAGACCGGAAGAAATGCTATCCTCGATGACCTCAGGAAACTTGCGTCTCTGCAGTATGTGACCCTCGAAGATCGGGTCAGAAAGGCCGACGTCAAAGAGAAACGGGAGAAGATGGTGCGACTGTCCTCCCCCTTTCCTCAGAATGTCAAATTGACGGAAAAACAACAGGCTATCTGCGATCTGTTGAAGAGTCGCGGCGAGATCGATCTTGCGTCATTGCGCGGGGAATTTATACATGTCCACGACACACTCAACCGTATGGAGAACAAGGGCCTCATAGAGATCTCCACGCGGGAGGTCTACAGAAGTCCGGGTGCGACGCCCCAGATCGGTAGTGAGGACAATCATATCACCCTGAACGACGAGCAGGCGGCGGCGCTCGAAGAAATCGTATCGGGGATACGATCCCGCTCCTATGTCCCCTGCCTGCTCCACGGTGTCACCGGAAGCGGAAAGACCGAGGTGTACCTCAAGGCCATAGAGGAAACCGTCTCACTGGGAGGCAGCGCCATCTATCTCGTGCCGGAGATAACCCTCACGCCCCAACTCATGAGCAGGATACGAAACAGATTTGACGAACGCATAGTCGCCATCCTCCACAGCGGCATCGGACAAAGCTCGAAATATGACGAATGGCGGAGAATACAACGGGGGGAGGCTCGGATCGTCATCGGAGCGAGATCGGCCATATTCGCGCCGGTCAGGGACCTGCGGCTTATTATCGTCGATGAAGAACACGACTCCTCATACAAGCAGGACGACCATCTAGCGTACAACGCGCGTGATCTGGCGATTGTGCGGGCGAAACAGAGATCGGCGGTGGTGGTTCTGGGCTCGGCGACACCAGGTATCCAGACATATTTCAACACCAAGAGCAGAGATTTCAAGCTCCTCGAACTGACCCAGCGGGTGGCCGGCAGGGACCTCCCCCGCGTCAATATCATCGACATGAAAAACGAAGGCGGATCGGGGAGCAGTGCTCCCATCTTCTCCCGTCCCCTGATAAACGCCATCCGCCAGACGCTCGAAGCCGGCAACCAGACGCTCCTCTTTCTGAACAGACGGGGGTTCCACACCTTCCTCTACTGTCTCGACTGCGGCTACATATTCAAATGTCTCAACTGCTCCGTCTCCATGACGCACCATACGAGCGACGGGTCTCTCCGGTGTCACTACTGCAACTTCAGCGTGAAGGCCCCTCCCGTATGCCCCTCGTGCGGCGGCACCCGGATACACAGATACGGCATGGGTACCGAGAGAGTGGAACAGGAGATCGCCACCCTCTTCCCCGGCGCGCGGGTGCAGAGAATGGACAGCGACTCAACCGCGCACAAGGGTGCATACGAAAAGATCCTCACCTCGCTCGACAGGGGCGAGATCGATATCCTCGTGGGAACACAGATGATCACCAAGGGCCATGACTTCCCCGGCGTCACCCTGGTCGGAGTCGTATCGGCGGACACCTCACTGAACATCCCCGATTTCAGGGCCGCCGAAAAGACCTTCCAGATACTGACACAGGTTTCAGGGA
>DAISYQ010000063.1:0-11679 GCA_036825195.1 Syntrophales bacterium
GTCGCCGGGGCCATAGACCCAGCAGGGATAGACCATGGTGGCGGGAAGGCCGTGATCCCGGTAATACCGCCATACGATTTCCGTTGCCTCTATCTTTGTATCGGGGTAGGGCTCACCCCACGTTTTATAGGGAAAATCCTCATCGATGACCACTCCCTCGATCAGACCGAAGACATCGTTCGTACTGATCTCGACAAACCGTTCCACCTGCGCTCCGAGCGCCGCCCGACAGATCTTTTCCATCCCTTCGATGTTGACCTCTCTGAAAAGTCTTTTCGGCGCCCAGTCTGATACGACGGCCGCGCAGTGAAAGACGATATCATGCCTCCTGCACAGCCCTTCGAGGAGAGGGAGATCGCAGATATCGCCGGTGACCACTTCACAGTCGAGGGCCTTTATCTCGGCAATCCCCGGATCGCCGGGCAGCGCCAGAACCGTTATCCGGTTTCCCTCTTTGATGTTTCTCCTCACAAGATGGCTTCCGATAAATCCCGTGCCGCCGGTTATGAATACCCTTTTCATGACGACTCCATCCCTTCGGTGTCCGCGCAATGAAACAGAACCAGAAAGGCAATTCCGAGGATCATGCAGTAGATATTTATGAACGCATTGAGGATCGTATCGACAACCGAGATGGCATACATGCCGTTCTGGATATTGAAGCTGAAATCGAGTACGCCGAGAAATATGAGAGAGCCGGCCGTAGCGAGGGAGAGTGTCCTTCCCAATCGTCTGCCCCTGATGAGGGAGCATGCCGCAACCAGGAGTGCCGCGGCAAGGAGGATATCGGGGAGAGGGAATGCATGTTCAAAGATAAAGTAACAGGGAGGGGGCGTCTTCGGTGCGAGACCGACGGTGAAAAAACCGATCCAGAACAGGATGAGTCCCAGCGCCGTCATTATCTGGAACACGGCGATCGTCTTTGCTTTTTTTTCTGACATGGTACCTCCCGTTTCGAGACCTGCCATCAGGATAATCCTCTCAGGCCTTTTTGGCCGGTCCGGTCACTTTTGCCACCTCTCTGTCCATGATATAGTTAACAAGAGAAGGGAAAAGTCTTTTGGCCAGGTATATGAACTTCCCCTCAAAGCCGGGGATTATCATGAACCTTCCCCTCTCCATTCCCCTGATGAGTGCGTCGGCTACGGCATCCGCACTCATGATTCTGGCGTTACCTGCTATCGCCCTCGTTTCCGGCGGCTTCGTCCTGTTCTCCTCGTGCAACTGGGGGGTATCCGTATCGGGAGGACAGAGGGCGGACACATGAACGTTGAAAGGTCTCAATTCGCTCCTGAGTGCTTCCGAAAAGCCGATGACGCCGAACTTCGAGGCGCTGTAGGCCGTATACCCGAAGACTCCAATGAACCCAACTATCGAAGATATATTGACAATATGACCCTCTCGGGCCTCTTTCATGTGGAGAGCGAGGGCGGAAATAGTATTTCTGGTGCCGTAGAGGTTCGTAGCCAGCATCCGATCGAATCTCTCATAGGAAATGTCCTCGAAGTAGTTTGGATATGCCTCGCCGGCGCTGTTGATAAGGACATCAGGCTTTCCAAACGTGCCGACAGCTCTTTCCATCGTGACGCTTACATCGTCGGGTTTCGATACATCGACGGTCATATACGTGAAACTCTGAGTATCGGAGATCCTGGATTGTTGAATATCCTTCAGGGCGGATTCAAGTCTCTCCGTGCCTCTTGCGAAGATGATGACACTGGCTCCCCGCATTGCGAATGCCTTCGCGGCGGCAAGGCCGATACCGCTTGATCCGCCGGTGATGTACACATGCTTACCGTTAAAATCCCTCTTCTTCATGACGAGATTTTTCCTCATACCGGAAACGCCAATTCGGTATGTCAATCAGGCAGTCGTGACCGGCCTTCATGCGCATCCCGGTCGTGTTTCCGTAAGGAATCGTTATTTCAGATATTGTGCGATTATCAGTTTCTGCACCTCGCTCGTTCCCGCCCCTATGGGAAAGACCTTGGCGTCCCGCATGTGTTTTTCCACCGGATATTCCTTCATGTAGCCGTAACCGCCGTGGATATGGACGGCCTCTCCCGTTACCCTGACCGCCATTTCACAGGAGTAGAGCTTGGCCTGGGCGGCAAGCATCCGTGCCTCTTTGAAATTACCCTCGTCCCAGCAGGTCAGTCCTTTGTAGGTGAGGAGGCGGGCCGCTTCGAGTTCGACCAGCATGGTGGCCAGTTTATCTTGGATCATCTGAAAGTTGAAGATGGTCTGGCCGAACTGTTCGCGCTCTTTTGTATATTGCAGGGCCGCTTCAAAGGCCGCCTGTGCGATACCTATGGCGAGACAGCTCCACATGAAGCGTTCCACATCGAGGCCCGAAAACATCTGCCGTATTCCCTGTCCTTCAACGCCGCCGAGGAGATTCTCCTCGGGAACACGGCAATCTTCCATGACGATCTCACCCGTCGGAGAGGAGCGGAGCCCCATCTTCGAAAGTTTTCTCCCCACCGAATAGCCGGGGAAATCCTTCTCCACGATAAAGGTGCATAATCCTCCCGGCCCCTGGGCATAAATGAGGGCGATATCGGCAATGGGCGCATTTGTAATGAACGTTTTTGCGCCGTTCAGAATATATTCGCTTCCCTCTTTACGGGCCGTCGTCTTGAGCGATACGGCATCGGAACCGGCCCCCGGCTCCGTCAGCCCCATGCATCCCCTCTTTTCCCCGGTTGCGAGAGGCTGAAGGTACCTCTTTTTTTGATCATCCGTTGCGTTACGGGCGATGTTGTTGGCGCAGAGGAGGCCGTGTGCTCCGTAAACCGTCGCAACCCCCGCGTCAACCCGCGCCAGTTCTTCGCCCATCAGGCCAAAGGAAAGGTAGTCGGTCAGGGTCCCTCCAAACTCCTGATCCACACCCATGCCGAGAAACCCCATGGGTTTTGCCTTTTCCCAGAGGTCTTCAATGAATATCTCTTCTCTGTCCATCTCCTCGACCAGAGGAGCTATCTCTTTTTCACCGAACTTCCGTACCGTCTCCTTCAACATCCGCTGCTCATCGCTCAAACTGAAATTCATACCGCTCCCCCCTTTGTATTTTTTCAGTTGCAGTTCATCTTCGTCATTTGAACAGGTAGTCTTCGTTGGTGCTGCTATAGTGATCCATCCAACTGGTCGGCCACGGGCTCCTTGCAGGCTCTGCACCGCTGTGCCCCCCTGAAGAGGGGACTGCCACACGACGGGCAGTGGTACCGTTCACACTCCAACCGGGCCCATTCGACGCTGCCCTCCTCATCGCCGTGTTCGGCCACCTTGGCCCGCCATACGGGGACCGTCTTTTCCATCACTCTAACACCGGTTGCGAGGGGAAATCCTTTTATCATCCCACAGGGCCATTCTTCACATTGATGGCATGAGTAGTACCCCTTTGCCTTTACACAGTCCCGTATGGCGCAGGTTGTACAGAAGCCGTAGAGCTTCTTCGGCGGATCGGACTGCATGCATCCCAGACATTCCGTCTCCTCGGGTTTTGTCCCGTAGAGGTTCCCCATAACCGTCTTGAACTTTTCGTTTCCATCCCTCGTCGCGATGTACACGCCGCATGCCCCACAGTACAGGCCGCACGGCGCCATCAGATCCCTGTTTCTGATTTCATCCTCAGTCCATCCTTTCAAGTTTGTGCCCCCCTTTGTCTAAATTTTTATGTCTTTGTAATGTTTGCAATAGTCTGCGTCTGACGGTTAGTCAGTCACATGCGACAGCATGTCGTCACGCCTTGTACTATCTAACTACTTACCGCTTAAACTGAACGCCCACACGCATAGTACTGCCGGGATTATTATGCCTCCGTAAGACATCCACATGGGGATATGAAAGGGGCCCATCTGAAACGACCAGGCATTGATTATCCTCAGTAGATGCATGATGGCGACCAGACCGAAGATTACCCCGGAGATCAGCAGGTATATGTGATGATTGTCTTTTTTCATGATTCACTCCCGATTGTCGTTATTGGATATGGTTATCAATAATTGAATTAATGCTATTCGGTACTTTCCAGAATAAACAAACTTTTAATTTTCCAATTTATTACGGGTTTCAATCGAAAATCAGCGACAAGATAATGACATTCTTGTAACCTATAACCCTCCTAGTTATCGTCTTGTGAATCATCCCTCATTGATTTCAATATGTTGAGGATGGCTTTAAAAATTTCACAACCCATGCTTCTTCACAGCCACGCGAATTCGTTCCCCACCCTACTATAACTGATCCATCATCGGAGATATCACATGCTTCTTTCAATTTAAACCCCATTAAATCTATACCAAACTCATCAGTTAGAACTTTTTCAAGACTGCGAGTTCTATTTACTGCATCCCAAATAAAAGCTTCCGTATCACCTAATGACGTAAAGTGCCCAACCACTATAGAACCATCATATGAAGCAGCATTTGCCTTTCCCCCACAGCCGCTAATAGCCACCATACCTGTTTCCTTTGTCCAACGAAAAGCCTTATTACATACCCCCGCTATGCCAACAATTGTCGAACCATCCCCAGAAACATTATAAGCAAAGCTGTTCGATCTCACTATCGAATCAGCACCATCTGTCAATCCACCAAGCCCGACCATCCCTGTTGATTGTGTCCAGCGAAAAGCTTCCTTTGAAGCACTCACTGAAGAACCCCATCCAACAATAATAGAGCCATCGGATGAAATACCATAAGCTTCGCTAACACTTTCCCCAGGGAACATTCCAAGATCAACCATACCTCCAGTTTCAGTCCAGAGAAATGCCCTTTGATCAGATCCTGCAATCCAGCTCCGACCCACGATTTTGCTTCCATCTGCAGAAATCGAAAAAGCCTCACCGCGAAACGGATCACCAGGCAAATCTCCGAGTGGGATCATGCTAGTCGTTTCTGTCCAACGCATGGCCTCCTCATTTGGTGTAGATAAACTCGAAGTACCATAACCAACAATTATAGACCCATCTGCAGAAGTTGCTCTAGCTAAGCTCTGGAAAATTCCGCCAGACAAATCGCTGAGGCCGATCATGCCCGTTGCTTCAGTCCATCGGAATGCTTCATTACCTAATGATGAGATAGAGGTACCAACAATAACTAACCCATCCGAAGATATTCCCCTTGCGTTACTTCTGAAATTACCGCCGGGTAAATCTCCAAGTGCCATAAAAGATGCTTGTCTATTTTTAAATAATCTTTGTTTTGTATGAAGGTATGCCTGTTTTGTGTGGAAATATATTACCTTGGCAGGGTTTTCATTAATCATCAATATTAAAAAAATGAATACTATTACGTAAAACAAACCTGGTAACCATACATATAATATAGTCCTGGGTTTTGAAGTAACTATCGGATATATCACCCCCAATATAAAAGATATTACCCCAAAAAAAATAAATAAAATTATGGTCAACTCTTGTGGTAATGCTTTTTTAAATCTATCATATTCGTTTAAACTGTATTCTACCAAATTTGATATTTCTAAGGCTTGTTTTAATTTAACTCTTAAATCTTTCTCAACAAAGTGTAAGTCTGTGATCCCAAATGATTCTTCAAACAATTTTATACCTTTAAAGAATTTTGTATGCTGATCACTATTAAGTAACGCGTCACCAATTTGATGCCTAAGTATCAGTATCTCGATAGCAAAATCCAATGATTGGCAAACTTTCCATAAATCCTTACACCACTTTTTTATATGCTCAATATTTTCAAATTGTATGCGAGTTTTTTTATTAAACGCATTAACCTTTTCAACCGGGTATTCTGGAAAAGGGTAAGAATGGCTCACAACATTCATTATGGCATAAATACTATTTGCCCTCTCTATTATATCTTTACTGACTGAAATTTTTCCTGAATTTTCATGAGTAACGCAATTAGCCAAATCAAGCATACTATATGTCAACGCTACAGAGTCATCAGCATCCTTGGGATATGGAAATGCTAAAGAGGGACGAACAATTGAAATCGGGAAACATAGCTCGTTAATTTTTTTTGCATTCTCAAAAACAATATTCTCTTTTTCTTTCATTATATTTAAGTAATAAATTGCTGCTGTTGAGAATATTGCTATGAGTATGGTGAGTATCGTTGCGTTGATCTGGGCAATTGTAAGCGAGTCCCTCTTTACGGATCTTTTTTCAAGATTATTAACAGTTTTACTAATATGTTTTAAATGTTTGTGAGTGGATAGTCTCACCTTGTAAGCAACAGCTGATTATAAAGCTCTTGTTTTTTCTTTTTAATAGAATGATTAAAACATATATGTAAACTATACAAAAAAGCCCTATCTCTCATTTTGAGAAACAGGGCTTTCGGTAATCAGACCATAATCCCCCCGGGTTACAGCTGTTCAAATGCACACATGACACATTAAAACTCCCCGCAACAAGTTGCGTGGACTCGCCGACTGTTAAGGGAAATTTATTTTTATTCGCTCGCCGTGCAGTTCAAGATCAATAAAATTAACCAGATAATTAACTCCATTACCGTATCTTGTCAAGAAGTATTAAGTGATGCTTTCAAGATCAAGTGGTAACAATCCATGCGGATACGCATATGTCTCTATATGAACTCTTTGGACCAGGCTATGATTACCAGTGTAGATACATCGACAAGATCATGTCCGTTTCTCGGGAAGGCATCATTAAGGCTGTAGGAACTATAATCAAACCTTATAATTATGTGCTTGTAACTGTCGGGTCTATGATTGAGAATAGAAAATGAAGATTCATTGCCTTCCTGACAATAAAATCACTGCTTATTGACATACAGGTGATGTTTCATTATAATTTAATTAAAGATTGTAGGCAGAGTCTCGCATTCGTAAGATCTTGTTTTTCACACAAAACGGTCCATAACATATTAACATTCTGAAAAAAGGAGGTACGATATGCCACGATGGAAGTATAAAACAAGCATTGTTGATATTGCGAAAGTAATGCCTGCTGATGAGATTATTTGTGATAAGGAGGGAATTTGTATCATTGCTGGCATCCCGGGCGCAAATGAATCATTAAATGAAATACTGGACAAAGCAGGTGAAAGCGAGTGGGAACTAGTCCAAACACATACCCATGCCGGTAAATGGATTTTCATCTGGAAGAAGGAGATTAAAGAAGCGTTCGCAAGTTAGGGTGCTCTTCTGAGGGTTGTCTATTGAAGAGAATAAAAAAGGGGATTTATTTTTGAGGTACAAGAATAAATCCCCTTACTTTTGATTGTTTGGACTTTCCGAAACACCATAAATCTATATTATGCAAGGGTGACTAGCCCGTTACATATATTTATCAATCTCTCATTGTGCAAAACAGGGCTTTCGATGATCAGGTCATGATAACCACTTTGGTTACAGTCGCCCACCGACAGATCGAATAGACATACCCTGCGATCTTCAGAGAAGATCATTTCTTCTTGAGGGCGATCTTCAGGACATCCATCATCTCATCGACAAAATGGAAGGTGATCTCATTTCGTGTCTTTTCAGGGATATCCTCGATATCCTTCATGTTCCACTTGGGGAGGATAATCGTCCGGATCCCCGCTCTGTGGGCGGCAAGGACCTTTTCCTTGATCCCGCCGACGGGGAGGACAACTCCCCTCAGGGTTATCTCACCCGTCATGGCAAGGTCCTGTTTGATCGGTCTGCCGGTCAGCAGCGATGTGAGGGCCGTCAGGATCGTTACTCCCGCCGAAGGACCGTCTTTCTGTATGGAACCTGCCGGAACATGGATGTGGATGTCCATGGTATCGAAGAAATCGTTGTTTATGCCAAGCTCTTTCGCGTTTGAACGGATAAAGCTCAGGGCCGCCGTCGCCGATTCCTTCATGACATCGCCGAGCTGGCCGGTCAGGGTCAGCCCTTTGTTCCCCCGCATATTGGTGGCTTCTATGAACAGCAGTTCACCACCCGTGGGTGTCCATGCCAGGCCCATGGCGACGCCGGGTTTCGAGACTCTCGCTTTCTCCTCCGAGGTGATGCGGACGGGACCCAGGTATTTGTGCAGATCTTTCGTACCGATCGACGCCGATTCTATGTCTCCCACCGCCACTTCACTCGCGATACCGCGGCAGATATTCGCAATCTCCCGCTCAAGGTTCCGCACACCGGCTTCACGGGTATATCCCGATATGATCGTTTGCAATGCCCCTTTCGTGATCGTGAGCTGCTTCGGCTGAAGACCGTTGGCTTCGATCTGACGGGGAATGAGATAACGCTGGGCGATCTTAACCTTTTCATCAAGCGTGTATCCGGGAAGTTCGATAACCTCAAGCCGGTCACGCAGGGCAGGGGGGATCGTGTCCAGTATATTCGCCGTCGTGATAAACATGACATGCGAGAGATCGAAAGGCACATCCAGGTAGTGATCGCTGAAAGAGAAATTCTGCTCAGGATCGAGCACTTCCAGGAGCGCCGATGAGGGATCACCCCGAAAATCCATGCCCAGCTTATCGATTTCATCGAGCATAAAAACGGGATTATTCGATTCGGCACGCCTCAGACCCTGGATGATTCTTCCCGGCAGTGCGCCGATATAGGTCCGACGGTGACCGCGAATCTCCGCCTCATCCCGCACGCCACCCAGCGATATGCGGATAAACTTTCTTCCGAGGGAACGGGCAATCGATGTCCCGAGAGATGTCTTTCCGGTACCGGGAGGGCCGGCAAAACAGAGGATCGGCCCCTTCGTGTCAGGCTTCAGTTTTCTGACGGAGAGATACTCTATAACCCGCTTTTTCGCCTTTTCGAGACCGTAGTGGTCATCATCCAGGACCTTGCGGGCCTTTTTGATGTCGAGATTATCGGTTGTACTGGTATTCCACGGAAGAGTTGTCATCCAGTCGAGGTACGTCGATGCGACCGTAAACTCCGCCGATGAGGGGTGCATCCGTGAAAGACGGCTCAGCTCACGCTCCGCCTCCTTCCTCGCCTCATCGGGAAGTCCTATCTCTTCGATCTTCTTGCGGTATTCCTCTATTTCGACCTTCGATTCATCATCGGCTTCGCCCAGCTCCTGCTTGATCGCGTTGAGCTGTTGGCGCAGGTAGTACTCCCGCTGGCCTTTATCAAGATCGTCCTTGACCTGGGTCTGTATCTTGTTCCCCAGTTCGAGGATTTCGAGCTGGTGACTCACGACACGTGTCACCTGTTCGAGTCGTTTCCTGACATCCAGGATTTCAAGGGCCTTTTGCTTCTCGTCGGCATCGGCGTTGATCAGGGTGGCGATCACATCCGCCAGGGCACCCGGATCTTTGATGGTCGTTGCCATAATGCCGAATTCCTGGGGCAGAAAGGGTGAAAGCTTCACGACCCGGTCAAAGAGATTCACGAGATTGGCCATAAGCGCTTCGATCTTTAAACCCTTTGCCTCTTTATCGGCAAGGGTTTCCACCTTTGCCCGGAGATAGGGTTTGCCCTCGACAAGTTCGGTGATTTCAAATCTGCTGATACCCTGCAGAAGCAGTTGGGCCTTGTTCTCGGCCGTTTTTGCCATCTTCAGAATAGCAACAACCGTCCCGACATGGTGAATATCCTCGAATCCCGGAAGCTCATCGTCGGTAAGTGCTTTCTTTGCCATTGAAAAACCGATGAATCGATCGTTGGCCATCGCGTCATCGACAAGGCTTATGGCCCGCTCACCTATGACTTCCAAGGGAAAGGTCATATGCGGGTACACAACAACGTTATATAGTGAAAGTATGGGAAGAACATCCGGTATCTGTTTATCTTTTAGTTCTCCGGGACCTTGCTGTTCAGTCATGAAAATCCTCCACAGATCGTTTGAAGACTCAACACCTCAGACGACTATTTACTCTGAATTGTAATTTTACGTATTTTTCTTTCCGGCGGCAGTTTCGGAATATGGATTTCAAGCATGCCGTCATTGTATGTGGCAGTGACATTATCCGTATCGATGGGAATGGCTAACGATAAGATGCGCTCGAAATAGCCATAGGTAATTTCCGCGAGACGGTACCTGGAGTTTTCCCCGCGGGATCGTTCCGTTCTTTTACCGGATATCTTAAGGGTCCTGCGGCTGATTTCCAGATTGATATCTTGATCATTTACTCCTGCCAGTTCCGCGACGACATGTATTGCTTCGGCGGTTTCGTAAATGTTAACAGGTGGTTTCCAGATACGTCTGTGCTGAACATAGGTCGGATCGAAGAGGCGCACGAGCCCCTCGGCAACGCTATCCTGCATTTCGGTATCGGTTATAATCCTATCATCACCAAACCTAATTTTAATAAAATCCATTCTCGACTCCTGCGGGCCAGGCTTTTATTTTATAGCGATAAAATATGTATCGATATAATGATGTCAATAGATCGAAGGAAATAGAGGCCGGTCACCAGGTGTCACGGCCTCCATTATCTTACGTTTTTCAGGATAAGGGTCCCTTAGGTTCAACTTCTATGGTTACTTCTACCGTGGGTTGTTTTCCATCTGCAAACTGAACCCCCGGAGGTACAACGAGTTGCGGTGTTAATTTTGTTGTGGCGGTAATCTCCAGGAGATCAATCGGCTCTGTTGTAATCTTGATTTTTTTGATGTTTTTCTCAGGAACCTTGAGCTGCACCGAAGATGGAGAGACGGTTACTTTCCGGAGGATCAATCCTTCAGGGAGTGCTCCGGAAAAGTGGACGTCGATCGGGGCTTCAAAGTGGGTCAGCATATGTGCAGTGAACGTTATTTTGTTCGGATTGATACCGACAACCGTTAAGTTGGAAGGATACTGAATATTGTTGTTCCCTATGGGACGCTCCTGACGCCCTTCTTTTACACCGGTCATGTCCAGGGTAATTGTCAACGACTCTTCATTGAGGAGGCCAAAGGCCTGTTTCGAACCCATTAACGTTACCGTTGTTTCTTTCGGATTTTGATCCTCTATGATCCAGTCAGACGGAAGGTTCCGGGACACGATGGGTCGCACATAATCACGTCTGATACTCTCGGTTTGATATCCGAAGGCGAGCCAGAGGCCGCAGGCAAGAAGAATGGCGACAATTTTTTCCACCAAATTTTCACTGAACCATCGAATCCAGGCACTTCTCTCTTTTTCGGTGCTTCCCTCGTGATAAAATTTATCGAGGATAGAGACGAGATCTCCCGGATTGTGAAGTCTTGTGAGGGTCCCTTCTCGTGCGATGGAGACGGTCCCACGCTCTTCCGAAATGATTATACAGAGGGCATCACACCGTTCTGAAAGTCCCAGTGCTGCGGTATGGCGTAACCCGAGGTTGCCGATCTTCCCTATTTTTTCGGAGAGAGGAAGGTGGCAGCCGAACCTGGTTATTTTACCTCCTTCAATGATAGCGGCACCGTCGTGTCCTATTGAATGGGTATCGAAGATGCTTTCGAGGATAGCCTCACTCAGGATTCCTTTGAGATCAAATCCTCCCCTAAGGTGGCGATCCAGAAGATCGTCGCCCTTGAGGACAAGAAGGGCCCCTCGTCGATTCTGTATGATTCGGGTAACTGCACGATTGATAATTTCGGCATCGTCATGTCGTGCTGTGTCAAAAGAGCCTTTTCGGGTGAATCTCCAGGTGGCAAGACGTTCGAAAAATCTTCGGAGATCTTCCTGGAATATGATAATCAGTGCGATGACCAGGATGGCGAAGAATCCCCGGAGAACATATTCGGTGATGTAAAGATGAAAAATACTGGCAA
>DAISYQ010000064.1:0-11493 GCA_036825195.1 Syntrophales bacterium
CGGTTGGATCACTTTCATGATTGCAGAAAAGATGATTACATTGATTATGGATAAACAGCCGTAAAATCCAAGCGCAGTGCCGGCTTCGCGTGCGCCCAGACCATCCACCAGCGAGTAGGAGGCAATGAACCCTCCTGTGATTATCGCCAGCAAAGCAGCTTCACTGTTGCGAACTCCGTCACTGCGACGCACCATGGCAAGGCTCAAAATACCGGCAGCAATCGTAATTACTGCGGTCAGCTCAGACCAGGAGAGATTCTCTCCCAAAAAAGTTACCGAGATTCCGGCTACAATAAGGGGGGCGACACCGCGTGCCAGAGGATATACCTGGCTGAGATCACCGGTTCGATACGATGCCAGCAGGAACAGTTGATACCCGACGTGGAGCAAAGCGCCCACAAACAGATAGGGCCAGGCGTTGAGGCTGGGTAGAGGTGCGAATGTAAGAGCTGCCAGCGCGAAAGGAATATGTCCTATCACGACCGCACTCATGCTCAGGTGCTTGTTGTCTGTACTCTTGACAAAGAAGTTCCAGGAGGCATGCAGCAAGGCTGCAAACAGAACAATGATCATGACCATGACAGGCATACGTTTTCTTTGCCTTCTTTTATTTATGTAATGGGTCTTTAACGCCGAGGCCATACTGACACCGGGAGGTCCGCAGGACCTGAGGGTCAGTGTGAAACCGCAGGTTATGTAACTCTCTTTACGCGTGTATATTCAATTTAACAAGAACCGATAGACAATTGTGATCTGTTCGAATGGATTATGCACAGGGTGCCTGTAAAGATTGTTCTGTTTTCCCCGAACACCAGAGCACATAGGGAGGCGTACTTGTACGCCTCCCTGTAGAGAGTAGTAGTGTGAAGGGTAGATCTTATTCCTTATACATATCCTCGATTATAGAATTGTAATTCTCCTGTACCTTTTTCCTCTTAATCTTCAGCGTTGGGGTTATCTCGTTGTTTTCCAGGCTGAAGGGTCTTTCAAGGAGCGTGAATCTCTTTATCTGCTCAACCCTTCCCATTTCAGTATTGATCTCGGCAACGATTGTATCAAAGTACTTTTGAACCTTCTCATTCTTGACAAGGGAGGCAGGAGCAGTGTCTGTAATGCCGTTTTCCTGTGCCCAGTGGGCAAGGTTGTTGAACGAAGGGACAATGAGCGCGGTTATGTATTTTCTATTGTCGCCGATCAGAGTCGTCTGTTCAATCATTGGATGAAGGAGCATCTTTGCCTCGATCACCTGGGGAGATATATTTTTGCCGCCGGCGGTGATGATGATATCTTTTTTCCTGTCTGTGATATAAAGATAGCCGTCATCGTCGATGCGGCCTATGTCGCCGGTCTTGAAAAAGCCGTCCTCGGTAAACGCATCCCTGGTGGCCTTCTCGTTCTTATAGTATCCCATCATTATCTGCGGTCCCCGCAGGAGAATTTCCCCGTCATCGGCAATCTTACATTCGGTCATATGAATTGTTTTACCTACACTGCCGGGTTTGATTGGGTATATTGTCCTGTAGTGCTGGACGTGGGTGACAGGTGCTGTTTCGGTCAGGCCGTACCCGGGGAGGATGAATATGCCGATCCCGCTGAAAAAGTTCTGGATCTCTTCGGATAACGGAGCGCCGCCGCTGCCGAAGGCGAACAGTCTGTCCATTCCGATGGCAGTCCTGAGCGGTGAAAGGACAAGCTTGCTTGCTATCGCGTACTTTATTTTCAGCAGCCCTGACAAAGGTCGGTTGGCATGTAAGATGGGGGCGGCTTCATATGCGGTCTTAACCGCCCAGTCGAACATGCGTTTTTTCATCGGCGGGGCTTTTGCAGCCTTGGCATTGATGCCCTCATAGAGTTTCTCGGCAAGGCGGGGTACACTGATCATGGCAGTGGGCCTGATCTCCACAAGGTCTTCCACAAGTTTGTCCGTACCACGTGCATATGCAATCGAACCTCCATTATAGACGATGAGGTAATAGCCGATGCTCCTTTCGAGCGCATGAGAGAGGGGGAGAATTGACAGGACTTGTTCCCGGAGCGGATGCGGCTGGTGTACCATCATGCTCAAGACCTCGGCCACCATGTTGCTGGTGGACAGCATGACCCCTTTCGGATTGCCTGTGGTCCCCGAGGTATACATGATGGTCATGACGTCTTCAGGATTGATGGATCTGATGCGGTTCTCGATTTCTTCACTCCTGTCGTTTTCCGATCCCTCCCGGATAACTTTTTCAAGAGTTACCACCATTTCGCTGCCGTATTCCCCGTCATTGAAAACGATGATTTTCTCAAGCGCAGGGAGTTCATCTTTTACGGAAAGAAGTTTTTCAACATGCTGCTTGCCGGAGCAGAAACAGATTCTTGTGTCCGAGTCACTGATGATGAAGGCGGCCTCGGAAGCCGAGTTGGTCGGGTATATGGTTACATCGGCTGCACCGGCCGAGAGGACAGCAATGTCGGTGAATACCCACTCCGGCCTGTTCTCCGAAAAGATGCCGATTTTATCTCCGGGCTTGACTCCGGAGTTTATCAGGTATGAGGAGATCGCATTTACATTTCTGGCCGTCTCTTCCCATGAGATGTCAATCCAGGAATCAGGCCCTCTGTGTCTTAGAAAAGTCTCCTTGTTATAAACAAATACCCTGTTACGGAAAATCCCTGGAAAGGTCGACTCCGGATAATAGCTGAACGTATTCATGATGCCCCCCTAGTTGTGAACGTAGTGTTATGGTTTGCCCAAGTCCTTGCACAAATTATAACATAAAGAGCTGTGCCTGCCCGTATCCTGTTTCAGAAATTGTATTTCAGCGTTTAGAGAACCGAAAATAATTAATAGTAAAAAAACTGTGATGGATCAAATGAAATCTAAGATTCTTAGATTGAATCTGTCTTCAAGTCTGTTTCAGGCTTCGTTTGCAACTATGCCTGACGAGAAACAAGGGTTCATTCCCCGCAGCGGGTCGAAGATCCCGATGGTTCTTGCGGGGCTTAAGGGATAGTGCCCAGGGCTTGTCCTTGGCTTCATGCCATTGATTTTCTCGTGAAACTTCGGTATACTATCATGCACCTATTGAGAATAGAAGTAAGTTTCAGGTGGTTGGGTGGATACCTTCTGCTGATACGCAGTGTATTGACTGAATCCGTCTACGTGTCCGTTTCAGGCTTTGTTCGCAGCCACTCCGGACGAGACGCATAGTGGTCATCCCCTGCAGTGGATCGAAGATCCAGATGGTTCTTGCGGGGTATATGGGATAGTATCCAGGGCTTGCCTTTGGGTTCATATTACTAACTTGTTGAATGGAGGAGTGAAATAGTGAAAAGAGTTGTATCGTTTATCTCAGCGCTGTTCTTTGGCATGATGCTTCCCCTGCACACTTTTGGCGAGTCTGTATCAGAAAATGTTATTCGGGATACTGTATGGACCATATCGGGAAGCCCGTACGTACTTCAAGGCGATGTACAGATCTATCCCGGTGTTACGCTGACTGTGCAACCTGGTGTAGAAGTGGTCATTCCTGTCGGGGATTCTCTCATTGTCGGTGGGGAACTTATCGCCAGGGGAGAGGAGAACAATCCTATCAGCTTTCACTCGGACCTTACAATCCCTGCATATAACCAACCTGCCGGGATCATTTTCCTGAGCACGGCAGAGAGTGCACGATTTATCGGCGGCCTTAACCCTGTTTTCTCGTACGATCATGAAAACCGGGAAATCATATTAACCTATGAGTCTGGAAGCATTCTTGAATATTGCACGTTCGCAGGATTGCCGACAGCCATCGAGTTGGACAGCTGTTATCCTTATATCGCAGAAAGCACTGTTTCCGGTTGCCCCTATGGAATCCAACTCTCGGAAAACAGGGAGATCCCTCTTCCACAATGGTTTTTCCTTTATCATAATACGTTCGAAGACTGCTCTCAAAACCCCATGTGGTATGATTTGGGCGGATCATACTACTTCCCGTTCGCCCTCCTTACCGGCAATGTAATCAAGGACAGTGTGCATGATTCTTTTGTCTCTATTTATAGTTCGCATATGAGCGGTGACACCTTTTTGTTCTTGTTTGACAACCAGGTGATCAACAATAATGGAATCGCCCTGGATGACAATGGGCCGTATACATTTCTCTATGCCGACAATAATCTGATCGACGGGAATAACAGGGGGATTTCAGCCGGGAACGCGGTGCTACTGCACAATACGGTTACCAACAACCTTTCCACCCAGAATTACAGTGTCGAAAGAGGAGCCGGAATATATTTGAACGGCCCGAGATCCGTGTTATTCAATAATACGATTCAGTCAAATGCGGTGTCTTCCGAAGATTACGGTGACAATATAGCGTTGAGATCGAAGGAGGGGAATCAATTCACCCTCCGTTATAACAAACTTGGTAATTCCAATGGAGATTTATTCGATATCTATCTGGATACAAAATACCAGGGGATTGACGAAGATACATCCTCGAACATGTCAGTCGATGCTGCGTATAACTTCTGGGAGAGCAGAGATACAGACAATCTTTCGGACCATATTTATGATCACAGTGATAATTTTCTTGCAGGAACGGTCAGCTACTCCCCGGTTTTATCATCTGAAGAGCTTCAAGCCATTGAGGATACCCAGAGCGATCTGACAGTACCTCCTACACTCTTAACGCCTGAAGCCAATGCATTCATGCCCGGGACACTGACATTGAACTTTTCCTGGGCACCTGTAGCAGGTGCGACAAAATACCTTCTCTGTACGAACGGCCATGCCAATATACCTACTGAGGCTGTCCGAATTATGGAAGTGGACGGACAGACATCTGCAGAAATCACCTACTTTCCGTTTACCTCATATGCTCAGAAGTACATTTACTGGTTCGTTGTCGCCGGAAATGAAAAAGGCTGGAGTCTGCCTTCGGAGATACGCAAGGTATATTTCAGCATTGATCCATATGTCGTAAGCGGGTCAGTGCTTGATGAAAATGAGGCGCCTGTTGCGGATGTGTACATCAAAGGTGAAGGGGAGGGAGTCTTCTCAAGTGAGACTGGTACATATTCGCTGATAGTCAGAGATGAAAGTGCAGGTACCGGCGAGGGCGGTGAGGGGTATATCCTTTCTTTGAAAAAGAGAGGGTTCTCAGATTGTTATACATTTCCCCGGTTGAAGAAGTCATTCGATACCTTTGGGGATCTGACGGTCATATCAAACGCTGCAAAAGAACAAATTTATGCCGTCTGTGGACAAGCCCTTGATTCTGCATGTGGGTCCATAACAGGTATTGTCGTTGATGAGAATGACAATGCATTATCTGGCGCCGAGGTTTTTGTCGAGCCTGCCTCAGGCAGCATCTATTACCTTGATGCAGATAATTCACCCGATTTTTCTTTGACAAGAACAGGATCATCCGGCAGATTTGTTATTCTCAATGTTGCTCCCGGCGACTATCGGATCTCAGCGAACCTAGACGGATACTCCTTCGATATAACCGATTTATCAGGAGGAAACTTCATCGGCCCATATATAAGGGTTTATCAGAACTCGATTACCGTGGACGCTCTCGTCGGAAGTTCCGAATCAGAATCAGGGGAAACAGATGATGACGGAACCGGCTCAGTCGGCGATGGTGGAGGCGGTGGAGGAGGGGGATGTTTCATCTCGACAACATCCGGGAGTTTGTAGATAGAAGCAGAAACCCACGTCCCAGGGACGTCAAGATGAGGCAAGGATCCAATCCCTTGACTGCAAGAATAGTGGTATTATGAATTGCCTGCATGGGCAATCGTCCGCATTACCCTGATCATTAACATAATCGGCGCGATCCTGTTGTCCGTCTGATTGATTGTGCCGGCAATGTACAGATCCTGGCTTGCTGAATAGTAGAGAAACGATCCCACCGAGCCCGTATGGCCCCAGACTGGTGGTACCTTCGTGAACCGATTGATGAATGCGGGGATCTCAAAGTACATGGTTCCGTATCCGTATTGTAAAGGCAGATTCCGCAATTTGTGCCAGTTGTGCATCAACTCGAGCGTTTCTCTCTTGAGGATTCTCCCCTCGTTAAGAGCTTTGAGAAAAGTGATGATGTCTTCCGTCGTAGATACCATACCACCATCGGCCCAGTATGACCCATTTGTACGGATATGCGTAATATCCGTGTCTTTGGAAAAGACATCCGCGATAGGAACTGATGATTCAACGTGGGGTCTGGATCGTCCCACCAGCCAGGTATGGTCGAGCCCTATCTTGCGGAAGATAAATTCATCATAGACCGCTGGCAGCGGCTTATGCGTTATGGACTCGATGATCCTGCCCAACAGCTGATAATTCGTGTCCGAATAGGATGCGTCGGTCCCGGGCCTGAAATTGGGCACCATATTGTTGCGTACCCGTGCAATAGTCTCGTCGACCGTCCAGGTGCGGTCCTGATCCGCCACAAAGGTCTCAAAAAGAGTTGTGCCGTCTTTTGCCTTCTCGGAGTAGTAATCGGCTATGCCCGAAGTGTGCGCCAATAATTGTGCGATGGTGATCTCGTGCGAATAATCATGCCCCTGATACACATGAATGCCGCGAATCAGATCGTCAGGGAGATATTTCGCCATGGGATCATCCGGGGAGAGCATGCCCTGTTCGTACAGCCGCATGATCACTGTTGCCGTAAAAAGCTTCGTGATGCTGGCAAGATAAATAGGCGTGTCTTTGGTCATGGGCACCTGCCCATCCTGATTCGCGATGCCTGCTGCTCCTGAATAGGTAAACGAACCGTCGCCTCTGGTCACATACACGAGGCAGTTCCGGATATGCTTGTTGCTCGTGACCAGATCCTGAACAATGTATTCAAGTTCCTCATCGACGTTTGCAAACGACGGCCTGGTCAGTTGCCGTACCGTGAAGACCGCCCCAATAGCGACAATCACAACCAATATTGTGAATAAGATGGTTCTCGGTTTCATCTTACGTCTGCCTTTACCGCTCGGATTGTTTTCTCCTCAATCGAATGGTAGGCTTTACACCTTTCCTCCGGCATATGTAAACGTGTTATCCGGTTATGCATACATGGCCACCCGATGTTTGTCGAACGTGCCGCTCGCCGGTTGTGACGGGACTCCAGCGCAATGGCAATCCGGAGCACTTGCTGATTCTGCAGAGCCTATAGTTTCTTCGAGAACTTGTAGCTCGTGTATGCAGGTATCAGGACGATAAGTGGTGCACATGCAATGAGGGTTGTTAACACACCATTTTCTTTGAGCGGAAGAAAGAATGTCAGGATACCAATTATAAAAAGTGGTACTGACCAGATGATCAGCTGCTTGCCGCCATAGTTGTTGATCTTGTACCAGTTGTCTTCCGATTCGTAGGATTTTTTGAATCTGACACCATAGATATGGTTCATGGGTATTTTACGCATAACAAGGGGGATGCTGACCCCCACGATAAGAGAAGCTACAAAGATGTTGCTTATTCCAAGTATTATGCCGGTAGATTCCATCTCACTCCTTTCAGATGCACAACGCGTCTGGCTGAAACGCGTGGTTATGCAAATTACTCATCTCCTGTTGGAATAATACCTGCTGCCTCAATCATGAATATCACTGTTTTTCCAGAGGCACGTGTTTCATGCACAATGCCTTTTTTGATTGCATGACGAACTCTTCAGCGGGCGAGCGTCTGGTTAACAGGATCTTATTCCCAGAAATCCGATGCAATCTCAATCAAATTCCCATCCGGGTCGGCAATCATCGCAGATCTCATTTTCCACGGTTCATTGCGCGGACCGTATACCGATTTTCCCCCATTCTGAAGTATCCGATCATATTCCTTGTCAACATTTTCCGGAGCGCCGACGTTTATTGCCAACTCGAATGTCCCGTTTAGTTTTTCTGTGAATTCCGGTGTCCGGCCTAAAATCTGTGGCAGCATTCTTCTTTCATACATTGCGAATCGTATTCCCTCATGGTTGAACTCGGCATAAGGACCCTCGCCATTCCATTCAATCTGAATCCCGATTACATCTTTATAGAAAGTAACCATCACGGACAAATCGGAAACAAATAAACCGATCATATCGAAACGTCTTTTCATAAGGCTTCTCCCATATTCTGTCGTACCAACGCCTGCTTGAGGGGCTTTGCAGAGCAACAGCGAAGCAAGAACCCTTCTCAAAGCAGATGTTGGGGGTTCATAACTCTTTCATCCTCATCCCCTCAGACGAACGTAACATGATCCTGCATGATCTTATTGTGAGTGCCGCTCCAGTAAAATGACAGCCATGGTACAATCGGACCCCCTGATCAAGCAGACCGGCATCCTGAACAACGCGTGCGAACAGGGGATGTTACTGATAGTCGTGTCTCTGGATGTGTAATTCAATGATATGGCTGATAATGTCAAGTTGCATAACATCGCACTCATCAGAAAGCAATTCTTGGCTATTTCTGCCCTGTGCGCCCCTTGAGACCTCTTGTTATATACTTTTTCTGTTTGAAGTTATTTCTCCAGCCTTCTCGAGTACAAATTTAGAACTCAAAGGCCCGACAATTTCATGGATAATCGTCGCACCGATGATGACATTTAAAATAATATCTGAGATCGAATTAAAAGCAGGATTTTGTTTAATAACCAGTGCCAAACCAATCACGATACCTCCCTGGGGTATTAATCCGCCTGCTGTGTATCTTTGTACAGATTGGGGCGATTTTGCTATCTTTCCGCCCACGACCGTTCCACTCAATTTGCCGAGTGAACGAAATACGATAAACAAAATTATAAGGAGGAAATTGGATGCCATCACCGAAAAATCCAGATGCATAGCGCTTATTGTAAAGAAAAGAACAAAAATCAATTCTTCAGTATATCTTTCAAGTATCTTGAATATCTTTTCTTTTTTTGCGTTGTAGTTTACGACAACAACGCCCATCGTCATTGTAGATAAAAGTTCGTCAGTGCCAAGAACTGCCGCAAGGCCATAGCATAAAGATAAAAGGCTTATTATCAGGGTGATCAATACTCCTTCTGTTTCCTTCTTAATGAATTTTGATAAAACATTCAGGAAAAAGCCAAACAGACACCCCCCGATGATGGAACCCACGATCTTGATAAATGGCTGAACCACAGAGTAAACACCCATGGATTGATGCAGAATAAAAATGCCGGCAACAGAGACTGCGAGGCTATAATTTATAATGCCGAGAATGTCATCAAATGCCGCTACTCCCATAATTGTCGACGTGACTTCTCCTTTTGCCTGATATTCGTGTTCGACAGCTAATGTGGCGGATGGATCGGTCGGTGATGCAAGAGATCCTATCAGCAAAGCAAGGGGAATAAAAAATGATGTCAAAGAAGAATCAGGCAGAGAAATGACCACTGGTCCCAATAGGGTGAAGAAGACGATAACAAACAAGAACGCAAACTCAGCTTCGAAAAGGGTAATAAATATAATTGATTTTCCAAGTGAGCGAATCTTTGGAAACAGTAATGTTCCACCGACAGAGAACGTGATAAAGGATAGCGCTATGTTCGTAACAAGGGTTGTATGTCCGACAAATGATTCGGGAATAAAATGCGTTAACTCCGGATTGAGAATCAGACCAGCAAGAATATATCCCGTTACTTTGGGAAGTCCTATTCGAGTGCATAGTTCTCCGCCGATGAAACCAGTAAATATAATGATTCCAATTATGAGGATTGGTTCCATATTTTATCAGTCCTTCTCAATGCTGCTGTCAGACGTATTTTTTCACCAACCTCTCTTGTTTCGTGAAGATTGCAGAAATAAGCGATACCGCAACAAGATACATGGGTATGTCAAAAATCCCTGATATTATGGATACAGTTGTTGAAGCCTGCAGTGAGCTTATAGTATTTGCCTGCATTGACATGCGGAATACGGCTTGCCCCAGGAAATTGGATATAAGCCACAGTGTCCACCACCAACCAAGTATAGCGCTGCCACTTTCATTCTGCCAATTGTCCGGATTTGTGCTGACTTTCCAGATTTCCTTCATGGCTTGATAGGGCTTGTAGAGATTAATAATTGGTATGAAGTAGTAGCCTATTGACCAACCCGGAGTGAACTTCATGCCTTGTGCCCCAAATCCATGGCAATTTGAGTTCGTGCGGTGTATCCACCTTAAAAAGGTAATGCCGGTCACGATGAATGCAGCCAGATACAAAATGGCCATGAATTGCTGGCGACTATCGTTGCTCTCTGCCGCAGCCTGAGAAAAAATACCGGAGGAAAGAAGATTCATCTGCATGAAATCCGACAGCATTGAAAGGATGCTGATACCCAATGACACCCACAACATGGTTTTCAGAAACTTTGTTAATGATGCAGGATCTTTAGTGTAATGGTATTCTTTTATGCCAGGGTTCATTTCCATTTCAGACATTATTCCCTCCTCTTCCTCTAACGCTTGCGGCCTATGTGAAGCCGCTTATTATACAATTAGTTATTGCCATTATCATTCAGATTCTCAGAATAGCTTGATCCCCCTAAGAATAAGTTGGTTCAAAGTCTTCAGTCCCTCATCTGCTTTTTTACCGATTTGATGAATCGTCCGAAGGCTTTGTCCTTTTTCCGTTTGTCCAGGTATGACATCTCGTAGTACTCCGATTCCTTCTTGAGTTTGATATAGCTGGAATAACGATCTTCACTCAGTTCTCCACTTTCGACTGCAGCTCGGATGGCACAGCCGGGCTCGTATTCGTGGCTGCAATCCGGATATCGACAATTCTCGGAAAGCGCGGCAAATTCTTCGAAACCCGCGTTGACCGCGTCGCCGGCACCTATCATGCCCAGTTCCCGCATGCCGGGCGTGTCAATCAACATTGCACCCTGGCTGAGAACGATGAGCTGGCGGCGTGATGTTGTATGGGTGCCTTCTCCCGTGCTGCTGACGGCCTTTGTATCAAAGACTTCCCGGCCTATGAGACGGTTGATGAGAGTGGTCTTCCCGACCCCCGATGAACCAAGCAGACAATACGTCTTTCCCTGAGAGAGCGTCTGGTGAAACTCATCAAACCCGATTCCGGTGATATTGCTGAGTGCAATCACCCTGGCGCTGGTGACGGAATAGATGACAGCAAGCTTCTGGTCCAGTTCATCCTTAGTGATCAAGTCCGTCTTCGTGAGGATGACAACCGGTTCAACATGTCCTTCCGCTGCCATAACCAGATACCGATCCAAACGACGAGGATTGAAGTCAAAATGGCATGATTGAACAATGAAAGCGGCATCTATGTTGGCTGCAATCATCTGGTAATCGACGTTTTCACCCGCGGTCCTGCGCCGCAGGAACGTCTTTCGCGGAAACACCTGGTGGATGATGGCTTCGGAATCATCGTTGTAATACTGTGCCGTCACCCAATCTCCGACACATGGCAGGTCGACGGAATTTTCAATCTGATAAGAAAGCTTTCCTGACAGCTCGGCCGGGACTTCTCTTAGTTCATTCTTTATGAGGTATGAGCCGCGGTCAACTGCGGATATGCGGGCAAAGCAG
>DAISYQ010000065.1:0-11327 GCA_036825195.1 Syntrophales bacterium
GGCAAGGTACGACCCATCCTGACCCGTAATACCCGTGATAAAGGCCCTCTTCATAGTTAGTTAAATCCTTTCTACTTGACTCATAACGATCGACACGATGAAAAAGGTTGAGGAAGAAAATCAGATCACGTGACCAAGCTAACCCTTTTCAGCTAATCAAATTATCATAATCCACACTCTGAAATGATATCATAATAGGATGTTAAGTGTTTTTGCACTGTATTTTTCCAGAGAAACATTTTTTGTTCGCCCATCTCATGATCTCCACGATAGATTTTGATTACCCCATCAGCCAGAGCTTTCGAATCACGCGGGGGCACCAGAACATATTTTCCGAAAATTACTTCCGGAATAGAGCCGACATTGCTTGCTACCACGGGTTTTTGCATTGTGCAGGCCTCCACACAGGTAAATCCAAACCCCTCATTCAAAGATGGAACGACGACGCAATCGGCTGCCTGGATATAATATGGCAACATCTCTCTCGGTAAAGAGCCATGAAGAATCACGTTATCTAACTTCAATGTTTTGACAAGATTGATGACTTCTCTGTATTTTGTAGGTGGATTTTCCGATAAGATCAAAAGGAGTTTTGAATCAGAAATGTCTTTCGTGATGATAGGTACAGCTCGAACCAGATATTCGATCCCTTTTACCATTCCCGGCCGTCCGTAATAGACATATAGGAAGGATGAGTCACTAATCCCTAGGTTTCTCCGTATGCCCCGTGCTTCTCCATCGGATTTTTGTGTGAATAAATGATAGTCTATACCGGGATAGGCTAGATATATCTTTTTAGAATCTATTCCCCAGTCTGTCAGGCAATTGAAAGTACTTTTTGAACTGCAGAAATAACCATTGTAAGTGAGGTGAAGAATTGTATTTTCAATCACTCTGCAGAGAATAGCAGACAAAAAATTGAAGTTTAATTCCATCCACTTTTTTCCTAAAACCTCGAAGATCGAAATTACCACTGGTTTTTTATGCAGCTTGGCAATCAGCCAAGCAGGAAAAGCTCCATTATATGTCATCGTGTGAACGACATCCGCCTTTTTCGCAATCTTCCAGGCCAACGGAATACTCATTATGGTAAACCAATATCGGTCAGCGCATCTGGGAACCCGAACCCGGTGGATATGTACCCCGTTTACAACTTCAAATCGTTTTGTACCGGGAATACGGCAGGTAACTACATCACATCGGTGTCCCTCCTCAACAAGTCCTTCCGCCAGTTTCTGAAAAAGGATTTCCCCCCCTCCGACATGAGGATAATAATATTCAAGGATAAAGCAGATAGTCAGTTTTGGATGATGGTTTGTTTGAACCATATATAAATCTTCAGCCTATGGGACAGATCTTCTTGATATTTCTCCTTAAAATATAAAAATGGTAGAGACATAGCACTACCTCTACCATTTCCATATTCGACGCTTAATGAATGCTTCTCCGTATACGTACCAAATTCACAGCGAATCCTTATCATCTGCCTTAGAAAATATTATCTCATGAGGTCTTCGAATATATTCTCTGCAAATAGAAATCTGTATATATCTGTATATATGAGTGAACTAGTATTTTTATATTCAGTTTATAGACGTTTAGTCTAAGTACTAACATCCCAAGTTGACAACTGTTACAGTGGATTTCTATGAGCACTATACCCTATGTTAAAAACATGCAAGAGATACCATATTTTCTAAATAATGGAAACTAAAAACTATTACGCTTGCCCGGGAGTTCATCCTAGCTATTCATTGTTAGCGCTTCCCGATTATGTGGCTACCGCATCCTTTAACTTGAGCTGTATGCTGCTTTTCCCATTCCAGTGGTTTACCTGGGGAATAAAAGTGATATCGGAAGTTGATTCGGAAAGAAGTGCGGAGAGGTGTCCTTTATTGAACCATATGGTATCGTAGTGTGTATTTTCTTTATTTACTTGCATTTTCAGATGATTGTTTCCAACCATCACAAGGGATGATATCTTTATGCCTCGTGAGCAGAGAACAGGTTCGGGATTCATACTCCCAAAAGGAGCCAGCATTTCGATCTGAGAAACGAGATTGTAGCCTATTTCATTCAGATCACACAGAGCATCTATGGCAGTTTCTGGAATCAACATTTCATCACCAATCTCTTCACGAACCGCCATACTCAGTGTTGTGGAAAATTTATCTATATCGGCCTCTTTGATAGATATTCCTGCGGCATATCTGTGTCCGCCATATGAAATGAGCAAGGATGAGCACTTCTTCTCCAACCCCCCATACAGATTGAATTCGACGATACTTCTACCCGATCCTTTGCCTATCCCGTCTTGTATGCTGATCAGTATGGCTGGCCTATAATACCGGTCAACAAGTTTTGATGCCACAATGCCTATGATACCCGGATGCCAGTCATGAGATGCAAACACGAGGGAGTATGTTTTATTAATATCAACGGTTGTTTCAATTTCCTCCAGTATTTCATCGAGTATGATTTTTTCCATCACCTGACGGTCTCTGTTGTATGAATCAAGACGCTGAGCAAGCATTGCTGCCTGTCCTTCATCTTCGGTAAGAAACAGTTCCACTGCGTCTTCTGGTGATCCGATTCTACCGGCAGCATTGATTCTGGGAATAAGTCTAAATGCAGCCGATTCGGAGCTGACAGGCCTACCGCTCATATCACTGATTGCAATCAACTCTTTCAGACCAACTCTCTTTGTATTGTTTACTACACCGAGACCGATCTTCGATAGTATCCTGTTTTCGTCTACCAGCGGCACAACGTCACCGATGGTTCCTATGGCAACCAGGTCAAGGTATTCTCTGAGATTAGGGTATGTTCTGTCTTTCCAGAAACCAATCTTGCGAAGTCTCCCTCGAAGGGCAATCAAAAGGTTAAAGGCAACCCCAACTCCGGCGAGAGATTTGAAGGGAAACCCAGATCCCGATATGCTTGGGCGGAGTGGATTGATTACGGCACTACAGTCGGGCATGATATCAGGGATTTCATGATGATCCGTCACAATAACATCGATTCCCGATGAGACCGCATAGGCTATTTCCTCATGGTTCGAGATACCGCAGTCCACCGTTATGATAAGATCAATCCCATCGTTTTTGAATTGATCTATTGCTGCCCTGCTGAGGCCATACCCCTCTTCAACTCTTCCCGGAATATAATATGTTGTATTACCATGGATATCACGGAGAAATTTAACAAGAATAGCTGTGGATGTGATGCCGTCTGCATCATAATCACCATATATAATAATCTTCTCGTTTCTGAAAATACCCTGAATGATCCTGTCAACACCCCGATCCATGTCTTGCATCAGGAAGGGGTTATGTAACTGTTCCAAAGAGGGGAAGAGGAACTTTTTGGCTTCATCCGGAGTGGTGATGCCACGATTGATCAATATCTGTGATATAATGGGATTTATTCCAAGTTCTGTGGACAGAAGCGACTGAACCCCTGTGTTAACCTTCGGAAATTTCCAGCGGGTAATTGGTAACATGTTTTTCCTGTCATGATCGGATTTGATTCGGAATATAATCAAGGCACTATACCATGTCAAGGAAGGATTTATTTTCTTGATGTTTTAAAAAGCGGATGTTACGAACTATCACATGAAAGAACAGGGTGTAATAATAAGGGATCTGAAATTAAAGCGAAGCGATATTGCGTATGTCAAATATATCCTGGAAGGGTATGAAAACCTTGCGACTATCACAACCATTGACAGGAGCGCATCGGTGGTCCGACTTTCCATACTGCCTGATTTTGCCTCCGATGTCGAAGGAATACTCACAGCGTTGAAACAAGAAGTAGATATCTACGAGATCGGTAAAGGAGAGCAAAAATGAAAAGAGTATATATATGTTTGTTTATTGTGCTGTTGGCCCCTCTCATGCTGGGTATGGGTTCTATGACTGGTAATGATTCTCCGGATAAGATTCCTGTCACCGAAAAAAAGTTCGACGCTACGTTCATAGATCAGATGGATGTCGTTACCGAATGCACGGATGTAAGTATAGAGGGAAAAACCTTTGTTGAAGGGATAAAAGGGAAGGGGACCTACACAATATCCTTTGAACAGATTAAATATATTGCGTTTCTTTCAAAAGAAGGAAAACTGAAGTGTTCCATCTTCTTGAAAAACAATGATAACGATGAACTGACCCTTGATAAAGATTACAAGGTGTACGGCCGAACATCTTCCGGGACATTTCAGATAGATCTTTCAGATCTCAAGAAGATGGTATTCAGCGAATAGCCTTAAGGAAGGCCTTGATTGTATCCGTCTGATCGGTCAGACGGATACATAGGGCTCTAGATGGCTTTTTTGACAGCACCGGAACGCAGGCATCTGGTGCAGACTTTCATTCTCTGCGTTGATCCTGTCTTAGGATTTACAACGCGCAACTTCTGAATGTTGGGATGCCACACCTTCTTTGTTTTATTGTGAGCATGACTTACACTGTTCCCCACTACAGGCCCTTTACCACAAATCTCACAGAATCGAGACATAAGAAACTCCTTTCCAAAAAATCAGGTTGATACCTCTAAACCATAGCGAGACATTTTGCAAGTATTATTTTGGATTACTTCACGTATCTATTCAGATTTGCAGAGCCATGGTTATAAAAAGCAGACCTACATGCTTTCCTTGTGTTCTCGGTTACGGTGAGTTTGATCGGTTCTAATTCTTCATTGATACCGGCTGACCTGTTGCTTCAAGAACACGCATCCACATATTGCCATCAGGATCCACTTTCCTGCGAAATGCCACCGATTTGAGCGGCAGGTGGACATATTCTCCGTTAAAGAGTCCCACCACCATTCCCGTCTTTCCAGCCATTCCGGCGTGCATGGCAAGCTGTCCGAGAAGCTCACAGTATATACTGTCACTTGCATTGGCAGGAACGCTTCGTATGGTATAACTTGGATCGATATATTTCAGATTGATCTCCATATCCCCTTCTTTAAAGTACTCTTCGATCCTTGTCTTTAGATACATGCCGATATCTTTCAGCCGGATATTTCCCGATGGGTCGGTTTGTCGCGGACCGATATCGGTGAAGAGTTCCTGTCCTGCCCCTTCAGCCGCAAGTATGACTGCATGCTTTCTCTCCCGAAGACGTTTTTCCAATACGGTAAACAGGCCTTTCTCTCCTTCGAGATCGAAGGGCACCTCGGGAATCAAAGCGAAATTAACGTCATTTTGTGCGAGAGTTGCGCTCAGCACGATATGACCCGATTCTCTTCCCATGATCTTTACTAAACCTATTCCCAGAGGCGCACCTTTTGCTTCCACATGTGCACATTGAATCGCATGCACCACCATGGAGATCGCCGTGTCAAATCCAAAGGTTTTATCGATAAGATTCAGGTCATTGTCTATGGTCTTTGGTATTCCGATAACGCTTATCTTGAGATCTCTTCTGGTGACCTCTTCTGTGATCAGTTCAGCCGCTTTCATGGTGCCGTCTCCACCTATGCAAAAGAATATATTGATGTTCATTCTGCATAGTGTGTTGACCATTTCTTTAACATCCTGTCCTCCACGGGACGATGAGAGAACACTCCCGCCCAGCGTATGTATGTCTTTGACAACTTCAGGTGTCAGACTTACTACTTCGTGATGGTATTGCGGGATAAGACCCTGAAAACCATATCGTATGCCCGTGATGTTTTTGACACCGTAGCGGTAATAGAGTCCCATAACCACCGCCCGTATCACATCATTGATCCCCGGACTGAGGCCGCCACAGGTAACAATGGCTGCATGTACCTTTGCGGGATCGAAATATATCATCTTTCTCGGACCGGCCACCTCTATAGAGAGCGGGGGATTTTCTTCTATTTGTGGAGCTTCCGGAGTATTGAGGTACCGGTTGTAAAGGATGCGTTTGCTGTCCGGTGTAAAATACCCTGGTGTTATGGGGGAGGGGAAGGTGGGGTCTCCCAGTTGCTGAATCTCGAAGTTTGGCGTTTTTTTCTTCATGTCTAATAATCCCCTATCGCAAGTTTCGCGGCGTTCGTTCCGGACATAATTTCACCCTCAAATCCAAGACCGGGCATGAGCATCCCGCCGGTCAGGAAAACATTCTTCACGGGCGTCCTATTAGGTAGGCATGACATGCCGATGAAGGAATTTTTTATCCTGTATTTTGGGTTAACAACTCCCTGGCAGTTCCTCGATATGGTTATCGATTTTTTCAAGTCCATAAAATCTATATTCTCATCTAAGAAGGGGAGCACTGCTCTCAGGTTACCCAGCATACCTTCTGCATGTGCACAAAGCACGCTGTCGTCTATTTCCGACGGAGAATCCTTGATGAAAGCGGTAAGGCCTATAGCCCGCTTTCCATCCGGCGCCCTGAGGGTGTCTCCCGGTTCGCTAGTCTCCAGAAACAGGGGAGTGTCATTCTCACCTGATGCAATCACGACGTAGACTCCCATCTTTTCAGGAACACATCTGTCTCGGACTCCAATATGAATAGTGAACGGGTAGAACGATGGCAGTATAGTATCATATCTCTTCCTGAGCGTCGAAAGCCTATTGTTCCCAGACAACAGAGAGGCAACATTCTCATATTTTGTACTTATTATTATATTTCTTCCGTAGATAGTCGGGACATCATTACCATCCACTTTCACGTTGACTTTTATGGCCCTATCCATCTCAAGTGCCGTAACGGAGCATCTCTCAATAACACCCCCATCCGCCTCATACTTTTTCTTCAGTCTCTCTATAAGACGATGTTTGCCTCCGGTGTGATAAAAAATTTTATTCAAAGACAGAGAAAGTATTCTCGTAAACGATATTGGACTGATCCCCATCGGATCGAGATTTGACAGGAGGAGAATCTGCGCCTCCAGTACTTTTTTCAGTTGCGGATCATTCAGTATATTTCTAAGATGTGCCGTGAAAGTTCCTTTCTTCAGCAAAATACCGGGTATATTTCGAATGAGATTGATATAGTCCCCCACGGTTTCTGGTTGAAAATGTAGATCTTGATCAATCAATTCCGATACAAAGGAACTGCTTTTCTCTATAGCCTCATAAAGCTTTCGTATTTCCAAGGCCTTATCGGGAAATTCACGTTCTATTTCTTTCAGGTATAGTTCAATCTCATTGGAAAGATCTATCCTGTGGTCGGGAAAGATTATCTGTAATGCCGGTTCCAAAGGGTGATCCTCATGCGTTATAAGCAGGTGAGATAGGAGTTGCCTAAAAACGTCCCCTCGGTTCAGACCGGTCCACGGGAAGGGATCTATGTCAAAGGTATAACCAGATTCTGAGTAAAGATCAGGAATATTATCCATCGTCAGGAGCACGGTCTTTTTTCCGTAGCTCGCCAGAGTAACCGCCGCTATGAGAGAGCTTGGATCGTTCCCCAGTACAATGGTGTCATACATAGCATTATTATCCGATTTTTAATCGATACCTTCCGGTTTGCGACTCTTCTGTAATCCTTTTTGACGGCATAAAACGTAGGTTGTTTTCTTACAAACAAGATCTATACAATACCCAATATTCGAATAACCGAGTCGTTTCCCTCTCTATGAAGATCGTCAAAGGACCAGATTTTTCTTTCACTATTATCGTTTATATATTTAGGTATATCTGCGCATGATTCCAATCAGGCATGCGTCCACGATAATCAAACTAAAATTTTTCCAGAGGCGGGTTGTGCATACAAGGTGTTTCCATCGTGCAGGGGTTTTTTATATGAACCTTTCGCCCGTCAATCTCGATCCTTCCCTCAGCATAAAACTGGATTGCCTGTGGATAAATCCTGTGTTCCTCTCTCAATATCCTCTGCTGGAGGATGTCCGCAGTGTCATTATCGTACACGGGAATAACAGCCTGAATGATAATGGGGCCGGTATCGACACCTTCATCGGCGAAATGGACCGTACATCCGGCAAATTTTACACCATAGTCAAAGGCTCTCTTCTGAACGTGCAGACCTTGAAAGGAAGGAAGCAGCGCCGGGTGAATATTCATGATCTTCATCGGAAAAGCCCGCAAGAAAAGAGGGGTCAGGATTCTCATAAAACCTGCCATGACGACAAGATCTACGCTATGGGCCTTGAGGACGGCAATGACCTCTTTATCAAAATCCTCTCTTGTGCCGAAATTTCCGGGGGAAATAACAACTGAAGGGATATGATGCTTTTCTGCCCTTTCCAGTGCCCGGACATTGGAGACATTACTTACGACAACACGTATTACCGCATCCACTTTTCCAAGTTCGATGCTGTCGATGATTGATTGCAGATTGGACCCACCACCGGATACCAGAACTCCCAGATTTATCTTCTTCATCTTTTTTTACTCGAACAGAATGGCCGGGCTATCCTTGCCCCTCTCTGTGATACGACCGATTACATATGCTTGTTCTCCAAGCCTTTCCAAATGATCAATGATCTCTCGCGAATCTTTTTCCGGTACGATGATCACCATCCCGATTCCCATATTAAATACCCTGAGCATTTCCGAATCATCGACGCCGCCCATCTTCTGAATAATCTTGAAAATGGGTAATGGCTCCCAGCTTTCTTTTTCTATAACGACACTGCACCCTTGTGGAAGTATCCTTGGAATGTTTTCCGTGAGTCCACCACCCGTGATATGCGCTATTCCTCTGATATCGAAGTTTTTTATGAGATTCAAAATGGGCTTTACATAGATCTTTGTCGGACGGAGGAGTTCTATACCGATTGAATCTTCGAGGCCTTCTACCGTATCATTAACACCAAGGCCAGCCTGCTCGAACAGCACTTTCCTGACAAGGGAATAACCGTTACTGTGAATTCCGCTCGATGCCAGCCCTATAATACTGTCACCTATCCTTATAGCGGAACCGTCAATAACATTATCATATTCAACAACGCCTACAGAGAAACCTGCCAGATCGTAGGTATCATCCTCGTAAAATCCTGGCATTTCAGCGGTTTCTCCCCCTATGAGTGCACATCCGGCTTCAATGCACCCCTTTGCTATCCCCTCCACTACCTGTACGCTTGTTTCAACGCTCAACTTTCCTGTAGCTATATAATCCAAGAAGAAAAGAGGTTCCGCACCCTGAACGATTAAATCGTTTACATTCATGGCAACAAGATCAATGCCAATCGTATTATGTTGATCCAACATAAAGGCTATTTTGAGTTTCGTACCCACTCCATCGGTTGTCGAAACGAGAAGAGGGTTTTTATATTTGTCGGGATCCAAGTGGAAAAGGCCTCCAAAATTTCCTATTTCACCTATACTCCCCTTGCGAAGAGTGGGCTTGATGAGCGGTTTTATCCTGTCAATAAAGTCAGAGGCCTTGTCGATATCCACGCCAGCATCTCTGTACGATGTTTTTTTACTTGTCATAATAAGTTCGATTCCTCTCAATATAAATTATAAAGTTATTTTCAATGTAAAGTTATATCCCTTCCGTCACATTCACTCTGTTCTCGCAGCCTGAGGGAACTACATGTATTAAAAGCGACATCCTCGTAAGGCTAACACTGACAGCGTTTCATGTAAAGTATTTTACAGGATCATATACAGTGAAAGGGAATTCAATAACAGAGATCATCTCTGCTACTTGAACGTATAAGGCAATACAAAAAAAGCACAATGGAAAGATTGGCTTCGCACACATTTTGGCAGGATGATATCATTGTTATTATTTTACGTCTATCAGCGGGTAGTACTCATATGTGATAGAGATCGTCACTCCATACCTTTATCCAGTTATCTTCCATAATCTTCAAGGTTTTCTTGACCGGGCCTATACCTAGGATGACAATGGTTATATCTCCCGTTCCCATACAGGGGTAAATGTAATCAAGGTTGATGTGTGCTTCTTTTAACAGTTTTAGAACTACATTCATTCCTCCGGGATGATTCGGCATTTCGCATGCAATAACCTCTTTTGTCTTAATCTTGTACCCTGCCGCCTTCAATACATTTACAGCTTTGTCAGGATCGTTTGCAACGAAATAGAACAGGCCTTTTTCCTCACGTGTTGTAGCGTAACAACAGGCAATGATGTTGATCCTGTTGTCACTCAATATATCACTGACCGCGGATAGCTGCCCTGGTATGTTATTCAACCAGAGTTCAATCTGTTTAACCGTTTTCACCGTAGCTCTCCCTTTACAATATATTCAGCGCCCTCGTCCAGAGCCTTGCGATTTAATTTCATGGTGCCGGCTTTTTTGCCGTTTATGATCTCGGAAAGGCCATTCATGATTGAATCAAGTGTTGTTATCTTGGTATGTGCTACAAACGCTCCCAGCATAATCATATTTACAACACGTTCACTTCCCAACTTCTGAGCGATATCGAAGGCTGGTATCCCTATGGCCGTTAAATCATCCCTGGTTAACTCACAACGTACGTGATTTGAATTAAGAAGAATGACTCCGCCCTCTCTCATGATGCCCTCGTATTTTAGCAGAGATGGTTTGTTCATGATGACCGCATAATCAGGAGAAGACGCCACAGGGGAAAAGATCTCTTCATCGGATACGACAACCGTACAATTAGCCGTACCTCCACGCATCTCTGCACCGTAGGCGGGAAGATAGGTTACTTCCCGGCCGTCACGCATTGCTGCAACCGCGAAGACATAACCCATCATCAGGACACCCTGTCCGCCAAATCCCGCAAAGACCGTTTTTTTCATCAGAGCAAACCTCTTTACCTACTTGTTTCGTCCTTTATCACTTTAAGGGGAAATGTCTGCATAACATTCTCGTCGATCCATCTACAGGATTCTACGGAAGACATCTTCCAGTTGGTAGGGCAGGGCGACAGTATCTCTATAAGAGAGAAACCCAAACCCGCCATCTGTACCTTAAATGCTTTTGTAATCGCTGTCTTGGTCTTTCGTATGTTTTGTATGGAATTTACCGCTGTTCGTTCTATGTAGACTGATCCTCTTGCTATTGCCAGCATCTCACTCAGGTCTATAGGAGTTCCATCTCGAACCATATCGCGACCGCCCGGTGTGGTGGTTGAATTCTGACCGAGCAGGGTTGTGGGAGCCATCTGTCCGCCCGTCATACCATAACAACTGTTGTTGACGAAGATAACGGTGATGTTTTCCCCTCTGTTGGCAGCGTGAATCGTCTCGGCGGTTCCTATAGCAGCAATATCGCCATCGCCTTGATAAGAGAACACCACTCTGTCAGGAAGGATACGTTTTATCCCGGTTGCCAGTGCAGCGCCTCTCCCGTGGGGAGCCTCTCCCATGTCTATGTCAAGATAATTATAAGCCAACACGGCGCAACCGGCCGGGGGAACACAGATAGTTTTATTTCCTATGTCGAGT
>DAISYQ010000066.1:0-11296 GCA_036825195.1 Syntrophales bacterium
GGAGATATTGTTGCGGGCAATGGTGGATAATAAAGATGCCTATGAAAATGTTGAGATAGCGCACATGGTATCCATGGGACCTTCCGAATATTGTCTGCCGGAAAACTCATCCCATTTTATTCACAATTCTCTCTTTGCCGGTGCGACGAGCAGGAAGGCCATTCATGAGGGAAGGGCCATCTTTACCGCTTCCCACTTCAGTCAGATCCCCGGCCTCTTTGTTGAGAGAATCCTGCCGGTCGATGTTACTCTCTGCATGCTTTCCACCCCCGATGAACACGGGTACTGTTCGTTCGGCATATCCGTGGATTATACAAAACCGGCGGCTGAAAGTTCCAAAATTGTTATTGCGGAAGTAACGCCTCATATGCCGAGAACGCTGGGGGATGCTTTTATTCATGTGTCGGACATAGACTGTATCGTTGAATGCGATTCAAGGCCGATCGTTCTGCAGCCCCCCGAGATAGGACCGATCGATGAGGCGATCGGCGGATACTGCGCGGAGTTGATACGGGACGGAGATTGTCTGCAGTTGGGGATCGGTGCCGTTCCGGATTCGATACTGGGTTTCCTGGCTGACAAAAGGGATCTGGGGATACACACGGAAATGTTTTCCGACGGAGTTGTGGATTTGGTTAATAAGGGTGTTATTACCTGCGCAAAGAAAAATTTTCATCCGAACAAGATGGTGGCCACCTTTTTCATGGGGACTGAAAAACTGTACCGGTTTGTTCACAACAATCCCAAGGTGGAGATGTTTACGGTAGGATATACCAATAACCCGGCTATCATTTCCAGAAACGACAACATGGTATCCATCAATTCTTCCCTGCAGATTGATCTTACCGGTCAGGCTGCCTCCGAATCTATCGGGTACAAACAGTTCAGCGCTACCGGAGGGCAGGCCGATTTTGTGAGGGGAGCCGCTTGGTCGAAGGGAGGACGTTCGATCCTTGCGTTCCACTCAACAGCCGCAAAAGGAAAACTATCCAGAATTGTACCGCATCTTGATGAAGGTGCTATTGTAACGACGACGCGGACCGATGTCCATTATGTTGTGACGGAATACGGGATTGCCGAGATGAAGGGCAAATCCGTACACCAGAGGGCCGAAGCCCTTATCAATATTTCTCATCCGGACTTTCGAGCGGATTTGAAGAGAGAGTTTAATAACATGTATGTTTCTTAAGGAGTTCAAACAGGTTTTGAGTTGAGAGGGGTTCAGATCGAACGATATGAACCTCTCTTGGGTATATACACAGGTACCCTTCACCGGCAGCGGTGAAGAAATAGCACAAGATATACGGGAGGAAAGAACAATGGTAAAGGTATTTACGACGACGCCTAAGATCGTTATGGGTATGGGAGCAATTGATACAATCGGGGATGAGGTACTGCGCCGAGGTGCGAAAAAGGTGCTGATTGTAACCGACAAAGGAGTGATTGCAGCGGGATTGACACAGGCCATAGAGAAGTCGTTGACCGCAGCCGGTGTAGCCTTTTCCATATTTGACGGAGTTGAGCCTGATCCGCGGTACGAGATAGTTGCCGACTGTCTGTCGAAGGTAAAGTCGGAAGGGGCGGAATTGCTGATCGGCGTGGGAGGCGGCAGCCCTATGGATATTACCAAGACGACAGCGGTGATGGCGACGAATGATGGTCCCATCGGATCGTATTTTGGGATTGATCTGATTCCAAAGGCGGGGATTCCGACGATCCTGGTCCCCACAACGGCGGGAACGGGGAGCGAAGTGACGCCCATAGCAATTTTATCCGACGAAGGTGAAAAGCTTAAAAAAGGCGTTGTGAGTCCCTACCTGTATCCTTCAGTGGGAATCCTCGATCCCGCACTGACCGTGGGATTGCCTCCCCATGTGACGGCGGCAACAGGTATGGACGCGCTGATTCACGCGGTAGAGGCGTACACATCGATCAACGCTACAGGTATGACGGACATGTACTGCATACGCGCCATCGAACTCATTTACAATAACCTGCGCATCGCTTACGCCAAGGGAGACAACGTGGAGGCCCGGACGGCGATGATGGAGGGAGCCCTTCTGGCGGGGATCGGTTTTGCTAATGCGGGTGTTACAGCAGTTCATGCCTTTGCCTATCCGATCGGAGCGGAGTTCCATATCCCTCACGGGATTGCGAATACCCTGATGCTGCCCCATGTGATCCGGTATAACGTGCTGGGAAATCTCCCCAAATTTGCCGGACTTGCAAAGCCCTTCGGAATCCCGACAGAAGGATTGGATGATCTGCAAATTGTAGACCGCGTAATCACTGCAATCGACCGGTTGGCAGATGACCTGCGTGTTCCCCGTCATCTTGCGGATTACGGGGTAAAAGAAGACGATGTGCCGATGCTGGCCGAGGGTGTTATGAAAGTAACGCGTCTTTTGGCCAACAACCCAAGAACACTGATTCTTGAAGATGCGAAAGCGATATACAAAGCGGCGCTGTAGAGAATAAATAGAGACCATCATCGCTACTAAAGATGACGAGAAATAACAGTCTATGAGGAGGAAAAGTGAATGAGTAACCAGACGTTAGTTGAGAAACGAGCAGAAGTACTGGCAAAATCGTTTGTCGGCGGGAAACCGGCATTTGTTGCTTCAGGAAAGGGTGCCATGTTCACGGATGTGGACGGCCGTGAATATATAGATTTTGCAGGGGGAATCGCCGTGATGAATGTGGGCCATTCTCATCCGAAAGTAGTGGCCGCCATCAAGGACCAGGCAGAAAAGTTTACCCATACCTGTTTCATGGTCATTCCCTATGAAGGGGCTGTACGGCTAGGGGAGCGTCTCTGCGCATTAACTCCGGGATCCTTCCCGAAGAAGGCATTCTTTGCCAATTCGGGCGCCGAGGCCGTTGAAAATGCCGTTAAGATCTCGCGCTACTATACAAAGAAGACAGGAATCATCGTGTTTGATAACGCCTTTCACGGGCGAACCCTATTGACTATGACCATGACCCATAAGGCCAAACCATACAAATTCGGATTCGGACCGTTTGCTTCTGAGATCTACCGTATGCCGTACGCTTACTGCTACCGCTGTCCCTTTGGTCTTAAGTACCCGGAATGCAAGATACAGTGCGCTGAGTATTTAAAGAACGAGATGTTCGTGGAGTGCCCGCCTGAAACCACGGCGGCATTAATTGCGGAGCCGGTACAGGGCGAAGGCGGGTTTATTGCCCCCCCACCCGAATACTTCCCGAGAATTGCCGAGATCTGTAAAGAGAATGGTATTCTCTTTGTGTCGGACGAGATTCAAGCCGGCATATGTCGCACGGGAAACAAGATTTTTGCGATCGAGCACTGGGGAGTTGACCCTGACTTGATGACCATCGCGAAGAGTCTCGGAGCCGGAATACCGCTAAGCGCCGTGGTGGGAAGAGCCGAGATTATGGATTCGGTCCATCCGGGAGGCATTGGTGGAACCTATGGTGCCAACCCGGTGGCTTGTGCGGCGGCAAACGCGGTGCTGGATATCATTGAGGAAGATAATCTTCCGGAAAAAAGCGAGGCACTGGGAAAGAAGCTGTGGGCATCCTTTGAAGAGATGAAAGAAAAATATGTGGTTATCGGTGATGTCCGAGGCAAGGGACCTATGATCGCCATGGAGTTGGTAAAGGACCGGGAGACGAAGGAACCGGATGCGGCGGCGGCGGCAGCAGTTGCCGGATATGCCTTTGAGAAGGGATTGATTCTGTTGACCTGCGGTCCTTACGGCAATGTGATCAGGTGCCTAATGCCCCTGGTGATTACTGACGAGCAACTTGATAAGGGTCTTTCGATCATGAATGACGCCTTCGCTTCCCTGGAGAAATAGGACGAAAGTTTTGGAGATATCGGAGTATCTCAACAGTAAGTTTTTAATACCGTTTCCATGAGGAAATGGAACATTAGAAGGAGAGGGAGGAGAAGAGGGATGATGAACAATACAAAACGCGGTTTTATACTCTTTATTGCGTTAGCCGTTGCGTGTTCGCTGATACTGGCGGGTAGCCCGGCAATTGCAAAGACGAAGGTAGTTAAGATCGGAAACATCTTACCGCTGTCTGGACCATCGGCGTCGGTCGGTCTCCAGGGCAAGTACGCACGCGAACTGGCCACTGAGATGATCAATAATGCTGGTGGTATCAAATCACTGGGTGGTGCGAAGCTTCAGAACGTCTATGTGGACAGTAAGAGCGATCCCACCGTCGGTGTCACGTCTGCGGAACGTCTGATCAATAACGACAGAGTGAATATTCTTTCAGGATGCTGGAATTCCGCAGTAACCTATCCCGCGACACAGGTTGCCGAGAGATACAGAGTTCCTTTTATCGTTCCGGTTTCTGTCCGCAATACCATTACCGAAAGAGGCTTCAAATATACCTTCAGAATTGCCGCCAAGGATGCGTGGTGGGCCCGTGACCAGTTCGAATTTCTCAAAGATATGGAGAAGAAGACTGGTGAACCGCTGAAAACCGTAGCCTTTGTGTATGAGAACGGAGACTGGGGTGTGGGAATGGCCGAACAGTGGAAGCCGCTCTCCGAAAAGTATGGCTATAAAATTGTTCTGAATGAACCCTATCCGAGTACGGCGAGCGATCTAACGCCTGTGGTGCTGAAGATTAAGAGGGCGAATCCGGATATCCTGTTGCTGACCTCGAACGCATCGGATGCAATCCTTCTCACCAACACCATGGCGGAGATGGGAGTGAAACCGAAGGCAGTCATCGGAACAGGTGGCGGACATGCCGACCCGATGTTCAGTAAAAACTGCGGCAAGAATGCTGAGTATATGTTCGATGTCGTCGAATGGGAAGCCGACCTGAACAAACCCGGTATTCCGGAGCTGAATGCGGAATTCAAGAAGCGTCATGGATTCGGGCTGGCCGGTGAGTCTGTTGATGCATTCGCATCGGTCTTCGTCATTGCCGACGCCCTTGAGCGTGCCGGTTCGACGGATCCTGCAAAGGTCAGAGAAGCATTGGCAAATACGCATCTGAAAAGTGGCCCGGGTATGATTGTTTCGTATGATGCCGTTGAATTCGACGAGTCTGGACAGAACATCAATGCCGGAATCGTCATGGTCCAGTTCCGCATGGTAGACGGCAAACTGGAACGGGTCTCCGTATGGCCCGAAAATGCCGCACGAGCTGGGTTTAAGGCAGTTTTCCCCATGCCGAAGGAATAGGGATGTAGTACCATAATACAGTACCGAATGCGGAAGGGGAGGGATTTGTAAGAAATGTGTCCCTTCCCCCGCATCAGTAATAAGAGAAAAAGAGGTCAACATGGATTTTATAATTCAAGCAATCGTTAGCGGGACATTGATGGGTTCGATCTATGGTCTTGCTGCATTGGGACTAACCCTGATTTTTGGTGTCATAAAGGTGATCAACTTCGCTCACGGTTCCTGTCTGATGGTAGGGATGTATACCGCATACTGGGTTGTTAAATTGACCGGTGTGAACCCTTACTTTGCACTTATTGTCGTTGTTCCCCTGCTCTTTGTATTCGGGTATTTTCTGGAGGATCTTTTGATAAATCCGGTTCTAAAGGCTCAAGGCGATGTCAGAGAACCAACGGAAATTATCGTTGTCACATCGGGGGTGTGGTACATTCTTGATAATATAACCCTGATGATGTTCGGCGCAGAGTACAGGGTTGTTCAGACAGCTATTTCGGGCAAGTCCTTTGAACTTGGTCAAATTATTGTTTCCACTCCTAAGCTTTACGGTTTTATCGCGACAATAATTGTCTCTCTTGCGCTTGTCTGGTTCCTAAAATCAACGAAAATAGGCAAATCGATTCGCGCGGCGAGTCTGGACCGTGAAGCTGCGAGTCTCATGGGTATCAATCAATACCGGATGTACAATATTGCCTTCGGCATTGGAACGGCCATCATGGGTGTGGTGGGATGTGTTCTGATTCCATTCTATTACGTATTTCCTACGGTGGGAGTTATTTTTGATGTGAAATGCTTTATCATCGTGGTCTTGGGAGGATTAGGAAGTATTCCCGGCGCTTTGATAGGAGGTGTAATCGTCGGTCTGATTGAATCCATAGGAGCCCAGTTTATGACATCTACATGGACTGAATTGATCGTGTATGCGGTGTTCTTGACGGTCCTCTTTGTCATGCCGTCGGGGCTTTTCGGAGAGAAGAGGGACTGGTAGGAAAGGAGACAGATAACGATGACAAAAGAAACATTGGACAAAATTTTCAAAGTTGTCCTAGTAGTTGGTGTGTTTACACTACCGCTGTGGATGAGCAGCCCGGCGTACCTCCAGATAGTGATTTTGATGTTCTGGTATGCCTATATTACTACATCTTGGAACATGGTCGGTGGATGGGCCGGGGTCTTGCCCTTGGGACATTCTGCATATATAGGAATCGGCGCCTATACCTCGACAGTACTGGCCATTCATTATGGCGTAAGTCCTTGGATCGGGATGTTTATTGGTGGAGTACTTGCGTCACTAGTCGGCATTATTATTGGAATCCCTACCCTGAAAATGAGGGGAGCCTATTTTGCACTTTCGACTATGGCATTCGGTGAGGGTGTGAGGGTGTTTGTCGAAAATACTGATAAGTTGGGTCCCTTTGTCTTAAACGGGCCTCGTGGAATCTGTATTCCCCTTCAGGAATCCTTTGCAAACTTTCAGTTTATGAGCAAGGTTCCCTATTATTATATTATCCTTATCATGCTCTGCCTTGCGCTCTTTGTAACGTGGTACATGTCACGGATACGAATCGGGTACTATCTGAATGCAGGCGGCGAGGAATCGGAAGCAGCCGAGGCGCTCGGTGTGAACGTGGCAAAGTATAAGGTTATCGCTATGGGTATAAGCTGCTTTATGACGGCTTTGGCGGGAACCTTTTACGCGCAGCTTATGCTCTATTTCTATCCCAAGGCGCTGCTGGGATTGGATCTTTCCTTTGAAATAGCTTTTATTTCGTTGATCGGTGGACGAGGAACGCTGGCAGGACCGGTTATAGGAGCACTGCTTCTGAGGCCGGTAACCGATTTCTCACGCATCTATTTCAGTAGCATGCTGCCTGGTCTCCACTTGGTTATCTACGGCCTGATTCTGATATTAATAATGCTTTACCAACCCAGAGGATTGCAGGCACCGTTGAGTAAATTTTATGACTGGTTGCTCAACAAGATTACCGGTAATGCCGTGAAGAAGGAGGTGAAGTCGTAATGACGGAACTTGAAATAAAAAATGTGTCAAAACACTTTGGAGGTCTGAAGGCCGTTGACCAATTCGACCTTTCAATCGAAAAAAATCAAATATTCGGCTTGATCGGTCCGAACGGCGCCGGTAAATCAACACTCTTTAACTGCGTGGCTGGTGTGTACGCTCCTACATCTGGGCAGGTCATTTTCAGGGGTGATGAAATCACGGGAATGAAACCGTGGGATATCTGTAAAAAAAGGATTGCCCGGACGTTTCAGATCGTCAAACCCTTTAAGATGAAAACCGTTCTCTACAACACCATGGTAGGAGCTTTTATCAGATCGACAAATCCCGCAGAGGTCAGAGATATGGCTCTCGACGTTCTCGAGAGGTTGAAGCTTGCAGACAAGAAGGATACTCTGGCCAAGAATCTGACTATTGCGGATAGAAAACGCCTTGAGCTGGCGCGTGCAATGGCAACGGATCCGGAAATCTTGCTTCTGGATGAATGTATGGCCGGTCTCAGGCCGAATGAAGTTGACGCGGTACTCGAGATTATTCGAGGTATCAGAGACGGTGGTGTGACTATCTTTGTGATTGAGCATATTATGCGTGCGATTATGTCGGTTTCCGACCGGATTGCTGTCATTCACTTTGGTAAAAAGATCGCCGAGGGGACACCGGCAGAGGTGTCCACAGATGAAAAAGTCATAAAAGCATATCTGGGAGAAAGTTATGTCGCTACTTGATATCAAGAACATCAGTTGTTTTTATGGAGATGTCCAAGTTGTGTACGATGTTTCCATGCACATAGATAAAGGTGAGATTATCAGCCTCATAGGTGCCAACGGCGCGGGTAAATCAACAATTCTCAGGTGCATATCGGGATTGATGAAAGCCACGTCAGGTGAGATACTATTCGAGGGACGACCAATACAGAATCTTCGACCTGAAAAGATCGTCGATGAAGGTGTCATTCATGTTCCTGAAGGAAGAAAACTCTTTGGTTTTATGACGACAAAGGAAAATCTTGAAGTGGGTGCATTTAATCCGAGAGCATATGGTAAAACCGAGGAAAGTATAAAAGAGGTTTATGAATTATTACCGCGGCTTCAGGAACGTGAGGAGCAGCAGGCCGTAACTCTCAGTGGCGGAGAACAGCAAATGGTTGCGATAGGACGTGGCATGATGGCACGGCCGAAGATCTTGATGCTCGATGAACCTTCGCTCGGCTTGGCTCCTGTTCTGATTCAGGAAATATTTGAAACGATCAGAAAAATTGCCGATCAGGGAACAACCATTCTACTGGTAGAGCAGGATGTTCAGAACTCCCTGAGTATCAGTGATCGCGGATATGTCCTTGAAAACGGGCGCATTGTTCAGGAAGGAACAGGCGAGGAACTTCTGAACAATCCCAATATCAGATCGGCATACCTGGGTATCTGACGAATCTATCATTGTGTATCTCACCAGGACTTCATGACAGAAGGACTGGTGTGGAACACATGCTCTGAATTGGTATGGTGAGGCGATGGGTGACCATTGTCGTTCCCGATTGATAGCTGTGGCTTGTTGCGCGGGGTGTAGTGCATGAATATGCTGCTGTCTGAAGATGGGTAGAAGGCGGTTCCACGTAACATGATGGGACCGCCTTTCTTATGGAGTTGCTTTTACCGGGTGCCGTAACAGCGTGTCTCTGAGAAATCGTGACATTCTTTCGTGTGCATCCCGGAGGATAGTGTAAGACGATGAGTGAGGAACTGAAACACAAAGATAATGGTGGTGATGGTATCGTGGGCAGCCAGGACATAAAGAACATCCTGGCATTCTATAAGAGTCGTGACAGACAACTGGATGCGATTCTGAATACCTCTACCGACGGAATCTGGGTATGTGACGGCAGCGGCATGATCCTCTCCATTAACCGGGCATCCGAGGAATTCAATGGAATCAGAGCGCAGAACTTTATCGGTAAGAATATTACCTATGCAGCCGAAAAAGGTATATTTGACCGTTCTGCTACCCTGGAAACGATACGGGCCGGACGAGAAGTTGCCATTGTCCAGTATATGACAAAGAAGAAACACTTTCTCATGGTTACGGGAACGCCAACATTTGATGAAGATGGTAAGATTTCACTGGTGATCGTGACCGAGCGCGACATGACACAGTTGAATGCCATGCGGGATCAATTGGAAGAAACCCGGATGGCTACCGAGAAATATAGAGACGAGCTTGCGGAGCGGAGTATATCTGAACTAAAAGATCATGGTATTATTGCAGAAAGCAGAGAGACAAAAAGCACGCTCCGTACAGCCCTGAAACTCGCTCATCTGAATGCGTCAAACATACTGATTCTGGGGGAATCCGGGACGGGCAAAGGTCTCCTGGCGAAACTGATCCATAAGAACAGTAAACGCCGCAATAATCCGTTCGTTCAGATCAATTGCGCTGCTCTTCCCGAGAGCCTTTTGGAGGCTGAATTGTTCGGATACGAGAAGGGTGCCTTTACCGGTGCGCACACGCATGGTAAGATCGGCCTATTCGAACTGGCGCACGAGGGAACACTTTTTCTGGATGAAATAGGGGATCTTCCTCTCACGCTCCAGGCAAAGCTTCTGAAATATCTCGATGATAAAGAAATTATACGGTTGGGGGGCACAAAATCCAAAAAAATTGATTGTACCATACTGGCGGCTACGAATAGAAATCTGGAGGAATTGTCTGCATCAAAACAATTTCGAGAAGATCTCTTTTTCCGCCTGAACGCGTTTGTGCTTCATATGCCGCCGCTTCGAGAAAGACCCGAAGATGTATTGAGTTTGGCCGGATATTTTCTAGAAAAGTACAATAAATCCTTTAATGCGAAGAAGCGAATGACTACAGAAGTCTGTAAGGCCCTTGTTTCATATCCTTTCCCGGGGAACATCAGGGAACTTGAAAATATATTGAAACAGGCTGTCGTGATGTGTGAGGGGGATACGTTGAATACACATATCATACAAAGGCTACGCTATGACAAGGGAAAGACGGTCAAAACAAGTCAAAGGTATGCATCTCCATGTCTGAATAATCAGATATCTGTTCACGAAAGGGAAATTCTGAAGGCTGCCATGAAAAAATGCAGGTCCACAAGAGAAATGGCAGACTATCTTGGCGTAAGCCAGTCTACCGTGGTGCGCAAGGTGAAAAAGCATAATATATCATATGACATGATGCAGTAGCGATTTATCGGGATGTATAATCTGTCGTATTCATTGGATTGAATATTCATAATAGTGATCCATGCATACATCAAATCATAAACAGTTCTTACGAACATTATTGAAATGCTGAGAAAAAATAAACAGAGAACACGACCAGTGAAAGTAAGGTCGGTGAGCATACGTATTATTGTCTTTTGGCTTTTATTTATATTCTTTCATTTATTGGTTAATGAGTTACTCTTGTTTGGTTATACTTTACATCAGAAGTGTGGATGTTCTTTGTATGCGCAATCATCTTTAGTATAAATTATAGGGCATGGGCGGGTATTATCGGGGCCTCCCCAGTGGATTTAAGTATACAGGAGAAATCATTGTTTTTATGGTAGTATTATTCCTCCGGTGTTTGAATAGAACTATCAAACTGCATATGCAACCACCGGATGGTGACAGTATTTATTTACCTGTTGTGGCCGCCTCTGTAATGTCTTCATAAAGGAACGCGTCTTGCTCACAATATTTGAATCGCTCCGTGCCGGTATACCTGAACGAATCTTGTTCTTCAGGTTCCCGTTGCAATACCAATCCTTATTGAACTCCAGAGAATAAGAAAGCAGATAAAACATCTCTATCTTCTCCTTGTTCGCCTCAAGCCACTTGCTGACCTTTGTGCCGTGATGCACCCGAAGATTGTCCACAATCAAAAAGACCTTATGATCAGTATCTGTGATTAAACGGGATATAAATTTGATGGGCACCGGCGAAGCTATCTTTTCCTGATATAAGATGAATCTTCCCGTTCCCTAATTGATAATGGCCGAAATCATGCTAACCCTCATTCATGGGTTATGTGTAAAAATTAACCTCTTCCCGGACAGTCAGTTTCTCTTTGGTTTGTAGTTTTA
>DAISYQ010000067.1:0-11053 GCA_036825195.1 Syntrophales bacterium
TTTGGGAATAGAATATGTGTAACATATTGATAATAATTATATTATTGAAGAGAGTACGGCAGACAGACGTGGCATTGTAATGCAGATGATCCCCGTTCCATTGAATGAAACGTCCAATGGGTTTTAATGAAATGTTAAGATGTGATACCATTATGCATGGAGGATATCGTATGGAGAATAACTTTCAAGCGGACTACCGGATGATCGACATACCCGAGGTATTGACCTCCCTTTTTTACCCGCGCCGGGACGACGGTCCTTTCAGACCCAAAGGGGATGTCCATGACATGTTGATACCGGTGGATGATACCGTGGTTGTCGGCGCCCGTTTTCACCATGCGCACAAGACGGCCCCGACGATCCTCTTTTTCCACGGGAACGGCGAGATCGTTACCGATTACGATGAGATCGGGCCTCTGTATGTACAGGAGGGAGTCAATTTTCTCCCCGTCGATTACCGGGGATACGGTCGCTCCACGGGAACACCGACGGTGACGGCCATGATGCATGATTCTCATGTCATCTTTGAATACTGCCGTACCTGGCTCCATGAAAGAGGGTACTCGGGACCGTTGGTCGTCATGGGACGGTCACTGGGCAGCGCGCCCGCCCTTGAACTGGCAGCGCAGTATAAAGACCGGATCGACGGGCTGATCATTGAAAGCGGATTCGCATACCTCATGCCGCTTCTCCGGCTGATCGGCGTTCCTCTTTCCCGGCTGAATATCTCGGAAGAGAATGGCTGTCAGAACCTTGCAAAGATCAGGGCCTTTGACAAACCGACACTGATTATCCATGCCCAGTTCGATCATGTCATCCCCTTAACCGACGGCAGGGAACTCTATGAAGCCAGCGGAGCGCGGGACAAGCGCATGGTCGTGATTCCCGGCGCCGATCACAATACCATATTTGTGCGGGGATTCCGGGACTATATGTCGGCAATATCGGACTTTCTTCAGTCGATTGCCGATTAATCGGAGATATTCCGGCGATTTCCGAAATCAGTCATATCGCAACATATTCATTTAGTTATTACGTGTAGTTATAAAATATCCCTTGACAGGGCAAGAAAATGTATATAGGAAACAGTGAAGTTGCGCTTTAAGCTTTATAATTCAGTGGTTCCCATTCATGAGGAGGTTCCATGTCAGAGGGTATTTTCCGGGCTTTACAGGAGAGGTTGGACACATATTCTCTCGGATTTCCCGCGACAGACATCTCTGTCGAGCTTGAGATCTTAAAGAAACTCTTCACCGAGGAAGATGCGGCGCTGTTTCTTGCACTCACGCCCATGCTGGAGTCTCCCGATTCGATCGCCCCTCGCACCGGTCGATCCGTTGCGGATGTGGCAGCACATTTGGAAGATATGGCCGGGCGGGGTTTGACGTTTCGCCTGCAGAGGAACGGTTCGGCTGTATATGCAGCAATTCCTTTCGTTCATGGTCTCTATGAGTTCCAGGTCAAACGAATCGATCGAGATATGGCTGAACTGGTTGATCGATACAGCCGGACGGAGTTCAGAGACGCCATTGTCAATGGTGCGGATTACTTTTTTCGCACAATCCCGGTTGAACAGTCGATCGATGTGGCTCAGCATATTGCGGCCTATGATGATGCCTGCGAGATACTGAGAAATGCGAAGAAGATCGTTGTGACAGACTGTATCTGCAGAAAGCAGAAGGGGCTCATCGGAGAAGGGTGCGGCAAACCGCTTGAAGTCTGTTTCATGTTCGGAAGCATGGGACAATACTATCTCGATAATCACATGGGGCGTGAGATCGATGTCGACGAGGCGATAGGGATCGTAAAAAAGGCACAGGAAGCCGGGCTGATAACGCAACCTGCCACCTCGCAGAATCCGGCGGGGATGTGCCATTGCTGCGGTGATTGCTGCGGAATCCTTATTGCTCTCAACACCCTTTCAAACCCGGCCGACTATGTCTTTTCCAATCATTGTGCGGTAATCGATCAGGATGCCTGCAGCGGTTGCGAAATCTGCATGGATCGTTGCCAGATGGGTGCCGTTACGATGAATGATGACGACGTGGCACAGGTCAATCCGGAGCGCTGTATCGGATGCGGATTGTGTGTAACGACCTGTCCGACGGAGGCCCTTCGGCTTGTATCGAAACCCGAAGAAAAACGCCGGACGCCTCCGCTGAACAGTTTGGAACAGGTAATGCGTATGGCCGAAAAGAGAGGGATTCACCTGTAGGAATTCAGGGTGTGATATCAGACGGATTGCAGGGGAATAGGGCACCATCACAAGGAAGACACTGCCGGAAGTAGAAGTAGGCCGATATCAGAGAGAGGAGGGAGAAGTATGGCGGATTATGATGCGATTGTAATCGGTGCGGGTAACGGAGGGCTAACGGCCTCCTGTGCGCTGGCGCAGAAGGGGCTGAAGGTCCTTCTGCTGGAGCGGCACACGATACCCGGCGGTTGTGGAACGAGCTTTTGCCGGGGACGCTTTGAATTCGAAGTGGCACTCCACCAGTTGAGCGGTCTCGGAACACCGGAAAAACCGGGGCCGCTTCGTCTGACCTTTGACAGTCTTGGGATTACAGACGATCTGGAGTTCGTTGAAGCTCCCGATCTCTACCAGGTGGCGATGCCGGGCGGGTTTCGACTGCCCCTCAAAACGGACATTACCCAAGTAATCGAGGCACTGCAGCAGAAATTTCCTCATGAGAAAAACGAGATACGAAGCCTCTTCGATCTCATGGCACAGTTTGCGCAGGATATGATGGGTGCCTTCATCTTTCGCGATCCCGCGCCGTCCCGGGAGAAATATCCCACCCTCTATGCCTATGCGATTCGCGATGTGGAATCGGTCCTGAATGAGAGATTGAAGGACCCCTTGCTCAAGGCGGTTATTGCTGCATACTGGGGATACCTGGGAGTTCCTCCGTCACGACTCGCTTTTGCGTACCTTGCCATGCTTTTTTTCCAGTACACGGAATTCAAACCCTTTCACGTGAAGGGCGGATCGCAGGCCATGTCGAACGCGATCTTCAACAAGTTTCTCTCCCATGGCGGTGAGGCCCGGTTCAACTGCGGCGCGAAAAAGATAGTGGTCGAAAACGGGGCGGTCAAATCGGTTATTACGGAAGAGGGGGACGAACTGTCCGCCGATTACGTAGTCTCCAATGCATCGCAAGCCTATACCTACATCAACATGATGGATCGGTCCCAGGTCCCCGAGGACGTGATCACGGAGATCAGGTCACGAAATGTTGCCATCTCCGCATTTACCATGTTCATCGGTTATGACTGCGAGCCGGAAGAACTCGGCATTACCGAGTCGATGAACTTCCTCATTGCCGATGCCGATATCTCCATGGATAAGATCATCAATAATATGTGGAATGTGGGAATCAGGGACGATTTCATGGCCTTCAGCTGCTATGATATTCCCGACCCGGATTTTTCCCCGCCCGGGACGTGTCAGACGAATACGGTGGCGCTGAAGTACGGTGATGCCTGGCTCAACATTCCGCCCCATAAATATTACGATGTAAAATTCCGGTGCGCGGAGGACATGCTTCATCGTATGGAGCAGATCTATCCCGATCTTCGGAAACACATCGAAGAGATCGAGATCGCCACACCCATGACCTTCATGCGCTACCTCGGTCATCCCGGAGGCTCAATCTACGGATACGAGCAGCTCATAAAAGACTCCCTTTTCTTCCAGCCCGATCGGAAATCACCGATTCGGGGGCTCTACTTCGCGGGAAGCTGGGCGGGGGATTGCGGTTTCGAACCGACATTGAACTCGGGTAATGCGGTTGCACGGGCCATCACACGACAGCTCGGGAAATAAGAGGAGAAAGACAATGAAAAGAGGAATATGGGAAGAATTTGACGGATACAAAGAGATTATCGGCGAAGTCGAAGCAACCCGGAAGTACCGTGAGAATATTGTCCCCGTAAAGTACGAGACCGCACCCTATGTGGAACGCCTCCATCCCGCAAAGCTCGATCTGCGGATAGTCGATATCATCGAGGAATCTCCGTCGACGAAGACCCTTCGTCTCGTATCGGGAGACCATTATTTACCCCCTTTCATGGCAGGGCAGTACATCACGCTCTACCCGACCATCGGCAATATCCGTACGGGCCGTCCCTACAGCATATCGTCCTCACCGAACCAGATCGGCTATTACGATATCACGGTGCGCAGGGTCGAAAATGGACTGGTATCAAACTACCTCCTGGACGAGGTAAAGGTCGGCGATGTTCTGGAGAGTTCGGGACCGGCGGGGAATTTTCACTTCAATCCCATCGTTCATGAAAAAACGATGGTCTGCATCGCCGGTGGCAGCGGCATCACCCCTTTCATGTCGATGATCCGGGAGATCGTCGAGAGTGGCCTCGACCGCACGGTGTATCTCTTCTACGGAAGCAAAAACACCGAAGACATTATATTTGACGAGGAACTGGCTGAAATCTCAAAGCGGTTCCCCCGGATCATATATACACCGGTCATCGAGGAACCTTCGGACGACTTCGCGGGCGAGAAAGGATTTATTTCTGGCAACCTGGTCAGTAACGTTTCTGGTGATCACGATAATAAGACCTACTTTTTGTGCGGTCCCCGGGGACTCTATGACTTCTGTCTTCCCGAACTGAAAGGCCAGGGTATTCCCGCGAGGAGGATACGCCAGGAGATGTTCGGCCCACCCGTAAACATCGATACATATCCGGGATGGCCCTCGACCGTTACAGGGGACGATGCCTTCACCGTCTCCGTGAAGGGAAAGAAATCGTTTCAGGCGCAGGCGGGAGAGTCGCTCCTTACCTCGCTGGAAAAGAATGGGATCATCATACCGTCACTCTGCCGTTCGGGCGAGTGCAGTATGTGCCGTGTGAAGATTCTTTCTGGAACGGTGTATCAGCCTCCCGGAACCATGGTGCGAAAATCCGACCGGGAATGGGGATTCGTACACTCCTGCGTTTCCTATCCGATTGAAGACCTGGAGATCCTCACGGTTACCTGAGGAGCCAGACAGGATGTATCGGATGTCCCTGACACTGAAAAGGGCTGCCCCCGGGCAGCCCTTTTTTGTCCGTTTTACTGCGTTTTTCTCTTACTGTGTTTTTTTCGATCCCTTTCCATTGAGGCTCTTCTGGATGATGGTCTGGATGTTTCGCTGGAATAGCCTCCGCATGATATAGCTGTGCATGATATCGACCCGTTTCGCCACTTCCAGCGTGAAACGCATGTTCTCATCCCGGGACTTCCCCTTCACCACCCGTTTCCGAAGTATCGCTTCGTGCTCCATAATCTCTTTGCCCAATCGAACGTAGAACTCCAGATCCTTAAACTCCAGGCCGAGTTCCAGCAGTTTCTTCAACAGATCACGGCCGAAGCGAATATCTTCCTCGTTAAACAGGGTGCGTCCCTTCTCTTTCACATAGGGCATCAAGAGTCCTACCTTCTCTGCCTCACGGAATTGTCCGTCGGTGAGCCCCGTCCGCTCAAGATATTCCTTCTTGTCCACAAGGTTGTTTTCCGTTCCGAATACCACATCTTCGATGGCTTCGGCCTCTTCCAGACTCATCCCTTCCTCATCCATACGCCTGATCACGTTCTTGATGATGGAAAGGGGAAAGTACCGTTTTTCCTGAAGGTAGCGTATCGCCTGAATCTTCTCCACACAACTCTCGTCGTAGTAGGCCATACTTTTGTTTACCTTATTCGGTTCCGGAAGGAGTCCCTGGCGGACATAATACCGGATCGTTGATGGCTGCACACCGCTTTGCTTTGCAATCTCTCCTATTTTCTTTTCCATAAATCATACTCTCCATAGTTAAGCGTAACTCTAAGCTTCTATATAGACTATTCTTGCCCTTGTGTCAAAGAAGATAAGCAACTGAAAGTCGTTTTTTCTATGGAGTATTTCCTTTCATATTCCTGCTGACCATCATATTCATGTAATTATAACAAATAGTTATTGCGATAAAAATATCGCTTGACAGAAATTCGAAATGCATATAGTGAACTATAAAGTTGCACTTAAAGCTTTATAGCTAAATGTCGAATGAATTCCCTTTCCCTACCAGGGCAAGTGAGTTCATAGGTAAGAAGATTTTCCGAAACGATCTGAGATTCCCGCAATGGATTGGGGGGCAGAGTGCTTCCGTCTGAAAAAGACCTATACATGTATGGATAATCAAAAGGAGGTAGAGGCTATGTCGTTGCTGGAGAAAGTGTATACCGAAGAACACCGTATATTCAGGAACTCGTTGAAGAAGTATCTGGAAAAGAATGTCGTTCCCTATGTGGAGCAATGGGAAGAAGCGGGAATCGTGCCCCGGCAGGCCTGGAAAGATTTCGGTGATCAGGGCTATTTGTGCACCTGGCTCCCGGAAGAGTACGGAGGGTCTGGTGTGGGGTTCGAATATTCCATTATCATCATCGAAGAGATGGAGCGGACAAACCAGCTGGGCTTCGTTGCTCCCTTGCATAGTGATGTTGTGGTGCCCTATATCTATTCATTCGGTACTGAGGAGCAAAAGAGGCGGTGGCTGCCGGGATGTGCGAGCGGTGACATCATTACCGCCGTCGCCATGACGGAACCGGAGGCGGGATCCGATCTCGCATCCATCAGGACGACCGCCGTCAAAGACGGGGATGATTACATAATCAATGGCCAGAAGACCTTTATATCCAACGGCATCTTATGCGACATCGTGATTGTGGCGGCGCTGACAAATCCGGAATCTCCCCACTCGGGGATGAGTCTTATCGTTGTCGAAGACGGAACACCGGGCTTCGTCAAGGGAAGAAAACTGGATAAGATCGGCATGAAGAGTCAGGATACGTCGGAACTCTTTTTCGAGGACTGCAGGGTTCCGGCATCAAATCTCCTGGGAGAGGGGGGGAGCGGATTCAAACAGCTCATGGAGAAACTCCAGCAGGAACGCCTCGTGTCGGCCTGGGGTTCTCAGATCATGGCGGAACTCGCCCTCGAATATACGATAGAATTCACGAAGTCGAGGGTCGCCTTCGGGCGACCGATTTCCCGCTTCCAGCACAATTCCTTCAAGCTCGCAGAGATGGCAACGGAAGTCGAGCTCGGGAGGACCTTCATAGAGGCGTTGACGCTCGACCATATGGAGGGTAAGAATATTGTCAAGAAGGTATCCATGGCAAAGTACTGGATCTCGGAGATGGCGAACAGGATCGCCCAGCAGGGGGTTCAACTTCACGGGGGGTACGGGTACATGGAGGAATACCCCATTGCCAGACTATTCCGTGATGTACGGATACAGACCATCTTTGCGGGGACCTCGGAAATTATGAAGCTGATCATATCGAGGATGATGAATCTGTAACAAGCATCCCCGTAACGGATCGGATGCTTACGGCCGATCGTCGGGAGCGGTACAGGCAAACCGCACCGCCGAAGCTTTTTTATTGTTTTGAATCGAAGTTCTTATACAAACGGCGCGGATCTGGTGAAACGATGCCGGATCTCTCACATGTGAACACCCTGCAGTATAAGCGTATACACATAAGGAGGGAGCTATGGACAAGAACTTTTCATGCTGGCCGAAGGGGGTATCGCGGACACTCCGATATCCCGAGGTCCCGATTTTTCAGATTATACGTTCTTCAGCCCGGAAATGGCCAAACCGCAATGCCCTTATCTTTGCCGGGATGGAGATGACCTACGCGGAACTGGATCAGCTCTCCGACCGGTTCGCAGCCGCTCTGTGCGCCCTGGGAGTTGCAAAAGGAGATCGCGTTGCCCTTCATCTGCCGAACTGTCCGCAGTTTGCTATTGCCTATTACGGGCTTCTGAAGGCAGGCGCGGTTTTCGTCCCGGTAAGTCTTCTCCTCGCCGAACGGGAGATCACCTTTCAATTGAACGACTCGAGCGCGGAAACGTTCATAGGTGTCGATCTCTTTTACCCTCTGGCGAAGGAATCGTTTCCCAAGACAAATGTCAAGAACGTGATCCTCACGAGTCTGGCCGATTGTTACCCACCGGTGAACGCCCCGGTAAAGATGCTCTCCAAGTCCCCCTTTGAGGAAGGGGTGATCGATTTTATCTCTCTGCTGCAAGAATATCCCGCCAAGCCGCCCGATCTGCCCTGCGATGTGAAGGAGGATCTTGCCCACATTTCCTACACGGGAGGGACGACGGGAACACCCAAGGGGGTCATGGTTACCCACTATAACGGCGTTGTCGCGTCGTGCCAGCTGCAGTACTGGTTCACCGGCGGTGATATTGCCTACCGTGACGGGATCTTCGGAATAGAAAGAGAGGAAGGCGATCGGCCGGAGGATCATCCTGTCAGACCCGGCAATGAAATGTCGATAGTGGTGCCGCCCTGGTTCCACGCCATGGGAACCTTTGCCTTTTTGAATATGCAGCTCTTGGCCGGCGCCACCCTGATTGTGATGCCACGCTTCGATCCGAAGGATTTTCTCGGAGCGATCCCGAAGTACCGAGCAACGATTTTCGGTGGTGCACCGCAGCTCTTTGTCCCCATGGTAGAAGATCCGCTCTACAGAGAAATCGATATGTCCGACATCAGGCTCGTTGCATCGGGAGCGGCTCCCATTTCGCCGGGCCTTCTGAAGGCGATGCAGGCAAAGATTCCCGGTGCCGTCACGGAGGCATACGGACTTTCCGAGGCGACCGTGGCCGTTTCATTCGGTATCGCCGAGAAGGGTCAGCACCGTATGGGTTCGGTTGGCCTTCCGATTCAGGATACGGACGTGAAGATCGTGGATGTGGATGATTATACGAGGGAGATGCCCGTGGGCGAAGCCGGTGAAGTGTGCGTACGGGGACCTCAGGTGATGGTGGGATACTGGAAGAAGCCGAATGAAACGGCTGCCGTTCTCAAAGAGGGGGGATGGCTCCTCACCGGCGATATGGGCAGGTTCGACGAAGACGGCTTTCTCTATATCGTGGATCGTAAGAAGGATATGCTGATCTACAAGGGGTATAACGTGTATCCTCGGGATCTCGAGGAGGTCCTGAATGAGCATCCGAAGGTGGCCCAATCCGCCGTGGTGGGAAAGCATGACGACCGGTACGGAGACCTGCCCGTCGCTTTTGTCCAGTTAGTCGGCGGGGAGGAGATTTCGGAAGGGGAACTGATGGAATATGCGAACGCGAAACTTGCAAAGTATAAAAAGCTTCGCGCCCTGAAGATAATCGATCAGATCCCCGTGAGCGGTGTCGGAAAGATCCTGAAGAGGGAACTGCGTCCGATCGTCGATACACTTGAGATAGAGATGTAGCAGAGACTATCGAACTGAACACCACCCGGTGGTCTCCTCCGGGCGGTAGAGAGATTTTTCTGAAGGAGGAGCACGGTGAAAACAGTACTGGCATTGAACGGAAGCCCTCGAGGAGCGAAGGGAAATACGGAAAAGATCCTTCAACCCTTTCTGGATGGTGTCCGAGAAGGGGAGGCGTCGGCGGAGACTCTGTATCTGAAAGATCTCGATATCAACGAGTGCAGAGGGTGTTACGCCTGCCATATGAAGACGCCGGGGAGATGTGTCATCAAAGACGATATGGAGATGATCCTGGGAAAGATCATGAAGGCCGATATTCTGGTCTTTGCCACGCCGCTCTATGTCTTTACCGTGAGCGCCCTCATGAAAACGCTTATGGACAGGCTTATTGTTCTCGGTGACCTCAGACTCGCACATGTGGACGGTTTGACGGTCCATCCCCCACGGTATCCCCACAAGAAATGGCAGTGGGTCCTCATATCAAATGCGGGATTTCCGGAACGTGAACAGTTCAAGGCGCTGGAACTGACCTTCGATATGTTTGCCTGGGCGTTCGGCGGGGGGACCAATGTTGCGCTTGTCGGCAAGATACTCAAAGGAATGGGAGAAATTCTGACGGTAAAACCGCTGCTGCCCCAGTTTCAGTGGTTCTTCGATGCCTGCAGGACAGCCGGCAGAGAAATCGTTCAACAGGGCTGGATTGCGAAGGAAACCCAGGAGGTCCTTGATCGGCCCTTCATCGATCTTCCGATTGAAGATCTTGTGAATATGAGTAATCGATACATCGAGAAGGCGACGGAGGTTATCAGCGGGAGGGCGTGAGATCACGTTTGCCTTTCCAGTTCTCTTCGCCGCAGTTCTTTTCTGAGTATCTTGCCGATGACTGATTTTGGCAGTTCATCGACAAATTCATAGATTTTGGGTACCTTGAAGGCTGCAAGGCGCTTGCGGCAGAAGGTATCCATCTCTTCAGGGGTGATCTTCTCTCCCGGTTTTGAGACGATAAAGGCCTTGACCGTCTCGCCACGGTATTCGTGGGGAACCCCTATGACGCAAGCCTCTAGGACTTTGGGGTGTTCAAAGAGGACTTCGTCTATTTCCCGGGGGTAGATATTGTACCCGCCGGCGATAATCATGTCCTTCGTCCGATCCACGATATAGAGAAAACCGTCCTCGTCCAGCCTTCCGATATCACCGGTGTGAAACCATCCATTTCTCAAGGAGGCGTCTGTTTCCTCAGGCATGTTGAAATATCCGGCGCACATCTGGGGCCCTCTGAAGACGATCTCCCCTTCTTCACCGATGGGTAGTTCCTTCTCGCCTGTTTCTAAGTCTACGATCCTCATATCCGTATTCGGTAGGGCAACACCGACACTGCCCGGCTTGTGCACGCCCCGCCACGGGGTCATATGGGTAATACCCGTTGATTCGGTCATTCCGTACCCCTCTATGACGCCTATCTTTTCACCTGAGGCGGCTTTCAGTGCCTGGATCGTTTCCACCGGCAGTGGGGCGGCACCGGAGAAGAAGGCCTTTATAAAGGACAGGTCGGCTGTCTTAAACTTGGGGAGATTCAAAATGCCGGTATAAATGGTGGGGACGGCGAGGAAGATGGAGGGTTTGTACTTCAGAGCCATGTCGAGGGCTATATCCGGATCGGGTCTTGGAACAAGGATGATTTCCCATGCCCGGTACAGGCAGACGCACATGACGAGGAGAAATCCCGCCATGTGAAAGAAGGGGAAGAGAGCGATCTCGCGTTCCTTTCCCTCTTCCATGTCGAAG
>DAISYQ010000068.1:0-10184 GCA_036825195.1 Syntrophales bacterium
CAGAACATATTGTATCTTCGCGCCATGGGTCTTGCCTGTCGATCCCCCGAGAACAGTGGCATCCTCGGCATAAATAAACACCTTTCTGCCATTAATTGTCCCGTAACCGGTGACAACGCCATCCCCCGGAAACTTTTTCTTGTCCATACCAAAGTCACTACACTGGTGTTCCGCCAACATATTCAGTTCCACAAAGCTGCCCGGATCAAGTACGTAGTTGATTCGTTCCCACGCCGTCAGTTTGCCTAATGCTCTCTGTTTTTCTAAACCTTCTGCTCCTCCGCCAAGGCGGGCTCGTGCCTCTATATCCTCAAGCTTGGCTAACTCTTTTTCCCACGTTTTTACATACGCCATTCCTTATCTCCTTCCTGCTCCCTAAAAAATCCCGATAGGACGGGCTCTCCCATCCATAGATGGTGGCTGTCATTCATCTTTGGTCTGGATCAACTCGATGAGTGCTCCAAAAGTACTTTTAGGATGAATAAACGCAACCTGTTCTTTGTGAGCATTTCGATACGGTTTCTCGTTAATTAGTTTTATTCCCTGGTCCTTTAAGCTGTCCAGTTCAGATTGAATATCCTCGACTTCAAAACAGATATGGTGAACTCCCTGTCCTTTACTCCTGATAAATTTGGCAATCGTGCCATCCGGTTCGGTAGATTGGAGCAGTTCCAGATTGACTTCCCCCATGGGGATAAATGAGAAAACAAGCTCGCCAAATTTCTCCTGATCAGAAGCAGAAACACCAAAGGTTTCCTGAAAGAAGGCACGGGCCTCGGCCAGGTTCTCAACAGCTAAACCGATATGACTGATCTTCTTAACCATTCGTAGTTCCTCCTGTGTGATTATGAAATAAAGATGTTACGCAGCACTATACCCTTCTTAGAGTTTTGCTCCGTATTTTTCTTTCAATACATTTTTCCTTGTCTTTCCGCTTGCCGTAGTAGGCAACTCATCGATGAAGTCTATATGTGTCGGAACTTTAAACCGGGCAATCTTGCCGTCAAAATACTCGAATAGTTCTTCTTTTGTCGGTGCATTATCTTTATCACAGATGACAAAGGCCCTGCCGACTTCTCCCCACTTTTCATCGGGTACGCCGATAATTGCAACGTCAACTACTCCGGGGTGATTCAGCAAAATTTTTTCGGCTTCAGCGGGATATACATTCTCTCCACCACTGACATAGACATCCTTTTCACGACCCTTGATGTAAAAATATCCATCTTCATCCCTGTAGCAAAGATCTCCCGTATGAAGAACGCCATTGACAAGAGTATTGGCCGTGGCTTCCGGCATATTCCAGTATCCGTCCATGACTACAGGTCCAGTCGCAACGAGTTCTCCGATTTCGTTGGGTGGCAATTCGTTACCCTCCTCATCGGCTATCCAGCATTCAGTATATGGTCCCGGAATACCGATTGACCCGGGTTTTTTCCATACATCCCGTCGAGGCATAATCAACATGAATGAATTTTCCGTCTGACCAAGGCCTACCTGTAAGTTAAGGCCATGTTTGGCCATCTCCTCAACTACCTTCAACTCTACTTTTTCTCCTCCGCCGGATATATACCTCACCGTGCTGGTGTCAATCCCATCCAAGGCCCTTTTCTCCATCACTCTCTTCAGTACCGTCGGCAAAGCGAAAATTACCGTTACCTTATACTTTTCTATATCCTGCGCCCATGTTACCGGATCGAACTTCCTTCTCATCAGAAAGGTGCCGCCACAGAACAGTGTAGGAAGAGCTACGATATAGAGACCGGCCGAATGAAACATCGGCGCTTGCGACATATATACATCCGAAGAGTTCATGTCAAAATATGCCTGGATCTGCATGTTCTTAAAAAAACTCTGCTGATGTGTCAGAATCGCGCCCTTGGGATCGCCGGTTGTTCCCGATGTATACATAATGCAAAGAGGATCCTTGAGATCAATGGGTTCATCGGGGATCGGTTCAGCTGTAGAACAATTTTGAGTTATGAATTCAAAATCAACCGCCCACTCGGGACAACCGGGACATTGTGCTTCACCGCTCGTAACAAAAACGGTCTTATCCTCTTCAACCGTTGTAACCGACGATCTGATGGGTTCAAAACTTTTCAAGAATTTATCATTAAAGAAGAATGCACGGGCACCACAGTTATTCAGAATATATTCCAACTCACGGTCCATGAGCCGAGTACTTACAGGACAAAAGATCAAACCCAGTTTTGCACAGGCCCAGAACACATCGAGCAACTCCGGCACATTATAGAGCATAATAGCGACGCGATCTCCCTTTCGAATCCCCTTCTGTATCAGGAAATCAGCTACTTTATTAGCCCGCTCATTCATCTCTTTATAGGTACATTTCTCGTCTTCATAGTAATATGCGATCTTATCACCCATCCATATGGCCTTTTTCTTTGCAATATGGCCAATACCCCACTTTTCCATTACAATGCTTCTCCCTTCGTCAATATTCCTTTTACTACGAATAGATACGACACCAATCAACGCCAAAAAAAACCTGAAGCCGTATAGCGCATATCCATAGATGCAGATACAAACCGACACTTAAAACCCTGTTCACCAACCTGATTTATTGTCTCTGTCGGCAAATGCTGTAGCTAGTGTATGCACACAGAACTGATGAGCACGATTGTCTTTCAATCGTATGATCACCCGATACGGGAACCATCCGGATCGTGGTTGCTATCAGTACCTATCTGCAAGAGAAAATTACACTAGTTAATAAATTCTGGAGGTTAATATTGTTCGGAAAGAGTTCATAATCCAACTAACAAGTATCCCCTCAAGCTAGAATTGAATCTGTAACCAGCCAATTGAATATATGAGAACCGTAACAAAGAATAAATTGTCAGTTCTTTCATTTAGTTAGGATCTCTTTTATCCTTTCTTCAATAAATTTAAACGAAGAACCGACATGAAACACCTCTGAAACTCCCATATCCTTGAGTGTTCTATCATCTCCCTTTGGAACAACACCGCCAACGACTACATGGACATCTTCCATCCCATTTTCCTTGAGCAATCGGAAGAGTTCTTCGCATACTTCCAAATGGACTCCCGAAAGGATGCTGAGGCCTATGACATCAACATCTTCCTGGAGTGCCGCATTCACAATTTCCGGAACGGTCTGCCGTCGACCGGTATAGATCACTTCCATCCCGGCATCACGTAAAGCAAACGCTACGACTTTGGCCCCCTTGTCATGACCATCAAGCCCTGGTTTTGCAATCAGAACCCGTATTTTTTGTGTATCGTTATTCATTGTTATCCTCTCATTATTATCATCTATAAGGATTATAAGGATTGCAGGCTATTAAACTATGATATCCTTAAATTCACCGAATTCTTCCCTAAAAACTCCCATGATTTCCCCAATCGTCGCATATTCCCGGACAGCATCAATGATAGCAGGCATAAGATTCACATCTTTCTGTGCATTCTCTCGTAACTTCTCAAGAACCTCCCGGACCTTCTCATTATCCCGATTCTGTCTGGTTAAATTGAGATTGTCGATCTGCTTTTTTCGTACCTTCGGATCTACCCTCTCTAGTTTGACGTCCATTTCTTCGTAGTCTTTTTGAGGGAATATCGATACTCCTACAACAGGTATTTCACCCTTTTGTTTTTTTAATTCTTCCTCATAAGCGCTTTTCTGGACCTCGTGTTGAATAACGCCCTTTTCAATCAATTCGAGGATACCGCCATCGGCTTCGATCTTTTCCATCAGATCCCTGATTCTTGTTTCAAGTTCATTCGTTAAGCTTTCAAGGTAGTATGACCCGCCGAGTGGGTCAGCGACCTTTGTAAGTCCGGTTTCGTACGCAACTATCTGCTGGGTTCGCAGAGCAATTAAAGCCGATTCTTCCGTGGGAATGGAATAAGCCTCGTCATACGAAAAATTCGACGCCGCCTGAGCTCCTGAACAAGCCACCGCCATCATATCTATCGTCCCGCGGATAATATTGTTCAATGGTTCAACGGAGGTACACTGTCGTGGAGCCGGACCGCAAAAAAAGCGAAACATCATTGATCGGGGATCTTTTGCCTTGAAGCGTTCTTTTACGATATGCGCCCATAATCGACGGCAGGCCCGCACCTTTGCGACCTCCTCGAAAAAATCAAGACCAATAACAAGATGGTATGCGAGACGCGGCGCAAAGGAGTCAATGTCGATGCCTCTTTTTAGTACCTCTTCAATATACGTTATAGCATTTGATAAACAGTATGCTATTTCCTGAATGGCGTTGGCACCTGCTTCCCGCACGTGATATCCTGAAATATTAATGGTATTGAAACGAGGGACTTCTTTCATTGCAAATTCTATTAGATCAACGACTAATCTGAGGGAAGGCTTTGGAGGGAAAACGTATGTCCCTCGTGCAAGAAACTCTTTAATGATTTCATTCTGGACCGTTCCTCCGACTTTCTCCCATGGAACACCCTGTTTTTCAGCAACACATAAATACATGGCGAGCAAAATAGTCGCGGGGGCATTGATCGTCATTGAAGTAGTAATCTTATCGAGTGGAATACCGTTAAACAATGTCTCCATATCCCGTAGTGAATCAATAGCAACTCCGACCTTACCAACTTCGGCATAACCTAATGGATGGTCAGAGTCGTATCCGAGCTGAGTAGGCAGATCGAATGCGACACTCAGTCCGGTTTGACCATTCTCAAGAAGATATTTATAGCGTTTGTTCGATTCTTCAGGGTCGGCAAAACCAGCGTATTGTCTCATCGACCAAGGCTGCCCCCGATACATAGAAGGATAGACTCCCCTGGTGTATGGAAAATCCCCCGGGAAACCCAAAGATTCCATGTAATCCTGTTCTCCGATGTCGTCAGGCGTATAGGCAACTTTCAAATCGATACCGGATGTAGTCTGAGCCGGCGGATATGGTTTTTTGTTAAGCTTTTCTTCTTCCCACCGTTTTTTTTCTGTTTTTATCCTTTTTATTTTATCCACAATTGCACACCTCTCCACCCATTATTAGACGAATAATGTTTCCAGAATATTTTCATCACGATACATAATCTTCTCCGGATCATTATTTATCGCATCACATGTAAAACTGCGACTAATTTGATAACCTCTCAAAAGAATCCTCATCTCATGTAAAATTCTTTCATAGTACACGCAGATCTGTGCAGCCTATAAACATCATCTTATGCACATACTTTCAGTTTCCTTTACCGCACAAACATCATACCGGGAAGCCACGTACTGAGCACGGGAAGTGCCGCGAAGAGTAAAAGTCCCGCTATCATAATGAGGAAAAACGGGACGACACCTCGGAGAACATCTCCTAAAGAAGCATTCGTAATTCCCAATATAACATACAGATTCAATCCCACAGGAGGTGTGAGAAGCGCCATTTCCATCACCAGCGTTACCATTACGGCAAACCATATTCCATCAAACCCGAGGGAAATGATCAAGGGGTACAGAATAGGGAGCGTAATCATCATTGTTGAGATAACTTCGAGAAACATACCGAGTATGGTAAGGAGCCCGAAGATCGCAATCATCACCACCCATCGGGAAACGTCGAGAGATGCGACAAAATCCATGGCCATATTCGGGACCCTCATCATGGTCATGAAATTACCGAGTACCATCGCACCGACAATGATGCTCAGCACCATTGTTCCGCTTTCTGTCGACTTCCGCAATACCTTCGGGATATCCTTGATCTTCAGCTTTCCTCTGCCGACCACCATGAACAATGAATACAGTACCGCAATAGCCCCTGATTCCAGGGGGGTGAATATGCCAGAATAAATGCCACCCATGATAATAATGGGAGCGGCAAGTCCCCAAAGACCTGTTTTCAGGGCTTGGAATCGTTCCTGCCAAGTTACCACCGGCGGTTTTTCCGTTTCACCGCGATATTTGCAAAAGATAATAGAGTAGCAAATGAATGCTCCGGCCAGTATGATACCAGGGATAAGACCGGCGATAAAAAGTTTGCCCAGTGATTCTTCGGTCATCGCCGCATAGATGATCATCGAACCGCTGGGAGGAACCATGATTCCGAGAGTCCCACCCGCGGCGAGAAGGCCGTACGAGAATTTTTTATCATATTTTCGGAGCGCCAATGCGGGAAGAGCAATCAAACCTATCGTAATCGCCGTAGCCACACTCGAGGTGGAAATAGCGGCAAAAACGGTACAGGCTAAGATAGTCGCTATCGCCTCTCCTCCCGGGAGTCTGTTTGTCCACTTGGTCGCCATGGTATAGATTTCTTCGCCTACTCCTCCGCTCTGGAGAATTTGCCCCACAAGGATAAAAAGTGGTAGACAGAGGAGCGAGAATGAATGGAGGGCCCCATAAGAGACACGGGCAAAAGAGGCATTCAAAGCACTGATACCTCCAAACGCAAAAAATAGTCCCAGAGCCCCGACTAAACCCAGAGTGGGGAAAATAGGAAGCCCGAAAAAAAGCAAAACGAGCATCAACACCACCATACCCACTACGCCGTTCAGAGGAAAGAGCACTACGCAGCAGACTATTATGACAGAAAGGAGAATTGCGACCGGGACGGGTTTATCAAGAAATGTCTCGCCTTTCTGCTGTGGTATCTTCTTAAACGAACGCAGACTCAAGACGAATTCACGCACTAAATGCAGCACAAGAAGTAAAGCACCTATTGGTACGGCAGCTTTGACAGGCCAGAGAATAACTTTCCACATATCTCGGCTGTGTTCGTTGATGAGGATCGATTTCCACGTATACCTCGTTCCGAAATATAGGAGGAGTAGCATAAAAATAAAAAATATGCCGATAATAACAAGATTCCAGAGTGCCTTCGTGCGTTCGGGGAAGCGAGAAACGAACACGTCAACCGCCACATGTTTCCCCGCACGCTGTACATAAGCCATAGAGGCAAAGCCAAACCATATAAAGAGGTAAATGGAAAGTTCCAACGTCCAGTGGGTAGGTGCATTAAAAAGGTAGCGTGCGATTACTTCGTAACAGGTTATCAACGCGCAGGATAAAAGCGCAAACCCGGCGAAGTATCCTCCACCCAAGACTACATAATCAATCAGTCTGTCAATTTTTTTCTCTATATTTTCAAACATGTTTCACTTTACCTTCCGGGTCATGGTTAAAAGATATCGGACAAGATCTGTGGGGTTGGCAGCACGAGGCCACCAACCCCACAATACTGTTTCAAAATTAGAATTCCCTTGTCTCCAACATCTTCTTCCAAGGAATAGTCCCCTTCTTGGCATTCTTAAGGGCCTTCATAGCTTCATTCCAGGTTTCTTCTCCCACATCCCCCTTCACCACACTTCCCACGGCATCGAGGCCAATTTCGGCAAGCTTTGCCTTGTCTTCATCAGAGAATTCCCATATCTCTACTCCCGCCTTTTTCATCAGCTCAAGAGCTTTCATGTGCTCTTCCTGCGAAGCGGTGACCGCCCAGATTTCCATCTCTCTTGTAGCCTCCTCTATCGCCTTTTTCTGTTCCGGAGTGAGCTTGTTCCAGAATTGGAGATTGGCTGCAAAGGCAAAGGGGATGTTACCGAGTGAAATCTGCTGGACATAATCAGCTACCTCATACCATTTTCTGCTGGTGAATGTTGTCGTACCGCTGAGAGCCCCGTCAATCGTTCCCCGCTGGATCGAGGTGTACACGTCGGAGGACGACATTACGACGGCCTTTGCCCCCAATGCCTCCAATACGGCACCCAGTGATTTTCCGGAGGATCTGATTTTCAGTCCCTTATAATCGGCGAGCGTATGGACGGGCTTGTTTGTAATCGTTGCGTAGTCCGGAGCGTAGTTGAGGGTGGACAGGAGATGTATATTATCCTTAGCAAAAGCCGGCTTCAGAATATTGTAGAAAATCCCGGCACCTCCCTCTTTATCGTACCACCACCGGTAGTAGGCATCCGCATCTACAAAATAAGGATAGATAAAATGCCCGGCAGGCACACGCCCAGTATGGCGATCCATGCCGATCTGCGCCATTTCGACTCCTCCTTCAGGGAGTATGTCCACCAGCTCAGGAGCCTTGTAGAGCTGTCCCGCGGGATAATAGGTGAAATGAAGGGATCCGTTGCTCAACCCTTCCGCTTTCTTGATAAATCTCTCGACAGCAATGCTGTCGAAGTGAGCCGCAGGCATCTGACAACAGATTCGTACTTCTACCACACCCTTTTTCGCCAAGGCAGAAGGAACTGTGCCCGCTAATACCAGCACCGTAACCAGAAAAAACACAAACAGTACGCTCCTTGCTCTCCTATTTCTTTTCATTTTTCTCTCCTCTCTCTTTTTTCCCCTTTTTAATATTATCTCTCCCAACAATTGGAAGAGGGTACTCCCATCAACATCTAGCTTCGAGGCCGGAAACCCGGTCTTTTTTTCATATGCCCTCTCAGGAGGAATGACCAGCAGTCCGGAACCGCTTATTTTTTTTCGATGACAAACATGGAAGGCAGTGCGGAGATATCGTCCATATCCTCGATATGCCATAATCGATCCAAGATACGGTCGATACGAGTCGCGTCAAAGTGCGGGCTCAAAAGACTCTTGAATTTTTCCTCCAACTGCTCATCTGTCAAGGGATGATCAGGATCACCCAGTGGGCCGCTGATTCTTACGATAATCTCGACACCGTCCCGAAACCGAAACTTCAACACTGCCTCAGCATCACTGAGCATGGTGTCCCTCTTTACTTCCACTCTTTTCATGAACGCACGAATCAACGGGTCCGTTACTTTTTTATCTGTAAAAAGTTCCTCCCCCGCTTTGCCATCGGCGAGCGCCAAGGCAGCACAGAAGGAGGTACTGAACTTCCCCTCAAGACCGGTTACGGGATCAGCATTGCACGCGGCGTCATGGCAGAATTTCGAAACCTCACAAACAAGTGTTTCGACATCGTCAGGTATAATGTGATGGTGATTGCGTGCCTGAATAACCCCGTCAATGACAGGATGAGTATACAGACAGGACGCATAGGGCTTGATACTTACCCCCTCAATCATGTAATGCTGGCCAAGCCCTTCAAGACCCCGGCCAGCGTCAAAATCTTGAGATAAACAGTTCCCCAGACCTCCTTCTCCTTCGAGAATATCCACAGGGCTCGTATAGGCATTTTGTGCTAAAAGGGCGGATAGGAGACCATCGGCGGCAGCCTTTCCAGGGTGAAATGATTTCGTCATAGTCCCAAAGGCCCTTCTGATACCCGATGCCTGAGTTCCTGCAAGACCCAGTGCCTGAGCCATTTTTTCCTTCGTCAGGCCGATCATCTTTCCAACCCCCGAGGCGGCTCCGAAGCGTCCCATGGTGGATGTGGAATGCCAGCCCGCTTCATAGTGGGATGCACCCATGGCAACACTGATCCTGGTCTCTACCTCGAAGCCCAGCAAAAAGGCGAGGAGAAATGCCTCTCCCCTGCATTTCTTCCACTCGCCGTAAGCGAGAATGGCCGACATGAGAGGTGCACTGGGATGCATCAGTGCACCCAAATGGGTATCGTCATAATCGAGAACATGAGACATGGCCCCATTGATGAGGGCAGCATTGTAAACTGAGGTTTTGAGATGAGCACCAAGAATCGTTGCTTGCTGTTTTCCCCCAAGCTCTTCCATCGTCTTTACGAGTATCGATGTTGCACTGTGGCTTGCTCCTCCCAGCGCTACTCCGCACCAGTCAATGATGCTTCTTTTTGCCAGTGTGATCACATGAGGAGGTATATCCCGAAAACTCGTCTTCAAAACAAACGATATGAGATTTTCGATCATACCATGAAAATTATACGGAATAGTGTCTTGTTCTGCCATTACCACACCCTTCGCCTGTTCCTTTTAATCCATAATCAGTCTGACCTGATCCCAACAGCAGGATGTATCATTTGCCAACAAAAATCCAACGCCTCATCTCTATATCTTATACAATTGCCTCATCATTCACCCATAAACCCAACAAGCCATAGGGGCAAAACAGGAAATAACATAACCAATAGAACGAATACTTCGCAGAAATATAAATGAACAATGCCCATTATAATATCTGCTAGTTATCTACTCAACCCATATAATACAGCCGGCTCCCTGTGTTAATCCGCCACAGATGGCACAGGCTGCGTATCCGCCGCCATTCTCCTTCAGATTATAGGCCGCTGTCATCATCAATCGCGATCCACTTGCCGTGTTGG
>DAISYQ010000069.1:0-9890 GCA_036825195.1 Syntrophales bacterium
AGCTTATTCCCCAGGACAGTGACATACCCTTTTGCAACAGGTTGATCAGTACATCGTTCCTCGTCATCCGCACCCGTGCCAGAATCTCCAGGATGGCGGAAAGGTGGAGAGGGCCTCCGGCAACGGGGAGCAATGACGGGCCTCCGCCGGTCAACACACCGTTCGTAGCCAAACCCAGAGGATATCCCTTCTGATCCAGTTGCACGGCCAGTGATGCCATTACCTCCAGGGTACGTTCAAATTCATCCCCGGCCTCCTCCGTGGCAAATTGGTCGACATCAAGGACAAGCAGGACTTTCTCCTGTACCGTGGGTTCAAAGATCTTTTCCTGCAGGCGGTTATGGCGGGCACTTGCCTTCCAGTGAATATGCCGGGCGGATTGATTGTGCTGGTAGTCTCTGGTTCCGAGAATATAGGCCGGATCGCGCACCGGGCTTTCCGTTCCGGGAACACCGAAGAAATCCTGGCGCGGCAGGGAAAGCGGCCTGAGAGGGATCAGTCTGGGATAGACGATAACATCGAGGGTTCCGGCATCTTTCCGTTCTTTGAGGAAAAAACCGAAAAAATCACCTGTTCGCAGGTATGGCGGCCCTACTTGGTACACGCCTCGCTTCAGGGCAGTCATCATCCATTTGAAGCGTACACCCTGATAACCCAACAGGCCGCTCTGCCTTACGGGTGGGATACTTTCGGGGAGAAATACCATACCGGCGGCCGAGTCGATTCCGACCTGAAGCCAGACCGGGAGGAACTTGACATTCTCCGCCCTGCATTCCAGTGTAATTTGTTCACCGGGGAAAAGTCTGTCTTTATCAACCGTAGAAAGACAGGTTACCGCGGAGGAGCCTAATCTACTCCAGACTTTTGCGATGGTCATTAATCCCAGGATGAGAACGATCGTGACAAAGAGGACCTTCTGGGTGTGCAGAAGAGCGGCGAAAAGGAAGCATCCCATAAAGAACTGTATGAGAGGGATGACAAATACGCTGGCTTCTCTCTTTTCGTTCTCTTCCATACCTTCACATCTCAGCCGACGGGTGCGGGCACAGGTATTTGGGCAATGATCTCCTTCAAGATGTGTTCCGGGAGACGTCCACGCAACCGTTCTTCGTCGCGGAGGATCAGGCGATGGGCAAGAACGGGGACGCACAGATATTTGATGTCGTCCGGCAGGACGTAATCCCGCTCCCTGAGTGCGGCAAGGGCCTGGCCGGATCGCATCAGACCGAGTGAACCCCGCGGACTCGCTCCGAATCTGAGCGATTTGTGGTTGCGGGTTGCTCCCGTAATTTCGGCAATGTATTCCCGAATAGGAGGAGAGACATGAATCGACTTCCTGGCCTGCTGCAGATTACGTATCTCTTCCGGGTTTGCAACCGCTTCAAGGACCGTCAGAGGGTCCTGTTCCTGGAAACGCTCGAGCATGAAAATCTCCTCATCTTTATCCGGATACCCCAACTGTATCTTAAACAGGAACCGGTCGAGCTGCGCTTCGGGGAGGGGAAATGTCCCCTCCAGTTCAATGGGATTCTGCGTCGCTATCACGAAGAAAGGACAAGGAAGGATCATGGTTTGTCCGTCCACGGTGACCTGTCGCTCCTCCATGCTTTCGAGGAGGCTGGACTGGGTGCGCGGAATGGTTCGGTTGATCTCGTCCGCCAGAAGGACATTCGTCATGACCGGTCCGGGCTGGAATGTAAAGGTCCCTTCCTTCTGATTATAAACGTTGAAGCCGGTAATATCGGATGGGAGCAGATCCGGGGTGAATTGTACCCTCTTGAAGGAACCTCCGATACTCGCGGCGAGAGACTTGGCGATAAGAGTCTTGCCAAGACCGGGCACATCCTCCAGCAGGACATGTCCTTCAGCCAGTAGCGCCACGAGAAGCAGCTCGATCGAAGGCTGTTTGCCGACAACCACCCGAGACATGGCGTCCATGATCCGTTTGCATAAACTGAAATCCTGCATGGTGACTCCTGATTTCTTTTGGGGTGTAAACAGCCGGGCTCTGAAACTCCCGAATACGAGGGAATTATTGGGTCGCGCTGATACGAATACATTTTATTCGCGTATGGAATATAAGAAAAAGGTCTTTGCATGTCAATGGAATAATGATCGTTTTAAAGATGATTTTTTCCCGGGTATCCCGCCCCCGTCAAAGTGCTGTCATGCATCCGCACGAGATGGAGACATATCTCTTCGGCCTCATTAAACATAAGTGCCCGTACCATGTAACCTTACAGGCGGCAAATCGTTATAAACATATCGCTATGAAAGGAGGATAATCTGTATAACGCTACAACCTGCATTGATGACGGTTATATTCTCGCTGCTTACAATGTCTGTCCGACAAAGACAGTGGGGATACAAACGAAAGATGAAAGGAGAATGAATCATGGCAACCAATAAAGCCAGAACGAGATGTATATCGTCTGTTTGTTTGATGGTCCTGTGGGTAACTCTTTTTCATATCCCTGTGTTGAGTTACGGAGAAGAGATCGATGTGGCGATAGATATATCTCCAGCCACATTGAATATACAGAGCTGTGGAACGGTGGTTACCGTTCATACCGATATATCCTACTCTGCAGTTGCGTTCACGACCGTGTATCTGAACGGCGTTGCCATTAAGAGCTGGAAGGCCGATGACTGCGGGTATTTTGTGGCAAAATTCTCGATGGATGAGATAAAGATGTTGGATGGTCTGATTATCGGTGATTATAACACACTCACATTGTTGGGCCTCACAACCGATGGAGAGCCCTTTGTGGGTACTAATGATATACGCGTGATCGATATCGTGCCAAGTGGCAAATAATCGGAATAATTCCCTGTCCCGAAAAAGCCGAGGTGCTGGCACCCCGGCTTTTTTATGTCAGGTTCACGGTAAACCGTGCGCCGAAACCATCCATGCCGGTATCATGTAACAAACAAGATATGACACCGTTATTTGGTTGACATACGGATTCCCTTCCGCATATGCTTTCCGCACGCAAGGCACAATCGTACCAGACATGCCTTGGACAGCGCCGGTCCCCACGGCCTGCACGAGAGGTGATACAATCGAAGGAATACGCAATTTTCGCATCAACCGTAAGCTTGAACCCGGTCAATACCGCTTGACGGACGTCTTTGCGGATATCCGCGCCAGCAAGGTCCTGCCCGTCATCTTTACCGACGCGGAAGAGATCGAATCAGTCATTACAAGCACAAAAGTATCTCTCGCCGATATGCCCCATGAAATGTTCGTGGACAACGACGACGCCACAGTTACCATTGGCATCACCCACCTGCGCAATGCATCGGACACGATCCTGTATCTGGACATCATTCACGAGCTGTGCCACGTCAAGCAGCACCGGCAGGGAAGGGACCTGTACGACAGGACCAAGGCATACGTCGACCGGGAAACGGAGATCGAGGCCTACGAGATCACCGTAGGTGAGGCACGCCGTATCGGCCTGAGCGACAATGCCATACTCGACTACCTGCGCGTTTCATGGATCACGCCCGAAGAACACATGCGACTCGCCCGCAGACTGGGCGTGAACGGAGACATCAGGAAAAACGATCTGCAATGAGGGCCAGGGTCAATGCGGGCTGCAGCAGTCCGTAACGGGCCTTCGAATTTTTTATTGGTGTGACCACAGTTTGGTTGACTTGTACCACAAAAAACACTATGATATTAATCAAATCACCGGTGAGCCGACACGATGGGATAATCACTCTACCCCCTGAATCTTTCCTGCGAGTTGCGAATGCAGATTCCATCGGCATCATTCAAGCGGCCATTGATTCTCATCCGAAAGACAGTACAGTACAGCTCAATATTTGCACTACCGATATCAATTATTGTTGTTAAAGAATCCGTTTCCCCGTCAAGGACCCTCTTGGGCTTATGCTGTTTGGTATGTGTCTGTTTTTGTAGTTCATTCAACAGACGGTTACAACGTCTCTTTGCATGATAATGAGGAGAAAACGAGACCATGATGGACATATCACCCGATGAAATACGGAAAATCTTAGTGCAGCTGGACCAGGCCATTTATACCCACAATCAATGGTATGATTATCTTTTGCGGAACCTGGTATGCAACCTTCTCCAGGACAGCAGCGATATGGAGGAGGACGCACACAGAAAGTGCCGCTTCGGACAGTGGTACTACATGCAGGCCCCTGATGAACTCAAAAGCCACCCAGGTTTTATTGCAATGGAGGCCGAGCATGAACGCATGCACCAACTCGCCGCAAAACTGCTGGCCACAGAAGCTGCCGGCGAAATAATATCTCTTATCGATTATGAAAATTTTAATCATTCCATCAATACCGTACGCCTCCAGCTCCAGACGCTGAAACATGAAATGGAAGATTCATTGTACAATCACGATACACTGACTCACGCATACAGCAGGATCGGAATGCTGACAAGATTGCGTGAACTGCAGGACTTCGTCAAACGAAATGTTCAGTCGTCCTGTATCGTCATGATGGACCTGGACCACTTCAAATTGATCAATGATGACCACGGTCATCAGGCAGGCGATCAGGTGTTGATTTTTGTAGCGAGGCATATCATGGAACATATCAGACCATACGACAAGCTGTTTCGCTACGGGGGAGAAGAATTTCTGATCAGCATGCCCCACACAGATCTGAAAACCGGGTTCACTATGATTGAACGATTACGGGAAGAAATTGCCGCGCATAGCATCTATTACAATCACAGGGAGATGCATATAACCATATCATTCGGCCTCACCCTTCTCGACCCTGACGTCACGGTCGAGCAATCAATAGAGAGAGCTGACCGTGCCCTGTACGCCGCAAAGGCCGCGGGTCGAAACTGCACACAAATCTGGAATCCATCACTTGACACATCAACCATAAGACAGATTTAAATAATCACGTCTAACGAATCATCTTCTCCTCTCACAGGTGATCTCATGAAAGATGATAAGTCAAAGAGGCGGCCCGGAGTTCATAGGGATCGGCACTATCTGTCCAGACTCCGTGCCCCGGGATTTCATGTGATCTTCTGCCTGTTGTCGGCAGGTATGCTCATCCTGGCGGCAGTGGCGGAAAGCAGTCAAGGGAACCCCTCCACGGGAACCCCAGCTTCACAAGTCTTCCTCCAATCACTCACTGAGAAAGAGCATGTCTGGCTTCGTGATCATCCCGTCATTCGTATAGCCCAAGATCCCGGTTGGCCTCCGGTCGAATTCACCGACATGCGCGGCGAACCATCCGGTATGGCCGGGGATTACCTGAATCTTATCGAACAGCGATTGGGCATGAAATTTGAGCGGGTGCTTAACCTGACCTGGCAGGAGGCATATGCCCGCATGAAGCGCTGGGAAATCGATATGACGACCTCCGTTGCCGTAACTCCCGAACGCACGGAATTCTGGGCCTTTACCAAGCCTTATATGGTAATTCCCATCGTCATCATCGCCCATGATGATGTGACCTACATCGGTAACATGCGGGAACTTTCGGGGGAAAAGGTGGCAATAGTGGACGGCTATGCCGTTGACGACTGGATACCGAGAGACTACCCCGATATCCGCCTTGTCAGGGTAAAGACGGCAGAGGAAGGTCTTCTGACGCTGCAACGAGGAGAAGTCTTTGCGTACATCGAAAATATGCTCATTGTTGGATATTACATGACAAAGCTGAAGATGTCGACACTCAAGATTGCCGGAGAAACCCCATATGTAAACGCCCAATGCATGGCGGTTCGAAAAGACTGGGCTCCGCTGGCCGGGATTCTTCAGAAAGCACTGGATTCCATTTCCGAAGAGGAACGCAATGAAATTTACAGGAAATGGCTGCCTATCCGCTATGAACACGGATTCAACTACACCCTCTTCTGGCAAGTTCTGGGCGCCTTTGCCGTTATCCTTCTGATACTGCTGTTCTGGATCAGGAGGCTGGCCAGGGAAATCAGGGATCGTAAAAAGGCGGAATTCGCCTCAAGAGAGAGCGCTAAACAATTCAGGCAGCTTTTCGACGTTGCGGTGGTGCCTCTGTGTCTCATCGACACAGAGGGAGTCCTGAAGGATTTCAATGAACGTTTCGTTCAGGCATTCGGTTATGCCCATCAGGGTGTTCCGACCCTTGCCGAATGGTGGCAATTCACCTACCCCGATCCCGATTACCGGAGCCGGATGGTTGAAACCTGGGACGCCGCCGTACGGCACGCACGGGAAAACAATACCGACATCGAACCTATCGAATGCCGGATGACCTGTAAGGAGGGCGAGGTACGCACCATAGTGATCACGGGAACCTTCCTCGGCGACAATCTCCTTGCCGCTTTCTTCGACATTACCGACCGTAAACAGGCAGAGGAGTTTTTGAAGGAGAGTGAACACAAATACCGGATTATCGCCGAAAATATGACGGACGTCATAACGGTAATGGACATGAATTTGCACTTTACCTATGTCAGCCCTTCCATCATACGCATGCGGGGATACACGGTCGAAGAGTCGATGGAGCAATCCCTCGAACAGGTCATGACACCTGAATCCCTACAGATCGCAACCCAAATCTTTGAAGAAGAGATGGAATTGGAGGCCAGTGGTACGGCAGATCCCGGAAGAGTACGCATCGTCGAACTGGAAGAATATAGGAAAGACATGTCGACGGTGTGGGTGGAAGTCAGCCTTTCCTTCCTGCGCGATACGGATGGGGGGGCCATTGGGGTACTCAGTTTGACACGCGACATTACCGAACGCAAACAAGCAGAAGAAGCTCTGGGGAAAACACTCGAAAGTCTTAGGAAAGCGTTCAAAACCACCGTTCAGGTCATGGTATCGGCAGTGGAGACACGGGATCCCTATACCGCCGGTCACCAACTCCGAGTTGCCGAACTTGCCTGTGCCATCGCCACGGAGATGGGATTATCCCAGGAAAAAATAGAAGGTATTCGCATGGCATCTTCCATCCATGATATTGGTAAGTTGTCCATCCCCGCGGAGATACTGTCCAAGACCACCAAGCTTTCAGAACTTGAGTTTTCCCTGATAAAAATACACCCCCAGAAAGGGTACGAGATGCTGAAAGACGTGGAATCCCCGTGGCCTCTGGCGGAAATTGTGTACCAGCATCACGAGCGGATGAACGGCACCGGCTATCCAGAAAACCTGAAGGGGGACGAGATTCTCATGGAGGCCCGTATCATTGCCGTGGCTGATGTTGTAGAGGCTATGGCGTCCCATCGTCCCTATCGTCCTACCGTAGGACTGGACGCGGCACTGCAAGAGATCGAGAATAATAGGGAAACGTTCTACGATGCGGATGTGGTCGATGCCTGTCTAAGCTTATTCAGGAAGAAGGGATACCGTCTGATCGGAACATGATCGGCAACAGATCCATAGGATAGGCGGATCTCGACCAAGGTACCAAATGATTCCTGCATAAACGGCCCGAATATCAGAACGATTATTTTATCAGCCAAGATTGACCAATATGATCAATGTGATACTCTCATTGTTCAATCGACAAAGATCGACAAAGGACCAAAAAGAACTATAATCTCCTCTCTTCCAACCCTCTCTTAATTACCGTCGAGGAGATCTCCCAGCCGGCCAAGAACCGATCCCTCACCTTTACGGCTGCCACCGGCCGAGGGCGCATGGGCAAGGATACGATCCGCCATCCGGGAAAAGGGCAAACTCTGCAGAAAGACCGTCCCCGTCCCTTTCAGCGTCGCCAGGAAGAGACCTTCTCCGCCGAAGAACATCGACTTCAAGCTCCCCGCCCGCTCGATGTTGTAATCGATTCCCCTGGTGAAGGCTACCAGACACCCTGTATCGACACGGAGGGTATCCCCTGTCAGCCTTTTCTCGACCACCGTGCCGCCGGCGTGTATGAATGCCAGGCCGTCCCCGCGCAGGCGCTGGAGGATAAATCCTTCCCCTCCGAAGAAACCTGTTCCCAGACGCTTCGTAAAAGCGATACCGATCTCCGTTCCGAGCGCCGCCGCCAGAAAGGCGTCTTTCTGACAGAACAGTTCCCCGCCGGCCACGGACAGGTCATAGGGGATGATCTTTCCCGGATAGGGGGCAGCGAAAGCCACCTTCTTCTTGCCCCGGCCGCTGTTGGTAAAGTGGGTGAGGAAGAGGGATTCCCCGGTCAGTACCCGCTTGCCCATATTCAACAACGTGCCCAACATCCCTTCATCCGCCCGCGATCCGTCTCCCATCCTCGATTCGAAGGTAATGCCGTCTTCCATGTAATTCATGCCTCCAGCCTCGGCGACAACCGTTTCACCAGGATCCAGTTCCACCTCGACGATCTGCATGTCGTCTCCCAGTATTTCATAATCCACTTCGTGACACTTTATCATTACGACCTCCTTTCAGAGATAAGCTAACGGTCCGCTTGGGACAATGATCATACCTACCATACGTACTTCCCAAAGAAAAGTACCAACACACCATGGAATTGACTCCAAAACATACCGGTTTTAAGAAGAAACAGCTTCTTATTCAGTGATGATGGGGGTAAGAACCTGAAGATGGATTCACCCAAAGATCTCATATACAAATCGAAGGCGATATGATACACATTTCGTTCTTTTTTCGATAAGTGGAAGGGATTTATGTCGGAGCGAGAACAGGTCAAGACATACGGAGCGCTGGTGGCAACAACCGTCTTCTGGGGGCTTTCTTTCGTGGCAACCAAGGTGGCCCTTGAAAGCATCCCCACCTTTACGCTCATCTTCACCCGTTTTCTGCTGGCATTCATCTTCTTCGCCGTCCTTATGATCCGTCAGGGCATACCGTCCTTTACGCTCAAAGACCACGTAAAGCTCTTTGCCATGGCGATCTTCGAACCGGGCCTCTATTTTCTCTGCGAGACCAAGGGACTGCTCTACACCTCGGCGGCCAAGGTATCGCTCATCATCGCCACCATCCCCGTCGCCGTCGTGATCCTGTCGGCGATCATACTAAAAGAGAAAACGAACCGTCTGGGGATCATCGGCATCCTGCTTTCGCTCATGGGGATCGCCATCCTGGTAACCGGTGATCCGGATTTTGCTTGGGGTATGGGAGGATCACTGAAGGGAGATCTTATCGTTTTTGGTGCCGTTCTCTCAGCTGCACTGTACATCGTCAGCGCCCGAAACCTCGGCAAGAGGTATTCGTCCCGGGAGATAACGAGCATGCAGTGCTTCTACGGTGCCGTCTTCTTCGCGCCCGCCCTCTTTCTGGATCTTCCAACCCTCTCATGGGCGGCGATCAGCACACGTTCCATCATCGCGCTGGTGTACCTGACGGTCTTCGCCACGGTAGCCGCCTTCCTGTTCTATAACTACGCCCTTACCAAGATCCCGGCCTCGCGTGCCTCCATCTTCATCAACGGCATTCCCGTCGTCACGGCCCTGGGGGCCTGGATTATCCTTGGCGAGCGGCTGACCATTCTCCAGGGGGCAGGCGGATTTCTGGTTCTGGCCGCGGTCTTCATCACCAACCTTATGAACAGAAGGACCGCCCTTCCCTCCTCCTCTTAAGTGATCCCTTAAGGTGTACCGAGCTCGAACAGGCATGTAATAAAACAGCAATTATCTTCAAAAGGCACAGAATTCTCCGCAACACATACATATTGACATAAGTGACATAACTTCATATAGTTCGGCCATAAAAGCAGATCTATCCTATGTTTCCTTTTTAACAGCTATTCATTTAGAATATGGAGGAAGACCAATGATAAATCATCGATTTGGTGTTTCAGCTATTGTTCTATGTGCGCTACTAGCAAGTGTATGGTGGATTGCAGGTAATTGCGCATTAGCTGCGGACGAAACGACGATAAATCACACCGAAACGAAATGTATCGACACTAAGCTCGACCGTATCCAGCCTGATACGGACAAACCGATC
>DAISYQ010000070.1:0-9229 GCA_036825195.1 Syntrophales bacterium
GGGTTTGTCTTTTCTAAATGGTGGAGGCGGCGGGAGTCGAACCCGCGTCCGAAAATATTCCACTGCAGTTTCTACGTGTGTATCCTCTGATTTGATTTCACGCCTGAAAACTCCCAAAGGCAGGATTGATCAGGCACTATCCTGTTTAGTTCTCGCCTCACTTCCTCCAGGAAAGAAAGATCAGCCAGCCCGCCTATATGACGCCCTCATCCGACCCGGCAGACATGGTCGGGAGAACGGAAGCCGTCTTATGCGGCTACAGCGTAATCGTAGTTGTCTGCGATTATATTTTCCTACCTGTTTAACGAGGCCTGTAGGAACCTCGACACGCTGCTACAGCTTCAACTATCCCCGTCGAAACCGTGACGCCCCCATGTAAGAGATCTGTTATGGTGTATTTAACATAGACACGGTAATTACTCAAGTCAAGAGAACGAAAGGCCCCGTCACCAGCCTTTGGTCCGTGCACTCAAATCCCTCTGTGCATCCCGCATATCGTCTCTTCGCTTGATATCCTCCCTTTTGTCGTACAGTTTCTTTCCCCTCCCGATACCGATCTCCATCTTCACCTTTCCATTCTTGAAATACATCTTCAGGGGAATGATCGTCTGTCCTTTCTCGTTTGATTTTCCGTAAAGTTTCTTTATCTCGCGCTTATGTAGAAGCAGCTTACGCACCCTCAGGGCATTATGGTTGTAACGGTTCCCGTGAGAATAGGGACTTATGTGCATATCATAGACAAAAATCTCCCCGTTCTTTACCTGAGCATAGCTGTCCTTCATATTGCCCCTTCCTTCGCGAAGGGCTTTTACTTCCGTCCCGGCCAGGACAATCCCCGCCTCATAGGTGTCTTCTATGAAATAGTTACTTCGCGCCAGCTTATTCTGGCATATAATCTTCTCGCTGCCTTTATTCTTTTTTGCCATCATAAGTCCTTATAATTCAGCGGAGATTTCATAGAACGGGGTATCATCATATACATCATGCCGCGGAAGATACTCCATCTTCACATGACTCATCGACTTGAAGATATTTTCGCGCACATCTTTATTGTCTTTCTCAATATAATCCAGAAGTCTCTTAATATATATCCGACGCGAATTCTTACTTGTGGGACACATGTTTTCTATCATGGGCACATCTTTCTCTTTCGCATATTTTTTAATCAGAGGTTCCCTGATATACGCGAGAGGACGGATCATATGGAATTTTCCACCGAATATGGACTGGTTCGGCATCATCGTGCTGATTTCCCGGCCATAAAAGATGTTGATGAGTAACGTCTCTATGATATCATCCTTATGGTGAGCAAAGGCTATCTTGCTACACCCGTTTTCGTTTGCTATTTCAAATATCCTTTTTCTTCTCATCCGTGAGCAGAGAAAGCATGGATTTTTCTTGTTGTAATCACTGTGTGCCAGGGGACCTATATCGGTCTTTTCCATAATATATTCGTAACCATTGACCTTCAGGTACCGTTCCAGTGCCGTGTACCCACGGTATTCCTGATCGAATCCCATGTCAATATTAACCGCCAAAACCGAAAATCGAGGGAGATACACCATCGGAGTATTGAGAAGATTGAGGAGCACGAGGCTGTCCACCCCGCCCGATACGCCAACCAGTACCCGATCCCCCTCTTGTATCATATGATAATCCAAGACGGCCTTTTCCAGCCATTTTTTGAGATGCAGATAAAGTTTTGTACCTTTTTCTTTCGACAAAATCTATTTCCTCCAGGGGAATTCTTAAATAAAACAAACACCAATGAACCCTGAACACCATACAGTGATACTCTACCACGAAAATCAGAACTCACGCAAATAGGAAATATCTTTAATGGTTATGGTATGATAATAATCAACCAAGGAAATCTAAAAATCTCTTGACATCCTCTACATCTTCCCTTTAAACTGTCATAAAAGGATTTGAGTTATATTATAAAAGAAAAGGAGGGACAAGCCGCCAAATAATAAACCCACCTCGAGAGTATCCGGGAACAAGTAACCGAACGTACCTTACGAAAGTGTACTTTTGACTTCGACGGTGATTGCTTTTGAGCGGGGGGTCACTGTATGATATCATTATTTATAAATACGCCTGAGGCAATGCTAAAACTCAGGGTAGTAACTAAACGGGATTCTTCTGCAGAAACCCTGAAGCGTTTGCAGGAAATAGGCGTCCTCCATATAGAAGAACCTCATGAATTAGATCCTATCGATAGAACGGCACTCGAAGAAAAAAGGGATCTCATCAGAAAAATTTCTATTAACATCAATGATATTCTTTCATACGTAAAAGGAGAACACACAATACTCATTCCGGAAGGTGCAAAAGCTCAACCCTTGGAAAAGATCTTGCACCAGACCGGCAGACTGCGTGACCGATGCACCCGCCTACGTGAAAATGCAACAAGATTGGAAGCAGATATCTCCACCATGGAAGGTCTGGGCAGATACCTGGATATGTTGTCTCATGAGATCAACCTTTCGCTGAGAGATCTAAACTATTCAGGAAGGTATCTGTCGGCACGGGTATTCGTATTTTCACCTGAAGCCTCCAAGGTATTCCTGGAAAAGGCCGGCCAGCATATCATCCAGCACGTCACGGCCTCATCAAAAGAGGAAACGGTACTCTATACTATTACCAGAACCACCTGTCAGAATATGGTGGAGACATTGGCACGCGACATGGGCGCACTACCACTCGAGATACCAGATGAAGAGCTGACCCTGAGGGAATTTCATGCGAAGAAAGAGGATATCATAGCGAGAAAAAGACAGGAGATCGAAGAAATAGAGAGTGAACTGGAAACAGGTATCGAGGAAAACCTGGAGAGAATCGCCCTCTACAGAGAGACCGTCTACCGTGAAGATGAGATGCTGTCCGCTATCGAACAGATGTCGGAAACCCGGTATGTATCGCTGATTGAAGGCTGGGTCCCCCAGACCAAAACCGATTTCATCATACAAGAAATACACACATCGATAAAACATGCATTTGTCGATTCACATCCACCGGTTCCGTCCGACGAGCCTCCGACACGACTACAAAACCCCCTTGTTATCAAACCGTTTGAAGTGATCGTCAGCCTCTTCAGCCTCCCCAAGTACGGCGGGTGGGACCCGACACCAAGTGTGGCCTACTTCTTCGCCTTCTTTTTCGGTCTTATGCTCTGTGATGTCGTCTATGCAACAGGTCTGCTGATCATCGCCCGATTCATCCTTGACAAACTCGTCGATGACCCTTCTACCGAAGGAGTGGCTTTGTTTCGGAAAGTCTTGTACACGAGCGGAGGAGTAGCCCTCATCTTCGGCCTTTTCTCAGGGACCTATCTGGGGGATTTTCTGTCCATGTATTTCGGGATCAATCTTCAATCTATCGCCCTGGCACAATGGGTACAGGCACAACTTGCAGATCCTATATCCTTTATCACCATTTCACTGATAATCGGCCTGGTACATGTGAATATCGCCCACCTCCTGGGTCTTATCAAGGGGATACAGGAAAAAGATCGAGGGATGCTTATCAGCAAGGCAGGCCTGTTCCTGGTGGAGCTATTCGGTATCCCATACCTGTTCAAGGTGATGCTGAATATCGAACTCATTCCTCTGCCTCCCTGGACGTACGCGGTGCTGGCCTATCCGATGACCGTGGGCCTGATTCTGATCGTCGTTGGTGCATTTATGCAGATGGGAGGACTGGGTAGTGTATTCTGGATCTTCGATCTCACCGGCATACTGGGAGACATCATGTCATATTCCAGGTTGGCCGGAGTCGGTCTTGCCACCTTTTATCTCGCCTCCTCTTTCAACCTACTCTCCGACTGGGTTTCGTCAACGGTATCGTCCGTCGTTCCGGGCGTAGTGGGAGTCGTCCTGGCATTTGTCATAGGGATGATCATGCTGCTCATCTTCCACATATTCAATCTGTTTCTTAGCAGTTTGGCTGCTTTCATACATTCCCTCAGGCTCTGTTTCGTGGAATTTCTGTTGAAGTTTTACGAGGGAGGCGGGACGGAATATAATCCGTTCCATCTGAGCGTAAGAAGAGAAACAATAGTAGGTAAAAAATTCTAGAGAGGTGAAGAAATGACACTGATTCAAGCCTTGGCTACATTTGGTGGTGCTATGGCACTCGCGGGGGGTCTCGCAGGATCGGCAGTTGGGATTGCCAACGCCGCCTCGTCCGGGGTGGCTACCCTGTCCGAGGAACCGGGACAGTTGAGAAACGTGATAGTCCTCGCATCACTTCCCATGACACAGAGTTTCTACGGTCTTATCATCCTGATTATAATCCTTACGGTGGTTCTGCCAAAGATCGCTGCTGTCGGCACCGGTGCAGGAATCATGGTATTGGGAATCGGTATTATGGCCGGATTCGCCGAATTGTTCTCAGCCATATTCCAGGGATCGGTGTGCGCCTCCGGTATAGCACTCCTTCCCAAAACAAAAGGGAGAATATTGACGGCCTCCATGATGCTTGCCGTTTTTGTGGAACTTATCGGTGTGCTCGGCCTGGTTTTTACTATCATGGCACTCAGTATACTCAAGCTCATGTAAAGGGTGAATCGTATGGAAACCGACAAGATAAGAGCGGCTATTCTTGAAAAAGCGCATAACGAAGCGGAAGAAATCGTGGCCAATGCCAAGGCAAAGGCAAAGATTCTGATCGAACAGGCACAGGAACAGAAGAAAAAGCGCTTCGAAGAGGAGAAGAAACGGATCATATCGGAGGCACAGCGTGAGGCATCAAGAATTCTCGCGCAGTCCTCTCTCAAGGCACGGCAGGTAATCCTGAAAGAACAAGACGCCATCATCAATGAGGTCATAGCCAAGACAAGGGAATCTCTTGCCAGGGAAACAACCAATGAGCAGGCGTTTAACACCCTCATCCGGGAGGCGATTGAGGCATTCGAATCAAAAGAAAAACTCAGGATTCTTGTATCTCCTCGAGATATCACCATCGTCCGCAAGGTCGTTAATGAAAATGACAACCTGAAAGAACAGACAGGGGAGATTGTCGAACGGGACATCACGGGAGGTATTATAGCGGAATCGATGAACGGTATGGTCAGTATCGATAATTCCTTTGAGGTGAGACTGGAAATGTTGAGACCGAAGATCATGCCCGAACTGGGCAGCACACTTTTCGGAAAGAATAAACAATGAACCTGCTAAGCACGCGGTACGCATTCATATCGGCTTACCTCAAAGGTGAGGAGTCCAGGTCTGTCACCTCCGAGCACTTCGATGATATGTTGCAGCGATCCGCGACCATACAGGATGCACTGGAGATCATCGGGGACACGGACATCGGAGAATACCTGCTCGATCAGCCGATCAAAGTTTTTGACGATGTCGATGAATATTTATGGGCGTATCTTGATGCATGTCTGAAACGTCTTGGACAATTTAACACGCCTCCCGATGTGGCGCTCATGACACGTCTGTACGTCGAGAAGTTCGATGTCTTGAATATCCGAACGGCCTTGAGGGTAATCCTGAAAAGGGAACGCTCCTCTCTGGTGCCGGTCGGTACGATTCACGATAGAGGATACCTACATGAACTCTCTTCCGTGAGGGAAAAAGACGAGTTGTACCCGATACTTGTCGCCTGTAATCTGGGAACGTACATCCAGACGATAGAGAACATTAAAGAAAAGGATGGGCCATCCGTATTAGGGGGAGAAATTGTCCTTCAAAATCTGTATCACCGCAAGATGCTGGAGGCACTTCAGGGCATGGATGATGGAGATCTCCTCGAGAAGGCATACAGGATCGGTATCGATACGGCAAATCTCCAAACGGTTTTCAGGATATCTCTTACAGGTCATCATATCGCAAACGCCTCAATCCTCAGCGGTGGCCGTATGTTTTCCGAAAACACCATACAGGAACTGCTTACGCTAAAGATGTCGGAAATAACGGGAAGACTGGAGCATACCGGGTACTATGCGATGGCACAGGAGGTATCCAAGGAATATGAAAAGGGAGGACAGATTACGGCGGTAGACAAGGTAACGGAGAAGTACAAATTCAGAATGCTCCGGGACATGCTTTCTCCACGAATCCTGTCCTCTACCAATATGGCGTGGTATCTCCTGATCAAGGAATGGGAGATACGAAATCTGAGGCTGACCTTCAAGATCCTCGCAGACGGAATACCGCCGTCGGAGATAAAGGATTTGGTGATTGCGGCATGACTGGAGAAATTACCGTAGCAATCATAGGCAACCGGGATCAGACGGCACTGATGCGACTTGCCGGTGTTGAGAAATATCGCATTATCGAGAATGAAGAAGATGCCATCCCTGAAAAGGTCAGGGAGGCCCTGACGCAATTGGCTGGTGACCGTTCGATCGGTATTATCATGATACCGGAGAACTGGGGGCGATATGCGGCAGACACGATGAAACATCTGAGGGAAAGCAAGAGGAGTTCGGCCATCATGATAGAGATCCCCGAAGGATTTAGGATAAAAGAACCGGATGTAAAAGAGTATTACAAGACATACACCAAGAAACTGATAGGATTTAATGTGAATTTCTGACGATGAAACCGTTCGGATTCATTGTAGATTGACCATACCACCAAAGTGAGGCATGACCTATGGGGAAAATCTGGAAAATTTCAGGACCCGTTGTAATCGCCGAAGATATGCGGGGAAGTCAGGTATACGAGGTCGTCGATGTGGGTGACGACAGACTCACGGGGGAGATCATCGGTCTTGAGAGGGACCAGGCGGTCATCCAGGTATATGAAGATACCGTCGGGCTCAGGGTCGGAGAACCGGTGACGGGTACAGGAGAAATTCTCATGGTGGAACTGGGACCCGGACTTGTAGGTAACATCTATGACGGTGTCCAGAGATCTCTGGTTACCATGATGGACGACATCGGCGATTTTCTCGTGCGGGGGATTCGAACTGATCCACTCAACCGGACAAAGAAATGGCACTTCACCCCGTCCGTGGAGGCAGGTGATACTGTTCAGGAGGGTGACATCATCGGATCGGTTCCCGAGACAGGTCTCATAGAGCACAGGATCATGGTGCCCATAGGGACCCAGGGTACCATCCTGGAAATCGCGGAGGGGGATTTTACCATAGAAGAGACCATCGCACTCCTGGAGTGGGAAGGTGAAAAAAAACCTCTGACACTTATGCAGAAGTGGCCTGCAAGGAAACCCAGAATATACAAACAGCGATTTGATCCCGAAGATCTCCTGGTGACCGGTACGAGGATCATCGATTACCTTTTTCCCCTGGCCCTGGGAGGAAAGGCCGCCATACCCGGAGGATTCGGAACCGGCAAGACCGTTACCCTGCAGCAGATGGCCCGGTGGTCACAGACACAGTTGAATATCTATGTCGGGTGCGGTGAGCGTGGAAACGAGATGGCAGACGTACTCCACAGCTTCAAAAAGTTGAGAGACCCGGCGACGGACAGGCTCCTGCAGGAGAAAGAGATCTTTATCGCCAACACATCCAATATGCCCGTTGTCGCGCGAGAGATCAGCATCTTTATCGGCATTACCATGGCCGAATATTTCAGGGACATGGGGTATGACGTTCTTCTGGTCGCCGATTCGACATCACGGTGGGCCGAGGCCATGCGAGAAATCGGTGCGAGGCTCGAGGAAACCCCGGGGGAAGAGGGATTCCCCACCTATCTGGGCTCCCGGCTCTCGGCCTTCTATGAACGGTCCGGGAGAGTCAAATGCATCGGCAAACCGGAACGAATGGGGTCGGCGACGGTGATTGGTTCCGTCAGTCCCCCTGGAGCAGACTTCAGCGAACCGGTAACTCAAGCGACTCTGAGGATCGTTGACGTCCTGTATTCACTCGATGTTGCGCTTGCCAACAAGCGACACTTTCCTACCATCAACTGGCTCCAGAGTTACAGCCTCTATACCGATTCGGTTGACACCTGGTGGAACAAGATCAGTCCCGATTACCGTGAGGTGCGAAACAGGGCCCTTATAACCCTCCAACGCGAAGCCGAGCTTGAAGAGATCGTCCGGCTCGTCGGACCCGAAGCCCTGCCCGAAGATGACAAACTGGTACTTCTAGCAGCGCGTATGATCAGAGAAGACTTTCTCATGCAGAGTGCTTATCATCCTGTCGACACCTATACGCAACCCGCCAGGGCGCATATGATGATCAGTGCCATCATGAAATTCTATAAGCTGGCGGAGGAGATGAACGAATCGGGGATGCTGGTCAGTGAGATAGCCGCTTCGAAGATACTGCCCCGCATATCCCGGATGAAAGACATCCCGAACAAGGAATTTGATGGTTATATGAAACAACTATGGTCTGACATGGACAAGAATCCCTTTGTGTAAGGAGGAAGAAACGTAATGGATTCTCTTCAGCTGTTTACAAGGCAGACAAAGGCGATCAGTACCGCTCGAAGATCGCTCCTTTTCATCGAGAGTATCCCCGGCATCAGGTACAGCGAGATTGTGGATGTCCAGCTCGGCACCGGTGAGGTCCGGATCGGGCAGGTAATAGAAGTCGGAAAGGAGACGACCGTCGTTCAGGTATTCGGGGGTGTCAGCGAGGTCGATCTGCTCAACAGCAAGGTAAAATATAAGGGGGAAACGCTGAAACTTCCCGTATCGGGAGATATCATGGGGAGGATTTTCGACGGAAGTGGTCATCCCATAGATGGCGGCCCCCCGATCGTGGCAGACCGTTACCTGGATATTAACGGCGTTCCGGCAAATCCGGCGTCTCGTATGCCTCCGGCTGAATTTATCGAGACCGGAATCTCCGCCATAGACGGCCTTAACGTCCTGGTTCGGGGGCAAAAGCTGCCCATCTTCAGCGGATCGGGGCTACCACACAACAAGATCGCCGCACAGGTCCTGAGGCAGGCATCACTGAAGGGGAAAACGGAAGAGTTCGCGATTGTTTTCGGTGCCATCGGTGTCAGTTACGACGATGCGGGTTATTTTATATCCAATCTTGAGGAAACCGGAGCCCTCAGCCGCACCGTGGCATTTATCAATACGGCCTCATCCCCTGTCATTGAGCGTTTGTCGACACCGAGGCTGGCGTTGACGGCGGCGGAATATCTGGCATGGGAACACGACATGCATGTTCTGGTCATACTTACGGATATTACCAACTACTGCGATGCTCTCCGTGAACTTGCCGCCATGAGAGGCGAAATACCAAGCAGAAGGGGATATCCGGGATACATGTACACCGACCTCGCTTC
>DAISYQ010000071.1:0-9011 GCA_036825195.1 Syntrophales bacterium
GAGCGGGCTCCCCCCAGGCGCAGCGGATCATGATATCCCGCCAGACGAACATGGAAGAGAAGAAGAAGGTTGCGAAGAAACTCAGCGGTATCAAAGGGAAATAAAAGCAGGAGTATAAAATCATGGCCGGGCACCTGCGGGCACCCGGCCATGATGGGGGAGGTATAAAGACGGTGGTATAAGTCGTCAGATCGCTTTAGATCACTGCTTCCATGTCACCAAAGATTAAATGCGAGGGAAGTTGTGTCCGAACGCCCATTCCATGGTATTTTTCACAACCTGAATAGGTTCAATTCCATTTCTCGGTATCACCGATAAAATCGGATCTCATGGTTGTTTTCGACGTTGTAGCGAATATCCGTTTCATAGACAACTGGTTACAATCATTTGATGTTACGAAGCGGCGTGCGAAGTTCACCGGGTATTACTTCTTATAATAGCGGGCAAATTCTTTTCTCAAGTCCTCCCTGAAGTCGGGATGGGCAATCGAGATGAGTGCTTTTGCCCGTTTATCAACAGATAGACCTCGAAGATTGGCAATCCCGTATTCGGTGATAATGTAATGAACATCCGATCTGTTCGTTACAACGCTTGCACCTTCATCGAGATGCGATACGATGCGCGAAATTTTTCCCCCTGCAGCAGTGGAATGAAAGGCCAAAATGGAACGCCCACCTTTCGATCTTGAGGCACCACGGACAAAATCGGACTGTCCGCCTGTGCCGCTGTATTGTCTGAAGCCGATGGTATCGGATGCAACATTTCCGGCAAAATCGACCTGTAACGCAGAATTTATGGAAATCAAATTATCATTTTGGCCAATGATAAAGGGATCGTTTGTCCAGTCTACCGGTGCCAGGTAGATGAAGGGATTATTGTGAACAAACTTATAGAGTTTTTCAGTACCCATAAAGAATGTAGCCACCAATTTTCCTGGATAGAAATTTTTCCGTGCACCGGTGATGACGCCTTTTTCAACCAGATCTACTACGCCATCAGAAAACATTTCTGTATGAATTCCGAGGTCTTTCTTTTCCGTCAAGAACGCCAGGACCGAATCGGGAACAGCGCCAATGCCTAACTGCAGGCAGTCTCCATCATTAATCAGTTCAGCACAGAAACCCCCGATTGCCTCATCAATGGGGCCTATCTCGGGCGGCTGTAGTATGATCGGCTTGGATTCGCATTTAACGATATAGTCTATATCGGAAACATGTATAAATGAATCGCCCAGCGTCCTTGGCATGTGAGGCGTTATCTCGGCTATTACCATCTTTGAATGTTCCGCTGCCGGTTTCGTGTAATCCACCGATATACCAAACGAACAGTATCCATGTTCATCAGGCGGGGAAAGCATACAAAGGGTTACATCAACAGGCAAAATATTATCTCTGAAAAGGCGTGGAACATCGACGTTATGCACCGGTGTAAACAGTGCCCGACCTTCATTGATCGCGAGCCTGGTTCCTGCTCCAGCAAAAAGTGAATGATGGATAAAGTAAGGTCTGTTCTCAGGTAGGCAGTATTCAGCCTTTCCCATACTCACCATATGGACGATTTCCACATTTCGATATGCCTCTTTATTGGCGACCATAGTATCCAATAAAAGTTCCGTCGAACCACAGGCATGACCTACGACAACCCTATCACCCGATTTTATATGTGAAACCGCCTCTTCGGCAGTGACGATCCGCTGTTTGTATAGCTTTTCCCAGTTCATTGAAAATTCTCCCCAAAGTAGTTACCCCCGCGATTCGCATCGTACATAGTGTTGCACTCGGATGTGGGGCATTCTCCTTCACCCATGTTTTATTTCCCCCGAAAAACCGCTTTTCTTTTACTGGTGAAGGCTTCCATCCCTTCTTTCTGATCCTCTGTTGAAAAACAGAGGCCGAAAAGATCGGCTTCAATTGTCATTGCTGTATCAATATCAACCTGCATGCCCTTGTCGATGGCGATCTTAGTATGCCGGACGGCGATGGGAGCGTTCTTCATAATCGTCTGAGCAATTGCCTTGGTGGCGTTCATCAACTCTCCGGGAGGATAGATGTGATTGACGAGCCCGATACGATAGGCCTCCTGGGCATCAATCATCGACCCCGTCAGGCAGATCTCCATGGCTCTTCCTTCACCAACCAGCCTCGGAAGCCGCTGTGTTCCGCCATGACCCGGTATGATCCCTAGTCCGACCTCAGGCTGACCGAATCGTGCCTTCTCGGAGGCGATCCTGATATCTGCAGCCATCGCAAGTTCACACCCTCCACCCAGGCAGAATCCGTTTATCGCCGCGATAACTGGTTTTTCCATTGTTTCTATTGCCCTGAAGATCTGTTGTCCCATCATTCCCCACTTTCGTCCTTCAAGGGGATTGAGCTTCTGCATGAACTTGATATCCGCTCCGGCCACGAAGGCTTTATCTCCTACACCGGTAATGATCAACACCTGAATTTCATCATCATTTGCGATATCACCAACAGCACGCTTCAAATCTTTCATGACGTTGATATCCAACGAATTGAGAGCTTCAGGACGATTGATGGAGAGCACTCCGATTCCGCTCTCCTTCTCTAATAATACGTAATCATAAGACATTGATTCTTCTCCTTCCTACGTATATGGACCATTCCTTTTTCATTCACATACCTTCGAAACATCAGCCAACAATCACCCTTTTTGCACAATTAATGCCAACATCAACACATGCTTCGTTGCTATAGTGGTTTCAGCGGCGTTCTAGTGCCGTATATGACGGGAAAAAAGATCCTATAATATCTTGTAATTAAAAGATAAAAAGAAGGAGAGATATGATTATTGGCAACCAGAGAGAGACGCACAGCAATAGTTTTCTGACAGCGTGACTCTGGGGCTGTATGTGACATCTCGGATTTTGATTCTTGTTAGGTTACGGAGGGACACAGGGTCGAAGCACATTCAAGGGAAATTCGTGTAAATTGCCACTCACTTTTTATGACATTACGACATCGCCTATCAGCCTGCCGGGACAATACAAGGGAGGTGTCAGTTCAGATGATTGGTGAATATTTGCATCACTCGATAGGGGAATAATATCATATCAACTATTAAAACAATATGTTGTAAGCATAAACTCCGCATGTTGCATTATTGCCCCAAATGGAAACTGTAGTTCTCACTACCCTTAATCTTAAATTAATTCAATAGATTCCAATAGAGACATTGGTGGTGATAAAATGCAACGCAAGATATCATAAACATACAATCGTTTCCGAATATCGGTATACAACCCACGGTTATTCCTTTCTGTTTTATCGTATTTGCTTTTCGTAATTGTATGTATTCACGGATACCAATGCGAAGGAATTTCGTTAACGATGCGAAATTACTAGCTCTATTTGATATCCTCCTCGTGTGGTATCAATATTGCAAATGCCTGATTGACGTAACACAGCGTCTCGGAGTCTTTTTCATATGTATGTATAAGCAAGACTGAGGGGTATGCAAGTGGTACCACTGAGTGGGTGGAGGTTTTAAATCCCGGGATCATCCGCTTTTGGAAAGACTGAATATGCTCGCCAGTGAGTCGCTGGGAGTAGTAAACAATCGGTACCGGTAACAGATGTTACGAATACATTTAGGGAGAAAGGAGTGTAGGATGAAAGCAAAGGGAAGTATGAGGTTGGGTGGTGCACTCGTAATGGTAGCTGTTTCACTGATCATCTGCGGATTGTTGGTATCCCCAGCCTTCGGGGTGGAGCCCATCAGGATCGGTTTGGTTAGCCCCGTCTCAGGGAACTACGGCGATCATGGGGCTCTTGAAAGGGCCGGTATGCAAATCGCCCTAGATGAATATGGAGGAGAGGTCTTAGGTCGTCCCGTGACGCTGATAACGGCTGATTCAGAAACAAATCCTGATACGGCGGCACGGCGAGCCCGGAGACTGATCGAAGTGGACGGTGTCAAGTTCCTTATGGGTGCGGTGAGCAGCTCGGTTGCAACTGCAATCGGTGCCGTTGCCGAAGAAAAGAATGTCCTGTACATCGCAACCAATGGTAACTCGGATACACTAACCGGACAGAATGCGCGGCATAATGTTTTCCGTTCCGCCCCCAGTATGGCGATCCTCGTCCGGGGTGGCGCCAAGTATGTAGCTGACACTCTGGGGAAAAAGTGGTTTTTCATTACCCATGACTACTCATGGGGTCATTCCGGAACCAGATGGGCACGAAATTCCATGAAGGCCCTGGGTTGTACGGAAGTCGGCGAGATCAAGGTTCCTCTCGGAACACGTGATTTCAGTTCTCAGCTCCTGCAGGTACGAAATTCCGGGGCCGATGTCCTTGTTATCACCTGTGCCGGGTTCGATAACGTGGCACTGATGAAACAGCTTGCCGAGTACAAAATCTACGACAAGATGAATGTCTGGTACACCCTCATGGAGTATGTTGATATGTGGCCGTTGGACAAGAAGGAGCGCAAACCGTACTTCATGACAGAAGTCTGCTGGAATGAAACCCCCGAGACACGCGCATGGACCGAAAATTTCGCTAAGAAGTATCCTGCCGCTGCATGCCCGGTTCTCGATAACGGTAGTTACAACGGATGGCTTTCCATGAAAGTCCTGCTCGAAGCAATCAAAAAGGCGGGGACGGCGGATGATGTGGAAAAGGTTATCTGCGCCATGGAAGGTCTGACGGTAAAGGATAATATGCGTGCGACCCCCACGTGGGTGAGGCCATGGGATCATCAGTTCATGACGTCCGTTGTTCTGGGCAAGGGGAATCCCGCTGCCGAAGGCACGGACATTATGGAAGTCAAGGCAGTTGTTCCTGCGATCGATGTTGCTCGGACAAAGGAAGAAAATCCTGTCGATGTAAGCTGTAAAAAATAACATGTCGTTTGTATGGGTGAGTACCCGGTATCGTAAGGTCCGGGGACTCACCCTGCAACCGCGAACAGAGGTTACGCCATGAATAGTGTACTGATCATATCCCTTCTCCTGAACGGTGTCGTTCTCGGCCTCGTATATGCAGCGGTGGCGCTGGGTTTCAGCCTGGTTCTCGGTGTATCAGGTGTTATCAATTTTTGCCACGGCGTTATGTTCGCCTTTGGTGCTTATTTCTTCTGGTTACTCAAGGACGTGATTGGATTCTGGCCGACCGTTGTTGTCGTGCCCATCCTTGTTGCCGCCATTGGATTTGTGATTGAGCGCCTCCTTATACGGAGGGTTTACGGATTGGATCCTCTCTTCGGACTATTGATTACACTGGGTTTTTCCATAGCCCTCGAAGAACTCATCAGAATGATCTTCGGTCCGGCCGCCCACAACGTCAGCGCTCCAGACTTTGCAAACGGCTGCATCATCATAGGAGATTTCATATATTCCGAATACCGTATTTTTATCGGTATCTTTGCCGCCGTCATGGTCGGAGGTACGTGGATTCTAATCAGCAAGACGAAATTTGGGGCCATTGTCAAGGCGGGTATGTTTAACAGTGAGATGATTGGAGCCCTGGGGCACAACCTTCCGAAGTTGAGAACAACGGTCTTTGTGCTCGGCACCGCCTTGGCCGGACTTTCCGGTATCTTGGCCGCCCCGATATGGAGTATCAAATCGGGTATGGGATCATCGGTTCTTATGCCCTCCTTCTTGATTGTATTGATGGGAGGACTCGGAAGTATTCCCGGAACCGTTGTTGCCGGTCTGCTTGTTGGGGTCACTTCGGCGATGGTGACGCTGGTCTTTCCGCGTTTCGTCGACATCATCCCCTATGTACTCCTGGGTATCGTCATCTACTTCTGGCCCCGGGGATTTTTCGGCGAACAGAATATCGCTGACTAGAACGTTTAAACGGTGGGTATGGCATTGTCGACAATTCATAACGGATTCGATGGTGCTCAATAGGAGGTTACGGACACATGAACAAGATACTTAAAGATCCATATCTCTGGATTTTTCTCATATTTCTTATGTACCCTGTGCTGCCCTATATCGGGAATTTCACATCGCTGGGAACCGAACTGCTCTTGTGGTTCATCTTTACCCTGAGTTTTAACCTGTGCCTCGGATACACGGGTCTTCCGTCATTCGGACACGGCGCATTCTACGGTGTGGGATCATACGGCGCGGCTATTGCGTTTCTGCGTCTCTTCGATAATGGGGGCTTTATCATTCCGGTGATTATCGGGGCACTGACAGGTTGTCTCTTTGCCGGTGTACTGGGGTACGTAATCCGGAACAAGAAGGGAACCTATTTCGCTCTTCTTACGGTTGTCTTTACCCAGGTGCTCTTTGGCATCAGCTGGCGCTGGGACGAGGTAACAGGCGGTGAGTCAGGACTAATGGGGATTCAACGGACATCGGCCCTGGGGCTCGATATCAGCAACTCGACCACCTATTATTATTTGGTGTTTGTGGTGTTTATCATATGTGCGATTATCATTCGCATTATCGCCGATTCGTCATTCGGTATGTCCCTTAAAGCGATTCGTCAGAATCCTGTGCGCGCACAGTATCTCGGATACAACACGGGAAACTATAAATTCAGAGTGTATATCATTTCCGGACTTTTCGCCGGTCTGGCAGGGAGTCTTTACTGTTTCCTGACTCAGTCGGCTTTTGCCGATATTCTGGACTGGACGAAGTCTGGAGATGTCGTAATTGCGACCCTTTTGGGTGGTGGTACAGTAAGTTTTTATGGTCCCATTGTTGGCACCATTATATTCCTACTGGCGAAAGAACTGATCAGTGCATTCTGGGATCACTGGGCACTTCTGTACGGTCTGTCCTTTGTGCTGATTATTCTTGCATTTCCAACGGGGTTGCTGGGAATGTTTAAAAACAAATAGATTTCAGGCATTGCCGCGGCCATGCAGGGAAGCTGAACAATACAAGAGGATGAAAGACAATGTCACTCTTTTCCATCACAGGCTTGACAAAGCGATTCGGTTCACTGGTAGCGACTGATCATGTGGATCTTGAAATAGAAAAAGATGGTATCCTTTCGATTATTGGACCAAACGGGGCCGGAAAGACAACATTTTTCAATCTACTGACCGGCTTTCACAAACCGGATGAAGGGAAGATCCTGTATAAAGGAACTGATATTACAGGATTATCTCCCGAAAAGATCATTCAACACAAAATATCCCGCTCATTCCAGGTGGTCAGCCTCTTTGAGGAGATGACCGTCCTCGATAACATGCGCATTGGTGTTCAGAGTAATATGGGCTTTAAGGGGAATGTCTTCCGTAATTTCCTGAACAATAAACCAGTCCGTGACAAGGCTCTGGAGATACTGGAGCGCGTCCATCTGGCCGATATCAGGGATCAGGTGGTGACGGCCATTTCTCACGGCGACCGGAAGATTCTGGACCTGGCGATGTCGCTGACAACCGAGCCGGATGTCCTTCTCTTGGATGAACCCATGAGCGGCCTGGCGAAGGGCGAGCGTGTCCGCATCATTCAACTGATTACGGAAGATTTCAACAAGGACATGAAACTGATCATCGTCGAACACGATATGGATGCGGTCTTCACCATTTCGGACAAGATCCTGGTACTGAACCAGGGAGCCGTTCTCGCCTTGGGGACGAAAGAGGAGATTGCAAACAATGCGCAGGTTCAGAAGGCGTATCTAGGGGAGAGAAACAATGCTTGAGCTTAAGAATATCAATAGCTTCTATGGTGATGCCCATATTTTGTTTGATATCAATCTAAAGATTGAAGAGGGACAACTTGTCGGCCTCTTTGGTCGCAACGGTGCCGGCAAGACCTCGGTGCTCAGGAGTATCATGGGACTGAACCCGCCCCGGTATGACGGACAGATCATGTTCCGCGGAGAAGATATCAGCGGACTCCCGGCATATCAGATAGCTAATAAGGGGATCGGTTTTGTTCCCGAGGACAGGGCGATATTTCCTAATCTGACGGTTAAGCAGAATCTGATCGTTGGGAAAAAGGCAAAAAAAAATACGGCCAAGTGGGGTCTCAAGGAGGTCTATGACTATTTCCCCAAACTCAAGACTCTTGAAAACAACCTGGGGTGCGAGATGAGCGGTGGTGAGCAACAGATGCTGACAGTCGCCCGAACCTTGATGGGTGATCCTGATCTAATACTTCTCGATGAACCAACGGAGGGGTTGGCGCCGCTTATCGCCGACCATTTGATGTCGATGATTATGAAGATCAGGGTAGAGCATAATGTCAGTATGATCGTTGTAGAACAATTTTCGCCTAACTTACTTGATTTTCTAGATGTTTGTTACGTTATGGAGATGGGGCGGATTATTTTCGGTGGGAATCCCCACATCCTGAGGGACGACAAAGCGCTCCAGCAGCAGCTCCTCGGTGTTGGATGATGGACTGTAAAAGAGAAGGGGCGACGAACGGACGGCTCCAGCGTTGATGATTGAAAGGAAGTAGTGAAATAGATGAGTGGTAAATATTTCGAAGAATGGATTGAAGATGAAGGATATGTCACTCCAACCAGAACAATAACCGAAACCGATGTGGTCATGTTTGCCGCCATGAGTGGCGATTACAACGAGCTCCATACGAGTATTGAGGTCACAAAGCATAATCAGTTCGGCAAGAGAATCGCACATGGGCTGTTAATACTGGCAATTTCCCATGGCCTCCTTTTCCGGACGGGATATCTGGATGGAACGGCCATCGCCTTCTTGATCGTTGACGAATGGAAGTTCCGCGCACCGGTCTTTTTCGGAGACACGATTCAGGTACATTTCAGGGTCACGGAAAAGAAAGAGAGCACAAGTAAACTTGATAGGGGAGTCATCACATTATACCTAGAGGTAGTAAATCAGGATAACGTGGTTGTTCAGTCAGGATATAAAAAGCTCATGATGAAACGAAAGCCGGTTACGGGGTGGGAGTTATCGGTGTGATTATTAAACCCGATAAACTCATGAAAACGGTTTTTATCTAAAGACCGAGTAGAAAAAACCGGTATTGAAAGGAAGAGAGTATGTACCTATTACACAATGAAGATCAGAAGATGTTTGTTGAGCAGTTG
>DAISYQ010000072.1:0-8905 GCA_036825195.1 Syntrophales bacterium
ACTGGGCGTTGTATCCCTCCGGTGATGGGAATGATGATCATCCTAACAATAATGGGAATATGAAAGCGGCACAAGCACTTGTACCTTTTCTCAATCAAGCGGTCCATAGGATGGGTCTTGAATGAATTGGATTCCCAGTGAAAGCAGTATCATATTTTTACACTAGGCAGAATGGGATGGAATTTATTGTAAGGTGGTTTCCGGTTGGTTAACTTTGAACGATTTTCTACCTGGCGTCTTTGGGTAGTGGTTGGTCTTCTCCTGACGAGTATAATGATTATAAACTATGGAAAAGGTGTGCTCTCATCAGGTGCCGATGGGAGAGTGAAGCTTGATTCTTTTCCAACGCGCCTAGGCCAATGGACCTGCGTATATAAACTATCCTTAGATCGGGATATCATAGCAATGTTGGGGACGGACGCTTATATTGATTATTTATATCGTTCACCTGAAAAGCGAGAAGCCGAGGTCTTGATAAGCTACTATGCGTCCATGCACGAAGGAAAACAGTTTCATTCACCAAAAAATTGTATGCTGGGATCGGGATGGGTGACTTTTGAGAATAAACAGGTACTGATCAATTGGCGGGGTAAACCTGTCGCTGTCAATTACATGCGGTTGCGGAGATACTCGAAGGAAATCTCAGTTCTGTATTGGGTGCAGGGCCGTGGAAGATTATTGGCTTCCGAATACCAGGAGAGAATGTATCGGGTAATCGATGCTTTTCTGAAAAACCGTTCCGATGGAACCTTTGTGAGAATTACGCTGACCGGCACGGATGCTGATCGTATGCAGGATTTAACTCTGTTGACACAATTGGGGGGACTGGTAGCCGCGGAAGTCGAAGCTAGAGTACCCCATTGAGGATTGTAATAGCATGACTGGAACAAAAAAAGTCTATCTGAATATGGCACTACTGTTTGTCATTACAGCCTTGCTGATAGCAACTTATTATCAGATGTTCGTCATCCTTGTCAGCGAATGGACTATTATTCCTGAATATTCACATGGTTTCATCATTCCGGTGATCGCCGTATATATGATTTGGCATATCAGTCAGGAGGATGCCTTCACTGTTTTAAAGCCCTCGAACTGGGGTTTTTTAGCTCTGTTTATCGGTGTCCTGCTGCTGGTGACATCCATGGTGGGTTCGGAACACTTTCTCCAGGGCCTTTCTCTAATTGTGGTTTTATGGAGCTTGAGCCTGTATCTGGGAGGGGTATTCATAGCCCGGCGGCTTATTGTTCCCTTAGGCTATTTGATATTCATGATACCATTTCCAAGCATTATCTGGAACAAGTTCTCCCTGCTTTTGAAATTATGGGTGTCGAGTGTTACGGCATTCTTGTTGAATCACTACGGTGAGATAGCTTTCATGCATGAAGGTAATATATTCACCCTTTCGAGTGGGTCATTAGAAGTTGCTGATGCCTGTTCCGGGCTGAGGTCGCTGATATCAATGCTAGCCCTAGGCGTATTGATTGCCTTTCTGAGCAGATATGCCGTCTGGAAGAAACTTATATTGCTAATCGCAACAATTCCAATCGCCCTTACCGCAAATATTATGCGACTGTTACTGCTTGTGATCCTTGCGGACCGTTACGGATTAAAGATAACTCATGGTTTTCTCCATTCGTTTTCCGGGTTCTTTGTTTTCTTTATTGGCCTTCTCCTACTCCTCGGAGTACATACGTTATTGGCCTTAAGAGAACCAACCGTGAAGCGCGATTGATTGAAAATCGAAGCTCATTTTAGCAACTATGGGGTGCTAATATGAATGTGTCATTGGTAATATTAACGTGGAACTCTCAAAGCTACATCAAGCAGTGCATCGACAGTTATGCCAAGGCCCTCGACCAAGAAGGACTCACTGGGGAATTTCTGATCGTTGACAATGGATCGCAAGATGGCACCTTGGAGGTCATCCAGAAAGAAATAATACCGGGTTTGTCGCGGAAGCATTCAGTTCATATCATACCTCTACAAAAGAATTACGGTACGACGGTATCTCGTAATATGGCCTTGAGAAAAGCAACCGGGGATTATATTATCATTTGTGATTCCGACACTGAATACTACCAGGGGATGCTTAATCCTGCGTTGCATTATCTCTCGTCGAAGCCTGACGTAGGCGTCCTTGCCCCCTTGCTTTTATGGCCTGATGGCGAAACGCAACCTTCGGTAAGAAGATTTCCAACGCTGTTTGCCAAAGCAACTAAGGTCTTGGATATCATATTCAGATGGCCAATACGAGATCTTGATTTTTATCCAGATTTCCCCTGGAATGAAATTCGACAGGGACAAACTGCAGCGTCGGCGTGTTGGATCTTTAGAAAAAACCTGCTAGAGATTGTGGGCTATTTGGATGAAAAGATCTTCTATGCTCCAGAGGATCTGGATTATTGCATGCGTGTTTGGAAGAAGGGGCTCAAGCTCATGTTTTATCCAGATATCAAGATCTATCACCATGCACAAAGACTCAGCCGACGAAATCCTCTCAGTAAGCATGCCCTCAGCCATTTTGGGGGATTGCTTTACTATTTTAGGAAACATGGGTACCTGTTCCGTCGGATTTCATGAAAACACATTTGTATAATCGTGACAATATCAGTATTTGCCACGTGCTGACCCGATTGGATATCGGTGGCATGGAGAATGGTGTGGTGAATATCTGCAACCGTCTGGATCGTTCAAGATTCAGACCACTAGTGTGTTGCCTGAATTCGACAGGACCCATGGCCTCACGGCTTCAACCCGATGTTGAACTGGTGAATATGGAAATACCTGAAGGTTTACGGATTGGCGCTATCCAGAAAGTGGCTCAGTTCTTCCGGGAGGCATCTGTGGATATTGTTCATACGCACGCCTGGGGAGGTGGGTCGTTTTATGGTATTCTGGGAGCCAAATTCACTGGTGTACCGATTGTGATTAATGGCGAACATGGGAGCTTTTTTAACAAACCCCATCAGAAAGTTCTGCAAAGAATCTTGTATTCCTTATGTGATATGAACCTTGCTGTCTCGGATTCCTTGAAAGATAAGGTGAATAGGATAATCGGCATTCCTCTCTCCCGGATAACAGTCATTCCCAATGGTGTGGACACGGAGAAATTTTCCGGTATCCATCCTAGAGATGAGATTATTGCCCGATTGAGAAAGGAATCGTTTCCATTTGATGCACAATCTTTCTATATCATCTCTATCGGGAGTCTCAAACCAGAGAAGGCACCAATCATGCTCTTACAAGGTATCAAACGGTTGCTTACCCATGATCCCTCTCTGGCTGTGAAGGTTATCTTTGTTGGCGATGGCCCGTATCGGGAAGCTATGACAACTTTTATCAGAGCTGAAGGTCTCGGTGGGGTGGCTTTCTTGCTTGGTAATAGAATGGATATCCCCGAACTCCTCAGCATAGCTGATGTCTTGGTTTCCACCAGTATCGCCCGTCATGAGGGATTATCTAATGTCATGCTGGAGGCCATGGCATCCGGGGTGCCAGTGATCGCCACGCGATCGGTTGGTGCTGTCGAGCTCATAACGGATGGGGTGAATGGATTTCTAATCGATCCAGATAGTGTAGAACAATTGGTCGAGTGTCTGGCTTTGCTTTATCACGACCATAACATGCTTAGAACGATGGGTATGAACGCTAAAGAATTGGTATGGGATCAATTCTCCATCAACCGCATGCTTCAGGATTATGAGATGTTATATTTAACCTTGTTCCGAGCAAAGTTATCCTGATGGCTTTTTTTTTCCTCCAATTATTTGCGTTTGTCATGTTCTTTCAACCGGTCTTTGTCTTTCCAGCCTTGGTGCCATTACGTCCCTATCAATCATCGGCTCTCCTGGCGTTAGCGGCATATCTCTTGGCAGGAGACAAAGGTGGCAAGCCTTTTCTCGCGAATAAGTACACCCAGTTTTTTTTGCTCTTTGTAACCATGCAGATCATGAGTGCCAGCTCCATCTGGTTGCGTGCCGGATGGGAGATATTATTCGTATGGTTGAATTATATCATTATCTTCTTCCTGATCGTAAAAGAAAGCACCGATGTTCATCGTATCCGGAAGTTGTCATTCATTATCGTAGCCGCGTTGGTCTATTTGTCGTATGATTCCATCCGCAGGTATGAACCAGGCGTCCGGGCTTCCGGTTTCGGATGGTACGAGAACGCCAATGATGTGGTCCTGATCCTAGTAACCGTTATACCCTTGGTCTTCTATTTGATTGAAACCTCACAACACAAGCTATGGCGCTATCTGTATTTCATCATAGCAGTTTTATTCACGATAAACATATTCCTGTGCGGCTCGCGTCAGGGATTGTTGGGTTTGGTGATTGTAGGGATTCCAAGCCTTATATCTATGAAGGGAATACCCAAGTTGTTCAGGACATCGTTGTCTGTCGCCCTGATGATTGCCATTTTTACCACAGGCTTTGCCGTTGTCCGCAACGCGGAGACTTGGGGGGAGGGCTTACAGGGGATGAATCCTCAGAGTCACGAATTGTGCAGTGGAAGGCCTGCTTACGTATGCTTGAAGATCATCCGATTCTCGGCATCGGACCCGGTGAGTCCGCGGGCGCAATGCGCGATTATGGCGGGGTACGCGGCCTGCCTCCCCATAATACCCTGATCCAGATCTTCGCTGAAACCGGCATCCCAGGCGGAATATTCTTTGCCTTATTCACATGTTATCCGCTCTGGCAGGCATGGAAGTATTTTCGACGTAAGAAAAAACAGGGCCGAGCACTGTCTCCGGCGGACATGACCTACCGGTATCTGATTATTTCATTGACCGGTTTCTGGGTTTGCGCTTTTTTCTCAAACCGGGTTACGTTTTCAATCCTTTATGTCCTGATTGCCATGATTGTGGCAATTCAAGAGAATGTGTTCGAGACCGAAGTAATATCTCATGCTGAATATAGTGGCAACAAGAAGTTCGAGAATGTCGAGGCATAGCCTTATGCACCATACTCCCCCGTCATGTCCATCTCCGAATCGATTGGTGGTGCCGTTCAAGGAAGAGAGTTTTTTCTTTGAGTGCCTTCCAGACTACCTGTACGGTGTTCACAACGAACCGAGGGCAGATGCATCTCATACGAGCATCGTCATTGTACCTCCTATTGGTCACGAAAGGCTACGTTGTTACCGTGAGAGTGTGAATCTGGCCCGCGGCCTGGCAGACCAAGGTTTTCATGTACTCCGTTTTGACTACCGTGGGGAAGGCGAAAGTGCCGGGAGCTTTGAGCATACGAATGTAGCAACGCGCCTCCATGATATCGAACATGCCATCAAGGCATTAGGGGCCCGCAACAAGATTGCTGTCCGGTGTTTGATTGGTTTTCGGCTGGGGGCTGTGCTGGCTATGATGGCGTCGGTAAAGATGCATATCGACCGCGTTGTCCTCTGTGATCCGGTGCTCAATATCAAGTCTTATGTCCGAAGTTTGTTCAGGGCGAACATCATCATGCAGCGTGAGTATTTCGGAAAGATCATCTGCAACGAGCAAGGTCTGAGAGAGCGGTTGCAATCGGGCGATCCGATCTCGATCTATGGTTTTCATTATACCAACGGTTTCATCCAGCAGATGGAAGCTATCGACGAGCGTGAATGTCTCCAAGGATTTAAAGGACAATCCCTGCTCCTGCCCTTCACACGGGTCGAATCCCCCGCGAATAAGGCATGGGAAGAATGGTTGCATGGGCTGAATCGAAACGGCCACTGCACCTTGACACCATTTATCACTGATTTCAGCTGGGGGACAAAAAAAGTCTGGACCTCCTCTTTTCACGCCATGGATACCCTGATAGCAAAATGGTTATCGAAAGAAGTATAAGTGGTGATTGATTGTTGGCAAAAAGGACAGTAACTATTATCAATCATCGGGGCGAAATGCTCCATGGTGTGCTTTCCATCCCGGACCAGGATGTGTCCAACAAGCGACTGATAATCTTTTTTCAGGTCGGGATCGGTACGAAAACAGGCGTGGGGGATTATCTACGGATTGTTGCCGACCGGTTGTCTTCTGCTGGGATTACGGTCCTCCGGCTCGACCAGAGTGGGACCGGTGACAGTCAGGGCGAGCTCCCAGACGGGATCAGCATACCGGAGCTCTTTCGTAAGGTCCAGTCAGGTTATTTCAAAGAGGATTCCCTGGCGGTTATCGATTGGGCCGCGCGCGAATTCAGCGGCTATCAAATCTATCTACTGGGCGAATGCGGGGGGTGCATATCCCTGACCCTGGCCGGCGCGGAACGAATGGACCTGATTGACGGCGTACTGATGATGGCGTTCCCAGTCCTCTATTCTCCTCAAGAAAATACCGGCAAAACTTCGGTGAGGGAATTCGATGCCCGGGTGACCATGCAGGGGTATCTGCGGAAGCTTATGAGTCCAAGGAGCTATGCACGACTGTTGAGCGGTAAGTCCGACTGGGGGCTCATGCTCCAGAGTGCCCGGGTATTGATGGCTCGGCTGATCAATGATGCCTTGAAGAAGTGCGGTTTCCTCCGTACGGGAGGCCACCCTGATCATGAGCGCTTCAACTGGGAAGTTTTTTCCGCCTTCCAGAAGTTGGTTAAAAACGGGAAACCGATTCTCTTTCTTCTCCCCCAGTTAGACAATGAGACGCAAGAGTTTGATGCTGAGCTCAGGGATAAGGTTCTCTTAAAATCAGATATATATGCTAAATACTGTCGGTATGCCTATCTGCCCGAGACGGATCATTCCATCATGTTTCAGAATTCCCGCGATCTTCTCTGTAGGGAGATCCTCGACTGGTTCAACACGCTAGAGAACTCCTCTCATGTCTGAAAAAAAGATGCTTGCCATGGGATCGGTACTGAGCGCCGTGGTGCTCTTTATCCGCATAGCCGTGGCATTCCTTCTCATGCCCTTCATCATCAATATGCTGGGGGCTCGTTTTTACGGCATCTGGGTGTTGATCGGCACATTCGTCGGTTACTATGGTGTCTTTGATTTCGGCATTGGCGGCGCGGTAATTCGATATGTCTCGCGCGAGATGGGAGCAGGTCGGCAACACATGATCAATTCATATGTGAACAGCGCCTTTTTCCTGCTCCTGTTCCTGGGAACAATCATTATCCTGATGTCTTTTAGCTCGGCTTTCCTGGCACAGTTTTTCATAAGCGATACAGAGCACCTCAAATTCTTCAGGTTCGCCGTCATGATTATGGGGATTTCGATCGGGACGGCCTTCCCCTTGCGGGTATTCGATGGACTCTTGGGCGCGTATTTGCGGTTTGATCTCAAACGCTATGTTGAATTGTTTGAGATCTGTTTCAGGACCGGAATGACCGTTCTGTTGTTAAAAATGGGTTACGGTATCTACGGCTTAGCCGTGGCAAGCGCTTGCGCTACCCTCCTGGAGTTGTTATTGAAAACCGCTGTTTGTTTTCGTATCGATCCTAACCTTTCCATCGGATACGCCTATGCCGGCATGGACAAGATAAGAGAGATGATGGATTTTGCGGTTGCGAATTTCATCAATACGCTCAACATGATCACGACGAGTCAGCTCGCACCGTATATCGTGGTGTGGGTTTCGAATGTCACCACGGTAGCATATTACGGGGTGGCGCTCACCCTGGTAAATTATTTCGGCGAGTTCTTCCGTACCACCCAAGGTGTGCTGTTTCCCTTGTTCAGTCATCGTGATGGATCCGGCGATCTTGCCGGTATGGAACGATGGCTGGTGCTCGGTTCTCGTATTAGTGTGATCTTGGCCGGTACTGGGGGCATTCTGGTGGTATTATACGGAAAGCAATTCCTCGGGCGTTGGCTTGGGCCGGCCTTCCAGATCTCCTACCTGTATACCGTTGTGCTCATCACCCCGCTCATACTTACCTATGGCATGTTCCCGGTAGTCTTCGTCATGAATGCGACGGGCAGACACAAGCTGGCAACATTTCTGGATGTCCTGAAAAGCGTCGCCACCCTCGCCTTGAGTTTTATCTTGGGGTATCGGATGGGTGCAATGGGCGTGGCCATTGGTACCGCCGTACCGTGCATCGTCTTCGATGGACTGATCAAACCACTGTATGCATGCAAGATCATCGAGGCCGATCCCTTCCGATATTACGGGGCCGTGCTCGCGAGCTTGCTCAAGGTAGGCATCTTGATTGTCCCTGTATGGTTTATTCTGGGAAAGGGTGTGCAGCCCGACTACTTATCCCTGGCATCAATCTTTGGCCTGCATATGTGCATTATCATAGCCTTGGGCTTTTTCGTATTGATCTCTGGACAGGAACGGATGATCCTCTCGGCTTACATCAATCAGCGATTCCGAACACGGTGGTCATGAGGATCTGGGCAAGGAGGTATGGTTCATGAAAATCGGTTCAGGACGGAAAAAGACATCAGGGGACCTGTCCAGAACAGTTCAACCTGTCAGGGTGCTGTTTTTTTCCCACACCCCTTTTATTGCTGGCGGTGAAGTCAACCTGATTGCTCTCCTCAAAACCATTAACAAACAAAAAATTACAGCCTATTTGTGCTATAACCCGAGCTCGCAAATGGACAGTCAGTTGCGGGATGGCGGCACCTTCCTGTTACCCTTCGGGCTCCCCATGTATCAACGTTCACAAGTCATTCCGATTGCATATGCCATGGGGCAATTGATGTACATCCTCTTGCATCATGAAATACAGCTTGTATATGCAAACACCGGCTATGAGCTTAAATTCCTCCTGCCTCTCTGCCGGATGCTCGGTATACCGGTCATAGCCCATATTCACATCCAGGAGGAGGACAGGGTCTTGCGCTGGTTCAAGCTGGAACGCGTGCAGAGAATACTCTTCCCCTCGCGTGCCACGATGAACGGCGTCCAGAAGGGATCGCCGTGGATTGATGCCCACAAATGCCATTATGTGCACAATGCCGTCGA
>DAISYQ010000073.1:0-8863 GCA_036825195.1 Syntrophales bacterium
GTTTATCCATCCTATCCTCCAGACTTCCCGGATAATCTTCGATAATCATATCGGAAAACCGTTTTCTGAAATAGGTTGCCTTGGTACCTTGACTGCTGCTTTCGAGACCGTGTATGAAGACCCTGATCACACTCATGTAACTACTCTCCCTTTTTTATTCGTAAGACGGGATTCATACTATTCAATAGCAAATATTGCAAGTGTCCATACATCGGGTGTGGGTTAATTGGTTTAAAGATGTTCCGCAAAGATATTGCCTTGAAGATATTTACTGTGTTAGAAGGTGCCTAAACTAAAGAAGAGCAGGTATCAATCATGGTTGCGGTAAATCCGTTCAGGGCCGTTAGGCCGACAAAACAATATGTAAAGGATGTTGCATCCTATCCATATGATGTAGTTGATTCACAAGAGGCGAGGGCGTTGACCCGCGATAACGAAAGAAGTTTTCTGCGTATCGTAAAATCGGAGGTGGATTTTCCTGACGACACGGTCAGCGATGAAGAGGTATATGAAACGGCAAAAAAGAATCTGTATGATTTTCTGAAGAAGGGCATCCTGTTTCAGGATGAAAAGAAGTGCTTGTATATCTACAGACAGAAAACGGATGATCATGCCCAGTACGGAATCATGGCCTGCGTCAATGCAGCCGATTACGAATCAGGGGTCATAAAACGGCACGAGTTGACAAGGAACGATAAAGAGATCGACAGGGTACGGCATATAGACCGGGTGAATGCCCAGACAGGTCCCGTATTGATGACGTACAAGGCTTCAAAAGCCATCGATCTGGCGGTCAACACTATCGTCAAAGGCGACCCCGAATATGATTTTACGGCCGAGGACGGAATCGCTCACACCGTGTGGATTGTTGAAGATGATGGCCTCATTGGGCAGATACAAGCTGAATTTGGAAACGTGGATTCGCTGTACATAGCCGATGGTCATCACAGGGCAAGCGCGGCGGCTGCCGTTGCCAGAATGCGTCGAGAAAGAAATGCGAGTCACGTTGGGACGGAGGAATACAACTATATCATGGCGTTGATATGCCCTCATGACCAGCTTAATGTAAAGGATTATAACCGGGTTGTCAGAGACTTGGGCGGTCTCGATGAGGAAGAATTCATGGGAAAGGTGCGGGAGCTCTTTATCCTGTCAGATGGATTCGAAGAGAGATTACCCCAATGCCGGGGCGAATTCGGGATGTATATGAACGGCATGTGGTACAGATTCCAGAAAAAGGAAAGGGGGTACGGCGGGGATGATCCTGTCGGACTCTTGGATGTATCCATATTGCAGGACCGATTGTTGCGGCCGGTGCTGGGCATCGATAACCCGAGGACGGATACCAGGATTATCTTTGTCGGAGGGTCGAGAGGAATGGACGAACTTGAACGATTGGTGGATTCGGGTGAATATACGGTGGCCTTCTCCCTGTATCCCACAGGACTGAATCAGCTTATGGAGATCGCGGACATGGGAAAGACCATGCCGCCGAAATCCACGTGGTTCGAACCGAAGCCGCGGAGCGGAATATTTGTCCATTTGCTGGATTGATCGATAGGCGTATGTCGTCTCTGGCGAAGACCCTGAAACGGAAGAAATGTCGGAAATAGATGGCGACTTGGAACCATAGATACGGAGCAGCTATCTTGATGGGAGCGGCGCTTTTGTTAGCATTTGCGGCGTCTCTGCACGCGGATATCTATATGTATATCGACCGGGACGGTAATCCCTGTTTCACCAATCTTGTGCCGCCCACATCAGAATACCGGGTAATTGTAAAGGAACGGAAGAGGTTTTCCGGACCCTCTTCGACGAGCAGGTACGATGAATACATCGAAGAAGCGTCCAGAAAACATGGGGTTTCCTTCTCGTTGATAAAGGCCATAATGAAGGCGGAATCCGATTTTGACCCGAAAGCCGTATCAAAAAAGGGAGCGAAAGGGCTTATGCAGATCATGCCCTTCAATTTTCAGCTTCTCGGGATACAAGACCCTTTTAATCCCAGAGAGAGCATTATGGGAGGCGCACGCTATTTCAAGCAGTTGTTGGATCGTTTCAACGGCGAGATTCATCTGGCGCTTGCCGCCTATAACGCCGGCCCTGAAACCGTCGATCGATCAAGTGGTATCCCGCCGATACGAGAGACGGAGGATTACGTAAAAAAGGTTATGAAATATTATAAGATATTCAAGAAAGGGCAGAACTCGCCGACCTAAAATCACCGGAGAGCTATATGCTGGAAAGAAAGCTCGCAAACCGGAGATGGTGAAGAAGGACGGAATAATAAACGGTAAACACGGAAAAGAGTCCGACCACGGCAAAGGGATGTTTCCGGTACCTCCAGAGGAGATACAGGCTCAGCGAAACCAGAACGATCTTGACGAGGGCAAAAAGTACCGGGCGAACGTACAGCAACTGTCCCATGAGGATATTGACCTCACGCATCAGACCCAACTGTGACCAGAGCAGGGTGAACAGAAGATCCAGAATGTTCAGGACGACGACGGCAATGATAATTCCGTTGAGCCATTTGAGGTGTTGTGGGGTTCCCACGCTAAGGGTATATCCGTTCAAAAGGATTTTCCTCTTCATACAGTTCCGAATTAGGGATCATTCGCTTGCCCCATATAATAGTTTCGCTTTCACCTTGTCAATATTTTTCTTACAGTGCGATCGGAAACGCCGCGGGTTCGGCCTTTTTCAGCCTACGCAGCTCCAGCTCTGTCCAGAGCAATATGACGGTAAAAGATATGATATTTGAAAGGGGTTGTGCAAGCCACACTCCGTCCAGACCGAAGTAGATCGGCAGCAGGTATACCAGGGGCACAACAAACAGAAACTGGCGGCCGATTAACAGCATCATGGAAGCCAACCCCTTACCCATGCCGAGCAGGAGATTGATCCACGCGATCATTGGTCCCACGAGTATCTGTGTGGCGATATATATTCTCAGACCGGGAACCGCTATGGCGAGCAGTTCGGGATCGTGGGTAAAGGCAGCCAGTAACGGACGGGCAAAGATTTCAACGAGGAGAAAACTTACTCCTCCGATGAGCGCAGAGAATTTCGTACTCACACGTGCTATCTCTTTGATACGGTCGTAGTTACGCGCCCCGTAGTTAAAGCCGGTCATGGGCATTACCCCATGCCCGATTCCAAAGAGTATCATCATGAGTACCCCGTTTATCCGAAAACCGAGTCCCAGGGTGGCAATCGCCAGATGACCGAAATCGCCCAGTTTGTGGTTGTAGATGACGAGTACCGCGCTCATCGCGATATGGGTGAGGAAGGAAGGAAAGCCTACCTGGTAGATGGGAACGATGATCGACCATCTCGGTATGATATCTCTGAATCGTACGTGGTACCCGGAACGGTGTGAAAAAAGAAAGTACACCGACAGGAAGAAGGCCGAGAACTGTGATATTACGGTTGCAACGGCGGCCCCTCTGATTCCCATCTCCGGGAATGGCCCCCATCCGAAAATAAGAAAAGGATCGAGGATCGCATTTAATATCGCCGACGTTACGATGACGAACATGGGGACGTTTGGATTCCCCTCCGCCCTGAAGAGGGAGTCGGACATCATCATGAAAAAGAGAAAGGGTGTGCCGAATACGACGATTTCCAGGTACATCCTGGAAAGGGGGAGGATATGTTCCGGGGCGCCGAAAAAGCACAACACCGGCTCGCAGAAAATGGTGCAGGAGAGGATAATGAGTATCCCAAAGAATGCGGCGAGGAAGATGATCTGTCCTGCCGTCCCGTTTGCCCTTGCATGATTTCCCGCTCCGAACATGCGGGAGGCAAAGGAACCCGCACCCACGCCGGTTCCCATCCCTATGCTCCCGAAGAGTATCTGAATGGGGAAACAGATGGTTAGAGCCGCAATGGCCTCCGGGCTGATCTTCCCTATCCAGAAGGTATCCACCACATTGTACAGCGACATGACGAGCATGGCTACCACCGACGGCAGGCTCATGTGGAAGAGCAGAGATCCGATAGGGTCTTTCCCCAGATCAAGCATCTTTTTTTCTTTATTTGTCTTCATATATCGGTGTAGGGTACAGGGTATTCGTGTCTGAATCTCAAACACGAGCTCGTCATACACTAAAAGAGAGGATTCGTAAACAGTTGAAAGCCGATGACTACAATCTTATTGTCATCCTGGGGCCTACCGCATCCGGTAAAACGCGGCTGGCCGCCATGCTCGCAAAGGAGATCGGCTCCGAAATCATCTCCGCCGATTCACGACAGGTGTACCGGGGGATGGATCTGGGAACGGGCAAGGATATCTCGGAATTTATGATAAACGGCACAGTGATTCCCTGTCACCTGATCGATATTGTCGATGCCGACTATGAATTCAACCTCTTTGAATATCAGAAGATGTTTTATCGAACCTTCACGGAGATTTCACAGCGGGGAGTAATGCCGATTATGGTCGGCGGAACGGGACTTTATATCGAAGCGATCGTTAAGGACTACCGCATGCATGCAGTTCCGGAGAATGCTTCCCTCCGTGAAGAACTCCGAACGATGGATATGGACGTTCTGAGAGATCGTCTCGTGAAAAGCAATCCCTCCGTGCATAATACGACCGATACACAGGACAGGGAACGTCTGGTACGTGCCATCGAGATCGCCGAGTATTCGAAGGATCATCCCTTTGTTGAAGAAGCTGAGCGTCCCCAAATCAACCCCTTTATCATAGGTATAGGCTGGGAAAGAAATCTCCTTCGCGAACGGATAACAAGGCGTCTGAAGGACCGCATCGACAGGGGAATGATAGAAGAGGTCAAAACCCTCCACGATCAGGGCGTGAGCTGGGAGAGGCTGGATTCCTTCGGGCTGGAGTATCGGTATCTCAGCCGGTACCTTCGCGGGGAGATGGACCGTGAAGAGATGGTCCAACAGCTCGGCACGCGGATACACCAGTTCTCCAAGCGGCAGATGACATGGTTTCGGCGGATGGAGAGACTGGGAATTGTCATCCATTGGTTAGAGAACCCTGACTATGAATCGGTAAAAAAACTGGTTGAGGAACATGTCGGATGACGGTTCCAGCAGCCATTGAGAAATATCTGAAACAGTACTCCGTGGGTGCCAGGTGGCGTATTGTCCCCGGATCATTCGAGGGGATCGATACGGTTGTTGTGATCCCTGCCCTTGCCGAATCGGACCATATCTTCAGAACTCTTGCCGACCTTTCAGAAAACCCGCCGGACCAGCTTACCCGTACAGTGGTTGTCTGTGTCGTCAACAACGGGGATGAAGAAACCGTATCGGCAGAGGCATTTGCCGATAATCAGTACACACTCAAAATCCTGCGATCCCTCGTCGAAGATAATGGAGACGATATTACAAAGGTGCGGCAATCCGCATGCATCGATCGCATCAGACAAAGCGGCCTGCAGGTGGCGTATATCGATGCCTCTTCGCCAGGACTGGAGATGCCGGGTAAAAGCGCTGGCGTCGGATTTGCGAGAAAGATCGGTCTGGACCTCTCGCTGGAACTGTTCGACTACGATACCGATTCGATAAAGCTCCTCCTGTGTCTGGATGCCGACACGCTGGTGGAGCCAGCGTATCTTGCTGCCGTGCGAGACTCATTTGAAAAGGAACAACTTACCGCGGCCGTGATCGCCTTTGCGCACCAGGAGGCTGACTCCGCTGACGAACAGGCCGCGATCTGCTGTTACGAGCTGTTTCTCCGCTACTATGTCCTCGGTCTGCGCTGGGCCGCATCACCGTACGCCTTTCATTCCATAGGCTCCACCATGGCGTGCACCGCCGAAGCGTATGCGGCGGTGAGGGGCATGAATAAAAGGAGGGCGGGAGAGGACTTCTACTTTCTCGACAAGCTCGCGAAGATCGGCAGGGTGGGGAGGATAACCGCCACCACGGTTCATCCCTCCGCAAGACCGTCCGGCCGTGTTCCCTTCGGCACGGGGAAGCGCATCATGAGTTTTACCGAAGGGAAGGGAAACTATTACTGTCTGTACGATCCCCGGTCCTTCATAGTGCTTAAGACATGGCTCGACTATATGTCATCCCTCCGTGAGATGGACGATCAGGCCATATTGGCGCATGCCGGAGGGATACACCCGTCTCTGGAGGCCTTTTTAAGTGAGCGCCGCTTCAGTGAGGTGTGGCCGCGACTTGTGGAAAACAGTGGAGACAAAGTCCACCTGAACAGTCACTTCTCCCGATGGTTCGACGGATTCGAGACCTTCAAGCTGGTCCGTTATCTGACGAATAACGGCCTCCCACCGGTGGATATGTTCGTGGCCCTGCAGCGGCTCATGGAGATGATGGCGAAGAAACTTCCGGTCGACATTACCCCTGGCATCGTACCTTCCTTTCAGATGCAGATGGAAATTCTTGAGTATCTCAGAGAAATCGACCGCTGAGGACACCCCTTTTCTCGAATCGGGATCACTGATGATCTCCGGATACCGAAATATTTCAGTATAACTTTGAAAATTCTTGATTTTCCTCGTTGGCGGTTTTATACATATTGATATAAAATGATAGGCTGTCAATGCCGGAACTATCTGAATTTACATATTACATAGAGATGGGATAGTCCTCATGAAAAGCAGATGCAAACATCTCATTTTTGACGTTGTTATCTCCTGTTTTTTTATTGCGGGACGCTTACTGATGCGTCAGAGGCCGCGACTGAAGGGCAGGGAGTATCTTGCCAACGTTCCCATGCCGATTATCTTCACGGTCACACACGACAGCTATTTTGAGATACCGTCGCTGGCAAAGGTCTATCAGGCACTCAAACCGAGACCGGTCTTTACCGTCATGGCTAAGGAAGATTTCCTGAGCGGAACGTACCTTTCATCCAATTTCAAGATAAAGAACTCATTCCTTAAATCACTGTTCCTCCTGCTCGACAAATCGGGATTGCCGAGGATCTTTTTCAAGATTATGAATCTATCCACCATCCACCGGCCCTTTATTGAAAGTGCCGTTCAAAAGAAGGATCATCTAAAGGAAGAAATTTCGGGACAGCTATCCCATTTTAAAGAGACCATAGCACAGGGCATGTCGACACTGGTATTTCCCGAGGGGACCACTTGGGGGTTCGGCGGTCTGAAGAAGATCAGAAGCTCTGTTTATCAGTTGGTAAGCAGCACCTTTTCTCAATACAGGAAAGAGGTATATGTGCTCCCCATTAACGTGAAAGTGGACCGGTTGATCCAGGGGTGTAAGGATGTGTTTATCAACGTGGGGGAACCTCAATTTATTATAAAGTCCAAAGAGGAGTTCAACCGGCACCTCTACGACAGTCTTCAGAAACTTCACACCATTACCTTCAGTCAGATTGGGGCATACTACCTACAAAAGGCCGCCGAAATCGGCTCCCGGACCAGACAGGAGATACACCTGTCCAAAGAGGTCGTAACAGGCCATATCGAAAAGATTATTGGTGATATCCATTCAAAAGTTAAGGGAAAAATTCTCCCTGCCCTCGATACAAGTCTTATCGATGCGCGATATCGTGCGAAGAAGATCAACGGTTTCCTGCAGTACTGCACCAGGAATAACTACCTTATCGAGATGTCGCGGGACACGGAGACGGGGATGTATGTCGTCAACGGGGAAAAAGTGCTCACCCAGTACCCGGCAAAGGTATTTCGAAAACTCAATCCCGTGGGATTCCACGCCAACGAACTGGTTTCTCTCGGCGCACAGGAGATCGAATCTCTTTTTGATATCTTTGGTCTCCCCAATGCACAAGCGGCAGTGTAATTGAGCCGGAGCGCCTGCCTGCACGGAACGGCGGATTCATTGTGCATAGATCGCTGCAGGGAATTGCAATCATTTATACATGTCATTATTGAGATGAGGATCTCAATCACTCAGGAATTTCGTCGTACGAAGAGCTTTGTCTGGATGAAAATTCCCACGAGGGTCAGGGCAACAACGAGGGCCGCTTCAATCCACGGGGGAAGTGTAACGGCTTCGGTGATAATCAAGGCGCCGACAATAGATGAAAGTGCAACAAGAACCAAGTCGAAAAGGAAATAGAGGAGTACGGCGCCGGCGATGCCGCCTGCTATGCAGGTGAACCAGAATACTCCTTCGGGAATCAGTCCGAAGGAGGTTATTACCGTATAGGCGATATACGAACCCGCGAGAAAACCGGCCACAAAGATGGCAAAGCTCTGCATGAAGACAGCGATGAAAATGCCGATAATCCCCAGTATAATCCCCGTTGCCAGCGTCAGGGTGGGTGAGTCGATGGTCAGGATATGATCGGCGAAGAAAAAGCCGGTGATGAATCCTACGACGCCCACGAAAAGCCAGAAAAATTTGCGGCCTCCGGCCAGTAAAAGAATGCCTGCCGCTATATGTAGCAATGGTGTCATACTGAACCTTTCATATCGTTAACCCGTTACAAGGAGAAGTACTCCATCGGTTACGCTATCGTTTCAACCTTTTCTTGAGTTTCATGATCCTTCTGTAGGATTCGTCTATCCGTTCTATGGGTATCTTACCCGCTGCTACCAGCTTTTTTATCATGCCTGTGGCCCGCTCTGCAATATCATCGTCGAATACGGAGTTGTTTGCAAAGACAAGCATGTCGCAGCCGGCATTAATCGCCATGGTGATTGCCTGTTCGAGTCCGTAAAAGGATCGTATGGCATCCATCTGCAGGTCATCGGAGACGACGACACCGTCAAACCCCATGTCATTCCTCAGTATCCCATCGATCATAGTGTGCGAGAGAGTTGCCGGCCAGAGGGGATCGAGCCTGGCGTTGAAGATGTGTGCCGTCATGACCATGTCGCAGATCCCTGATTGAGTGATCGCGTCGAAGGGCTTAAGTTCGTCTGCCGACCAG
>DAISYQ010000074.1:0-8611 GCA_036825195.1 Syntrophales bacterium
CGGATCGGCACTGGAAAACTCGAGATCTTTGGCACCCATACCGATATAGAGACCGTCTCTCGGTGACAGGCTGTATGTCTCACCGTCGATCGTTATGATGCCGGCCCCTCCTATGTTGATGACCCCCATTTCTCGTCTCTGTAGGAGGAAGGGCGCGCCGATGATCTTCTCGTCCACCTCGAGTTTCAGCAGTGTGACCGGGCACATGCCGCCGACAATCAGCCGGTCGAAATAACTGTATACGAGTTTAACCTGATCCGGTTTGAATAGATCTTGAATCAAGAAGTGTTCGCGCAGTTGAGCTGTATCAAAATGTACAGCATGGTTTGGATGTACTGCATTTCTTATTTCCATTGTTTGGTACCTCTCTGCTTTTTATTATCAGTCAAAAAATACTGAAGGGAGCCACATACTCAACTGCGGAATATACGTAATCAGTATCAATGTTATGATGTTGGCAAGAAGAAAAGGGAGTGCGGCACGAAATATGGTGCCGATACCCAGTTTTGAAATTGCCGAAGCGACATTGAGACACATTCCTACCGGAGGTGTCACCAGACCGATGGCCAGGCCTGAAATCAGGATCACACCGAACTGGATACGGGATACCTCCAGCACGCTCATGGCCGGAAGGAAAACCGGTGTAAGCAAAAGTATCGCCGGGCTTACATCGACAAAGGTTCCGGTGAGCAGGATGACGATATCAATAACGAGCAGTATCACGAAGGCAGGCAGATCCAGCCCGGAAATAAAAAGGGCTACCGTCTGTGGGACCCGTTCCAATGCGAGAATCCAGATATACAGCTTGGAAAGGGCGATGATGACCATCACGTTTGCACTGGTCATGATCGATTCGAGCATCAGGGGTGGTATCGCTTTGAACTTCAACTCACGGATGAGAAAGGCTCCTACAATAAGGGCGTATAGGACGCCGAGTCCCGCCGATTCGGTGGGAGTGGCAATTCCGAAAACGACGGCACCCACGACGAAGATCGGCATGATTAAAGCGAGTATCGACTGTCGCGCGGTATCGAGTTTTTCTTTGCGGGTCAGCAGGACTTCTTCACGGGGGTATCCCTTGGCATACGATACCACCAGTGTGATTCCCAGCATCAGAATGCCGATAATAACACCGGGGATCAGACTGCCCAGAAACAGTTTTCCCACCGATTCTTCCGATACCAATGCATAGATGATCATGGGTACGCTCGGCGGTATGATCATTCCCATGGTTGACGAGGCCGCCGTAATGCCGCTGGCGAATTCGGCGGTATATCCTTTCTTCTTCATCTCCGGAATTAATACGGCTCCCACCGAAGCGGTGTCGGAGACGGATGACCCGGAGATGCCGCCGAAGATCATGCTGGCGAATACGTTGACGGCCCCCAGGCCGCCCCGGAAGCGCCCCACAAACAACATGCTGAAATTGATCAGACGGGTGGTAATCCCCCCGGCGTTCATCAGGAGCCCCATGAGAACGAAGAGGGGCAGGGCTATCATCGCGTAGGAATCCATCCCGGCGAGAAAACGGGGAGGGAGGATGGACACCAGTTCGGGGTGTTCGAATATGAAATAGAGAAATCCAGACAAACCCAGTGAATAGGCGATGGGAATGCCGAGAGTCAAAAAAACGGCCAGACTGGTCAGGAGGATGATCATATGTGTTCACCGCTCGATGAAGATTTGTTGTTGAAGATTTCAAGGAATATGTGGTTCAGGCAGTATAAAATGACGAGGCTGCAACCGACCGGTACACTGATCTGTACGATCCAGTTGGGAATTCTCAAAACCGGCGATTCGAAATATCCGGTAGAGCAGATCCAGTTTGGGCTGTACCAGATCATGACGCCGTTGATAAATCCGATGAGCAGATAATTTAAGATATTGACATACTTTCGGGGACGCGCTTTGAGCTTATCGATAAAAAAAGTGATTTTGATATGTTCTTTTTTACCGACCGATATGGCCGCTCCCAGCGCCGTCGTGTAAATAAAGAGATAATTCATGGCTTCGTTACCGCCGATGATGGCGGCGTTGAACCCGTATCGCATAATGACCAGGGTGATGGTGATGCTCAGTATGACGAAAAAAAAGAACGTAATGATCATCTCAAACAGGTGTGTCGCGAACCGTTCCAGTCGATACATATATCTCCTTGTCAAAATGTTTGGAGCGCCGGATCGGAGAGTGATCCGGCGCAATCCTTTCATGGCCTTCGACAGATGACGGCCCCTTTGCTATTTGTTTGCAATGGCTATCGCTTCGTTTATCTCGTCCCAGGTGAAATATCCCTGGTCGACATAGTACTGCCATACGCTCTTTACGCCATCTACGAACCCGGAGCGATCCTTGGGGTCCATGTGGTTGACGATGAGTTTGTCTTTCAGGATATTGTAATACCCTGTTTCTGAGTTGAGCCAGATGGTGTCGCTGTAAATGATCGTCGCTTCGGCAACCGCGTCGAAGATTGCTTTCAGATCGTCCGGAAGGCTGTTGTACCATGCCGGATTGACGTAAAACGGATCAGGGTGGACCTGCCAGTTGACGACAGAGAGATATTTCTGGGCCTCATAGAATTTCATGTCCACCGCATTGGAGAAGGGATTTTCCTGGCCGTCGACGACACCGGTCTTCAGGGCCATGTAGGTCTCCGTGTAGGCAACCTGCTGCGGGTTGGCGCCCAGGGCCTTGAATGTCCGGATCGTGACATCGATCGGGGGGGTACGCATCTTCAGTCCCTTCAGATCGGCAACGGTCGCAATCGGCCGTTTGCTGTTGGTAATGTTGCGCATCCCGCCAGCGACGCCCGTAGCCGGAATATAGAAACCGTTTTCCATGGCCCCTTTGTTGATCTTCTTCCCCAGGTCGCTGCGCATGACAGACACTACTTTATCCGCATCTTCGAAGAGGAAGGGGAGGGTGTACAGCAGATATTTCTTGTTGGCCCGTTCAAAGAGACCGCCCCTGCATCCCTGTACCGTGCCCAGCTTGACCATCTCCAGTACCTCTGACTCTTTGCCGAGGACGCCGGAAAAATAGAGCTCCACGCTGATTCTTCCGTTGGATGCCTTTTCAAGGGTATTTTTGAAAAAGACCATCGATTTACTGCGGGGGTGCATGTCGGACTGGGTATTTGCGTATTTAAACACGTACGATTTGGCCAGTGCCGCCGTTGGACCGATAGCAAGCAGGAGATACATCCCCAGCACCGCCGTAAAAAGAATTACTGTCAGCTTTTTCATCTTACATCTCCTTTCGTCGTTAAGTGTTGAATAAAACGGGCTCCTCTCAGGTTGTTACGCACGGGTATCAGCCCATGACCGGCTTTGAGCCTGCATCTTATCGATCTATCCGGATGCCGCCTCCGGCCATGATCTTTTCTACTTCACCGACGGTGGCCATGGACGTATCACCGGGCGTCGTCATGGCAAGGGCTCCATGGGCTGCACCGTATTCCACCGCCCGTTGGGGATCTCCGGTGGTCATGAGACCATAAATAAGGCCCGAGGCGAAACTGTCGCCACCGCCGACCCGGTCCACAATCTCCAGGTCTTTCCGCATGGGCGCCTGGTAGAAGGTCCCATCCGCCCAGCAGATGGCGCCCCAGTCGTTACGGGTGGCCGTTTTCACGGTTCTCAGTGTGGTGGCGGCTATCCTGAAATTGGGGAACTCCCGAACGGCCCGCTCTATCATCCTCTGAAAACCGGAAGTATTGAGGGATGAAAGATTCTCATCGACGCCCTCCACTTCATAACCGAGACAGGCCGTATAGTCCTCTTCGTTGCCGAGCATCACATCAACATGCCGGGCAAGACGCCGGTTCACCTCCCGGGCCTTGTCCCTGCCACCGATGCTCATCCATAACGAGGGACGGTAATTCAGGTCGTAGGAAATGATCGTGCCGTTGCTGCGGGCCGCTATCATTGCCTCTTCGATTACATCGGGCGTGGAAGCGGATAGTGCGGCAAAGATCCCGCCGGTATGAAACCAGCGGACGCCGATCGTACCGAAAATATGTCCCCAATCCACGTCCCCCTTTTTGATCTGGGATATGGCGGTATGGCCTCTGTCGGATACACCCAGGGCACCACGGATACCGAATCCCCGTTCGGTAAAATTGAGACCGTTGCGCACCGTCCTGCCGATCCCGTCGTAGGGGACCCATCTGATGAAGGACGTATCAACCCCTCCCTGCAGAATGAAGTCCTCGACCAGACGACCGACGGCGTTGTCGGCAAAGGCGGTTACGATGGCCGTTTTCATGCCGAAACACCGACGTAACCCACGGGCCACATTGTATTCTCCCCCTCCTTCCCATACGCGAAAGGTGCGGGTCGTGTGGATCCTTCCTTCACCCGGATCGAGCCGCAACATTACTTCCCCCAGAGACAGCAGATCGAAGGTGCACGCTTTTTCCGATTTAATGTTCAATACCGGCATGGTTCACATCTCCTCTTGATACCGTTTGTGCTCCTAGAACCATAAAACCAGGTCAACCGTCAGGCTTCTTGGATAAAGCGACGGCTTCTTTTGTAAGTTGTGTGATGGTTTCAAACTGTCCGCCGGAGATCAGTGATGGACTGACCATCCAGCTTCCGCCGACTGCCGCGACCTGGGGATGACGGAGATATGCGACTACGTTTCCCTCGTTGATGCCGCCGGTGGGGATAAATTGCATCATGCCGTACGGTGCACTGATCGCCTGCAGGGTCTTCAGGCCGCCGAAGGCCTCGGCGGGGAAAAATTTGACAATATCGAGCCCAAATTCCAGTGCCATCGCAATGTCGGTGGGCGTTGCCACACCGGGCGTCACGGGGATGGCGTGTGCCATGCAATAGTCGACCATTTTGGGATTCAATCCCGGTGCCACGATGAAACAGGCTCCGGCGTCGACCGCCGTTTGAGCCTGTTCAATCGTGAGCACGGTACCGGCCCCCACCAGCATATCGCCTCTTACGGTCAGAGATTCAATTACAGCTGGCGCGGCGGAGGTTCGGAAGGTAATCTCCGCACACGGCAGTCCTCCGGCTATGAGTGCTTCGGCAAGAGGTGTAGCATCTTCGGCATTTCCGATGGTTACAACAGGGATAATACGATGTTGAATGACTTTCCTGAATTGTTCCCACATACCGGTTCACCCTTCCATTTCATGCTGAAATCCCAGTTTGTGCGAAATCTTCATCGCCGTGTTAATCACTCTGTGCTTCAGAGCCCCTTCAATCACATCCGTATTCATGCGGGTGGTGGCCCCCGATACGCTCATGGCCGCCACCACCTGACCGATATAGTTTCTGATCGGAGCGGCGATACAGCGGACTCCCGGCTCGTTTTCTTCATCATCGATGGCATAGCCCTTTTCTCTGACGCTCGCTACGTTCCGCTTCAGTTCAACCGGGTCCGTGATGGTGTTCCCGGTCAACCTCTCAAGGGTATCGTCCTGAATAATCGCATCGGCCTCTCTTTCGGGCATATATGCCAGCAGCACTTTCCCCACTGCCGAACAGTGGAGGGGTATTCGGGATCCTAACTTGGAAACCATCTGCAATCCCCAACGCGAATGAAGATCCACCTTGTCGATGTAGAGGGCCTTATTCTGATCCAGTATCACCAGGTGTACGGTTTCCTGAACCTCTTCGCTCAACGTAACCAGGTACGGATGAGCCTCTTTTCGAAGATCGATATGACTGAGGAGGATGTTGCCGAGTTCCAGCAGTTTAAATCCGAGGTGGTACTGCTTGCTGGCGGTATCTTGGCGAATGAAATCGAAATAAGCCATGGACGTGAGCAGACGATGTGTTGTTCCTTTCGGAAGATCAACCTTTTCAGACAGCACACCGAGACTCAATCCATTGGGGTAATTTCCGAGAACCTCAAAAATTGAAGCCATGCGTTCTATCGTCTGCACGAGATTGGTCGGTTTCTTTTTGTCTTTTGATTCTTTGTGCGCCATGTACAGGGTATTAAATTTCGTAATGCGAAATACCGTTTCGCGTTTTTATAACCGTAGACGTTTCCGTTCTCTCTGTCAAGCATTTTATCGCTCGGCCGATTGCACGGAACAAAGAAAAAATGATATTTCCTTTTATGTGGGCATGTTTTGAAATGCCAAGCGTTGCTCTTCAAAGAGGCTGTTCAATATAACGCTTTCCAGTCAACCAGTCCTCATCATTAGACAAGTCGCAGATACAGGTTAAGGTCAATACCGGAAATATGCCAGGAAGACGCTTTTAAACATTTATAAGAGATAGAGCAGTGCCTGATCATATTGTACATTTAGACAACAGGGTTGATTATTATAGCCTAGTTGACTTGGCATATGAAAAGCATTATATCGTTCGTGTCCGCAAAGATAACATTGAATCCCTTAGAGGTAAGAGCTACATCAATGACATGGAATCCTTATGGTGGTTTACAAAAAGAAGGCCTATGAAATTCCGTAGTGTCTCTCAATCAGCATTTACCTGCATCTTAAAGGGTGCGAGTTTTGGTTCAATAACCGAAATGCCGATATTTATAAATTGTTGTTAAAGAACTGACAACATAAACCATTGTTCTGGTCAAGGGTCAAAATCGAATACGGAGCGAGACGCATGATGAAGATAGATTTTAAGGAAGACAGTGATTTCCAAAATAATGATGATATGATCAAGAAGGGTTGGCATGATTTCCCTCTTGCACTCGTTATCTTCGATAGAGACGGATATCTGATCTACGCAAACGGCAAGGCCCGCTCATTTTTCCACCTGAAAAAGGAAAGCACCCCCGAGCGTCTTCACTGCTCTCAACTCGACAAAGAATCATCAGAACAGATCCTGAATCTTCTGCTGACGGGGAAAACTCAAACGCACATATACACGAAGATCAACCAGGTCGCTGTTGTATGTGATAGGGTGCCGATACGGTGGGGAAAAAAGGTTGTCGGCGTTGTCGTTTCATATGACACAACCATGGATCATGAAGACTTCAAACGAGACAAAAACCTTCTTAAACCGGTTGAAGCTGTGATCGAATCGTCATACGACGGCATCTATATCACCGACGGCGAAGCGAATACCCTCATGGTGAATTCGGCTTATGAGAAGATGACCGGCATTAATAGGAGCTATGTCATCGGGCGTAATATGCGAGATCTCGTCAGAGAAGGGTATTTTAACGAGAGCGTCACCCTCAAGGTTCTTGAGACGAGAGAGAGGCAGTCACTCAAGCAGAAACTGTGGTCCGGGAAGGAACTGCTGGTCACAGGAAACCCCGTCTTCGATGAAGAGGGGAACATCATCATGGTGGTCACCAACGACCGTGATATGACTGAACTAATACATCTGCAGCAGCAGGTGGAGGATTCGCTGGAGATGGCCCTAGCGTACAAGGAAAAGCTCAAGACTATCCAGCAGTCCGTCTCGTTCGGGAAGGATTTTATTGCCGTATCCAAATCGATGCAGAATATTTGTGATCTGGTCAGTCGGGTAAGTAAGACTGATGCAACCGTTCTCTTTGCAGGTGAGACAGGTGTGGGGAAGGACCGGCTGGCAGAGGAAGTCCATACAATGTCTCCGCGGTTTAATAAGGGTCTCTTCGTGAAGATCAACTGCGGCGCCATACCGGAAACTCTCCTAGAAAGCGAACTGTTCGGCTATGAACGGGGGGCCTTTACCGGGGCGAGAAAAGAGGGGAAAATAGGTCTGTTCGAAGTTGCCGACGGGGGAACCATCTTCCTCGATGAAGTGGAATCTCTGCCCATGTCTCTCCAACCGAAACTACTCCGGGTTCTGCAGGATTTAGAAATTACGCGGGTTGGTGGCACTGTCTCAAAAAAGGTTGATGTGAGGATCATTTGTGCGACCAATCTGGATTTAAAGGAGATGGTTGCCGAGAATCGCTTCAGGGCCGATCTGTACTATCGCCTGAATGTCGTCGCTATAGAAATCCCCCCCCTGCGGGAGAGGAAAGATGATATCCCCTACCTTATCACCTTCTTTGTCAATTATTTCAACGATAAATACAATAAGAAACGAGTGATAGACAATAAGGCCATGAACGCATTGCTCACATATCCCTGGCCAGGGAATGTCCGAGAGATTGCCAATGTCATTGAGAGGCTCGTTGTGGTGTCTCTGCATGATCGGATTACCCCGCAGGACATTCCCGATGAAATCCAGGTGAGTGCGGTGAAGGCGATGAATATAGCGCCTGGAGTTACGTTAAAGAAGCATATCGAACGGATAGAGACTGTCATTATCAAAGATGCGATCAAGGCACATGGAAGCGCACGAAAGGCAGCCACTGCGTTGGGTCTTGATCATTCCACCATTACCCGCAAACTGAAGCGATGCGATCAATTATAGCACAATAAGTATGGAATGTTATAAAATTGGTGATCAGATACCGTTGATACGTAAAGCGGCATTGCTTTGGCATGACATGTGGTTTATGGCACGGAAATTGTAAGTCAACTTTCTGGAGGATACATGGGTGTATCCCCTGATTATAGCGTCATTGCCCGGCTCGGTTGCAGATGTCGGGCGTTGCGGCAGATTACAGATATACAGGAGAGAAGCTATGCCATTAATGAATGCGAAGGAGTACGAGGCGAGTTTACGGGAATTGAAGTTGA
>DAISYQ010000075.1:0-8559 GCA_036825195.1 Syntrophales bacterium
ACTGCTTGAATATTTTTACCCCGAAAAACTGTAAACAACGGTAGACTTTCTCACAGATTATCTTATAAAGCTCATTTTCTCTTTTTTCTCTTTTTCCGGCGGAATCACCGTTGAGGATTCTTTCATCATCATAATCCACGCCATGTTCTTGCCCAGCACGCGCATAATCTGTACCCCCTCGGTGTCCTTCGCTGCCTCACCGGGTGTGCTACCGTGGATGATATTCCAGTAGTTGGCTGTAGCTATGATCATTTCGGAATAATTCAGGTAGTGGTTCAGCCCGTCGAGCGTTGATGACCCGCCCGAACGGCGCACTGCCACGACAGCTGCGCCCACTTTATGGCGGAACCAATTCCCGTTCGCCCCGGACACATAAAACAGGCGGTCGAGAAAGCTTTTCATCGTACCAGCTATACCTGAGTAGTGAACCGGTGACCCTAGCACCAGGCCATCGGCAACCATTATTTTCGGCAGTTGATCGTTGAAATCGTCTCCGCTGATACTGCATTTGCCATCAAGGTTGTCGTAACATTTGAGGCAGCCCATACAACCGCGTACGTTCAAATGGCCGATCTGTAGTATTTCAAACTCAATGCCGGCCGCTTCCAGTTCGTTGCCTAGTACACGCAATGCGTGGTATGTATTACCTTTGCGTTTTGGGCTTCCGTTTAATGCGATCACTTTCACAGTATTTAATTTTCCTTTAATTTTGTTCATTAATTGGGTGCAGGCTACTAAACGTAATCTGGCATATTGGCTAATTTGCTACATTTGCACATAATTAACAAGGCATTTTTTTATGGTTATCATATATGAAGCTGAAATGTTGGTATAAAGTAACTATGCTCAATGGTCTATAACTACAAAACATGCAGCTCATTAAGAAATGCCATTCATAAAAGAGTATATCTCTGAAAAATCCAAAAAGTTCAGTTGCCGGAAGTAGATCTCAGGTAAAGTTTGTAAGCCATTGCTTTGCCCGTCGTGCGGCAAATCTCATATCATTCACCCGCTAATACTCGAAAGTGTATTATTGTCGTTCAGCAGTAATAGACGCGATCTCTCGCTTCAACCTTGGTTCCCACGGAGAATTGATTTGAGGATGTCAGGGCGGTTGGTGATGATACCGTCGACACCCTTTTCAATAAGAAGAACCATGGTATTACGTTCGTCGGGGGCCCACGCAAAGACCTGAAGACCAAGCTTGTGGGCTTCATTCATGAGATCATAGGTAACGTGCTTATAATAAGGCGCCCAGTACCGCCCCCCGGCTGCCTTAATCGCCTGCGGTATCGAACCGTTGAAATCATCGATATCAAGGCCGGCCATCCACGGGGAAGCTCCGGGTTGGCCTGCTTTGATATTGTTTAAACTTTGGCCTTCAAGAGAAACATAGACCGTTGGAATCTCCGGTGCAATTTTTTGAACATGAACCAGAGCACGCCAGCCAAATGAAAGAACGCGGGTTCGTCCGGCAAAATTTTGCTCGCGCAACAGTCGAACCAGCGCATCGGCGACAGCTTCGGGGGGTGGGGTCATGTCGGGTTTTTCCGGTGATGTCTTGATTTCAACCCAGAGCTGCGTTTCTGTATCATAACTTTTAAGCAGTGTAATGACTTCACGCAACGTTGGAATGCGCTCTCTATCTGCAGGTTGTTGCTCTGGATACCGGCGTGCATACTTGGTGTCGGGTTTGAGACGGCCGACATCGTACGCCCTCAGCTCAGCCAAAGTGAGATCCTTTATGGCCGGTCTCTCCCAGTCCTTCAGCCATGCACCGTTTGATGTGCGAGTTATTTCTGGTTTCAGGTTGAAGTCATGATGGACGACGATTTTTCCATCGGCAGTAATGAGGATGTCTAACTCAACAGCATCTATTCCAAGGTTCAATGCTCTTTTAAATGCTGCCAATGTGTTTTCAGGAGCCAGACCCGCCGCTCCACGGTGCCCTATAACGTAAAATTTTTTTGTCAACCGTTCGGGTTTTAACGTATCGACATTTTTTTCAGTTATCTGACAGGCCGTAAAAAAGAGTAGAACCGTGGATATAATCAGTATGTCGACAGGGATACGATATTTACCATATGGCTGCTTTGTCATGAATGTTCTCCTGTCCCAAAGGATTGAACCAATGATCCCATAAAAGTAACAGGATGCGTAGTATTCACAATACCACCGCTATTTTGAATAGATCAAGCCTAAACCATAAAGATGTCTGGTGTCGAGAAGCCCAAAACTTCTGAAGGGTATAATGGTAATGAGGTATAATAGTTAAGTACGATAAAGTTGAAAAATTTGATCTCAAAAAGATACAATGATTCCAAAAAGAGATTGACAAAAGCGATAATACTTGCTTACATAATTTTACCGTAAGTTTAGCGTCAAACGTCACACAACCGTGGATTCTGGCAATGAAAGGAGGTGTAAAGGCAGAATACCATATAACACTTACAACTTCGGATAAAGGCTCTTCAGTTTGATCCGAGCGTCCGGTATCGTAAATTTCCGGACAATTTTTTTTCGTACTGATACTTCCCTCTTTTTCTCATCCAACTACTTCATTCTGTATGATTGCCATATAGGAAATCCGGCGATCAAGAAACTATACTATACTCTCAGGACACTGATTTCGATCTCCACCAGGTTCAGCCAGCTGCCGTGTTTTGGCGTGTAATGGATATCAAGTCATGTTACCACGTCTGGTTTCCGTGGGTTTGAATGTTTTGTAGAGTGAGTTGACAGTATGGGTGTTCAGATTATCCATAGCCAAGCATACCCTGGTCGCTCTCGCATAGCGTTCGGCAAACATCCGTTTGATCTGTATCCCCCAATCCCTTCGGGTACGATGTTCAATTACCGCTGCATGCCGTTTACCGGCCAGTGGTTCCACTTCCGTAAATATTTCTACCACCCCGTTTCTGACGTATCTATCGTCAATATGTACCGACTGTCCCGGTGTGCAGGGTATTGGTTTGCTGATTTCGTCGGTCACTTGTTTGCAAAATTCACACATATGTACCACCGGACAGTCAGGATCACATGGCATCTGATAGATTCCCAGGACATTCTCCATAGGTGCAACAAAGGTTGCCTTCTCTTCGGGAGGGTTTTTAATGGTGTTTTTTCTTAGCTGTAAGAGAAAGGAGGGTATTACATGAAAAAGTATACATTTTTATTAGTAGCAGTTGTTTTTGTCCTCGGTGTCTCAGTTGCTACTGCGCAGGCAATCACTGAGATCAATTGGTGGCATGCCCATGGTGGACGGCTTGGTGAAAAAGTCAATGCCATAGCGGACGGTTTTAACAAGTCACAGAGTGAGTATAAGCTGGTTGCAACCTACAAAGGAAACTATGCCGATACAATGACCGCCGGTATCGCCGCGTTTCGCGCTAAAAACCCCCCACATATTCTCCAAGTCTTTGAGGTGGGAACTGCGAGTATGATGGCGGCCAAGGGAGCGATTAAGCCGGTTTATGAGGTGATGGCTGAATCAGGGCTCCCCTTTGACCCGAATGTCTATCTCCCTACCGTGACCGGGTACTATACGACCAGTGAAGGTAAGATGCTGTCCATGCCGTTCAACAGCTCGACACCTGTCCTTTACTATAATAAAGAAGCTTTCAAAAAGGCAGGTCTCGATCCCGATAAACCACCAAAAACATGGCCCGAGGTGGCAGACTGCGCACGGAAACTGATTAAAGCAGGTTATCCCGCCGGCTTCTCAACAGCATGGATATCCTGGATCCAGTTGGAGAACTTCAGCGCATGGCATAATGTGCCTCTCGGAACCAAAGCCAATGGATTTGAAGGATTGGATACCGAATTCGTCTTCAATAGTCCTCTACATGTAAAGCATATTAAGCAACTGGCTGACTGGCAGAAGGAGAAGATTTTTATTTACGGCGGGCGACGCAATCTGGGGAATGCCAAATTTTCTTCAGAAGAAGTTGCTATGTACACCGAATCCTCAGCAGGGTATGCAGGGTTTAAGAAAACCTGTAAATTCGATTTTGGCACAAGTATGCTCCCCTATTGGCCGGATGCACCGGGAGCTCCTCAAAACACCATTATTGGCGGAGCAAGTCTTTGGGTAATGGCTGGCCATTCCCGTGAAGGATACAAAGGCGTGGCCGCATTTTTCAACTATCTCTCCCTGCCGGCTGTTCAGGCCGACTGGCACCAGTTCACAGGATATTTACCCATTACCACGGCAGCTTACGACTTGACAAAGGAACAGGGTTTCTACAAACAGGAACCAGGGATGGAAACCGCATTGAAGCAGATGACTCTCCATAAACCTACCCAAAATTCCAAGGGAATAAGATTCGGTAACTATGTGCAGGTCCGCGATATCATCTATGGCGAGTTGGAAGCCATCTTTGCCGATAAGAAGACTGCTCAACAGGGGCTTAACGACGCCGTCAAAGAGGGAAACAAGTTATTGCGGAAGTTTGAAAAGGCAAATAAATAAAGCTGTCTGATAAACTGGACTTACCCATTTTGATGGGTAAGTCCAGTTGCTCTTCGAAGCAGTGAGACGAGAGGACTTACGATGGAAAAGCGAGTTGTTTTCAAGCATAAATTTCTGCCGTACATATTGGTCGCTCCTCAAATCGTTATCACGCTTGTTTTCTTTATCTGGCCGGCCTCACAGGCTGTCTACCAATCAGTTTTGCAGGAAGATCCTTTTGGAATCACATCCACTTTTGTCGGTTTAGCCAATTTTGTCTATATCTTTACCGATGAAATCTACCTTCATTCCATATATGTGACAGCAATTTTCAGTTTATCGGTTGCGGCCATTGCCATGTCCATTTCGCTGCTTCTGGCTGCTATGGCCGATCGTGCCATTAAAGGTGCGACCGGATACAAGACATTGATTATTTGGCCGTATGCCGTGGCTCCCGCAGTAGCTGGGGTATTGTGGTACTTCCTTTTTAATCCAACGGTGGGGATCATCGCCCTCTATCTGAAAATCTTCGGGTACGAATGGGATCACAGCCTGAATGGGGGACAGGCAATGTTCCTGGTAATCGTCGCAGCGTCCTGGCGGCAAATCTCTTACAATTTCCTGTTTTTTCTGGCTGGCCTTCAGGCAATCCCCAAGCCTTTTATCGAAGCGGCTGCAATTGACGGCGCTCCACCGCTCAAACGCTTTTGGACCATTACGTTTCCGTTGTTGTCACCTACCACGTTCTTTTTGATTGTGATGAATATTGTGTATGCCTTTTTCGACACCTTCGGCGTGATCCATGTGATAACGAGTGGCGGGCCGAATAATGCGACAAACATCATGGTATATAAGGTCTATCACGATGGCTTCCTCAGTCTGGATTTAGGCGGTTCCGCAGCTCAATCGGTTATCTTGATGATTATCGTTATCTCTCTGACAGTGATTCAATTTCGTTATATAGAGAGAAGAGTGAACTATTAAAGGAGTTATTCATGGTTGAACGTCGCCCCTGGCTTACTTTTTTTACCCATGCGGTACTGATTATGGGTATGTTACTTCTCGTCTTTCCCATTTATGTGACCTTTGTGGCCTCAACGCACTCATTAGATGAGATTACATCAAATTTCTCGCTGTTGCCCGGGAGTCAACTGATAGAAAATTACAGTCGAGCCCTCAATGTGGGACCACGGGACGTGGGTGCAACTGTAGGGACCATGATGTTAAACAGCCTGATTATGGCTCTTGGAATCACAACGGGGAAAATTGCCATCTCACTGATAGCCGCTTTTGCAATTGTCTATTTCAGGTTTCGCTTCAGAATGTTCTTCTTCTGGCTCATTTTTATTACACTCATGTTTCCCGTTGAAGTTCGAATTTTGCCAACCTATGAGGTCGCAGCCAATTTGAAGATGCTTGATTCGTACTCAGGACTGATCTTTCCTCTGATCGCCTCGGCCACTGCCACATTTCTGTTCCGCCAATTCTTTATGACGGTTCCGGATGAGTTATGCGAGGCGTCAATGATTGATGGAGGCGGGCCTATCCGTTTTTTCTTTGATATCCTGTTGCCTATGTCCCGCACCTCTATTGCCGCCCTGTTCGTGATCCTTTTCATTTATGGATGGAATCAGTATCTATGGCCGTTACTGATTACGACTGATGAGGGTTATTATACGCTTCTCATCGGAATCAAAAGGATGCTGGATGTGGGGGAGGGGCAAGCAGAATGGCAGATCATTATGGCCTCTACCATACTGGCAATGATCCCGCCGGTGCTTGTCGTTATCTTCATGCAGAAGCAGTTTGTTAAAGGTATGACAGAAACCGAAAAATAAGGGTTTGATCATGGCAGATGTGAGCATACGGAATGTGTACAAGACGTTCGGAAAAACCGAGGTGATTCACGGTATAAGCTGTGATATCAAAGACGGCGAGTTTGTAGTTATTCTGGGGCCCTCGGGTTGCGGTAAGTCTACCTTACTCCGCATGATTGCCGGGCTTGAGGTCATTACGAAAGGAGAAATCGCCATCGATGAGGCCGTGGTGAATGATCTGGAACCGGCGGATAGGGATATTGCAATGGTATTCCAAAATTATGCGCTGTACCCTCACATGAGCGTATATAAAAATATGGCCTATGGTCTCAAGATACGCCATATGCCAAAGGTAGAAATAGAAAAAAGAGTTCGTAATGCCGCAAAAATATTGGAAATAACCGAGTTCCTCAATCGCAAGCCCAGACAACTTTCGGGTGGTCAGAGGCAACGTGTTGCCATGGGCCGATGTATTGTGCGGGAACCCAAGGTCTTTCTATTCGACGAACCACTCAGTAATCTTGATGCCATATTACGGGTCCAGATGCGCCTTGAAATCAGGAAACTTCAGGAAGAGCTGAAAGTCACCAGCATCTTTGTAACCCACGACCAGGTAGAAGCCATGACGCTTGGTGATCGGTTGATTGTCATGGACGATGGGTATGCGGCACAGGTTGGTACGCCGTTGGAAATTTACGAACGGCCTGCTACCAGATTTGTTGCCGGGTTTATCGGTTCGCCGGGCATGAATTTTCAGACGGTTTCATTAAGTGCGGACGGCCAATGGGTTGAACTCCCCGGGGCCAATCGCTTGCTGCTTCAAAATGGAGGGCTGCCCAGCCATGGAGGACAGGACGTCATCTTGGGAATCCGGCCGGAACATTGTGAACTTGCCGGGGAACGTGACGGCAAAATGTATCTAAACGTAGATCATGTGGAGATCCTTGGGGCCGATACACTCGTTTACGGACATTTCGGAGAAGATGAAACCCGGTTAACGGTTCGTTTGCCCGCTATTCATTCTTTTGAAAAAAACACTATCTTACCTCTTGTTGTCTCTTCCAACAAAATACATATATTTGATACGAAAAGTGGAAAGCGTATCGAGAACTAATTGCAATAAATGCACACAAATTAACATCTTGAGGGGGATAAAATGAAAAACCTGGGAACCGATCATTGGACTTGTGTCCCCTATCACCCAAGAGGGTGGCTGTTTCTAATTGTTTTTGTATTTATTTTAGCTTCCCATCCGGTATGGGCAAGAGTTCCCTTTACACAGATACCTGATTATGACAGCGGATGGGTTGCGATAACAGCTGACACAGCGATCATACTTACCCACAATCTGGGTGGAGATGCCGATGACTATGTTGTTGACATGCAATATAAAGATTTTATAGGAGATGGCGTTAATCAACGCCATTATGGCGGTGCAGATTTCGGCAACAAGCCTCCCAGCGGCAGGAATGAAAACGACCGCGTCGGGGCATATTGGCGTACTCTGACTACCTCCACCATTACCGTCTACAGGCGTCCTGAAGATGTTTATGCCTCCAATATTAGAATCAGAATATTAGGTCAAAAGCACCGATCCAATGCCACGTACCTCTTCTCTTGTTGCTGAAATGAATTTGATATTGGAGACTTCCTTAACTAATAAAATTGAAATGGCAAACGACTTTTATTACCTTGGCAGCATGCCGAGCTAATCTCGAATAGACACGCCATACGTTATTGTCCTGGGGATTGAGCGAAGAAGTGGGTTTGCGGGACGTCATGACTACCATTTGAACCCAAGCATATCCGTTAAAACTACCGTGTGCTTGACTACAGGAAGGAGCATGGCGTCTTCAATTGTCATACTCAATACCTTATTTTATGTGTGATTTAGCTGTATCGAGAGCTAGATCTTTATCTTTTGTAAACAATATCCACTCCTTTCCTGGCATATGAGTACTGGTTGCCTTGTCACGACCCCTGCAGTAATACCAATCTCCAAAGCGCTCGACAGTAGAAAACGGATGTTTGGCGATAGATAGGATTCCGTCAGGATTAATTTCCTTGAAAAAAATGGTTTCGTCGGGGTCTTCATCATATAGCAGATCATCAGGCAAAACGATTTGAGACACATCGACACCTTCTGCTTCCTTTTCATCCAACCAGTCTGAAATCTTCATTGATCATTTTCTCCCTTATCGTTTCATACCCTTACTTTGAGATCCTCCCATGCATCACTGCAATCGTCCAAAGCACTTGATCATCCTCCGATTTTATTAATGGAATACAAGT
>DAISYQ010000076.1:0-7976 GCA_036825195.1 Syntrophales bacterium
ATACGAGACGTCAGACAAAATCGGAGAAGTTACCGATTGGTCCAATGAATAAACAAATATCAAAAAAAACGTAATTAAAAACGGAGGAAATCAAAGATGCTGGAAAAAGTCTACATTCCTTATAAAGGTTACTGGAGTTCTCCCTTCTGCCGCTGGCAGGGCAAGCTTGCCGGTGAAGATGCCGTCCATTGCGGTGCGGCAACAGCTAAGAAATTCTTCGAGCTGAGGGGCTATACCGCAGATATGTTCGATAGCTTGGTATTAGGAACAACGGTACCTCAGAAACAGTGGTTTTTCGCTCCGCCCTACTTTGCAACGATGATGGGCAACCCAAGGATCAGCGGACCCCTCATCGCGCAGGCCTGTGCCACATCTGCCGTGTCCTTGAACTACGGTGCCAATACCGTAGAAGCGGGAACCCACGCAAAGGTATTGGTCGCTACCACAGACCGTTGCTCCAACAGCCCCAGTCTCCTGTGGAACAATCCCAGGGGGATGGGTGGTCAACCCGTATATGAGAGCTGGATGGTAGACGGATTCAATACGGACCCGGTAGCCCAGGTCTCGGCTGCGCAGACTGCGGAAAACGTAGGACAGGAACATGGCGTGACCAAGGAAGAGTCGGATGCCATGGCGGTGAGCCGTTACCAGAAGTATACGGATTCACTCAAAAATGACAGAGAATTTCAAAAACGCTACATGATCGGAGTTGATGTAAAAATTTCGAGAAAAGAGACCATCGTGGTGGATGAGGATGAAGGGGTCATACCCTGCACGGAAGAGGGTATGGCAAAACTGAAACCGGTTATTCCCGGAGGCATACTCTCTTTTGGTGCCCAGACACACGCCGCTGACGGTAATGCCGGCATGATCGTAACCACTAAGGAAGGAGCGGATGAGATGTCGGCTGATAAAAACGTGACTATCCAGGTCCTTTCATATGGGTACGCAAGGGCAAAGCAGGCATTCATGGCCGCCGCCGTAACTCCATGCGCAGAGATGGCCCTGAAGAATGCCAATATTACCGTGGCTGACCTGGGAGCGGTCAAGACCCACAACCCCTTTACGGTGAATGATGTCGTAATGGGAAAACTTATGGGGATCGATGAGAAAATATTCAACAACTACGGAAGTTCCCTCATTTTCGGACATCCGCAGGGTCCCACCGGTATGCGCCAGATTATAGAAATGATCGAGGAACTGGTCATGAAGGGTGGAGGATACGGTCTCTTTGCCGGTTGTGCCGCGGGTGATACGGCTGCCGGTTTGGTCATCAAGGTAAATTGATTGAATTCCGGTCTCGACCGGGGAGATACGGTTAGTCGAAAAGTCTGCCGTAGTCCTTGGATTTCGGGGCCTACCGTACAAAAGAATCTGAGACATATAAGGAGCGTTTTATGGAAAGGAATGAACTATACCCTACGGCTTTCAACCCTTTTCTCATTCAGCAGCCCGATCGCCCGTTACCTGAGGAAATGGCAGTTGTCGGTGCGGGAAATATCGGACCGGACATCGCCTACTACCTGAAAGCAGGTTTACCGGACAAGAAACTCTATCTTGTTGATATCGTTGAAGGCGCCCTGAAGGCCGCGGAGAAACGTTTTCAGGGGTATACCCAGAAATCTGTAGAGAAAAGGAAGCTTACAGAAGCACAGGGAGAAGCGATTCTCAATAACATAGTATACACATCGGACTATGGTCAGCTCAAGAACTGTGGGTTGGTTATTGAAGCGGCGACAGAGAATATATCGCTCAAACAGAAGATATTTGCGGATCTGGAAGCTGCTGTCAGCGATGACGCAGTTCTGACCTCAAACACGAGTTCCATCCCGGCAGACAGGATATTCCTGAATATGAAACATCCGGAGCGAGCGACCGTTACGCATTTTTTTGCTCCTGCGTGGCGCAGTCTCGCTGTTGAGGTCATCAATTGGAAGGGTGTAAGCCGAGATGTCTTGGACTGGATTTTCTGGTTTTTTGCTCAAACCGGGAAGATGCCGGTTATCACGGATAACGTCATATCCTTCATGCTGAACAGGATCTTCGAAAACTGGGCCAATGAGGCGGTCCATGCACTGGACAAAGGTACTGCGGCGCAGATAGACAAGGTAGCCGAAGAGTTTGTCTTTGGCGGTCCCCTCTTTGTCCTGAGTATCGGTGGAGGAAACCCGCTCGTCTATGAAGCGAATACCCGGAAAATGGAAGAAGGAGACTGCTATAAACCTGCAGAAATTCTACGTTCCGTCGCAAAGTGGGCCTCCCCGAAACCTGGTTCAAAGGTTGATGTCCCCGATGACGTGAGAAAGGCCATCAGGGGCAGATTCCTGGGTCTTCTCTTTTCTCAGGCCTTTGACATAGCCGATCGGGGGATCGGGCTCAAGGAAGACTTGAACCTTGGCGCCCAGATTGCTCTAGGATTTCGAGAAGGTCCCTACGACCTTATGAAGAGATTGGGCGAGGAAGAGGTCACCCGTATCTGCGAACAGTATGACAAGGAACGTCCCGGTTTCCCCCGTGCCAAACAACCCTTCTCCGCCTATCAGGATTTCAGAAGACACATCGTGGTAGATGATAAAGATGGCGTACGAATTCTCACCATCAGGCGGCCTCAGGCCATGAATGCCATTAATGATGAAATAAACAAGGAAATTCTGACGGTTCTGCAAGAGGGTGTCGATGACCCGTCGGTCAAGGGATTTATCCTTACCGGTTATGGGAAGAAAGCTTTTTCTGCCGGTGCCGATATCGGTAGTTTCCCGGAAACACTCGGCAACAGGGAAGCGGCAGCCGAAAAACCGAGAGTTGACTCCACGGTCCTGTATTTCATGGATCAGATGGAAAAACCCATAGTAGCCGCCATAAACGGTATGGCTATGGGCGGGGGACTGGAAATAGCGCTGAGGTGTCATTCGATGGTGGCCGTCAGCAATGCCTTCTTACAGTTTCCGGAGATCACTCTCGGGATATCTCCCGGTGTGGGCGGCTGTGTTGTACCGTATCGGAAATGGCCGGCAGGCGCGGCACTGTTCCATGAGATGATCTGTCTGGCAAAAAGGATCACAGCTCAGCAGGCGGCTGAAGTCGGCATGGTTTCCAAGGTTGTGGATGATTACGGCCAGATGATTGCTGCGGCGATGGCCGAAGTGGATAGATTGCAGGGAAAGACAGCCAGAACGCCTGATGGCAGTGTTGAGATACCGGAAATCGTTATTCCCGAGAATCCCATGGCTGGGAAACTGGCCCTGAGCCGGGAAGCGATAGGAGTGATAGCAAAGATAATCAAGGGCGCGGCGGCAGCGGAAACCTTTGCCGAGGCACTCGAGATCGGTTATCAGGGTGCCGGTGAGATTGCCTGCACTGACGCAGCCAGAGAGGGTGTTTCCGCCTTCTTACAGAAGAGAAAGCCGGAATTTAAGAAGTAAAGGATGGTAAATTCTATAGGGAGACAGACTGATCTTAATGGTCGTTCTGTCTCCCAACAATGATTGAAGGACAGATAAGCAATCCAGAGATTCAAGCCAGATCCAAATCCTGTCAAGTAATTAAAAAAAGAAAGAAAGGAGTAGCGGTTATGGGGAAAAGGTTGCACGATTGGAGGATTGGTAATCAATGGTTTTTCAAGAAGTCTATTCTAATCACGGTTTTTCTGCTTGTTTCTATCACACTGATCGGAGGGCCCGCAACGGTTCAGAGCGCTGAAAAAACCTATGTATTAAAGGCTGTCAGCGCTTTTTCACAGAATGATGTTGCACTCAAAGGCGTTCCAAAATTGATAGAAATGGTGGAGAAGGAGTCTCAAGGCAGACTCAAGATAAAGTGGTTGGGGGGTCCAGAGGTAACAAAGGCTTTTGACCAGCCTGAAGCCCTTCGAACAGGTCTCATCGACATGATCCTCTATATCCCTACCAGTTATTTCAAGGGCATCCTGCCGGTTGCCGACTGTAAGGGTCTCTCTCAACTGACATCACCGCAAGAAAGGAAAACGGGAGCCTTTGCACTCTGGGAAGAGGTATTCCGGAAATTCTGTAATGCGGAACACCTTGGTTTCTGGGTTACTGATTTTGAGTTCGAATTCTTTACCGTAGATAAAATTGCCTCCCTAAGCGATTTCAAAGGCAAAACCCTCCGTGTCATGCCTCTGTATGCGCCGTTTACTAAAGCCTTGGGTGCCAGTCCGGTTGTAATGCCTCCTCCGGAGATCTACACGGCCCTCCAGCGTAAGGTGGTTGACGGCTTCATGTGGCTGGAGATGGGAATCACGCCCCTTGGCTGGCACGAACTCATAAAGTATCGATTAAGCCCAAAAGTCTTTCGCGGTGAGTCCACGGTTGCTGTAAACCTGGATAAGTTCAACTCCCTTCCGAAAGATCTGCAGGATATCCTGAAAAAGTGCATGGCAACGATGGAAATCGAGAGCGATGCGATACTTAAGGAAGTGTTGAATAAGGAAGAAAAGCTGTTTGATAAGATGGGCATACAGGTTGTCACGCTTCCCCCGGAAGAAGCCAAAACGTTAGTCGCTCTTTCGCAAGATGTCACGTGGGCTGAGATTATTAAGAAGTCACCTGTTTACGGACCCAAATTCAGAGAATTGACTCGGAAAGAAGCCTATAAGGAGTAACCGATGAACGAGACATGCAAGATGGAGCGCCTGTTTGACAGAATCATTGATATTATGGCCTTTATCTCGGGGGTTATATCGATTCTCGTGATGATCCTTATCTGTTACCTAGTGGTAATGCGGTACATCTTTTCCAACCCTCCAGGATGGGTTCTAGAACTCTGTGAATATCTACTTGTGTACATCTGTTTCTTGGGTGCACCTTGGCTCTTAAAGAGGGATGGTCATGTTAAGGTCGATATTGTCTTTCGGGCGTTTCCATCTGCATGGAAGCGGGTGATGCGATTAGCAACGGATATCATTGGCAGCATGGCTTGTTTTTTACTTGCAGGATTAAGTGGCTGGGTTACCTGGGCCAATTTTCAGAAGGGTTTTATGACAATGCAGACCCTTACCATGCCACGGTGGGTTTTATTTGTGGTCATTCCTGTGGGGTTTTTGTTTCTGGCTATTCAGTTTATTTTTAAGGTTCGGGCTTTGATACTCGAACCGGAAGCTATTCCAGATTAGTACATATACAGATGGTTACCATTAATATGATGTAAAGGAGAGATGGTACAGTGGAATGGATTTTTCCTCTCATAATGATTTTAGGTGGGTTGCTGGTTCTTCTCGCAACGGGTTTGCCGGTGGCATTCTGCTTCTTAGTGATTAATCTCATCGGAGGTTACATTCTATGGGGAGGGATCGATGGGCTCTTTAATCTAACCTATAGCATATTCAGTTCGGTAGCCACATTTCCTCTTCTGCCGGTTCTGTTATTTGTTCTCATGGGAAGCGCGCTTTTCTGTTCCGGCGTTGCCGTCATGGCCGTGGAGGTGGTGGACAAGTGGCTTGGACGATTGCCCGGACGGTTGTGTCTTGTGTCGATAGGAGCGGGCACCCTCTTTTCAAGTCTGAGCGGATCGGCTATGGGGACCACTGCTATATTGGGGACAACCCTGCTGCCGGAGATGCAGAAACGCGGATACCATCATTCCATTGCCATCGGTTCCTGCATGAGCGGCGGGCTTGCCATGATCATACCGCCGAGTGCCCTGGCCGTTGTCCTTGCCTCCTGCGCACAGGTTTCGGTAGGGGCGATCCTCATTGGCGGTGTGGTCCCTGGCCTCCTGTTGGCATCGTTATATAGTGCCTATATTGTCGGGCGGTGTGTGATCAATCCCAAGCTGGCACCCAGCTATGCGGTTGAGTCAACTCCCTTTAAAGAAAAGATGATCTTTACCTTGAAACGCCTCTTACCTGTGTCTGTGCTCATCTTTGTGGTGGTCGGCCTGATTTTTCTTGGGATTGCCACCCCCACTGAATCAGCGGCATTGGGGGCGTTTTGCTCTTTCTTTCTCGCTGCAATCTTACGGAAGCTTACCTGGTCCGTTACCAAAGAGATTGTACGGGAGACGCTCAATGTTGTCCTGATGATGTTCTTGATACTGTCAGGATCAATGGCTTACAGTCAGCTTCTGGCCTACAGCGGTGCTACGGCCGGCCTTGTGCAGGCCATATCTGTCATGGATGTTCCCCCCATGGTGATATTGTTGTGCACGCAACTGGTGATACTTATTCTGGGAACCTTTATGGAACCCGTATCTATCATGATGATCTCCATTCCCATTTTTCTTCCTGTCATTACGGCCTTGGGCTTTAATACGATATGGTTTTGTCTGATCACATTGCTCAATTTGGGGATTGCGATGAAAACACCGCCCTTCGGATTTCTTCTCTTTGTCATGCAGGGCCTCACACCTCCAAATATTAAGATCACGGATATTTACAAAGCCACCTTACCTTTTATTATCATTGATATTATAGGTATTATGCTGATCGTAATATTCCCGATCATAGCCCTGTGGATACCGAATATGATGGCGATGAGATGATCTGTCATGGAGGTGATGTAGGTTATGACCGAGAGTTTTGGTGACTCAATAAAATAATCCATTGGTTTACGAGTTTGGGTGAGTGGTGCGAGCAGATTAGTCAAACGCGATAGGGTAATTTTGCGACGAAAACACATTGTCGAAGGGAACGGAGACTACCGTTATTCCTTTCTAACTGTTTATTATGTTTTAACTGTTGTGATTCAATTGTTTCGAACTATTAAAAAATAAGAGAGGTTGAACAATGATTATCGGTAATGTTTTGAAACAAAGGGCGATGATTACACCGGAACGTGAGGCCTTGATATCAAACGGAAGGATCTATACCTTCAATCAACTCAATGAGCGGACCAATCGAATGGCCAATGCCCTTTTGAATCTCGGGGTAAAACCGGGTGACAGGATAGGGCTTCTCATGGAGAACAGTAGTGAGTTTGTGGAGATCTACTTTGCGGTCGCAAAAATCGGAGCCGTTCTGGTTCCTCTGAATATACGTCTCGCCCCCCCCGAACAGGATTATATCTTGCAGGATTGCTCTGTTGACCTGTTCATCTTTAGCCATACCTTTGAGGACAAAGCGCGACAAATGGAATCGATACATGCCATGCGATGCCGTATTGCCACGGGCCCAAGCGAGGTCATGAATGTCCTGGATTACGAAGAACTGATACGTGAAGCATCGGATCAAGAACCGGATGTTCCCGTGGATGAGAATGATCTCCATGTAATAATGTATTCTTCAGGAACAACGGGACATCCTAAAGGGGTTATGCTTACCCACCGAAATATATTTATGGGCGGATTAAATCTCATGATCGGGCTTCATTATTATTATCCCGATCGCTGTTTACTCTTGGTACCCCTTTTCCATTCAGGTTCACTTACCCCTCTGATCGGTCATATTGTAAAGGGAATATCCACGGTGTTCATGAATTCGTTTGACGCCGTAGGCGCCTTGCAGCTCATAGAGAAATATCAGATCAAAATCATGCAGGGAGTCACGGCCATTATGCAGATGATGCTCCAAGTGCCTGAGCTGGAATCCTATGACCTTAAGGCCTGGGAAATCGCCATTCTTCCGGGATCTCCGTTGCCTCCCGAAGTCATTCAGGAAGCGAAAGACCGGATAGGTGTTCTATGCCAGAACCTTTGGGGATTAACGGAAATCAGCGGACCGGGATCTTTAATGAATGTGGAAGACATTATGAGAAAGCCGGGGTCGGCGGGGAAACCCTATTTTATGGTGGATCTCAGAATCGTGGATGGCCAGGGCAAGGATGCACCCCGGGGCGAGGTAGGAGAGATCGTACTCAGGGGACCGCACATGATGCAGGGATACTGGAACCTGCCTGAGGCGACTCAAGAGGCGATAAAGGACGGATGGCTCTATTCGGGTGATATGGGAAAACTTGATGAAGAAGGCTATCTCTATGTGGTGGACCGCATCAAAGACATGATCCTTTCCGGAGGAGAAAATA
>DAISYQ010000077.1:0-7777 GCA_036825195.1 Syntrophales bacterium
TGACGGGAGATGGGGAGTTACTTACCTTCAGTACCCTGAGTTACGCGCCCACGGGTTTTACGGAAGAGGTGCCCTACACCATCGCCGTGGTGGACTATGGAGAATACCGGGTATTTGGCCGGATCGACGGGTCACTACCCGTGGATGATCTGAAGGTTGGCATGAAGTTGAAAGCGGTAGTCTCCAAGACGCCGAACGATAAATTGACCTATGCCTTTCAAAAAACATAGAGCATAACTATTATGATAATTCAAGACAATCGATTGTTGAAATCCTAACGGGTACAGAGATAGACCAAACCAAACGTGAGGGTTGCATTCGAACCATTTCGGTATTAAACTACCATTGGATTATTGGGCCGGGTATGCCCGTTTACCCGATTCATGTACTCGTGATGCTACCCTCACGTCCATTATGATCCCAATCGTTTAAAATTTTATCGTTAAGAAAAACAGAGAGGGCCGATATACCCATGCCACTAATTTCTGTAAACGGAACAATTATCAATTACCGGTTTGATGGACCCGAACAGGGACCGATTGTAATGCTTTCGACCTCGTTAGCCACGAATTTGACGATGTGGGACTCTCAGGTTCACGCTCTGGTGGATGCCGGATATCGAATACTGCGGTATGATAGCCGCGGCCATGGCCGTTCCGAAACCCCTGCCGGTCCATATTCGATCGATATGCTGGCTGACGACGCTGTTCGGTTGATGGATGCACTCGATTTGGGAAGGATCCACTTCTGCGGTCTTTCGATGGGAGGGGTAGTCGGTCAGATGTTGGGTATTTGGCATAGCGAACGGTTGCTTTCGTTGACGCTCTGCTCTACGGCTGCCCACATGCCTCCGCGCGAACTCTGGGATGAGCGTATCGAAGGAGTCGGTACCAGGGGCATGAATGCCTTCGTCGATGGCGCTATCGACCGATGGTTCACAAAGGCCGGTCAGGAGCGTCTGGAGGCCGAAGTCAGCAAGATTCGAGACATGATTCTTGATACACCGACGGAGGGATTCCGGGCCTCCTGTGCGGCGCTTCAGGACATGGATCTTCGTGATCTCATCCGCGCCATTCCGACGCGAACCCTCGTCATAGTCGGGGAGCATGATCCGGGAACACCCGTATCGGCGTCACAGTTCATTCATGAACAGATAGCCGATTCACGGTTGAAGATCATTTCGGACGCTGCCCATCTTGCCAATGTGGAACAGGCCGGCGTTTTCAATGAAACCCTTCTGGAATTCATTGAGACGGATGGTGTATGATAAACTTTTCCAGTCAGCGCCGGGTTCGCAGGTGTACAATACAGAACGTGAAAGTCACCGGCCGGGTGAACTGACTGGTTCACGTACGGCAGCACCACGGCAGATCACCTTTCTCCAATGTCCATTTTGATACGATCAAAATAATTCTCCTTGGACATATCCGTCTTGTAGATGTTTTCCCCTCTTCCTCTCGGCCGTTTCCGCCTGCTGTTTTAAGGTCGTTTCGATGTCTTCGACAAAGGGAGATATCCGCCGCTCTTCAAGTTGTCCGTAAATCATCCGCTTGGCCGCCCATGTGAGAAAAAGCTGCTCCTTTGCCCGGGTCATGGCCACGTAAAAAAGCCGTCGCTCCTCATCCGTATCCACGCGCGTATCCGCGGGCCACGTAAACGGGATATAGCCCTCTTCGCATCCCGCGACAAACACTACGGGAAATTCAAGACCCTTTGCCGCGTGCATGGTCATCAGCAACACCCGGTCGATGCCGGGGATCGATCCATCCGCATCCGACACCAGGGCAATCCTTTCCAGGAAGGCCGCACTGTTCGCTCCTACAGCTTTGGCGGTCTCAACAGTGGCGTCAAAGGCCTCCCGGGATTTTTTCCCGCTGGAGATCAGCGCATGGAGTTCGCGCTGTGTTTCGGCCAGATATATCAGCTTCTCGTAAACCTGCATGCCGTTTACGGCATCCCTCAGGGAAAACAAATTCCCGGCAAGATCGGCGATTTTCCGCCGCATGGCCGTGGTGATATCCGGTACAGCGGCATACAGAATCCGGGAAAGCATGGCTTCCGCGGAGAGACTATGCTCGCGGCTCCAGGCCGTCAGGATATCGACCGTTTTCGTCATGGCCTGGCCGTAAAGCAGATGAACGATTCTATCCACATCGACCAAACTGCCGCATCCTTCGATCAGTTTAAGCAGCGAAAGGGTTTCCGCTACACCCCTGGCTGCAAACAGGCTTTCCTTGCCGACAAGGTGACAGGGAATGCCTGCGGATTCAAACGTGTCGGCAAATACCTGCCCCTGACTTTTTGTCCGGAACAGCACGGCAATATCGGAAAACGCACGGGAGTATGCGGCATCGTCACGTCCTGCTTTGCCAAAATCAACGGAATGAAAGCCCAGCCCCCCGACCATTTTCTCGATGGCTTTGCCGACAAATACCGCCTCGGCCTTGTCCGAATTCAGCCGGGCCACGGTGACGGCCGGTGCGCCGGCAATTCCCGAATAGACTCTGATGCGTTGGGAATCGCCCGTCTGCCTGCTGATCACATTATACGAGGCGGAGAGGATGGTTTCCGTGGAACGATAATTTTTATCCAGTGTGAAGACTGCTGCCGTTGGGTAGTCGTTTTTGAATGAATTGAAAAACTCGGCGCTGGATCCTCTAAATCCGTAAATCGCCTGGTCCGGATCTCCGATGACGCAGATATCGCTGGCGGCCGAGGTCAGGGCTTTTACCAGGCGGTACTGGCCGTAATTGACGTCCTGATACTCGTCAATAAAGATAAAAGGGAACCGTTTTCTGTAGGATTCACAAACATCACCGTCGCGTTCAAGCAGTTGGACGGCCTGGAATATCAGGTCTTCATAATCGCAGGCCTGGTTCGCCGAAAGCGTCTCCTGGTAGGCGCGATAAAGAGCCGACAGGGTCTCCGGAGAAATATCCGTTGCCACGTTGGAGAGGTCGTCATCGCACGAGAGCATGTGCTGCTTGGCCGAAGCGATCATGTCCAGCAGGCGCGCGGACTTTATGGGGACCGGATCACCGATATCCTGAAACCGCTGCATTATTTGCCCCAGGAGAGACAGCCGGTCATAGTCGTCCACGATGACAGGCGCACGGCCGTTGACGGCCTTTAAAAGGGTCAGGCAGAATGAATGGAATGTGGCGACGAGCGGCAGGTTCCGGGTTTCGCCTTGCATGGCTTGCAGGCGGTGCGCCATCTCCTGTGCCGCCTTGTTGGTGAAGGTAATCGCCAGAATGCCAGACGCAGCCACCCGGTTTGTCCGGATAAGATGAGAGATTCTACAAGTGATGGTTCGGGTCTTGCCGGAGCCGGGCCCGGCCATGATCACCATGGGTCCGCGTTCATGGTTTACCGCGGCCAGTTGCTGAGGATTCAACCCCTCGGTGATATCCGCGTCCTGAACTTCGTTGCCGGTATCTGTTTTGAGCGCGGACTCTTCAAACAAGCTGGTTGTCTTGGGGCGACGGTCTTTGTCCGGCTGCCGGCTGTAGCGACCGGACTGGTTGTTCGTTACCGTTGCGGAGGACGCAGTTTTCTGCGGCATGGCGAACAGGGTTTGTTCGCCTTTCAGTTTCTCTTTTTCCCCTTCCTGAAAGATGCTGATCCTCCCGTATTCGCCGTCATACCCGGCCATCGAAGTGATCTCGCCGTTGCGCATCCGGGAAACGGCCACATCCAGCAGGGTAATACCGCTCTTTCGGATTTCCTCCAGAGGGAGTCGATACAGGACATCGAACTCCGTCCCCAGCTTGTTGAGCACCGAGCAGTAGGCCTGTGTCACCCTTTTCGATTTCACACCTGCCTCCAGTAGTTCGGAGAGGATTTCCGGCAGGGGGACGATGCTGTAAAATGGGTGGTTACGCTCCGGCTTCTTTCCTTCCGGCCGGTCGGCCAACTCTTCCACCCGGTACAGGACCCCGAGGGTAAGGGGCTTGCCGCATACGGGACAGCGGCCCTTGTGCTTCAGCGTTTCCGCAGGGTGAAACGAAACACCGCAGGCCCGATGGCCGTCGTAATGATATTTTCCCTCCTCGGGAAAGAACTCATAGGTGCCCAGAAAACGTTTGGGATCTCCCGTCCTCAAAGCGTCTCGCATGGCGGCATACGAAAGTTCCGTGTCAAACAAATTGGCTTCCCGACCCAGGTTCGCCGGGGAATGGGCATCGGAATTGGATATCAGGGTCAACCCGTCGATACCGGAGACCCGCCAGTTCATGGGCGGATCGGACGAAAGCCCTGTTTCCAGTGCAAAAATATAAGGAGTCAGATCGTCAAAACACTCCCTGATGGAATCAAAACCCGACTTGGAGCCGAACAAGGAAAACCAGGGCGTCCAGATATGGGCTGGAACAAGGAACGCCTTTTCCGAGACGTCCAGGACAATCTCCAGCAGGTCTCTGGCGTCCATACCCAGAATGGGTCGCCCGTCCGATTTTATATTGCCGATCGCGTCAAGCTTCGCGTTAAACCGTGCGGCCTCTTCCAGGCCCGGCATAAACACGACATTATGGTTCTTCCGGGTAACGTTATTCTTCTTGTAGATATTGCTGATCTCTGTGGAAAGGATAAAGCGAACTTCACGCCGGCAGGCTGGGGGCACCTCCTCATCGCAGGCGGCGGCAATATCGTCCCTCAACCGAAAAAGCCCCTCTTCCGCGGGAACCAGCTTGTTGTTGATTTCGGCAAACCATGCCGGATGGGTGTAGTCTCCCGTGGCCACGACAGTGATCCCCTTCAACTGTGCGCCGATATACAGGTGCTCCAGATCGAGGTTCTTTGCGGTGGCCCGCGAATACTTTGAATGAATATGCAGATCGGCTATATATTGCATGAATGAATCAATTTGTCTCCGCAGAAAATTTCTCTACCGTCAAATTCATGTCCGCCGACTGCCCCGGCCGGGCTGCTTGATAGAAAGGCGTATGCACTATACTGCCGTCGGTCTCTTTCTGTCAAATACCTAATGGATGAATATAAACGTTGGAATGAGGGGACAGGATACCTATTTCTTCAATATTTCCATAATTGGCATTGTGTCCCCAAATTCCCCAAATTGAGTGTTATGTCCGCTTAATGCTCCCATATACCGAAAAGAATATCTCGGATTGGAACAGGTGAGCCGCTCCACATCACCATGGAGCGGCTCACGGGAAGACGAAACGTTATCTTTCCGGTCATCCTTTCAAAATCCCACCCTGGATCAGCGTATTGCGCAGTACCTCTCGGTTCTCGGACCTCAGGGGAACCATCGGCAGGCGGGGCTGTCCGGCGGGGAGTCCCATCATGGTCAGGGCTTCCTTTATGGGAACCGGGTTGGTTTCGATAAATAGCGCCCGGACGATCGGCAATGTCTTGAAATGGATCTCCCTTGCTTCTTCGATCTTCCCCTCGCGGTGCAGGCGGATCATCTCGCGGTATTCTTTCCCGACAACATGGGACACCGCCAGGATCCCGCCATCTCCTCCCAGGGACAGCATCGGAAACGTCAACGCGTCCTCACCGCACAGGACCCAGAATTTCTCCGGGTTATTGCGCGTAGCGCGGATAATCTCCATCGTGATCGTCAGATCGCCGCAGGCGTCCTTCATCCCGATGATATTGTCTATCTGGGAAAGGACGATCATGGTGTTCGCCTCGATAAGCCGTCCCGACCTCGATGGAATGTTGTAGATGAAGAGGGGCAGCTTCGTCGCCTTCGCAATGGCCTCGAAATGCTTCAAAAGCCCGTACTGAGTGGGTCTGTTGTAATAGGGACATACCTGGAGGCTCGCGGAGGCTCCGATGTCCTCTGCGTGCTTCGTCATCGCTATGGCCTCTTTGGTGCTGTTGGAACCGGTCCCGGCCATCACCGGCACCCGTCCTCGAGTTTCCTCTACGATGATTTCTATGACCCTGTTGTGTTCCCGGGTATCCAGCGTCGGGGATTCTCCGGTCGTACCGCACGGCACGAGACCGTCACATCCCACGTCTTCGATATAGTAATTGACGAGCCTGCGGAGTCCCGCCTCGTCCACCGAGAGATCATCATTAAAGGGGGTAATAAGGGGTACATGGCATCCAGCCCATGATTGTGTCTGCATTGTGTTCTCCTTGTCTGTTGAGGTTAAAAGTTATTGTTCATCAGCCGTTACAACAAAAAAGCCATGGGGCTGACCCATGGCTTCAAGGAGACTTTGTGTACTCAGCGTTAATGCATACACAACCTCAAAGCGATGGGTAGCCCCATACGCTTGACGCCCTGCTTCTTGCCGCTGATTCTTTCTACTGAGATGACGTTCATCAATCTTCCTGTCAGAATTTGATTGGCTCTAAAAAACACATTCTGTTTGCAATGTCAAATTGTTTTAGAGGGAATTGAAAAGTTCCCCGTTTGCAGATCCGTATAACATGAAAATCACAGGCACCAGCAATTTGGTGTCCTGTGTATTTTGTAGTTCGGCAAAGCTGTTTTCCCCAATTCTGTCAAGAATGAAGACCTGACCCCGCTATTCACCCAAATATCTTTATAATATAAGAGCTAATATGAGACTTGCCCCCTTTTTTATTTACAGACCTCCCGGCCGATGGCAGTTCTGTCGATTATTCTAAGGGCAGTTTACTGGTTGGAATGTCGTACCATAATTCCCGATGCAATGATATGTTAAGCTTCCTTCCATTCCTCCATTCAATCTGGAGTTGGCTATGTATATATCTCCACTGCCACCAATCGAACCATCGATAAGGCTATTATGTATAATAAGTGATGAAGGTGGATAACAATAAATCGAGTAACTGGACCCTTTCAGCGTGCAGTTGCGGATGAGTGCCGAGGAGGAGAAACTGAGGACGCCGAAGCTGTAATCGCCTCCCGACCCCGTGACCGTGACATTGATCATGGTTGGCGAGGAGGATTCATTGTAGATGCCGTAGTTGTTAGTGCCTCCCGACGCCGTGACCGTGACGTTGGTCATGGTTGGCGAAGAGGATTGGATATTGTAGACGCCGGCGTTGAAAAAAGTGCCTCCCGACCCCGACCCCGTGACCGTGACGTTGGTCATGGTTGGCGAGGAGTGGTAATTGCAGACGCCGTGGATGGTAGTGCCTCCCGAAGCGTTCACGGCAATGTTTTCCAGCACCGGCGAGTCCTCGGAGTTATAGATGCCGATACTATTCTCACTGCCGCCCGTATTCTCAACACCCAGTTGCGTCAGTACGGCGTTGTCCGCCCCCAAGATGACTGCTGAAGAGGATTTGTCTTCTGTACTGATCGCCCCTCTGAGCAGTGTTGCCTCCCTGCCGCTGCCCGTGACGGTCACATGGGCCTTGAGCTGAATCGGGCTGGTTACGGCATAAATCCCTGGTCCGATATAGACCAGGTAGGGATTGTCGGCACCGGCATCGTTGATGGAATCGATGGCGGCTTTGACATCGGTGTACTGCCCTCCCGATTTGGCAACGGTCACGACGTTCTTCAGCTTCCGTCCTGCGGCTACAACGTAGAAATCCTGAGCCCAGGCAGGGAGACTTAAGCTCCAAAACATAGCAACGCTGAACAAAGTCCAAAGTGCCCTTTTCATAAAGTACCCCCCTTCTTTGTTGATGTGTGACGTGGTGGAAAACCAGGGACACTCCCCATATTAAAAATACGGGAAGTTTCCCTATTTAATCACTTTCTGAGTCGCCCGGTAATCCCCTCATCACCGCGGCATCAGCGCGAACACGCCCCAGCCCAGGTATTCACGCGTGTAAGCGGCGTAGCGCTCGGGTTCCGAGGTCA
>DAISYQ010000078.1:0-7615 GCA_036825195.1 Syntrophales bacterium
CCATTCTTATAGTGTCCGATCATGGGCTGGCCTGGCAGATGATGACAGTTACCCTATATGATTCAATAGGCAGATACTACGAATTTTCATTTATAACGAGATGCCTCTACCTTTGACATACCTAAATGAATGCTCTTATATCAGCATTGATTCCATCACTATCACAAATTTTTGTTAAATCGCGGAGTAAGTAAGCAGTCTCCCCATCAGTCCTTCCAAACTGTTCAAATAACCCATATTTTTTATAAAATTCTATTACATGGGATTTTCTTTTTGATGCATCAACTCGTACAACACGGCAACCAACAATTTCGCATACCTGTAGAGCAACCGCAAATGAAAATTTGAGCATATTCTCTCCTATTCCCATTTTTTGATAATCTTTGTGAGTCCCCATTTGAGCTATCAACAATGCGGGATATTTCTGAGGAAGAAACCCTTGTTTTCCTGCCCTTGGTTCTACATATTCGGCATCAATACAACCATTTGCTAAACTCACAAATGAGACAAAAATTTCATTTAAATAAAAGAGATAGGTTGTTGCAATACGATCTTTCTGAAACTCTTTTGCGTCATTTAGTAAGAAAGAATCAATTACTTCATCGCTGCATGAAAAGGACGAAATATCAGATTCATCACATAATTTTTCAAAATATAAATCGGAAAAATGTATTTTCATCAGATTAGGCGCAATTTCTTTGATAATTCAATTGCTTCACGAGTTATTTGGCGCCCTTCTGGTGTCATCCTCTGATTATGGCTATTCATATATTCATGGAACTCACGAGCATCCTCTCCCGTAAGTTTTAACTCTAACTCAATTGGTTTTGCCACACTAACGCACCCTCTGTCACATGTTGCCGCAGGTATATATATGGATTTTTCCACCACGGCTACATGATAATAGGTATATAATATATATAACTAACGCACTGTGAAAGTGATAACGGCATTTATTGGGGGAATCTTAACAATTCGGATATTTTCCGAGACATAATTTTTAACCCCAAATCGGGGTAGGGTGTGGTAGGGTGATCACTAATCTCTCTTTGATAATTCACAAAGGGTCTCCTCCCGGTTGTGCGAGGCAGGGGGCACGATGCTATCATTTCCCACGATCTAATATGAGTTCAGTTTATGCAATCTGAAAGTAACCCGTGGATCCTGATCAGGCTGATCATGGCGCTGGTATGCATCACCTTGTTATGGATGATCTTCTCGGTCCCTGCCAGGGTGCCCGGCTGGGTCCCGAGTCCAGGCGCATACCTGCTCGCTGCCGGGTGCTGGATCGCACTTTTGACATTCGCCGGGTTGGTTATCCGCGACCTTCATATCTGAAGGTATGTAAGAGCCCCTAACGCGATATAGTTCGTTCTCGTACCGATAAATCAGTTGGAAAATAGAGTTTTTTTGAGACGGTATGTTTTATTTATTGTTCGATTGGTCCATATAACATAGTACCTAAGATTTCTTCCCATCCTTTGAGTAAACACCCCTCATAGACAGAACCCAAAGGGGGGCTATAATCATTAAGACATTCTAACAACTCTCTAATTGCAGTTATTATTGCTTCACGGTATGGTTCAGGAGTGTTATGTATGCTCTCCCCCAGTGCCATTATTGCTCCATGTAAATGTCGATCTTCAATCATCCTTTATCTCACCAGCACTTCGTTTAGGTATTCCTCGATCCGGTCGATGGCTTCCCGTGCCTGGTCGTCGTGTGCGCTGATCTCCAGGACCACACCACCCCAATACACGTTTATCCTGTAACTGGTCGTAAACTTTGTGTCAGGCAGGCAAGCCACTTAACACGCACCCTTCCACTGGAAACGGTGGTATCATCGCACCGGCACCCTGGCAGTCAATCCGACGCTTTACCGTGCCCTGTTCCACTGGAAACCGGTAGACGGCAAGACGGGGTTTCATACCTACTGGCGATTGGCAAAAGAAACGATTTACGAAAGATTGCGCAGAATATTTATTCTGCGCGTATCTCTATATCTATGCACTCACTCTATAGAGAAAAGGATTATTGAGGGATGGCCGCCGTGGCTTCATCCAGGTATCGCCCCCCTTTATCGATGTTGATGGTGGCTTCCTCAAGATATTGGATAGCTGCCGTGTTATCTCCTCTCTGGAATGCCAGGGAAGCATCTGATGCTTGCTTACCTGCCGTTCCAAAATAATCAAGAGCTTTAAGATAATTCGTTTTCACTGGCTGCCAATCCGATGAGATATCGTTAATGGCTGATATCTTGTTATACCAAATTTGCGATTCGGTTTCCAATGCGCTACCGCTCCGGATCAGTCCTGCATAATTGAGATTGGTTGCATCCTGACCAAGATCACTCATCTTCAATTGGATGGCCGATAAGGAATCTTTGATAGTCTCCCTCAGCTCCTCGTCCTGGTTTGACGATGTACACCCCGCCATGAGGAGACATGCGACACATAGAATGGCGGCCGCCCCTGCCTTCATGTTCATGATTTGGTGAATTGGTCGGAGATATGATAAGATTTTTTATATTGGAGAAAAGAAGGATTTTTCAAGGCCCTTTAAAAGAAAAACAAGAGGGTTTTCTACCCTATGAGGGTTCAGGGATATGTTAGCCATGACACTGCAACGCCCCATTCTCCCCGTCTTTTTTATCAGGAAGAGATTCCCCAACTCGATATATTGCTGATTCTAACATCGTTTGATACTCTTCGGGATCGATATCTGGCGGATCGGGACGAGGAATTCCTTGTATATCCCACATACCTGAAGATATTATGTCGTGAATCTCTTTGGCGATGTCTCTTTTCCGTTCCCGGCATCCTTTTATCATTTTTTTAACATGATCGCGATTCTCGATCAATTTCACATCATCATTCAGTCCAGAATAGCCCTTTCCGCGAAGGATTATCTCATATCTCCAACGAATGTCCAACTGGATAAGCAGGAGCGATATTAGCGCGTCCTGACGCGCCAAATCCTCAAGATGTGTGTTAAAGAAACGCCTGCACCATTCCGTTTCGTCACAATGTCCCAACTTGATTAAATAGTGGATGTATTCGTGGTTTGATAGTGAATCGACATACTTATCTATAAACCGGCGTTGTTCTTGCTGCGCTTCTGTAATGTCTTCACCACGGGCGTACGCGTCGGCGATCTTCCACCAACCGGTACTTGCTACCCGGGCCCGCTCCTGGGGCGTGAGCGTGTCATACGCTTTGTCAAGTGTCTTTTTTACTTCGCTTGCAGTCGCCATTTATATCACCGTCTTGTCTCCAATTTCTGTTCCTTTCGCGTGTTCAAGCGCTTCGAGCCGGCGCTTGATGTTCTCGATCTCTTCGTCCCTGAGGATAGATCCATAGGCACTCATCGCGGCGACCATCACCCGTTGAAATGCCGCCCTGTCCTTGTCGGTGGGGTAGGGGCGAAACCTCGGACCGCATGCCCGGGTATGCAGGTACTCGATCAGGTCGCTGGCCATCTCCAGCAACTCTTCCCTATCTAAACGACCGATCCGTTTTTCTGGAACCGACCATTTTAGTGCTTCTGTTTCTTCAATGTCGCTAATTGATTCCATGTTTCACCTCGCAGACTGCCGATTATTTTCCATGCAGGTATCGGCCACTTCACGGGTCATGGCGATCGCTCTCCTGCTGCCTTCAGCTTTTCATAATGTCGGTCGCATAAGGGGAGTGGTCGGACCTTATCCAGTGCAACCCATGCGGCTGGTTCGCCGCACCCTTTACAGATGCAGTACTGGCCGGTTTTTGTGAACCTGATATGTCGGGATGTGTCGGTGTCAGGCGGGAGATCGTACTCAGCTATGAGATTTTCCAATCTCTTCAATTTGGGCGTTTGGAACCTTGAGGAACCATGAGAAGCATTTTCACATTCTTTGTCTATTCGTTTCTTATAAGGACTTTCTAAATTTCGTGTTTTATGGTTCTCTATGGTTCCTTTTCCAAATTCGGGACTATTTGATAAAGTTAGATTTTTGCATTTTCTGATCCCACAATATCCCTTTTTTCGGGTGGCTTTATCCCTCTCTCGGTGATACCGATCGCCCATATCGAACCCAAACGCTCTGAGACTTATTGGTGTCTCATGGTTGTCAGTACACCAATTTTGATAGGCGTTATAGAGTTCGCTACTGGAGGTCCATGCCGTTGGATCTTCCACACATTCTTCTGATAGGAAATCGCCCAATCGATCCTGCTCTGCCTGATACTCTTGTGTGGCCACCGTCACTTCTACCGGTTCAGCTAAACCGATATTCCGATATTCCCGAAGCCCTTCAACCATCCATGATACAATTCCAGGCAGTTCCGTTAGGAGTTTGGCAGGGAGGTCCTTATCACGCTCTTCAAGAGGGATAACGACATTGAATGGAATAAGTTTCACGCGGTCCCATACTGACTGAGTGGTATCATCGATCCGTGGTTTGTGGTTAAATGCCCACCATATCTTAAATTCTGGTTTAAATTCAAAATATTCCTGAAATAGAAACCGTGCCGCCACAGTGTCACCTCCTGATAGTTGTTTCACAAGAGCTTCATCCAATCGCTTGCCTTTTTTAGATTCGATAGCAATTACATATCGTGCCCCTTTTAATGCAGCAATGTCGTTACGGACGCCATCATTTTTCTGCTGGCAAAACGTGTTAGATTCTGTCTGCCGGGCATATTCTCCCATTGCCGAAGCAACGGTATTTAATAGAGTGCTTTTCCCATTCGCACCGCTCCCATGACAAAGGAAAATTGCCCTTTCTCCAATAGCGGCCGTTAAGGAATAACCCAAACCCCTCTGAACAAATTTAATCAGGTTGTCGTTTTTGTCAAAAATCGTATCCAGAAATTGAATCCACAGGGGGCATGTCGCATCCGGCAGATACTCGCACCCCATAGCCTTTGTGCATCGGTCTTCCCGCTTATGCTCGCGGAATATGAATGTGTCAAGCTCGAGGGTGCCGTTCGGGAAGTTTATGAGGTTAGGGTCTGCATCCAGATCGGCAGGCAATACCGGGACTTCGCTCTGTGTTAAGGCAGCCATCGCGTTTATTCGTGGGTGCGATTGTGAAGTGCCTGCCCATTTATAGAGGTCACTCAATCCGCCTGCCGCGTGAGCTTCGTCACCAATCCGCATGGCGGTATCTTTTGCCAGCCTCATGATCTTCCCGGTATCGTCAGGAGCCCACCGTGTCCCATCCCAGATAAACCACTTCTTCCAGGGGTGACAGTAGAGGAGATCCCTACCATATCGTTTCACCAACCGCTCTGCGTTCCCGACATCAGACAAAGGAAGATCTTTACAAAACCCGGTTTGGCTGTCCTGCCGGTCCCGTTCTGCCTGTCTCATATCCAACCGGGCGATCTCAGCGTCTGTCCATTCCTGCGTGTCTACATCATCTTCATCGTGTGGTATGAAGTCCGAGCAGGCGGGCGGTGATTCGGTCCCGTTCATGCAGGCACCTCCCACGGCATCGGGTGAAAATCACCGAACAGATACCGAAGGCTCGCAGGTGAGAACAGGTGGCGAAGCTCACGGTACAGGAACGCCTTTTTCCGACGGGACACGACTTTACATATCCGGGCAAGGCGATGCCATTCGCCGGCGTTCCGAACCCCTTTTTCCTTAACAAACCCTGCAATGTGACGAACTTGCCGCCATGATATCCAGGGCTCATACTGATGCGAAGGTTTTATAATTCGAGGTGATAAAGGATAGTTCAAGGACGTATCCGCCCTATTCCCTACGATCCTTCTTTTCACCCCGGAGATCCCCGCTCCGGGGCTATCCATTATGGAACCTCCCGATCGGAGATCAGGACAGCCCGGCCATCCAGCAACATGAGATCCAGGACCGCGCCCTCTATTGGGAATCGCCGCTTAATTGAGCGTACAAGATCCGGCGTGATAAACAAGGGTTCGTCCCGCCGGCTGTTCGCAGAAGGAAAGTTAGATGAGCTTTTGGATAGAGTGATCATATGGTCATGCTCCTAACACCGCGTGATCACTCATCCCCGCTGCTGGCGACCAAACCAAGCGGGGATGGGATCCCAAGTCGTTCTCGCAATATCATTTCAATCATTCTTGAGCGCGGGATGTCATCTCGGAAATGATCCAGCTCTGACAGTACCTGCCGGCTCATGCAAATACCTAAATTTACTCTGTTCGTGGGTATCATATCCTCACAATAAGTGATACATTTCAAATGTTATGAGTGTTGGGTTTCGTTGATCCTGTGGCACATGTATAACGCCCTAAATTGAAAAACGAGCAAAATACTTACACCAACATAATTGTTGTGGTTCGTTGGTTCTAAAAAATAAAATTACCCTCTCTTCATCGCCTCTTTTAATTCCCGGATCTCCCGTTGCATTGCTTCAATCTGTTTCTGCTGGTCTGTTATCTCTGGTTGAGAGCGAACCGTTGATAGTGCCTCTGCCTCGGACGCGGCAGCTGTCTTTGTCAACGCTAACCCGCACATCGTGCAGTAATGGGCACCGGGTAGATTGACCGTGCTGCAATGCGGGCATTGTGTGGGCTTGATAGATGGTCCTGGGGGCCTGCCCCGTTTCTTGATGCCAGCTTTCCCGAGAAGGATAGTATCAATGCTGTCGCCTGTGAGGTGCGTATATGTTGCCATCATCGGTGTCGAGATGTGCCCCCATGATTGAAGTTTGATAACCGATTCGGGGATCTCCTGCTCGACCATAGCCGTGATCCTTGAGTGCCGTAATATGTAAGGATACACCCCCTTTAAACCGGCTGCTTTCGCTGCATGGCTTATAATATCGTCGAACCGTTGCCGTGATAGCGGGTTTCCTCTGTTCGTCACAAATACCACCGCGTCACCTTCAGGGGTCCCGGGGTAGTCGGCCCGCCATGTTGCCAGGTATGGCGCGTACGTTGTCATCCTGATCCTTCGGGCTTCCCCCGTCTTTTTGGCAGTATTGTAAACTACTCCATACTCATCGAAATGGACCTGTGACCAGGTAGCTTCCCGGGCTTCGATGGGCCGGAGCGCACCCTCATACAGAAATGATATGAGTGCCCTGTCACGGCTGTTTTTACAGGACTTGATCATTAGGTTGATCTTGTCCTCGGGTATCATCTGCGAAGCCGTTTTAGTCAGTTTATTGGCTTTAGGGATGCTGATCTCTTCGAGGTCTTTGGTGTCTATCTCTGTATTGTAACCCTTCCTGATAAGCCAGTGGAAGAAGGTTTTTAGATAGAATACACGCAAGCGCCGCGTATTTTGTGACCATTCGTCACGGGTTGCATTGATCGCCTTAAATATGTCTTCTGCGGTACACTCCTTGAAGGATGCCAGCATATCGGCAAATTGTGTTAGACCTTTTGCAGTTACAAGGGCTGTTGACTCTGATATCCCTTTAGTTGCTTTCCGCTCTTCACAAAAACCGTTGATAAGATCAGCATCCTCCCGGGAGACGTTGCCGGCCTCTACCTGTTTGTCCAGGTATGCCTCGGCGTTGATGATCCGGTATGGCATGAAGTATAATTGGTTATAAAACAAATAATAGTATCTGCCTGTGGTTGGTTATGCAGATGATGACAGTTACCCCCACTGACCCGGTGATGAAGCACGGGCCTGATGC
>DAISYQ010000079.1:0-7563 GCA_036825195.1 Syntrophales bacterium
TCAACTTCAATTCCCGTAAACTCGCCTCGTACTCCTTCGCATTCATTAATGGCATCACTAACCTCCATATACGTATTAGCCGCCTTATCCTGCTTGACTCGTTCAATTGGCGGCGATTTTTATCTCAAGTAAATTATAATGGTTACAAATTCCGTACCATCTACCCGTTTTGAACTCACCATTTTGATAAGACAAATAAATCAAACTAGTTACATATTAGTTACGATCTACCTGTTGCCCTTTCTCCTCGTCTCTGCACTGATAAATAATGCCTGAATGCATCATTTTTGATATAAGGAGATTCCATCTATTTGTAATCAATGCAAAACGTTACATTTGGAAGAATAATGCCATGTGGCATCATTCGGGTTCTATATTCCCATCTCGTCTCAAAGGGTTGATTTTAATAGCACAGATAAAACGGTATGGGCTAGACGGTAATGCTATATTGCATTATTGTATTTTTTGAGTTTGTGTAAGGGTGGAGGTTCGCCCCGATATATAACACCATCCTCCGTGCATACCCGTATGTATTGATGGTATCTCGGATAGCGAACTTTTCCTCACACACCGTAAACGAAATGTCTTTGCCTTTTCAGACTGCAAGATACCGATCCTGAATTTCCTTATTGCAGGTCAATTCCTGTATGCACCCCTCATAACATACGCGCCCCTTATCGATCACATATCCTCTATCGGCAATACCAAAGGCAAAATGGGCGTTCTGTTCCGTCATCAAAATCGGCATCTCTTTCTTAAGTTCGGAAATAACAACCCCGAGTTCATCAACGATCACGGGTGCAAGACCCTCACAGGGCTCATCGAGGAGCAACAACTTCGGGTTTCCCATCAGAGCCCGTGCTATAGCCAGCATCTGTTGTTCGCCACCGCTGAGGGCTCCACCCTGCCGGGACCGGAGGGGTTTCAACATCGGAAAGGTATCGAAGATAAATTCTCTGGTATAACTTCGGCGGCCAGCATGACCTGGCAGCTCTGCAACTTCAAGATTCTCTTCAACGGTAAGATCCGGGAAGATTCTCCTGTCTTCAGGGACATATCCGATACCGTATCGAACGGTTTCATACACGGGTTTCCGGGTGATCTCCATTTCATCAAATTCGATGGTCCCTCGTGCCGGAGGCGTGTATCCCATGATACTGCGCATAGTGGTTGTTTTGCCCGCTCCATTTCTCCCGAGAAGACATACAATTTCCCCAGGATTCACCACCAGAGAAACACCCTGGAGTATATAGCTGTCACCGATATATACGTGGATATCTTCAACTTTTATCATCTACTGTCCCTCCAAGATAGGCCTCACGAACCTGTGCATTGGCTTTGATTGCCGCCGGATCACCCTGCGCCAGTAATCCACCCTGGTGTAATACGAATATTTTGGATGCAACGGAAAAGACTACTTTCATGTCGTGCTCGGTAATGAAAAAGGTGGTCCCAAACCGCTCGGCCAGTTCCTTGATGAGAAAGATCATCCGGTCCGTTTCCTCGGGATTCATGCCCGCAGTCGGTTCATCAAGCATGACAAGCTTGGGATCACGCGCCAATACTATGGCCATTTCCACCAAACGCTTATCACCATAAGCCAACTCCTTTGCAGGCCGGTATGCCTGATCCAAGATACCGATCTTTTCGAGGATTTCCTCCGCTTTTTGGTACAGCTTCTTCTCCTTCCGAAGGCGCCTGAAAAAGGACAGAGCCTTTCCATGGTGAACAACGAGGGGAACCATGACATTCTCAATAACCAGCAGTTCGGGGAAGATGTTGGTTATTTGAAACGATCGGAGCAGACCTCGTGGCACGACTTTGTGGGCCGGAAGACCGGTAATCTCCTTTCCATGGAAATAAACCTTTCCCTTTGTCGGTCTGAATCTGCCGGAAACGGCATTATAAAAGGTGGTTTTACCTGCTCCATTAGGACCGATAAGGGCCGATATTTCTCCACCGCTGACCTGCAACGATATATCCCGGATCACCGTGAATTTTCCATATGAATGTCCAAGATTTTGAATCTTGAGTATCGGTTCAGTCGTCATGTCCGTAGCTCCCTTTTCTTGTTAATCCAATGAACCAGCGTTCCCAAGATCCCGCGAGGGAAAAAGATGACAACCGGAATCAGGATAATGCCCAGTATGATCATCCAATTTTCTGTGACGTTGGTTATCACCTGTTCAAGACCGAAAAAAATAACGGCCCCAATCATTGGCCCGAAGAATATGCCGGAACCGCCAAGAACGGTCATGAGAATCGGTCGCGAAGAAGCACTCCAATGCATGGAATCCGGCGTTGCCATGGAATTGAAAATACAGAGGAGACCCCCGGCAATTCCTGCCATGGCACCGGATATGATGAATGCCCAGAGTCGCAGTCTCCTGACGTTCGCACCGACAAAAGAAAGTCGTTCCATATTTTCCCTGATGGCTGTCAGCATCAGGCCAAAGGGGGAACGGACAATGCGCCACATGAAGTAGACGCCCAGTGATGTTATCGTCAAGACAAACAGAAACATGTTTCGAGGCTCAAAGAGAGATATTTCTGCGCCAAAGAAATGCAGGGGAGGTATGTTCATCAGGGGAAGTCCGTCGCTTCCGCCGGTAACCTGAATCCAGTTATGGGCTATGGTATAGAGCATCATACCGAAGGCAAGGGTGATCATGGCGAAATAGATCTCGTTGCGTTTTACACATAAATACCCGATGACCGCCGCCACGACGGCTGCAGCCACACCGCTTGCCACAATCGCCAGAATCAGTGATTGCCCCCCGTGCATGATGATCAGTGCGGTAACATAGGCACCGACACCGAAAAACCCTGCCTGCCCGAAGGAAAGAAGCCCCGTATACCCGAAGATAATATTGAAACTCATGGCAAAGAAACCCATAATGAGAATCTCCGTTATGACCATGATCGCATACACGGGCAAGATGAAAGAGAGTACAATCATTCCCACTAAAACCAAAAGGCATGCAACTATCTGAGTACGTTGGTTGTTTAATCCTTCCATATCAGACCTCCTTACCGAAGAGACCGTAGGGTCGAATCAAAAGAACAACAGCAAGGAGAATATAGGGGATCGCCATCTGTACTCTACCGAGAAAGACGGTCCCGAATGATTCAAATAAACCGAGAACGAGTGCCCCGATAAACGCACCCGGGAAGCTTCCCATACCCCCGCTAACTACCACGATGAAACTCTCTATGATGATCCGCTCACCCATCGACGGGGCGAGGCTCTGATGCGGGGCGGCAAGAGCGCCGCCTACCGCCGCAAGCCACGTTCCCAGAGCAAATACAAGGGTAAAGAGCAGTGGCACTCGAATCCCGATGCCTTGAGCCATTTCTCCATCTGAAGAGGCACTCCGTATGATCTTTCCCCATTTGCTGAACCGGAAAAAGCTCCAGAGGTCCAGACCGATAGTGGGACCGGCTATCACCAGAAACAGGCGATATACCGGATAGGATTTGTCAAAGAGAGGGAATACCCCGGCGAGCAAAGCCGGTGCTTCAACAACGTGATAAGCCGGTCCCCATATCAAACGGACTCCGTCATCCAGAACCAGAAGTATAGCAAAGGTGAGAAGAAGCTGAAAAGCGACTTCCCTACCGTATACCTTCCTGAGAAGAAACCGTTCGATAATGATTCCCAAAAGGGCAACGAGCAGTGGCCCAACGATAAGGCCAATCCAGAATGAAGGGATAATATGCATGATCTGCATGCACATATATGCACCGAGCATGAAGAATGAACCATGGGCGAAATTAAGGACTCCCATGACTCCGAAGACGGTGGTCAATCCCACCGATATCAGGAACAGAAGCATCCCCCAGCTCAGACCGTTCAGTAGATTGATAACAAAATTTTCCAACAGAATCCTCCTATCGAACAGTTTCTCTCATGAGTGAATCTTTTAGACTATTGCATCGAACAACCTGTTTCGGTCACCGGTGGTGTGATATCCGCACCCTTCAAAATCTTCATCGGTTTGAGGATTCTGATACTGTAGTTCGGATCGGCTGCCGTTACACCCCAGTGCGCATCGGTAATAGCCTGATGATCTTCGGGACGAATGGTAATGACACCTGCCGGAACCTCTACCGTCAGCCCTTCTAGAGCGTTGATGACTTTATCTGTATCAGTCGATTTGCCCTTTTCGACAGCGGCCTTGTAGGCATAAACGGCGGCATACGCTCCGTGCGCATTGTATGAAGGATATTCCTTATAGCGATTCCAGTATGCATCGACGAATTTCTTGTTTCTCTCTGAAGGATTAGCCAGGAACCAGTATCGCGTCCCCACCCATATACCCTCGGGCATTTTGTCGCCAAGGGCACTCAAGACTTCTGTGGCCGCACCGAGTGTGCACAGAATCTTATACTGTCCGTTGAAGAGACCCAGCTCCTTCCCCTGGCGGATGAAATCTATCAGATTGCCTCCCCAGAGCGACACGAGGATACCATCGGGATTTGATTGCATTAACTTATTAATGTAGGGGTTGAAGTCAGTTGTTTTACTGGGAGGAAAGACCGCCTGATCATCCGATACAAAGGTAGCATCAGGCATTTCCGCTTTCAAATATTGCTGAAAATATTCCCATGACTGATGGCCGAAGGAATAGTCAGGACCGATAGTGTTCCATTTCTTTGCGCCGCTCTCTTTTGCGATCAGAGATGCTGTTTTGACATTTTGAGGAAGATTTAAAGCGATTCTGAAGACATTGCGGTTACAGACCGACCCGGTGACATCCGGTGTGGCAGCATGAGTGATAATGAGCGGCACCTTTAATTGCGGAATCGAGGGGACGACCGTCTTGGCGACACCGCTTGAATCAAGACCGACAAGGACTTTCACCTTCTCCTGAAATACCAGCTTTCGCATGACGCGAAGGCCGACATCGGGTTTGCCGGTGGAATCTTCAAAGAGTCCCTCCACCTGCTGTCCATTGATTCCACCGGATTTATTGATTTCATCAATGGCAAGTTCGGCACCTTTTTTTGCGAATTGGCCGTATGTCGCTGCAGGACCTGACATAATGTACACAAAACCAATTTTAACTGGTTGGGCAGCATTGACCGCACAAGGACTCACCATAACTACCATAAATAACACAAGACAAAAACTAATGAATATGCGTTTCATTATACCTTTCTCCTTTCGCGTAAAATAAATACTAAAAACAGAAGCCCCTAATTGCTTCAATTAATAGGATCTATTGGCGTGCATTGCTAATCATCGGATCCCTGGTTGAAGACTCACCATTATCAAAAAGTTTTTATATTGTTCTTGTTAGCTCAGTTCCTCCTTTCTATTGATCATTCTTTCCTCTGCATATAAAAACCATCATCCTCTCTCTCCTGATATGGTTCTTTACTCAAGCAACTTTCATACCGGTTCATTAATCCCGTCGGTAGGCATCTATTCTAACTAATAATTATATATAGATACGGTACATGGTTCTTCTCTCCAATACGATCCAGCCCATGAGTGAGTTATGTCAATTATTGCATAATTGCATTACAAATTCTTTTCCCGCTCCAAACATGCTGAAATGCAGAGACAAAACCTGCACAACCCTAACAATGCATAATGGCATTATTATAGCCGCATATTCCTTGAACCAACTTAATGATTTGTTATAACAGGAGATACTAAGAATGGTACGGATCAGACAGTGATGCTATATCGCATCATCATGTTTTTTAAGTTTGCGGGTAAGGGTTGAAGGATCCACCCCGAGGTGCGGCGCCGCCCTTCGTGCATTACCGTATTTATTGATGGCATCCTGAATCACAGATATTTCCATACACAGCAAATATTCCCTCAGTGTTTTCCCCTGACAGAGGGTAGCTTGTTCCGGCACCTTATATATCTCAGCCGGAAGATCGTTGGCATCTATACGGTTACCAGGGGTAATAACTACGAGTCGCTCTATCAGGTTGGCCAATTCTCTCACATTCCCAGGCCAGGTATATTTGACCAATTGATCCACTGCCTCGTTGCTAAAGACCGTTTGTTTTGCATATTGCTTGTTAAAACGATTAAGGAAAAGGGTAATGAGATGAGGGATATCGTCGATCCTTTCACGCAATGGGGGGATATGGACAGGAATGACATGCAGGCGATAATACAAATCAAGACGGAATTTCTTTTGACTCACCAAGTCCTTCAGATCCTGATTGGAAGCGCATATCAATCGAACATCCACTTTTCTGGGTGTTGTACCCCCAACCCGTGTTATTTCGAAGTCCTGTAGTACTCTGAGTAACTTACCCTGCAGGGAAAGCGACATCGACTCCACTTCATCGAGGAAAAGAGTTCCTTTGTCGGCCACTTCAAATAATCCCGGTTTTCCCTCTTTGTTGGCACCCGTGAATGCCCCCCTTTCATATCCAAACAGCTCACTTTCAAGAAGCGTCTCGGGAATTGCTCCGCAATTGATCTTTACAAAGATTCCTTTTTCCGAACGGTTCGACTTGACATGTACCTCCTCGGCGATTCTGTCCTTCCCTACTCCCGTCTCTCCATAGAAAAGTATGGTGGCATCTGTTCTACAGACACGCTCCATGAGGTCATACACTGACCTCATAGACCTGGAAACCTTTATGATTTCATTGTCTTTGTACGTCGAGAGCTGTAATTCCTGGAGCTTATCCTTGTAGGCCCTTGTCATTTCAAGATATTCTTCAAGCTGTTGATTCAGTCTATCCAGGTCTGTCATATCCCGGACATTGGTCACAACCATCTTGATCATGCCTTCATCGTCAAAGAAGGGATTTCCCGTCACCAGTACACGTTTTCCCGTCTTCAATTTCTGTGAAAGGGTCACCGTCTTTTTCTCTTCCAGGACTTTCAGCGTAACACTCTCACTGAAAAACCCTTCATTTACAAGGTCGCACATATTGCGTCCCAGCACTTCCGAAGCTTTGATTCCCGTGATATCTTCATAGGCCCTGTTGACCCGTATCGTGTTTGCCTCACCGTCGGTCACATATATCCCGTCATACGATGAAGCGATAATCGCCTCAACTTCTCGCACTATCTCCTGATATCTGGACAGGTGTTGTGAGATCTTCTCATACTCTTCCTTTTTATGAAAAACGCTCATCACCCCCACCAGTTCACCATTCCAGACAACAGGGGTTCTGTTTACCAGCAGTGCACACGTTTTACCCATAACGGGCACTGCGACCTGGGGCTCCCCCGTATCGATAATCTTTTTAAAGTCGCCCCAAGAAGTGGTATCGATATCGGGATAGTAGGTGGAGAAAGGCCGTAATTCCGTCTCGAAATCCAGCAAAGATCTCGCTATATCATTGATATATATGAGGTACCCGTCTTTATCGATCGCAAGGATTGCGAAATATGCGGAGTCGAGGAGTGCTTTGAATGGAAGATCCTGATTCAATAATATCTCTTCTATAAATTCATTCTGCTCAGGCATGATACAGTAACCACAATCATATAGTTGATACTATCGACACCCACCGCCAGTACCCTATTAAAATCTCTATCCATAGTCAAATGCAAAATGAACCCAAGGCACTCATACC
>DAISYQ010000080.1:0-7304 GCA_036825195.1 Syntrophales bacterium
TCAACAACCCGTATCCCTTCTAAAGCTCTACTCATCCTATCCTCCAGATTACTTTAAAGTGTATCTTGATTGTTTTACAGTAATAATTTGTACCACGAAACCCATAAGGTATGCCCCTGATTGCTCAGGGGCATACCCGGTAAATCACACCGCTAATTCCCGAAAACCATATCGAGATGCTCCTTATCGGGAACTTTATCCTGTGTCATCTTAGCAATAATCAGATAGGCAACAATGGCAAGAATGAAAGAGGGAATGATTTCATGAATATCACTCATGCCTGCAACATTAAACCGTATGCCCCATCTCCATCCGACACAGCTTATCATACCGATCAGCATGGACCAGAAGGCCGCATGACCGGTGCCCCACCTCAGATAGAGCCCACCAAAGATAGCCGGGAAGAAACTGGAAGCGAAGACCGCTCCCGAAAAGGCCGTCAATTCTACGATTCCTGCAGGCGGTTTGGCCGTCACGATAAAGACCAGGATGCAGTAGAGGAAGATGGTCCATTTCGTGTTGGTCACTATCTTCGCCGGAGGCAGCGGCTTATACAGATTCCAGATGTCTCCAATAAAGGCCGTCCCGACAATCAGCATAACCGAGGCAAGGGAAGACATGCCAGCGGCAAACAGTCCGGCCAGGCAGATACCACTCAACCATGGATTACCGAATTTATCCAGCATAAAACCGATCACCTGATCGGTATGCTTGACCAAAAACGCCGCCTCCTCATTCGTAGTCATGCCGTGCACAAGGGCTCCAAGTCCCATGACGCATATAAGCGAGATCCCCAAGAATATGGGTGTTGCAATCATTGCAAACTTCATACTCTTTGCGTTGTCGACGGAGTAGAACCTGATCAGACATCGGGGTTCGGCGATCTGTTTCATACCCACCGACAGACCTATTCCCAGAATATACATAAACGACACGAGGGAACAGAAGGTTACCAGACCGTTTTCCATTGGAGCCCCCTTCTTGGTCACATGGGTAACGTATGAAATATTTTGCATCAGATCACCCCATCCGCCAACATATATTGCCGGAAGCATGACAAGGATGATTGCCACAAAGAACATCATCAGACCCTGGATCGCATCGGTCCACAACACACTGTACATCCCGCCCCACATGACATAGGCACAGGTTATGAAAACGACAAGGAAGGCACCCCACACATAGGGTATGCCCATAACCGACTGCAGAAGGTGGGCGCATCCCTTGGTAATTCCGACCATATACCACAGGGTGGCGAATATAATGACTACAGCGGCGAGTACCCGTATCGCCTTTGACAATGAGCTCTTGTATCGATAATCAAAATAATCAGGAATGGTTACCGAAGAGAGATTTGCGGTCTGACTTCTCATTCGCGGACCCAGCAGCAGCCAGGAGATCATACAGAAAACCGTCCAGAAAAGCCCGACCCATGCCCAGCAAAGACCGGTCTGGAAAGCCTTTCCGGCCTGTCCAATGTATGTATTCGTACTGATAAAGGTTGAATAAAAGGCAAGAGAAACAACCCACCCGGGAATTTCCCTCTTGGCGATATAAAACTCATTAACTCCTTCGGAAGCTTTTTTTTTGAAGAAATAGCCGATATATAAACAAATTCCTATGTAGACGATAATCCATGCTAATATTATCCCATTTTTAGCTAGATACTCCATTGATAATCCTCCTCGCCTTAAAAAGCGTCTTTCAGATGTATTCCCTTACGTTATTTATCTCCGATGTTGATCTTCATCTTTGCGACGATTATCGTATTGATAATCACAAGAACAGCCATTCCCCAGTAGGCAAGCCCTGTCAAGAAATCCATCTCTTCACCTCCCTTCATGTTTATTTTGTTGCTCTTTCGCGTACGACAGCGCAGTACAAACTCTTCACTAAGGCGGTTTTCGGTTTCATGATCATACGAATTTTTACATACCATCGCATCGTCATCAGTCAACACCAAATGAATACCGTAGAATTGCCACTCAGAATTGGTATTTTTGAACTTGCCGAACCGGGAATGTGGCGCAAAATTTTTTGAGATTAAACGCAATCAAAAAGATTGTATGTGGAAGATTACAGCTTATAGGCGAGGAGATGGGCTTTCAGATTAAGCTTTTTATTGGTTAAGCCAAGTTTTCTTCTGATATTTTCCCTGTAGAACTCAATCGATCTTAGTGAAACATTCAATAACTCGGCCATATCCTTGTTTGTCTTGCCCTCCTTAATAAGGTTGGCCACCTGGATCTCTCGTGGGGTAAGATCAAAATATGTTGATGAGAGCCTTCTTGCAGACGGGGAAATGATCTCATTGAGATTTGTTTCGATGATTTCAAGGTAGGCATTCTGCTTATCATTAAGGGTGCTTCTCTTTAAGTTATCAACATAGGGAAAAACGAGTTTTTTAACATTATCTATAACCCGTTCCTCGAGTTCTGCCTTATGTTCATCTTTGTGTTTCAACAAAACTTTTAGGGCGATATTGGCTTCTTCGAGATTTTTGGATTTTATTTTCAGTTCCCGTTCCCTTTTTCTTAAGACTTCTCCCGCACGTCTCTGCTCGGTAATATCTCTGGCTGTGCAAACCGTGCCTACCGTTTCTCCCGACTCATTCACCAACGGCATCAAGGTAAGCTTAAAGATATCACCACGTATACCATTGACTTCTATTGTATGAGGGGTTCCGGTAACCAGCTCCCCTATACCTTCCGGGTAAAAATCAGGCTGCCGGTCAGTTCCGTGCATTAATTTATAAAACGATTGGCCAACGGCATCCTCCGGTTTCATATTTCTTAAATTCGCAGCAGAACGGTTAAGGCGCATAATCCTGTTTTTTTTATCCAGTATAAATATGGCATCCGATACCGAATTAAAGGTTCGTTCCCAGTCTATAGCATAATCCCTAAGTGATATCATTGTCTTATGGAGTCTTCCACATACTTCTCTAAAGGCAACGGCAAGATCGCCTATTTCATCTCCCTGCCTTATACCGTCCACCTCCTTGAGAAATCCATCTTCTTCTGCCGCGTTCACGGGATCAAATAGCATCGTAGCTCGACGTAGCCTGAATATCGGCCTTGTTATCCCCCGAACGGCGAAGGACACAATCAGAACAGTCAGAATAACAGCAATAATAATGCCGTAAATTATCCGATCACGGGCCGCTTTTATAGAGGCGAAAGCTTCGCTCTGTGGCTGCTGTGCCGCAACAATCCAGTCTGTTCCGGGCACATGCTTGAATGAAACAAGCATGGGTATTCCCAGTGAATCAATGGTCTCGCCGACTCCTTCGAATCCCTCGATGGCGGCATCGAATAATTTGTTGGCCCCCGGTTTGACATCTCTCGATAAAATTCTCTCGTATGTGGGATAGAGGATCAATAATCGCGTCTTATCGTACACATAGATAAACCCAGACTGACCTATCTTCATTTGCCGTATACTCTCCAACGCCAAAGGAGAATTTAACTGAACAGAACAACCCAGAAGACCGATCACCTGATTGGAGGTGCCCCTCAACAGAGCGGTAAAGGTGAGAACCGGATTCCCCGTTCTCACCGACTTGTACGGAACACCGATAATACCTTCCTCTTCTTTCATAGTTTTCTTGAAGTATGATCGAAAAGACAAATCCACCCCCCGAGTCTTCTGATACTGTGGATAATCCACCCAGAGTTTCCCCTCTCTATCCAATATAAACATGCCGTTCCCAAACTTTGGGAAGATATCCTGGAGCTCTCTCAATTTTTCCTCGATCTTGGAGATATTTTTTTCTTCCAAGACCTTCTTGTCCAATGCCAGAGCGACAGACAGGACCTCTCTCTGGGTGTCATCAAGGAATCTGGAGATAATCTGTGATGAAGTTTCGGTAATACTTTCCAGTCCATCGTATATTGAGTTCCTCAGAGAATTCTCAAGAAAGTACAGGTAAAAAATCCCCGTACTACCTAAAACCGCTATTATGATAGCAGCCATAATCAACGACATCCTGATCCGCAGCTTCATAGTGATTACTCCACTACATTATCGTTCGCACAAAAGGTTTTTAGCCGATATCTACCAGATTGGATACCGATAAAAATATACGTATGGAATAGTGCTCTCTTGGTTATATCCTTTCAACGGTGTACTATTTCGTCAATATTCAAAGGGTGTGATATGGTAGAGATTCATGTCAACCACGGTCTTTGCCCACAGAAATACTGATCGTACAAGTCAAAGACCGTGAATTGCGATGGCAAATAAGCTGACTATAGCATCTCATATTATTCTGACAATAGAAAAATGCGCAAAAAAAGGGGGCGATAGAACGCCCCCTTTTCTGTGCTTGTTGGTGAGTCAGGTTACCAAGAGTACAGACCTGAATCTAAAACCTTCTAACTTGGTTCTTGCATTACGCCGATGTGATGCCACCATCCTGGTCAATGGTGTACGTGAGCGGACCATCTGCATGTTTACAGGCAATCGTAAAATTCGTTACGCTGGTAAAGGTTACGGTAGTGGTTACATTGGGTGATTGCGTATATCCGGAAGCCTGCAGATTAGCTAATGTCAAGGCCGCCGTGGTAGGATTCTCCGCAATATATCCCTGTGCCGCCGTATAGGCATTCTTCGCATCTGACAGTGCCGTAGCATTCCACCCTCTCTGCCGGTAAGCATTAAACTGGGGAATGGCGATCGCCGCCAGGATACCGATAATCGCGATGACGATCATGAGTTCGATCAACGTAAAGCCCTTCTGATCTTTCTTTCTGTTCAATTTCATTAACATGGTTTGTGCCTCCTTACATAGATTTTTTGATAATTTCAAAACACTCTCAATATCTCTTTTGTAGTAACTGGATAAGCAATGAACATGCCAGTTTGAGAGGCGTCAGCATTATATATTATAACCATATAATATTAGGTGTTTTTATTGAATTGTGTATTTCTCTCTGTCCGGGAGTCGCCACATTCACTCCATAGGTAAGACGGGCAATTTTCACCATTCATATGTAATTCTCACGGGAAATGGCGTAATGAAGGAGTTGAGGGGATATTCTCTAGGAGGCAGGGTGCATTCTTCCCCGCCCTTCCAATCGGATATCAGTCTTTTTCTGTCATACCCAACTTATCAAACCGGTAGCGAAGGGAGTCCATGCTTACGGTAAGGAGTTTTGCAGCCTTTGTCTTTGATCCCCCCGTCTTCTGGAGCGCCCTCCGTATCAGGGTTCTCTCGAATTTCGCGACCTCTTCATTCAAGTCTATGCCCTCTTCAGGTATCTCGAAATCGCCACTGGAAGATAACGCTGTGTCATCTCCCAGGGATATCTCAAGATTCTCAGGCAGGATAATGTTTGTGGTCTCAAGCGCTACACTTCTCTCAATGATATTTTCAAGCTCTCTCACATTCCCCGGAAAGGGGTACTCTACGAGCAGCGCCATGGCATAGGGAGATATTCTTTTGATCTCCTTATTATATTCTCTAGAATATTTCTCTATAAAATGGTTGACGAGAAGGGGTATATCCTCTTTGCGTTCCCGCAGGGGAGGGACCTTCACCGGTATGACATTCAGACGGTAGAACAGATCTTCACGAAAATCGCCACTTTTCACCCGCTCCTCGAGATTCTGGTTTGTAGCGGAAATGATCCGTACATCCACACTGATATCTCGTGCCCCCCCTACCCTTCTGAAGGTCTTTTCCTGTACCACCCTGAGAAGCTTGACCTGCAGGAAAGGAGATATCTCGCCTATTTCGTCAAGAAAGATCGTTCCCCGGTGAGCAATTTCAAAAAGACCCGCTTTATCCGCATAGGCACCGGTGAACGATCCTTTCATGTAACCGAACAGTTCGCTCTCCAGGAGATTCTCCGGTATGCCGCCGCAATTTATGACAACAAAGGGGCCATCTTTCCTGGAACTGTTTCCATGTATGGCCCGGGCGACAAGTTCCTTTCCTGTGCCACTTTCACCCAGGATAAGAACATTGGCAATAGTGTCCGCCATTTTGTTGATCAGAGAATATACCTTCAGCATGCCCTTGCTTTTCCCCGTCATATTACCGAAGGAGATCGAATCTTCCACATCCTTTATAAATTGAGCGTCTTCCTCACTGGTTTTCTTCTTGCTGAGTGCATCCCGTACAAGTTTTTTCAGATCGTCCGGTTCGAAGTTCTTTTCAAGGTAATCGTACGCCCCCTCTTTCATAGCGGCGAGGGCCGTCTCCCCGGAAGCATAGCCCGTTATCAGAATGGTCATAACTTCAGGGGATACGTCTTTCAAAGACTTGAGCAAATCTATCCCGTTCATGCCGGACATCTTCAGATCGGTAATTACAAGATCAAATTTACGTTTTCTGCAGAGGGTTAGAGCCTCCTTCCCTCCGGGCACGGTATTGACATCATACCCCTCTCTGGAAAGCAAGATTTCCAAATAGTCTCTCATCCCCTGGTCATCGTCAACGATAAGGATTCTAGACATTATAAACTCCTTTATGATCATTCGGTTTTGTGTTTTTATATTTCACAACCCATCAGATAGTCACGTCTATCAGTTACGTATCCCCTTCTTGTGACTGCCCATCAACCGGAAGCAGTATCGTACAGGTTGTCCCCGTACCCGGTTCACTTTCGATTCGGAATATGCCTCCATGACTTACCGCTATCCTATTGACAACAGCAAGTCCCAGTCCCGTGCCTTTTTCCTTCGTTGTGAAGAAAGGCTCCATCACACTATGCATGTGCTCCGCTTCTATCCCGCACCCCGTGTCACGTATAGATATTTCAAGAAAGGAGCGGTTATCATCATCGACAGCAACTTTTGTTTCTACCGTCATCGTCCCTCCATTCGTCATCGCCTGAAGCGCATTTAAGACGATGTTCCATAGGGCCTGTTTTATCTCTGTACCGTTTCCATATATCTCATTGTGCGCGCAGAGGTTTTTTACAACATCGATCTTGCTGTTCCAGCCCGGAGAAATACGGACAGACTCCAGTACTTCATCCATAATAGTCGCGACATTTAATAGACTGCAATTGTGGGTATCGGGTCTGGCAAAGAGAAGAAAGTCCCGCACGAGATTCTCCAGTTGATCTTTGCCCATCAAGATGATTTTCATGAGCTTTTTGTCAGAATCTTCCAGATTGAGATTTTCCATCAGTAGCTTTACAGAACCGCTGATCGATGCGAGTGGGCTTCTCAGTTCATGCGCCAGGACCGCCGACATCTCTCCCATAAGAGCCAGTTTCCGATTCTTTTCAATTTCTTTCTCCATCTTCTTGATGGATGTCAGGTCCTGAAATATGAACAGACTGCCGATACCG
>DAISYQ010000081.1:0-7054 GCA_036825195.1 Syntrophales bacterium
ACTGCTTGAATATTTTTACCCCGAAAAACTGTAAACAACGGTGGACTTTCTCACACCTGAGATCTTAAATGCCATTGCGTTCCGCCGGCTGTAACAGCTTCGCCATATACCATGACCGTGATGCCGGTGGGCCCTACCATGCCGTATACCCTTCCGCACCCCACGGATGGATATGTTGCAATTGGGTGGATCGGGTCGAATATGCCCGTTGATGATGGGCGTCGTCTCGCATAGACGCTGCTTGGACCCTGGGTAAAATCTGATGAGTCGTTGCCGGCAGATACCCAGGCAACGGCAACATCACCGTTCAGACCCACCGACAGATCCACCGAACGGATGAAAGCTTCCCAGTCAGAAATATCTTCCGCGATCCAGGAGGCATCCGGCGGGCAGTGAGCGGCTTTCACTCTGAACTGATTGCCGGGCTGACCGGTGTCCTTAATGGTCCATGCTATCCATGCCGTACCATCGGGTGCTATCTGTCCATCGTTAACTATTGGTGAATACAGCTGAACGGGAGAAAGCGGTCCGGTTAGATCCTGGGCCTCACTCCACGGTTGGCCTTTATATTTGATGTTGGCCAGAATCCGTACGGTTGTGTTTGGGTTCTGACCTTCCATTTTTACCCAAAAGGCCACCTGGTCTCCATTGCCGTTCATTTTTAGACTCAAAGGGAAGGCATAGTCCTGCCATCCGCTTAAATCTTTTATCGGTGTCCATGATGCGGCGAACAACTGAGTTGAAGAAAAAATAACACACGAGAAAAGAATCGCCATACACCTCTTGAATCTTATGTCCATTTGTCTTCCTCCGTCATTCAGAGTTATGATTGCTTGGTGAAAAAATTGTATGACACCTTTTTATTCTCCTTGTGGCAGGGTTGCACGTTATAAATCAGGAGGGTGAAAACCTCCGAGTTCTCTTTCAAGGTATCCTGCTACAGCTAGCGATACCTCTTCCCGCCAGGGTTGAACAATAATTTGCACCCCTATGGGCAGCCCGTCCGGAGTAGTGCCCGCCCGCACGACGGATGCGGGCCATCCGGTCAGGTTGTATGTCATGGTGTAACTGAACGCCATCAAATCGCTTGCGACGGAGCCGTGGGGCAGGGCAGGGAAGGCGTTGACGGGGCTCAGAATCAGATCAAAGTCTTTGAAGAAATGCAGCATGTCGCTGCGAAAGGAGTACCATTTCATAATCAGTTCGTCGAACCGGGTCGCGTCAACAGGTTGGGCGGAGTCCAGCCACGGAAGGGTATGATCTCTTGTGCCGGCATTCTTCAACAGTCGTCTCGTCGATGCCCCGCCATCCGCGGATAACAGTTCCATCATGATATCGTGAGATTGTTCGATGCCGGTGGGCCGTAACTCCTCGACCCGCGCTCCTTCGTCATCGAGGAGCTTCGCGGCTTTTCGGACGGCGTCCGCTATGTCGGCGGACGGAGAGATCACGCCGTTGTCGGTATGGAATGCGACGCGAAGTTTCGTAATATCAACGGCTCCGGGATCACCGAGCGGCATGGGAACGATGGAGGGGTCGATCCAGTCCGGCCCGGAAATGAGTGGAAGAATCAGTTCCACATCTTCCACGTATCGAGCCATCGGGCCGATCTGTTGAAACGAATCCAGCACGCCCCCGAACGGTACAATATTTCCGGTCCTCGGCACGCGCCCGGAGGTCGGCTTGATGGTGGCAATACCGCAGCAGTGTGACGGGTAGCGGAGGCTTCCCCCGTAATCGCTGCCGATATCAAATGCGGAACCCCCGGCAGCCACAATAGCCGCCGCACCACCGCTGCTGCCTCCCGGGGTACATCCAAGCGCATAGGGATTATTAGTCTGCCCATAGATCGGATTGTGGGTCGCGTAGGACAGGGTGAGTTCCGGTATGTTCGTTTTCCCGAGAAGTATGGCGCCGGCTTCATACAGGCGGGACAAGACTGTCGCGTCGTGGGGCGGGACGAAGTCCTTTCTCCCCGTGGTGCCGCCGGTAGAGACAATACCCGCTGAATCGAAAGAATCTTTGAGGGTCATCGGTACGCCGTGAAGGGGGCCGAGCATAACGCCGTGCGCTAACGCCTCGTCGGCCTTCAATGCCTGTTCACGTGCTCTCTCCGCAGAGAGTTGCACCACAGCGTTGAGTGTGGGATTGACCTCATCGATACGTTTCAGATATGCATCCACCACTTCTCTCGATGAGATGTGCCCGGCGCGAATAGCCTGCGCCAGTTTCTTAGCAGAACTATAAAGCAATTGATCCATATGTTTCCTTTCCCGGACGTACATTTCTTCCAAACGACTCAACGGTGTTTGAGAAGGCTCCCCAGGGCAATTGATTCATGCTGGGTGCTAAAGTACGCTCCTGTCCCGCAATTGCAGGATTGATAGATATGTATAATCAAATCTGCCCTACCGTCAATATGTCACATGAGAAAATAGTATTAAATTATATTGCGCCCCACAAATGGAAGGTACAAATGTATTGACAATAAAGATCGTTGTCCCTATACTCACAGAACCCAGACGTTCTGCTATATTTAACACAAAAAATCATCATTCAATCAAAAAACAAATGACGATTAAACAAAAAAGCATACTGTTATTGTGCGCGGCGATTGTTATATTTGAGTTGTTACATTTTAGTGTGCAGCAATTTGTCGTTTTCCCAAGCTTTATCACGCTCGAACAAGAGGAAGCCAAACAGAATCTTGGCCGTTCAATTCTGGCGATAGAAAATGAACTACAACATTTGGATGCACTCTGTCATGATTGGGCGGCGTGGAACGATACCGTGCAGTTTATGAAGGATCGGAATAGTGAGTACCAAGCGGGCAATCTGCTCGATACGACCTTCTTCGATGCCCGGCTGAACCTGATTCAATATTTTGATGTGAACGGCAGATATTTTTTCGGTAAGTCCATTGATCTGCAAACCGGAAAGCCGATCGATATGGGTGATTTCCCGATCGATATGGTATCGGCCGACAGTCCGTTGCATATCGATTATTCGCAGCAGGAAGGTCTGGGTGAGGTCAGGATCAATGGGATATGGATGGTCAATAACGTGCCGATGCTGATCGCGGCTCGGCCTATTCTGACCAGTGAAAACGTGGGACCTGCTCACGGATTATTGATCATGGGGCGTCTGCTCGATGATCAATACGAAAAACTGTTATGTGAACAGACTCAGGTCGATTTTTCCATCCTACCGATCGGCGGAACGAACAATGCAGCCGAAGTCGAGTGGGTATTGTCGCAATATAAGGCAGGCATTCAGCAGCCCAGCAAAAAAGTGTCCGATCAGTTCATCTACATCTATTCAGTATATAAGGGCCTCAATGGAAATGACGCCTTTATCATTCGTACCGCATTTCCTCGCGATATTGCCAAGAAAGGCATGGAGACGATCAAAATAGCGCTGCTTTTTTCACTGCTGACCGGAATCCTGTTTCTGGTGCTGATCATCTTCATTCTCGATCGTATGCTGCTCAGACCTATTTCCAGATTAACGAGACATACGCAATCAATTGAAGAAAATGGAGATTATTCCGCACGCATACAGATGAAGCGAAGTGACGAAATCGGTCGGCTTGCGCATGCCTTCGACGGTATGATCGCCACAATCGAATGGCAGACGAATGAGATGGCCGACATGAACAAGGAATTAGAACACCTGTCATTCCAGGACGAACTGACGCAAACATTTAATCGTCGTTATTTCGATCAGCAATTACCGATCATTCTCAGTCATATGCATCGCGAAAAGGAGCCCTGTTCCCTCATAATTGCGGATCTCGATTTTTTCAAACAATACAATGACACATATGGCCACGTGGCGGGTGATAATTGCCTGCAGGTCGTCAGCGATATATTGCGTACCCATTGTCGTCGTTCTTTGGATTTGGTGGCGCGATACGGCGGTGAAGAATTCGGTGTGATCCTGCCAAATGCCAATCGAGAGGAGGCGTTGCGCATTGCCGAGCAACTACGGCAGGATGTGCAAAATGCGAAAATAGAGCATCATGCTTCATTGATCAGCGGGTGCATTTCCATTAGCCTGGGTGTGACGACGGTCGATCCGGAGACGCCGTATGATGTGCCGAAAGTGATCGAAACGGCAGACAGTGCATTATATGAAGCGAAACGATCGGGACGTAACTGTTCGGTCTTCAAAGAGTATGTTGGGTGAGTAAATAGGATTCTCTTCAGGAAAGTTTACCAACAAAGCGGTCATGAATTCCTGTTACCTTTGACCAGACGGCTGAAGAGTTGAAGCTCAATGAAGACATTGACGATCCCCGACTTACGATGTGTTTTCATACATATCGTCATTTCTCTGCCTCATGGTTGATTGAAGCAGGTCAGAATCTGCACAACGTTCAAAAACTACTCCGACACAAGACAAATGTTATGACGCAGCGATACACTCATGTTGCGGAGAACAAATAGAAAAACGCAGCAAAGGCTCTGAGTCGGACCTTTCAGACACATGAAAAAAAGATGTCAAAGAGGATGAGGCTTTGTTCTGTAGTCGAGAACAGATTGTGACAAACGGGCTCCAATTGACCACTTTGAGTAATCATAGAGATTTTTTACATAAATTAAGTTGACAAGAGTAAATCCTGTACTTATAAACAGACCAAAAGTTATTTATTGAAACGATAACATTCCAATTTCGAAATAGCTACTTATGGTGATAGCTCCAGATTCCCCATCGTTTTACAATCGAATACTGTTAATACCTGAGGTCTTCATATGATAACTGACACACACCGCAATAACTTTTTCCTCTTTGTTACAATAATGGCAATATCAGCCCTGTGCGTTATTATCAGCATCTTATCTCTCTCCTCTGGATACTTTATTATTTTCCAGAACGTCTATTATATCCCGATAGTGATATCCTGTTTTTACTATACAAAACGGGGTTTTATCTTCTCAGCTCTCTTGGTCTGCATTTACTTTCTAATGATTTTGGCCTATACGGATGAACCCGTCATAATCTGGCAGGCGGTTATAAGGGTCTTTATATTCATACTTATAGCTGCAATTATAACACACATGTCGGTGCTTCGGAACCAATTGAATGAATTGCGCATAATGAATGGGTACAACAGAGGTTTAATTGAAGCAAGCCTTGATCCAATGCTGGTAATAAAAGCGGACGGCAGGATTATGGATATAAATACAGCGGCGGAAAGGGCAATAGGATATTCGCGAACATATCTTATTGGCACAGAATTTTTTAATTATTTCAAAAACCCTGTTCAAGTCAGAAACATCTATGAAGATGTATTTCGCGCACGACCTCGACGCAATGAGCTATTAGAGATACAGCACAAGGATGGAAAACTCACGCCGGTGCTTTATAACGCTTCCCTTTATGTGGATGAAAACGAACAGGTTGTGGGAGTTTTTGCCGCGGCACGCGATGTTACCGATCGAATTAAAGCAGAAAATGAACTGAAAGAAAGCGAGGAACGATACCGCAGCATCTTTGAAAATGCTCATGAAGGCATCTTCAGGTCAACGCCGGAAGGAACATTCATTACAGCCAATCAGGCATTGGCTGATATCCTCGGATACGAATCTCCTCAAACGACTCTTAAGCAAGTAACCAACATCGCTCTTCAGCACTATGTCAATACAGAAGATCGCAACACATTCAAAGAAATACTTAAAAGGCAGGGTTTCGTAAAGAGATACGAAACTCAATATTACAGGAAAGATAGAAGCATCTTCTGGGCTTCTTTGAACGCACAGATCGTATACGGAAAAGATGGGCAGATTTATTATGACGGCATAGTTGAAGATATTACCAATCGTAAACAAAAAGACGAGCAAATCAGAGGGTCTTTAGGGGCAACGATTAATGCAATCAGCCTGACGCTTGAAATGAGGGATCCGTATACTGCGGGTCATCAACGGAAAGTATGCGATCTGGCCTGTGCTATCGCTCAAGAAATGAACCTTCCAAGCGATCAGATTGATGGCATACGTATTGCCGCTTCCGTCCACGATCTAGGCAAGATATCAGTCCCGGCGGAAATTCTCAGCAAACCATCAAAATTAACAGAAGCTGAATTTAGTTTAATGAAGAATCACCCCCAAGCCGGTTATGATATATTAAAAGATATTGATTTCCCATGGCCTGTTGCCAAGATAGTTCTACAGCATCATGAACGAATTAACAGATCAGGTTATCCTGGGAAACTGAAAAAAGAAGAAATTTTAGTGGAGTCATGCATCATTGCCGTAGCCGATGTTGTGGAAGCCATGGCATCGCACAGGCCCTATCGACCCAGTCTCGGTATTGATGTAGCTCTGTCTGAAATAGAAAAGAACAAAGGAATTTTCTACGACAATAAAGTCGCTGATGCATGCCTGAAATTGTTTCGGGAAAAGAATTACCAGCTTTAGAGAGAAAAAGCCTCTCCACTATCTCCAGCGGTTTCTCTCTCCGAGGAAAGGGCCGGACCGACCCGGCTGATGGATGAGGCTTTATTTTATAGTCGAGAACAAAGCGTGATCAATGGGCTCCAATTGCCCACGGTGAGAGACTCCTCCCTCGGCTTTAAGGTGCATCATTACGGGATATCATCATAGTAACGAAAAAAATCCTTTTGTAAGCGTTAAATTTGTTGACACTCCCCCTCATTATGTCTTATCTTACATAAATATATGTAGATACACCTCAACATCTCTCTGTTTGTGACGTTACATACGATTGGATTCTGAAATGTGCGAGGAACATGTGTGGTCATTAATGCCCTGTTTGATTTCATGGTAAACAGGGCGTTTTTATGCGCAGGAGACTTTCCTCGCATCGGGCATCCCCAGTATGCGCGCATGATCCGAGAGCTTATACAATGAACAAGCGCCCATATCCCCGAAGCGTGCGGGGTCAAAAAAACTGATAAGAAGGAAGGTACGATGCAATCTCAATCCGTCAATACGTTTATCCGAATCGTTATGAGTCTGCTTCTTATCGTAACCCTGACAGGCTTCGGCCACGGCGCATCGGCCGGCACGGCCCTCTTAGGAGACTGCCATAC
>DAISYQ010000082.1:0-6120 GCA_036825195.1 Syntrophales bacterium
ATATACGCCATTATGGAGAACGACAGCAGGAAAATCCTCGCGTACAGCATCATTGATCAGGTGGGATTCATGGTCTGCGGAATTGGTATCGGGACGGCCATGGCAATCAACGGCGCGGCGGCGCACGCCTTCGCCCATATCATTTACAAGGGTCTTCTCTGGATGGCCGCCGGATCCGTTCTCTACATGACGGGTAAGACGAAATGCACCGATCTGGGGGGACTTTACAAGACCATGCCCCTGACGCTTATCTGTTGCTGCATAGCGGCCGCGTCGATCTCCGCCTTTCCTCTGACAAGTGGATTCACGACAAAGACGATGATCCTCCAAGCAGCCACGAATCAGCACCTGACAATCATCTACTTCATGCTGGAGGCGGCCTCCGCCGGCGTCTTCCTGCACGCGGGAATCAAATTCCCCTACTTCGTCTTCTTTGCCAAGGATAAGGGCCTGCGGGTATCCGATCCCAAACCGAACATGCAGTGGGCGATGGTCTTCTTCGCCTTTCTGTGCATCGCGATCGGCATCTATCCCGATCCGCTCTACAACATACTCCCTTATCCCGTTGACTACCACGCCTACACCGGACTTCATGTGGTGCGGATGCTACAGCTTCTCTTCTTCTCAGGTCTGGCATTCTTCGTCTTCCTGAAGCTGCTGAAACGGACCGAAACCATTACCATTGATACGGACTGGATATACCGCAAGGGTGCAAGACTCGTGGTTTATCTTGTCACGGAAATAGCCAACGCAATAGCCACGTGCTGCGAATACGTATTCATCAAGCGCCTCCCCAAAGACCTTGCCGTTTTCAGTAAAAGGCCGGTGACCATATTGGTGGACGCGTATCGGAAGCTTGGGGGAAAGAAGGAACGTGCCTCCGGTCCGGAACCGGAATTAGCCACAACGATCCCCGCCGGGGTCCCCGTGATTTTTGCCATAGGGTTCCTGTTCATCCTCGCATTCGTATTCACCGTCGTATTCAAATAACGACCGACCATAAAACATGGACTTACCGAGCCCGGGAAGACTCTTCCCGGGCTTTTTTACTGTACCTGGGTCTGCTAATGTTTGAGCCGTCCGTTTTCCGCATTTGACATAATATGCAGGAAGGTGTAACTTTTTTGAAACAATAAACGTCTAAAAGATATTAAGACTGTCATAAGTAATAACAGAGGTTTTTCCGTCGTATCCCCTATGAAAAGTGGGGCCGTAACGGGATACAGGTGAAAACAACCCATACAAGAAGTGAGTAAAACCATGCGAAAAATACACCTGCTAACAATAATTGCCGCCATGCTGATCCTGTCTCTTCAAGGTTGCTACATCGGCGTCGAGCCGGGATATGAAGGATATGGCGGAGGCACAGTCTATGGACCGCCGCCGGTCGTATTCGAGGAACCTCCGGATGTGATAGTGATGCCCTATACAAGCGGGGTATATGTTGTACCCGATATAGATATAGATCTGTTCTTTTGGAACGGCTGGTGGTGGCGTTCATGGGAAAATCGCTGGTATCGTTCATCGTATTATAACCGGGGATGGTATTATTATAACGGTATCCCCAGTTTCTATCTTGATGTTGATCCGGGTTGGAGAGGATATTACAAGGACCATACCTGGTACGGTCACCGGTGGGATTACCGGCGGGTTCCTTACCATCGACTCAAACAAAACTGGAAGCAATGGCACGATGACAGGCACTGGGAAAAACAGGGAATGTGGGGTGTTAAAGACTATCAACCTCGACATCAGAAATATGAACTAAAACAGGACAAACACCAGCAATATCAACAGAAACAACCACAAGTTAAACAGCCTCAAAAGCCGCCGGTTCAGAAGCCGCACAAACCACAGGTCCAGCAACCGAAAAAATCTCAAACCGGCAACTTGCCGACATATCAGACAAAACAGCCACCGAAACATCAGATGGTGAAACCTCAAACGCAGCCGTCACAGAAACAACAGACTCAGCAGCAGCAACAGCAGAAGAAGAAACCTCAGATTGGACAACCACAAAAGCTTCAGGGCTGGCAGCCGCAGTTGCAAAAAACCCAACAGTCACAGGGTTCTCAAAGACAGCAGCCTCAGATCCAGCAGCAGCAGAAATCCCAGACTGAGCAACCGCAGAAACTTCAGGGCTGGCAACCTCAGAGAAAAGTTCAAGAGGAAGAATCGCAATCCTCTCAGCCGCAGCAGGGAGCACCTAAAAGATGGGAGATAGAAGATAGAAAGTAGGATGGCAGAGTGGCCCATAATTTCAATAGCGGATATGAAAAACTTTTCCGCTATATCTTTCGGAGATAGTCATGCTGATTGATTTTTTGATTGGTTTCATTACCCTTTTACTGATCATTATCGTCGTTCCTCTTGTGATTTTTGTTTTCCACTTGAGCATCATAATCGCTATCCCCATAGCGATAGCCATCGGGATCTTCTTCGGCCTTGTCGTTATCGGACGGCTTATACGGTATCTGTTCAGGAATAATAACGAAAAATGAAATGATACTCGATAAACTCTTCTCTTGACATATTAATGAAGTGGGAGCATTTTGGGTAAAAGTTAATAGGGATAAGGTAACCTTTCATCGCACCCTTTCTATGGTGGGATAATGCCATGAAGAAATTATTGAAACCCCGTTTCTCATAAGAGAGCGGGGTTTTGTGTTTTCAGGTTATGCGCGGTGACATATTGAAATATTCACCATTTTTTATAGGAGGGAGAATCATGTCTGAAAATACCAATATACGCTGGGGCTGGCTGAAGGGAATGTATATTTATACCATTGTCATGTCCGGATTTCTTGGATTGGGAATTATTTTCATACCTGAAGTGATTAAGGCAAGGCTTCCCTGGCCGGTTGAGGAACCTACGGCCTTCGGGGTGGTGGGAAGCCTTTACGTGGCACTCGGACTGTTGGCCATACTCGGTTTGCGATCTCCTCTCAAATTTATACCGGTGCTTCTGATGGAACTTATCTACAAATCGGTGTGGATCGTTGGTGTTTGTATACCTTTGCTGGTTACTTCCCGGTTTCCAGGCTACGCGATACCCATGCTTATACTCTTCGTGACTTTTATTATTGGAGATGTAATCGCCATACCTTTTCACTACGTTTTTGCAAAGTCATCCGGCAGGTAAACATCAAGAATGGTGAGGCATCGGCAGAGCCGGCCCTGCCTATTGCACACACATCTCTCTGAAGGCGATAAAACAAGAGGAGACATAAGAGGATCTCCTTCAGCAATCGTTAGCAACTCATGACCAATATTTCATTGACATACCAGTGTGGCTTTCCTATACTTATTTCTAATGAAAGCAACTTGTTATCAAGGTCCAGTCAAGAACGGTATAGACAGAATAAAAACAAGTTTGTATAAATCTTAAACCCTGACAATTCTTTAAATAAGACAATAAGTTCAATCACAGTTTTTTTATTTTCAACACACCTCTGGCACAATCCACTATTTCTCACCCGCTCGTGCTTTTTAAAAAAACCGATATTGTCGATTACCGTGGATTCATTAACTTAATTTTTGAAGAAGGGAGAATTGACGATGAAACGAATCATAACAGGCTTGGCCAAGATCCTATCAGTCGTATGCATGGCAACTTTTCTGGGAACCTTGATAGTAATCGGGCCCATTTCATCAGCAATGGCCGATGAGCCCATTGAAGCTTTAATCAATGTGGATCCAAACAATTTTAACCTTGAAAGTAAGGGAAAATGGGCAACCGTCTATATCGAATTTCCGAATAACTCCCCTACCGATATCGGACAGATCGATGTAGGCAGTATCGTATTACAGGTAAATGGATACGACCTCCCGGCGGAAGCAAGACCCTGTAGCATCGGAGATCACGATCGTGATGGCGTGCCGGACCTGATGATCAAGTTTGACCGGCAATTATTACAGGCCCGGATGTTTATTGGATCCGAAGAATTGACCCTCACCGGAACAGCCGACGGGACTGATTTTCAGGGATCCGATACGGTTTCCGTCAAAGCAAAAGGCATAGCATCCACCATTTTACAAACATCAGACATACACCACCATGCGAGCGGTTATGGCCCCTATTACGATTACACCCCGGACATTCTCGGAGATGACGGTGTAACCGGAGGGTATGCCAGACTGGCAACGGTCATCGGTGCAATAAAGGATCAACAGGCTGATGCAGGCGTTCCGACACTGCTGCTGGATTCGGGAGATTTCTTCATGGGAACTACCTACGACCTCACCGCCGCGAATCCCATTGCCCTTCAATTCTTCACCCTCATGGAATATGACGCCGTCACGCTGGGCAATCACGAGTTTGACTGGTCACCGGGTGGTCTCTATATGCTCCTGAGTGCCGGCCTGGCAAACGATTTCAATGTCCCGGTTGTGGCGAGCAACACCATACCGGACGGTGTAGTCGGGACCGGTGACGACGGTATCGAATATCTTATGGGAACCGGCGCCATCGTAAACAAAAAAATCATAGAACTGGACAATGGCCTTACGGTCGGCCTGTTGGGATTGATGGGGGAAAACGCCGACGAGGACGCTCCCGTGGCAGGTCCCATATCGTTCAATCATGATTATGCCTTCATCCAGGCATGCGTCGATGATCTCAGAAACAATGACGGCGTCGATGTGGTAGTTGTCCTGTCCCACACCGGCGTTAATTCAAGCGGCAATGGCGAAGATGCGGAAATCGCCGAACAGGTGACTGGTATCGATATCATAGCATCCGGTCATTCTCACACAGAAACGTTCGAAGCGTTCATAAAAGGCGGTTCAAGTTCAATCATCTTTTCACCCGGTGAATACGGTGAATGGGTGAGCCGTCTTGACTTTATCTACAACAAAAAACTGAGACGGGTTGTCGGGTATGAATTTAACCTTGTGCCTGTCGATGACACGGTTCCGGGCGACCCGGGCATGCAGTATATGGTTGATATATATAATGCCGGAATTAATAGTTCCCTATCAGGTGCTGGACTGCCCCAGCTTGGAGATACCATCACAACCACCGGCTTTGACCTGAAGATGGATCCGTACCAGGCAACCGGCGTAACAGGCCTCGGCAGCCTCTGTGCGGACTCCGTCCGTAATGTCGCTAATTCCCTGGTACCATACGGCGGACTTGACGGAATCCCGGTTGATGTGGGCATTGTGCCGAACGGCGTCGTTCGGGACGAGATATTCCAGGGCAATACAGGGCGCGTAACGTTCTCGGATGTTTACAACTGCCTGCCGTTGGGGATTTCTCCCGACACCTCTCAGCCCGTGCCCGGGTATCCGATGATGCACGCCTATTTCACGGGTCTTGAGCTTTATATCATTGCTGAAGTTGGACTCACGGCTTCTCAGTCATTCGGCTCCAGTTACTACCTGAATTTCTCGGGTGTCAAAATCGACTACAACCCGGCCTTTGCCCCTAACCTGCAGGGCGTCAGATCAGTCAGTCTGTATGCTCCTGATGACCCTCTTTGCCTGGGACCGACGACATTTGTGAATCCTCTTGATCCAACCACATTATATCACGGCGTTGTTGATCTCTACGCATTCCAATTGCTGTATGTAGTGAACGATTTCCTTGACCCTTACGGTCTTTTAATCGTTCCCAAGGACAAGGATGGGGTCCCGATTTATAATTACATGGACTTCCGGATCGATAGAGATCCCAGTAATAGTGTTGTTCAGGAACTCAAGGAATGGATGGCGCTGCTCAATTATCTCCCAGGCTTGGAGGGGGGTATCCCATCTGCAATTTATGGTCCCGGCGGCACTGTAGAGGGACGTATCGAGCTGGTGAATTACTAACAGGAATGGAACTTTCTTAGACATAGAATTTACAGAAACAGGGCCTCAACAGGCCCTGTTTCTGTATGCTGATTTAATCAACGGGTGCGGGTAGAGACATGCAGATTCCTGAGCGCAAATTCTGAGAGGTTAAGGTGATAGCTGTAACTTCCTGAAACAAGGCATCCGGCGATTTTAATGGACATCCACCATTCCAACTTGTATTCTTCATTAATAAAATCGGAGGATGATCAAGTGCTTTGGACGATTGCTGTGATGCATGGGAGGATCTCAAAGTAAGGGTATGAAACGATAAGGGAGAAAATG
>DAISYQ010000083.1:0-5289 GCA_036825195.1 Syntrophales bacterium
GAACAGAGCATAACCAAATGGAGGCGTTATGAAGGACATCTGTAAATTTACGGCGAGTACGATAACGAACCACAAAGGATCAAATCCAAGCTGCATGGCTATAGGCATGAAGATGGGAAATGTAATATAGATGATACCGATCCAGTCGATGAGAAATCCCAGGATGAAAACGATAAACATCATAATAAAAAACATACCCCATGGGCCCATGAAATCAAAGGCCATAATAAGATCGGTTACTACCCTTCCGCCGCCGAGACCGATAAAGACACCGGTAAAGCAGGTTGCTCCAATAATAACCGCCATAACCATACAACTGCTTTTAAACGCAGAATTGAAGGCGTCTTTCAAAGAACTAAAAGAGAATCGGCCATAAACGACCATCAAAATAAAGGAAGTTAATGCCCCCACACCTGCGGCCTCACTCGGTGTAGCTATGCCGAACCATATTGATCCCAAAACTCCAAAAATAAGCAGTAGCGGAGGAACAAGGTTTTTCAAGAGCATAATAACCTTTTGACGTGTCGGAATAGCTGTCCGCTCCTCAATAGTAAGTGCTGGACCCTTATCCGGTCGAATAGTGCAGAGAATCGCAATATAAATGAAGAACAACACCGCCAAAAGAACACCCGGGATGAGTCCACCTGCAAACAGCTTTCCGACAGATATACCCGACCGGTCAGCCATCATGACCAGCATGATGCTCGGAGGAATTATGATACCGAGAGACCCGCCTGCTGCAACTATTCCGGTAGCCAGATGCTTGTCGTATTTATGTCTCATCATGATAGGCATAGACATGAGCGACATACTGACAACCGTTGCTCCCATGATTCCCGTACAGGCAGCAAATACTATACACATGGTTGTTACTGTCAATGCTATTGCCCCGTTGAGCGGCCCAAAGAGATACAGCATGGAGTTGAATAATCCTTCGGCAATACCGGACTTTTCCAGAAACGTTGCCATGAGTATAAACAATGGGATTGCTATCAGTAGGTAATTGCTCGTTGAATCAAAAGCCCGACTGACAATAAGATGCATCGATTCTGGTCCCCATCCAAGAACACCGAATACAACACCTATTCCGCCCAGCACAAATGCTATTGGATGTCCTAATGCAAGGCCTAAAATCAGAGTGCCAAACATGAGGATTACAACAATCTCAGGTGACATTTGAATCATATGCGTTCTCCTGTACTAAGATATATTATATCTTTCATAAAATTTGATAGTCCTTGAATAAGCAGCAATAGTGATCCCAAAAAGAATGCGAATTTTGCTGGATATTTGATGGCATTAAAAGCACTCGCAGTTCTTTCTTTCAGCACCCAAGAATCCCAAAAAAACATCCATCCATACACAACAAGGATAAGACTGAATATCCCCAAAAAAAGCAGGAATGTGATTATATTGCATATGGCCTGATTCTTTGGCGTAAAATTTATATAGAATAAATCGACATTTACATGCTCTTTGTGAAGCTCCGTATAGCCAAGTGCTAACATGCACACGCCACAGGCAAAAAACGTTGACATCTCAAGTGTCCATATCGTGGGACTCCCCATGATTCTCCTCGTGAACACCTCAAAACAGGTAAAGAATATGAGGGAAACAAGAGTCCATGAAAGAATCCTTCCCGTTTTTTCCATAAAGGTATCAATACCTTTGACAATTAATTTAATAAAATTCACAAGAAAACCTCCACAGTAGAAACTCTTAGAAGAGATTACTGTACTCTTCTAAGAGTTTCTCTATTTTACGCGTTACACTTCTGGAAAATTGTTCCTGACTACTCAATCTCGCTTGGCACGCATCAATAAGTATTATACCTTACTTAGGTGCAACGGGATTTTGAATATACGGAGTTCCAACGTCCCAGAATTTCTGGCCTTCCATTCTCTCACGAACCGATTTTTCAAGTGCTATAACAGAGTCGTAGTCTCCATTTTTCTTAACCATGGCCTCCAGTTTGGCGTATATTTCATCGGTGTTCGGGGGAGTACGCCCAAACATGAACGGAGCCTGGGCAGCACGCCACGGAGCGAATTTCTTAAAGAACCTGACCTGAGAGAAAGCTATCTTTGCGTGATCACGATTCTTCTCGGCATCGGCGAGCAACAGGTCGTAAGCCAGTCCCTGAATCTTGTCGATGGTCGCATCGTCCAATCTTGTCAGTTCCGCGCCTGAATCAAGAAATTTCTGCGTATAGTCAGCTGAACTGTACTCGAAATATGTCCAGGTCCACATCATGGAAGCCATACACGCTTCCTTAAAGATGAATTTAACCCTGTCAGGCAGCTTGTCCCAGGCTTTCTTATTGATCATAACACCGGATACCGGACCCGGCTGATGCCATCCGGGAAGAACCTCGTATTTGGTAACCTCTTGGAATCCCATACTCCAGTCACACTCAGGAACTGAAAACTCACCGGCATCTATGGTCCCTCTCTGAAGAGCCATATAGATTTCCGCACCGGGCATCATGATGGCCGCTCCACCAAGTGATTGGAGGATCTTTGCCTGATTCCGGCCGCACTGTCTCATCTTTATGTTCTTGTAATCGTCACCCTTCCTAATCGCCACGTTCGAACGCTGGCCACTTTCCGGGCTGGTGACGGAGTGGGGGAACCATACGATCCCGTACCTGCCATAAAGATCCTGAGCCAATTCCAAACCCCCGCCCTGCCAGTACCACAGCAGGTAGTCGGCGGGAGTAAACCCCATGGGAACGGAGGTTATGAGACTGAATGCTGTATTCTTTCCTTCCCAGTAGCTTGGCCAGTCAGTACCGAACTGAATAATATTGTTTCTGACGGCATCAAACATTTCACTGGCGTTTGTTACAAGCGTTCCACCCTCATTGTACTGTATTTCGAGTTCACCGTACGCCAAGCGATTGATCAGATCGACGACATACTTATCGCCTCTCCAAAGGGTTATGGAAGGAGCCCATGCTGTCTGACCTTTCCATTGAATAGGTTTGCTGGCTGCTTCCGCCTGAGGAAGGCATACAAAACCAACCGCGACAGTTACCAAAACAACCGCAAGAAAAACATTAAACCATCTCTTCTTCATCCTACTACCTCCTCTTTTTTTGGGGTTTCAACTATTTACCACCGTATATCCTACTACAGTAGTCTTAATAGTCACAAAAACTGCCGACACATCTAAATCTAGCTATCTCTACAATTTCGTTCACCGAGATAGTTTGGAGCCTCCGTAGTAACAATACCTCGTTCATACAAAACCCTGTTTTTACGATACGAGTATCTCTTTGCTTATAGTAACCCCAGTTCCGTTAATTTCTCCTTGGTGGGTATTCCGTCTCCCGTCCACCCACGAATTTTATAGTACTTGTCGAGCATTGTATCGAGTTCCTCTCGAGGACAGTATCTTCCCTCTGAAGGCCCATCAGGGATCGGTTCATTCATAACCCGATAGGGGAGTACATCGTCTTTTCTGCTCACACCACGACTTGTATTGATAAGTCTTTCAAGATTGTAGATCCGTTCGCCAACTTTTTCCAATGTAGAAGCGTCAAGATCCCAGCCTGTCACATAGTTGAGCACTGTAGCCATAGCGTCGCTTACTGCCGGACCGTCAAGCATGCCCTCGGCAATAAATCGGCATACAACAAGAGCATCTCCCACAGCCGTAAACGAATTACTTTTGACAACATATTCCGGGATCTTTTCGAACCCTGGATCAGGGTGCGTTCCGGGATAAAACGGTCTCGAATCATGGTGGCTTCCGCCTCTCGTGGACACGGAGTACCCCAAAGACATTTCCCGTATACCTCGCGCGGAATGTCCTGCTATTTCCATTCCCTTGACTTGGTAGAGATATTTATAGGAATCCTTTCCGAACAGTTTCGAGAGCTTCAGCGAACCCATGGCGAGATATTTTCCGATTCCTTCATTTGATACCGTTTCTTTTATCAGATCGACCATGGATTTACCGTCGCAGAACAAGACCTTTCCACCGAGCTCTTTTTCTGTTATTATTCCTCTTTCAAGGCATTCGGCGACAAACGCCAGTGTCACTCCCATGCTTATGGTATCCAGTCCCATGAGATCGCAGAAGTGGTTGCCGTTGAATATGGAATTGATGTCTTTATTTTCAAGCATTGAACCCATGGCATAGAGTGTTTCGTACTCAGGCATCTTGACGGTTTTACCGGCATACTTACCTTCGCTGGGCACAACTGTTTTTCCACAGGCAAGAACGCAGCCGTGACACGCGGTACGTTTACCTTGATATTTCTCTATGAATGAATCACCCGATATCTCTTGCCAGTCATCGAATGTTTCTCTCGTATTGTTCCGTGTGGCGAAAAGCCCCTTGGAATTTATCATCTTCGGCAATGCCGCGGTTCCAAACGTTGTCATACCGCCCTTATTCTCTTTGAGCTTAGGAAGTTTTTCCTTCAGAAACGCTTTGAGTTCTTCCGGGTGTGCGACTTCGGTCTTTTTGTCGCCTTTGACGAGAATGGCCTTCAGGTTTTTGCTTCCCATGACGGCTCCCATGCCACCTCTTCCCATGGCTCCAGGCCTCTTTCCACCACATATGACAGAGGCATAAAGAACGCCGTTCTCACCTGCCGGGCCGATTGAGGCCGCCATTGACCCCTTACCCTCTCTTTCCTCAAGAATATCGTTGGTTTCCTCTGTTGTCTTTCCCCATATGTCTGCGGCATCTCGGATCTCTGTTCCATTTTCAGAAACATACAGATATACAGGTTTCTCTGCTTTCCCGGTGATTACTATGGCATCGTAACCGCTTTTTTTCTGAGCGTCTGCAAAATCCCCACCATAATTGGAATCAGCAAAGAAACCAGTCAGCGGAGACATGGCGGCAATATGCCCTCGGCTGGTTCCCCATACGGGAGTACCGGTAAGCGGCCCCACTGCGAATACGATACCGTTTTCCGGATCCAGTGGATCAACATTGGGAGGAACATTGTCGTATATCAGCTTTGCAGCGAATCCATTCCCGCCGAGATACATCTTGGCGAATGTATCATCATAGCTCTCTTCGGTAATTGTACCGGTACTGAGATTGACCTTTAAATACTTGCCGTTGTATCCAAACATCTTAAACTCTCCTTCGTTTATTTGTTTACAATTCTGGGTAAAAATACAGGTGATCCGATTGAGAGGGAAAGGTAGCATGACCGTATGAAAGGGAAACCTTTATGCGACCATGCTCTAGCAGTGATTTATTTCTGCAGTCCGGTGCCCAAGCAAAACTCAGCTGGGGGAGGGTCCTTTGCCTCGTCACCTATAT
>DAISYQ010000084.1:0-4940 GCA_036825195.1 Syntrophales bacterium
AACCCGCGAAAGGTCGCTCTGGCGACGGTTATTACACTATTGCCTCATGATTTCATGTGAAATGCATACTGTTCGATGTTTTTACAAGAGGAGAGGGATGGCCCGGATACATGTATCTGGTGTACTGAGCCGCATAGCGCCCTACATCGAAAATCTGTTACGCTCACGCTTGACGGTACCGGAAATGATCCCGATTGCCCGGTCAATCTCTTCTTCCGTCGTCATCCGTCCCGTAGAGAGACGGAGAGTTCCCATGGCATATTGACGTGGAACCTGCATGGCAACAAGGACATCTGATATGGTTGCTGCACCCGTGTGGCAGGCCGATCCACCTGAGGCTGCGATCTCCTCCAGTTCGGATAAAAGGCGGGATGCGTCTATTTTTGTGAATCCCACGCTCAATGTGTTGGGGATTCGTTTCTCAGGATGACCGTTTAACCGTATGTCGCTGATCGCTTCCTTCAAACCGTCAAACAGTCGATCTCGCATCTTCTTCATATGGGCGCAGTTTTTTCCCAGATCACGCTTCGCGATCTCGCATGCTTTTCCCAGTCCGACTATGGACGCCACGTTTTCCGTGCCGGCTCTCATATTATGCTCGTGTCCGGCACCGTGCATGATCTTTTCCAGCACGATCCCCTCTCGGACATAGAGCGCACCGACTCCCTTGGGTGCGTAGATCTTATGTCCGGCAATAGACAGGAGATCGACACCAAGTTCGGTCACATCCGTTTTCGTCTTACCTACCGACTGTGCGGCATCCGTATGGACAATGATGCCGTGTTTTCCGCCAAGTTCGGAGATTTGCCGTATCGGCTGGATGGTTCCTACTTCGTTGTTCGCGTGCATCACACTGATAAGGGTAGTTTCGGGCATGATGGTCTTTTCCAGCGCGGTCATATGTATGACACCCATTTCGTCTACGGGAATATAACTCAGGGGAAACCCGTTTGCTTCGAGGTATCTGCATACTTCCGTCACGGCGGGATGCTCCACAGATGAAATGATAATGTGATTTCCTTTATGGCGATTCGCGAGAACCGCCCCCTTGATGGCGAAGTTATTCGATTCCGTTCCGCCGCTGGTAAAGATGATTTCTTCGGGGCCACAGTTCAACAGATCAGCCACCTGTCCGCGGGCCCTTTCAACGGCCTCTTGAGCCCGAACCCCGTACCAGTGCGAGCTGGATGGATTACCGAAGTGGTCTTCCAAGTAAGGTTTCATTGCCTCTAAAACTTCAGGGGCAATCGGTGTGGTAGCGTTGTAATCCAGGTATATCGGTTTCATCTTTTCTGTTAAGTACTTTCCTTAGTGTTGCGAATAAAATAGGCAACTCGTTGAGTCAATGTAATAATGGTCTCCAGATACGAGAGAACGTGAGGCGACCATACCAGAAACTGTTATACAATCGTATATCCCTTTTCATGGAAAAGCCGCAGACAGGCATCCACAACCTCCGGATCATAGAGGACACCCCTGTACCTGACAATCTCATCCAGCGCCGCATCAATTCCCAGGGTAGGACGATATGGTCGGTGAGAAGCCATGGCTTCAATGACATCGGCCACGGCCATGATGCGGGCCTCCATTAAAATTTCGTCTCCTTTCAAGCCCTGCGGGTAGCCGGAACCGTCCATCCGTTCATGATGCTGATGGACAATTTGTGCAAGAGGCCACGATGATTCCACATCTTTCAGCATCTCGTATCCTCTCTGGGGATGCTCTTTAATCAGGGAATACTCTATTTCCGTCAACCTCCCCGGTTTGACCAGTATCTCTGCCGGAACGGACAACTTTCCGATGTCATGGATGGAACCCGTCATGCGAATGCTCTCGATCTTCTCACTGGGTAATCCCATTTCGATGGCAATGGAACTGGCAAGATCCGCAACCCGGAGCTGATGGCCAGCGGTATAGGGATCACGTATCTCCACGGCGGACACCATCACCTGAACGGTCGTACCGACGGCCCGCCTGAGAGTTTCGAGTGTCTTTTGTAGTTGCTTTTCGGCTTCCTTACGGTCGGTGATATCATGGGCCATCCCTCTGAAACCGATCACCCGGTTATTTTCATCGAACAAAGGATTGGCCCAGGATTCGTAATGTCTCTTTTGGCCCCCTTTCATAATCACTTCGTAGGTAAAGTTCCTATGGGGTTTGCCTGTCCTGTATATCTCCCCAAAAACCTTCAACACCTGTTCGCTTGTCTCAGAGCTGATGTACTGCCTGTAGTTCATTCCCATAAGTTCTTCGGAAGAATAACCGGTTTTGGAAATCATTGATTCGTTAAAGAAAACAATGTTCCCTTTCAAGTCAAGCTCATAGTATGCGTCATCTATGTTATCCAGAATATCGCGGTACTTTTCCTCACTCTGTTGCAGCGCTTCCTCGGCCCGCTTCCGTTCCGTGATATCAATGACAACACCCTGATAATGAGTTGCAGATCCGTCAGGTCCTCGCCGTATCGAAGTTCTGTCGTCAGCCCAGTGTATGTCACCGGATTTTGAAATAATTCTATATTCCTGAGCAAATTCGGATCTGTCTTCATTGGTGTACTGTTCTATTTCGGCGGCTATCCGTTGGAGGTCATCGGGGTGAATAATGGAGGCATAGGAAATCCTGCCACTGGTAAAATCATCCGGTGTATAACCATAACGCCTGATATTGTCCGAAACATATTCCACCGGCCACCCCTGCTCGACTTTCCACAACCAGACCAATGTTTCACTGTTGTTAACAATGAACTCCATCTCCTGCCTCCTGAGAAAAGCCTCGCGTAATTCTTTTTCCACCTGCTTGCGGTCAGTGATATCACGGGCGACGCAAATTAAGCCGGATACCTTGCCGTCACGTATAATGGGAGATCCGCTGACTTCACCATACTTTCTTTCCCCATCCTTTGTGATGAACTCATATGTCGATGGAGGAATTGTCTCACCGTTTAAAACGTTGTTGATATTATTTACGGCTTTTTCAAGAGATTCCGGCGCAAGGATATTTCCAAAAACTGTAACAGATTTGCCGATGAAATCTTCGGGTCTGTACCCCAAGATCAATTCCACGCTCGGTGATATGCTCGCGATATTGTAATTGGTGTCAATTGTATAAATGACATCTGACGCATTTTCGAAGCTCAGGCGGTAGCGTTCTTCCGATATTCTGAGTTCCTGATTGGCCTCCTCCAAGTCCAGCATCTTTTTTTCGAGTTTATGAAAGAGGATTTCATTATGTTGGCGAAAGACTTCCATCTCTTCACCGAGTGGTTTGACGGAGACCTGTCGCGCCGTGTAACCTTCCTGTAACACCTCCTGCAAGAGGCTCATTAATATATCGGGTTCCTGAGGTTTGAGGATAAACAGATCGACACCGAGGCTCAGCGCAAAGGCCTCGTCCTTGGTGGTGGTGTACGTACCGGTGTAAAATACCAGGGGGATCCATTTGAGCGTATCATCGGACTTCCACTCGCGGCACAGGGCATACCCATCCATTACCGGCATCAGAATGTCCGAAATAATCAGGTCCGGGGGATCGGATCGAGCCTTTTCCAGCGCCTCTTTTCCGTTTTCCGCTGAGGTTACCTCAAACCCATATCCTTTCAGAATGGATTCCAGCACATACAGATTCGTGCTGCTATCGTCGACGATTAACACTCTCGTTACCATTGTGACGTACCTCTCATTCTTGTGAATAAGGTGTTCTTCGGTTTGTGGCACCCCAGCGATGTAGCTTAACAGCCTACATGCTCCCCCAAGCACTACAGGCTTCTCAACCCTACCAAGACTCTCAGAGACCTCACTGTTTTTTCTCTTCGCATTTGCATCCAATCCCTTGTTTTCACTATTCGGTCCCTATAGTATCATATCACCCTTTACGTATGGTACTTCGGAAAACATGAGATGAAAGGGGACGCGTATGAAACGATCAGTCAAGACGATATCTCCCTTCATGGAAAAGTCGCTGGCAGGCATCCACAACCTCGGGATCGTAGAGGATATTCCTGTTTTCTACTATCTCATTCAGTGCCGTATCTGTCTTCAAGGCTGGACGGTACGGCCGGTGGGAAGCCATAGCCTCAAAGACATCGGCCACGGCCATGATGCGGGCCTCCATTAAAATTTCGTCTCCTTGCAGGCCTTGCGGGTAGCCGGAACCGTCCATCCGCTCATGATGCTGATGAACGATTTGTGCAAGAGGCCACGAGGATTCCACATCTTTCAGCATCTCGTATCCTCTCTGGGGATGCTCTTTAATCAGGGAATACTCTATTTCCGTCAACCTCCCCGGTTTGACCAGTATCTCCGCCGGAACGGACAGCTTTCCGATGTCATGAATGGAACCCGCCATGCGGATACCCTCTATCTTTTCTCGGGATACTCCCATCTCCATGGCAATAGCCTGAGCGAGGTTCGCAACCCGAAGCTGGTGACCGGCTGTATAGGGATCTCTGATCTCTACAGCGGATACCATGACATTGACAGTTGTGCCGATGGCCTTTCTGAGATTTTCAAGTGTTTCATGTAATCGTTCTTCCGTCAATTTTCGCTCGGTAATATCTCGAGCGACGCAAATAACGCCGACAATCTCATGAATCCGTATCATGGGTGATTTGCTTACTTCGATATATTTCAGTGTTCCTTCCCGGCTAGTAAACTGGTGAACCGTTGCCGGGATTGTTTTGCCCTGCAAGGCCGTATGTATTTCAGCTATAAACTGATCATAAGAACTTTGTGTAAAAAAATTTTTTAGCCTGGAAATAGGGCTCCCTATGAGATCTTCTATGGTATAGCCTATCAACTTTTGAACGCTCGGAGACATGTCGGAGATAATGAGATCGGTGCCGATCGTACAGATAACGTCCGACACGTTTTCGAAGCTCAGACGGTATCGTTCTTCCAACATCCTGAATTCCTGATTGGCCGCCTCCAGATCGAGCATCTTCT
>DAISYQ010000085.1:0-4783 GCA_036825195.1 Syntrophales bacterium
CCTTAGCTCAGCTGGTAGCAGCAACTGACTCTTAATCAGTAGGTCGTCGGTTCGAACCCGACAGGGCCCACCATAAAATCAAGGGGTTACGAGACTTCGTGGCCCCTTTTAATTTTATTTGCTACCCTATAGCTACCCCAAATAAAAATATCTCCGATCTCGAAGGCCATTCCCTTCATTAGGGGCTTCTTTTTTGATTTAATGTGCTTCTATGAAATATTTTGCTTAGACTTACATCCGTGTATCTTTCCAAAAATATCGCGGCGAGGTCTTGATAAGTGTTTTTTACTCCGGTAACTTATATCCTTTCTTATCAAACAGCCTCAAACAGGCATCTACAACATTGGGATCATAGAGGACGTCTTTATTTTTTCGAATTTCTTCCAGAGCTATATCAATACCCCAGGCAGGTCTGTATGGACGGTGCGAGGCCATTGCTTCCACGACATCTGCAACAACCAAGATTTTTGATTCAATAAGAAGTTCGTCTCCTGTTAACCCGTTCGGATATCCGGAACCGTCAATTAGTTCATGATGCTCAAGAATCATCCTTGCTACAGGCCAAGGGAAGTCGATGTTCTTCAAAATGTCATAACCTGATTGAGGATGGGTTTTGATGATACCGAACTCTAAATCTGTCAATTTGGCCGGCTTACTAAGAATCTCGACGGGAATGGAAATCTTTCCCACATCATGAAGAGTGCCAGCCGTTCGGATGCCATCGATCTTATCTTTTAATAATTTCATTTCAGTAGCAATAGCGCGACCTAGATCGGACACCCTGCGTTGATGCCCCGCAGTATAAGGGTCACGAGCTTCAACGGTCTCGGCTATTGCACGCACAGTGGATCGCAGCCCCAGACGTAATTTAGCAAAGCTCTCTTTGAGTTCCCGCTCCATCTTTGTTTGCTCGGTGATATCGATACCGAAACCGAAAAAGTAGTCCAATTCTGTATTTTCTTTGAAGACTGGTATTTCATGCCATTCCACTAAAAGCTTCTCGCCTTCTTTGGTCAGGATAGGGTTCTGATGAAAAAGAGGTTGACCTGTGCTGACTAATTGCCCAAAAAGTTTAGAGAGCGATTTACGTTCTAGTTTTGGAATAAAAGTGGTTAGATAGTCCTTTCCCTCAACCTCTTCCTCTGTATAACCAAGAGCCCGAAGGAGGGACTCATTCATCATGATGGTTTTTCCATCGATGCTGACGGCAACGAAAAATGCAGGCGATTTTTGAATAAGGCTTTCGTTGAATTCCTTTTCATGTTGTAGTTCCTTCATCACTGCCTCGCGGTGAAACTCTGCTTGCTTTCTACTTGTGATGTCTAACGTTATACCATCCCAGATGATGGTATCATTGGAAAGCAGGCGCGGCGCAGAATTGATAGAGATCCATTTGATTTGGCCAGATGGAACCTTGATACGAACTTCAGCGTGCATTGGCGGTAGTTCGGCTAACATGAGATCTTCACGTATGCCCAACAGATGCCGATCCTCTTCAATGACTTGTTCATAGAGTAACATCGGGTCGTTTAACGCTTCGGCAACGGTAATGCCGTTCACTTGTTCAACCCCAGCGCTGAGATAGACAAATCGTCGCTCTTGATTTTTCATGTTAACAACAACCTGATAGACGAACCCGTCAGGAAGGTTGTCACTAAGCTTGTGCAATCTCGCTTCAGTCTCACTGAGTGTTTCTTTTATTTTCTTGAGTTCTGTAATATTTGCATTGAATCCATACCAAATAATAGTACCGTCATCCATTTTCTCGGGAGTCGATTGCCCGAACAGCCATCTGATGGGCTGACCAGGAAGCTGTACCCGATATTCGCATTGCCAAGGAGTCATGTGTTTGGCAGACGATTCGATGGAATCAATAACTTTATCCAAATCTGCAGGCAATATGGCTCTCATTATTGGAGAAAAATCTTCCCTCACATCCTCAGGCGAACAACCGAAGATATCCTTTATGGCATCTGTAGTTAAGGGTACACAGTAGGTGCCATCAGGCCTCTTCACAAATCGGTAAATCATGCCAGGAACATGGGAAGAAAGTTTCTTGAACAAGGCGTCTCGTTCTTTAAGTGCGTCCTCTACCTTTTTTCGATCTGTGATGTCTCGTGATATTCCGTAAAGGCCCACTATTTTGCCTTCGGAATTGCGAATCGCGCACACCTTGTTTTCCAACCAGAGCATGTGGCCATCCTTATGGTAGTATTCCATCTCTATTGCCACGGTCCGATCGGGATCTATATTACCCTTCTGCTCTTTTTCAAGTTCTCGGGTAAGAACATCAATGACTCTAGAATATGTTTCCGGTGTTACCATTTCCGATAGATGCTGGTTCAAACGTTCTTCAGGTGTAAATCCTAACACTTTAGAGCTGTTTGGACTCACATAGGTAGGTTTCATATCCATACCGAGAGTCCAGATTGTGTCAGACGCCTCCTCTGTCAGAAAACGATACTTCTTTCCGCTTTCTTGTAACATCTTTTCGTGCTGCTTAAGTTGGGTAATGTCCGTTAGAAAACCTTGATAATATAATATATTTTCTATCTCATCCTTGACTACTCGTATATTATTTGCTGCCCAGAACAGGGATCCGTCCTTACGGATGAAGCAAGATTCGACTTTCAGTTCTCCCTCTCGTTTTTCCAGGTAATGCATCATTTCTTTTCTGGTTTCGGAATCGATAAAGAGTTGCCGTCTGATGTCTTCTACCGAGTTTACGAGTTCCTGTGGTGAGTCGTAGCCGAACATGCTGACGAAGGCTGGATTCATACCGTGAATTTTTCCCTCTGGGGTAAAAGTAAATATCCCTATGGGAGCGTTCATCAGGATATCTCGGTACTCTTCATTCGTAAGTTGGAAAGAAGGATCAGAGGTACCGATGATGTGCTCTTGCAGCATAATCCTCTCCTTTTTTATGGTGCCGATGAAGCATTCCTACTTCAACCATACTCTCCTGATGTGATTATCGTTGAAAACTATATTGAAATATTAAGGAAATTTCTTGGAAAGTCAACAAGAAACCATGAATTAAGAAACAAAAGCTTTAAGACCTAATAATAAACTAATTGATTTCATAGAGGAGGGAGTAGACTCAAGCTGGGTCGTTTGCCTGATACGTCTTCGGCCCGATTCCCTTGATAGGGAGCCTCGGACACTGAAGCCCCTTTTCAGCCCGGGGCCTCCGCGTATTGAGATGAATCTTTACTTACTCGGGATATCTCATTAATCCTTTTACCCGTTAAGCTTATATCTTGACCCTTGAAGATCGCTTAAATGATACAACTCTCCGAGGTGCAATAATCATCGGTTCCCCCGTTTGGGGATTCCTGCCCTTTCTGGCTTTCTTTTCAATGAGGTTGAATTTGCCGAAACCGCTGATCATGATATCCTCACCATCTTCAAGTGTCTGTTTGATGATTTCCAGGGTGGATTCTAAAAGCTCTTCAGCTCTACTCTTAGGATAGCCAATCTGTTCGGTTATTGATCTGATTACATCCGCTTTTGTCAGAGTCATGGGAAGGTTGCCTCCTTTGATGATAGGATATCTTGCTATTGTATCAGTTGGATTACAGGGGATGGATTACATTGGTAACGACACCCCACACCTCGAAGCCCATGTCCTCCTCAACCTGGATGGGTTTGTAATCCTTGTTTTCAGATATCAGGAAAATACTGTTCTTTGTGATGCGAATCCTTCGTACTGTCAGTTCTCCGTTCAAGACCGCTATGATAACCCTGTTGTTGACCGGTTTGAGAGAACGATCCACGATCAGGATATCTCTGTCATGTATTCCCGCATCGATCATGGAGTTTCCGGACACCCTTACAAAGAAGGTCGCTATGGGGTGCTTGACAAGGTATTGATTCAGATCCAGCTTGGTCTCTATATAGTCCTCTGCGGGGGGAGGGAAAGCCCGCCGAGACTGGCACCATGAACAGAGGCCGGCTGCATTCCGTTGTTTGATCCGGACGGTATATCTCAGCTACTTTCATAGGTAGTTATATATAAAACATCTCTTGATTTCTCAATCGGTTTATTGGTATCTCATGCTGTAAAGAGCCATGGGCGGAAGAAAACTAACCGCCCATGGCTCTTCTGTGATTATTTACCCCGCCACACTCAAAATAAGCTTTGCACAATAGCCGGAACCACGGTGAGGTTAAGCATGCGCTCTTTTTGCACCTTCCAAGAGATCCAGGCTCTTTTTCAAATAGTCCTCTGCGTCACCAATCATATAAAGCAAGTTTCCGCTCAGATCATCCGTCATGTTGCCGGCATAGCAACCATAGAGCAATTCCAGAAATCCCTTTACAAAGCCTATGTTTCGGTTGAATTCGCATCGGTCCACTATAACATTTTCCTGGTATACTGTTTCTGTTGCTGTCATGCTTTCACCCCCTCTATATTGCACGACGGCTGGAACACAATCCCAGCAACTTCTCGATCGATGAAATTGTCATAGCGTGAATCTTCATCATAGATAATATTTATGTCCCCCACATAGTCGCTGATAAAATTGCCAATATCTTGTAGTTCCCTCTCAGCTTCCTTGATAATAGGGCTAAGGATTGCTCCTTGCCGGATATCTTCCTCTCCTTCAGTTGAAAATGTGTCCAGATAATACTTAAATTGACTCATGATACGATCCAATGCGTCAATGAGATGCGCTTTTCTTTTCTCATCAATTTTCTCGGATGTGCAAAATTTAAAATTTGAGTAGGTTCTGGACTAGTTGAGAGGTTTTTTTCTCAGGATCTTTAAGAGTACCTGATA
>DAISYQ010000086.1:0-4262 GCA_036825195.1 Syntrophales bacterium
CCTTCGCCCTCTTTTATGATACCGAGAAGAGAGCCGACGGAAGCTGCTACGCCGGCATCAGCGCGGTTGACCCTACCAAATAGTGATAGTGTTGCAAGGTATCGTATGTGACCTGCTGATTGACGAAACGGATATTATATATGGACGTGTTCATCTCTCAGCAGGTCCTCGACGGTCTTGACGGGATTGAAGGTTGAGGAAGGTACCTCAACGAAAACAGTATTCCATCCCGCCATGGAACCATTCCACAGTCCGGGGAGTTCCAGAACCTTCAAAACATTTCCCTCGTACGATTTTTCCGAGACAATAGAGGTGCCTCTGTCGACATAGTTTTCCAGATCGAATTTCTTCCCCCGGTAATCTCTGATACCGCATACCAGATCAACGGGATTGAAATAGGTGGATGATTCCCAGACGGTTTTCTGTTCTTTTGATGTCGCATCAATCTGTGCCTTCTCCACAATCTGTAGTGAGTGTGTCCCATCTTTTCCCACGACCCAGAAGGGTCCTCCTCCCGGCTCTCCCTCGTTTTTCACCATGCCGCATACACGCAGAGGCCGGTTCAGTATATGGAAAATCAACTCTTTTTTTCGTGCATGCGTGAGCTTTTCAAAATCAGCAGGTAAGGTCACGGAGAGGTTTCTCCGGCAGAAATCTGCCATTTCCGAGTACCGTATTATATCCGGTTCTTTGTCATCTATAGATTGCAGATATCCAAATATCTCTTCCTGGAGCCTTATGAGATATCCTCCGAGAATCTTCTTATACTGCACGGTTTCAGCCTTTAATCTGTCAGGAACGATATTGTCGATGTTTTTCAGGAAAATGATATCGTCCTCGATGGAATTTAAATTTTTCAGAAGCGCTCCGTGTCCTCCGGGTCTGAACAAGAGGTGATCCGTATCATCCCGGAAGGGTTTGCCTGCCTTGTCGACAGCTATGGTATTTGTAGACGAAAGTTGAACGGAGAGAGAGATCTCGAATTTCACGTTATATTCGGTTTCATAATAGTTCCGTATACTCGAGATATACTCTTCCACATCAGCCCGGTGGTCATCGGAGACGGTGATGTGGATTCGGCAGATGTGTCTCTTATCCTGCAGATACATGGTAGATTCCACCAGGTGTTCTTCGATGGATGTCCGATTATGGTCGGGATAGGCATGAAATTTGAGTAGTGCCTTGGGCAGATGTGCGTAATTTAACCCCTTTGGTGTGAGGATATAGCCCAGTAGTTCGGTGATATCTCCCCGCAGGATATCTCGGATATTGCGACCGTCGCGGGAGACAGCATCCGACAGGTCATCATAGAAGGCAAATTGTGTGATGGTATCTTTCAGCATTTCGGCTTCTTTTGTATCGTTGAACCCTTCTCTGTTGTAATAGGTAAACCAAGTTCGAAACATACGACTGGCGGCTCCGGAAGCCGGGACGAACTTGGTCATCGTTCCCTGGGCGGCAGTCCGGTTATGTATCGATATGAGCGCTTCCTTTTCCACGTCGGGGATAACGATAATCCCGTCACCGATTGAACAGGGTCTGTCAAGCGTGAGAGGGATCGTTCCATTGCAAATGAGTTCAAACTGAGACAATACATCTTCTACCGTTAGTCCCTCTTCCCTGATTACTTCCACGTCGCTTTCGGTAAATAGATTCTCTCGCATGTATCACTCCGGGTCTTGTTCTTTATAAGATACCGCTTAGATTATAGCTAATATGAAGGAGAAAAACAAACAAAGCGGTTGTTACAGGCCCTTGTTGTCCGTTTTGCCGGATAACAGAAGGCCGGATATTCGGAGTGATTCCAGGTTCGACTAATCGTTCATACATAAAGATCATGCAACCCTTTTATGTATGTTTAAAACGAAGAAATGATAGATCGGGCGGTGCGCTTATTTCTTGACAACTATCCCCTTTTTTCGATACGTTACATATTGATAGGAATGTAATACTATAGAGGAGAACGGTATATTATGGCGAAGATCGATGCTTTCTTTAAATTGATGAATGAACAGGGCGCATCGGATCTCCATCTCATGGCCGGTCAGCAACCTGCCTTGAGAATCAGGGGTGACATAGAACGGGTAAAATACGCTCCTCTGGAGAACGATGACCTCAAGGCCATGTTGTATGAGATAACACCGGAGCACAAGATCAAGCAGTTTGAAGAAACGGGTGATGTTGATTTTGCGTATGAGATACCACATCTTGCACGGTACCGCGCCAACTTCTTTCAGCAGAAGGTGGGAGTGGCGGCCGTATTCAGGGAGATTCCCAGCACGATTCTCACGACACGGCAACTGGGTCTTCCTCCGGTTACCGCCAAACTCGCGTCACTTCCGAGGGGGCTTGTTCTGCTTACGGGACCGACCGGAAGCGGCAAATCGACGACGCTGGCGGCCATTATTGATGAGGCAAACCGCACACGCAAGGATCATATCATTACCATTGAGGATCCTATCGAATTTATTCATGAGAGCAAAGAGTGCATTGTGAATCAGAGGGAAGTGGGGCTGCACACCAAGTCTTTTGCCTCTGCCCTCCGTGGTGCTCTCCGGGAGGACCCCGATATTATGCTGGTTGGCGAACTGAGGGATCTCGAAACGATTTCGCTTGCCATTGAGGCGGCGTCGACTGGGCATCTCGTATTCGGAACCGTTCATACGCCGAATGCGCCGAAGACGATAGACCGTCTTATCGAAGTGTTTCCTTCCAGCGAGCAGATGCAGATACGATCGACCCTGGCGGATGGAATACGCGCTGTCTTGGCCCAGGTCCTTTTCAAGCGCGTGGATAAGGTGGGACGCTGTGTGGCTCTTGAGATACTCATTGCTACCCCGGCGGTGCGCAACCTTATACGGGAGTCCAAGACCTTCCAGATCCCCTCCATGATACAGACGGGCAAGAAGTACGGCATGCAGATGCTTGATGATTCTATTATGGACCTTCTTCAAAAGGGGTGGATAAGTGCCGAAGAAGCGTATATAAAAGCTACCGACAAGACAAAATTCAGGAACTTTTTAAGAGACCCTCCGGTCGACTTTACCGAGGTGTAAAAAAGTTTCGGGCTGTGTATCCGATACTATGTAATACAAGGGGAAGAATATCATGAGAAAACAGGAAATCGACTATATGCTTTCACGCATGCTTGATTACTATCAGGATATCTCCGATCTGAATATCACGGTAGGAAAGCCGTTCCAGGTGGAGAGCTCTGGTGAACTGGAGACTGTTGAAATGGATTTTTCTCCCGTTGAGATCACCCCTTTCCAGGCGGAGATATTTGCCCTGAATCTTATCAATCGGGATCGCAAACTCATGCAGCAACTGGTTGAAGAAGGTTCATGTGATACATCGTACGAACTGCGAGGCAAGGCGCGATTCAGGGTAAACATGTTTTCCCAGGGCGAGAACTATTCCACGGTTCTCAGAAAGCTGGAGGACAAGATCCCAACCCGGGATGAACTAAATCTCCCCAATATACTTTCCGATATATCCAAAGAGAAAAACGGATTTGCCCTCTTTGCCGGTGCCACGGGGACCGGAAAAACCACATCGCTGGCGGCTATCTTGAATGAGATAAACGAACATCGGGCCGTTCATGTCATCACCCTTGAGGATCCTATCGAATACAGACATAAACACAAGAGGGCCACATTCAATCAGCGAGAACTCGGTGTCGACTTTATCAGTTTTGCGAACGGACTTCGTGCGGCCCTGAGGCAGGCCCCCAAAGTCATACTTGTTGGTGAAATGCGTGACCGAGAGACGATGGAGATCGGCCTCAGCGCGGCAGAAACCGGGCATCTCGTTTTGAGCACCCTCCATACGATGAATGCGGGACAGACGATTAACCGCATTATCGGTATGTTCCCTCGGGAGGAACAAGCCCAGATCAGGGCGCGCCTGGCCGATACGATCCGCTGGGTCATATGTCAGAGGCTTCTTCCACGGATAGGCGGGGGAAGAGTTGCCGCCTTTGAGATCATGAAAACCAATCTGCGGGTCAAGGATACCATTCTTCACGGGGAAACGGAGGGAAGGACATTTCAGGACATTATAGAAGCGGGACACGCCTTCGGTATGATAACCTTTGACGAGTATATCGTAGGATTATATCGGGATGGATTTGTTACCGAGGAGACGGCCCTTTCATATGCGACAACAAAGGGTGTCGTCGGGCGCGGGATCGATACGATCAAGAGCGAAAGGGGAGAGGCCACGACCGAGATAGGCAACCTTGAGGTAGACTGGTAGGGGAG
>DAISYQ010000087.1:0-3998 GCA_036825195.1 Syntrophales bacterium
CCGCTTTTCAGCTCAATGCATCTTCAGACGGCATGATGCTGGACGCACTGCCGGGGCTCGTGTTGGCCGATTCTTCCACTCCTCTATCAAGTTGTCTGCAGTTACTCCATTGATTCGACGAGTGAAGAATTGGCCGCAAGCGGCGGCACTGGAAGTGTGGATGTCAGCGCTACAGGGGGCATGCTGTTGCAATGTGATCTTGTGCGGCGCCGGTGTACACCGTTATGAAAACGTCTCAGGAAAGAGCGGATCATCACACGGCGCAATTTCCTTTCGCATTTCTTACATCGCCAAACGCGTTGTTCTCTTAAAAGAAGTCATGACGCGAGGATCACCCTGACCAACCATTTCATGATCGTCAAAGTGAATTATTCGTTGTTTTTATACTTTTTATCGATGCAATCGAGCGGACAAAAAAGTTTCATTGCCCGTATCAATTGGAAAGACCGGATATTGCGACAGACAACAAAGTGCTTGACGAATATATTCGCAGGGGGGTATCCTCACTGACATTTTTCCGGGTTTTACGGTAGGTTATAGAACTCACAAGGCCTATGAACTTTGTGGTTTTTAATAGAGTTTACTGCCGCGGTTTGTCGAAAAGCGGCTGGATTTTATCCTCATCTCTCACGGAATCTCGGGACAGAGGTTAATGGATAGAGGAGCGATGGGACACAGATCTTTTTGTTTTATAGTTTCAAGGAGGAATGGTAGATGTATATATATCTGGTTCTGATTTTATCGGGGGTAGCGCTCACTATCTCCCTGTGTTGGGCCTCGCCGGCGTGCGCCTATCTCGATCCGGGGACAGGCAGTATGATCGTACAAGCCTTGATTGCAGCTTTTGCTGCTGCCAGTGTGTCTATCGGTATTTTTTGGAGGCGCCTCAAGGCTTTTTTCGGGAAAAAGAACAAAAATAATTCCGATGGAAAGTAATATAGATTCCTTCAGAGACCCATCGGGGCATGTTTTCAAGAGGGACGGGCAGATTTACCGAAGCGTCTTCAACTCAGGGGCTGAGGATTTCAAGGCTGCCCGTGATGCCGGTATTCATGAGAAGCTCATCGAGTCGGGTCTGCTGATCCCCCACGAGGAGGTCACTCAGAAGGATGCTCCCCCCGGAACGGTATACTGCCTTCGTCATCCCCGCCTCCCCATGATCAGTTATCCCTGGGAATGGCCCTTTTCCCTCCTCAAGGATGCGGCTTTACTTCACCTCGATATCATGGAATTGATCGTTCCAAAAGGATTCTGGCTTCGCGACGCGAGCGCCTTCAATGTCCAGTACGATGGGAAAGCCCTGCGCCTGATCGACACCCTTTCGATCGGTAAACGGGTCCCCGAGAGCCCCTGGGTGGCTTACAAACAGTTCTGTTCCCATTTTCTCGCCCCTCTTGCCCTCGCGGCGTACGGTGACGTTCGGACTCTCTCCCTCTGGCGTGCTTATATAGACGGGTATCCCCTCGACCTTGCCGCGAAGATGATCTCTCTTTGGAAACGTTACAAACCGGGCATCTTTATGCATCTTGTTCTCCACGCGCGGTTTCAGGCCGCTGCGGACCGCAAGGAAGATATAGGAAGATCCGAGCAGGAGAGGAAGCCGAAACTCAGTGACAGCAGGCTGATAGCTCTGATCCGTTCTCTGAAGCGGGCGGTGGAGGGTATTCGCTGGAAGCGGTCCTCTGCCATATGGGAGGAATATGGAGATATTCGGACCTACGGTACCGGAGATGTCAGCCGCAAGGCCGCATACGTGGAACAAGCGGTCGAAAAGCTCAATCCGGGCGTGGTGTGGGACCTGGGATCGAACACGGGAGAATTTTCACACATCGCCGCCTCACGGGGGGCGTTCGTGGTAAGCATCGACGGCGATCCGGCCTGTATGGAATTTCTCTACACGAAAAACTCGGTACCGGAAGGGGGAAGACCCATCCTCCCCCTTGTCATGGACTTGGCAAACCCATCTCCCGGCCTCGGCTGGGACGGCCACGAACGCTTCAACCTTAGAGATCGCGGACCGGCGGATCTTGTCCTGGCGCTGGCCCTGATCCATCACCTGGTCCTATCGAGCTGTGTTCCCCTCGAAATGGTGGCCCGGTGGTTCTCATCTCTTGGTGAGCATGTCCTGGTAGAGTTTATCCCCCCCGGCGATCCGATGGTTCAGAAACTCCTGAGCAGCCGGGTGGATGAGCATCTACCTTATGATGAGGCGGCGTTCCGCTCAAGCTTTGAGCAGGTGTTCCGGTTCATTGACTCCATGACCCTCGACAACGGCAGGAGCCTCTTTCTGTGCCAGCGGAAGGGATGATCCCGGGGCGAGATAAGCATGAAAGAGATTTGCTTGGTGGGATGATTTAATAAAGGTTTTAAATATGGCTAAAATCAAGAGATATACCTCCAGTTTCTGGAATGCCGGATTTCTCCTTTCACACGCGCTGGTCCCGCTGGTTGTTGTAACGTTATATTGCGTTGTCCTCGCTTACCTGTTACCGGAGGGGGTCAATAAAGTCTTTACAGGAAGGGCATGGAAGTTTTTTTTGTCACTGGCCGTAGCGGTGGATCTGCTTGCTTTTGTCCTGTGGAAGTTCGATAAAAGTACTCAGTTGGTGTTCGGAAAAGAAACCGGTGATGTGGGTCTCCGGGATTTCGTTCTTCTGTTGCTTCCGCTGACCCCGGTAGTCCAGTATGTTATCCATAATCAGGACATCCTTTCACCGGTAACATCGCTTTCCGTTTTTGGCATCTTTGCCTTTATGGCCGCCTGTATTGTCATCGTGATACCTAAACTCGTGGGGTTTTTGGGATCGGCCCGAACACTGGCCATTTTAGGGATGGCCTTTGCCTTTACCCTTATCAACATGGCAGCCCTGAGTCGTCAGTGCGCCTGGCTGGAGGCGGGGAGTTTAAGGATTCAGCTGGGGCTGTTCGGCGGCATCTTTATGGTGACGTGGGTCCTCGATCGTTTCAAACTCCGCACATTTTTGTACTTCTGGATCGTGATCTATTTTGTGAGTAACAGCCTTGTTCAGGCGTTTATGCCGGGCGCAAATAAGATTGCAGGATCGGGTAGTTCCTGGGAGGACAATAAACTGGTCATGCTGGTGGGAGACCGGAAGCCCATGTCGACCCCGAACATCTATCTGTTGATCTACGACGCCTATGCCCACAATGAAACGATGCTTTCCTACGGAATCGATAACGGCGCGCAGGAGGTGTATCTGGAGGAGCAGGGATTCAAACTGTATCCCCATGTCTACTCCGTGTCCGCCGTTTCGACCCGCACCATGAGCCGGGTACTGAACGCATCAACTGAATTCTACGGAGAACTTCAAAGGGCCGCCTCGGGGGACGGGGTGGTGCAAAACCTCTTGAAGCGTTTCGGCTACACAACCTACGGCCTGTTCGCCACGGATTATTTTTTCCGTGGATATGGGGCCCATTATGATGTGTATTCCCCCCACAATGTGACCCCCTCCAGCCATCTGTTTATCAAAGGGGTTCTGACGGGGGCGTTCAGGTTTGATCTGGAGTTCAACCGGGTTCCCCATAAGCAGTATGTAAAAGAGAAACTCGGCATTTTCAAGGAGCTTTCACGGACCCCCCGGTTTATTGATATGCACACGAATCTTCCGAATCACAGCCCGAATTCGGGGGCCTGTCGCCCCAATGAGACCGAACTGTACAAGGAGCGAGTGGATAAGGCCAATCTGGAAATGCGAGAGGACCTTGACACGATCATCAAAACGGACCCGAATGCAATTATCATCGTGGCCAGCGACCACGGGCCGTATCTGACTAAAAACTGTTACGAAACCAAAGGCGTGTATGACATTTCGGAGATTTCCCGGCTGGACATCCAGGACCGGTACGGGACCTTGCTTGCTATCCGCTGGCCGACTGAAGACTTCGAGGAATATGATAATATCACGGTCCTCCAGGATCTCTTCCCCTGCGTATTCGGTTACCTTTTCAAGGACAGGAAGATGCTGGAGGCGAAG
>DAISYQ010000088.1:0-3697 GCA_036825195.1 Syntrophales bacterium
GCGAAGAATCCCCGGAGAACATATTCGGTGATGTAAAGATGAAAAATACTGGCAATGGCGTATATCGCCGCAAGGATGAAGATCCCTATCAGGACGAACCTTGATGCCGTTTTTTTGAACCATACCAGGACTATGTATGAGAATACAGCAATAATGATGATATCAAGAATATCGGGGATCCGTATGGTATTGAATAGTTGAAAAAGATATTGTCCCATGGCACCCTATTCTTCAGATCTGATGAGGATGGAAAAGCATATACCTGCTGTACCCGGCAACCGATAAAAGATCCGGTGTTTCGGATAAAATTTACATAAGTCTAATACAATGCGATAATCTTTGGCAATATCTTTCTTCCGGGTATCTTGAAATTACTGCTGTTAACGTGTTAGTAAAAATATCATGTATGCAGTTTTTATTGTATTACCGCCCTCAGGACTTCCTCGGGATTCTATTGCGGAGACTACCGCATGAAAGGTGTTGATTTATGATGACGTTAAAGGGACATACTCCGGATCATCCCGCGGAGAAGATGCTCTCTCTGGTGGGAAAAAGCGGATCTATCCTGATCATGTGCCATAATAATCCCGATCCGGACACGATCGCATCGGCTGCTGCGTTGAAATACATCTTTGCCCAAACTCTCCGGCACAAGGCGGTCATCGGTTATGATGGTATTGTCGGCAGGGCTGAAAACCGGCAGCTTATCCGTCGTCTGAAGATCGATATGGTCCATACGACGGAACTGAACTTTAACGATTTTTCGATAATCGCCCTTGTCGACAGTCAGCCCCATACCGGCAATAATGCCATCCCTCGAAAAATATTACCTCATATCGTCATAGATCATCATCCCATACGAAGAGATACCGCGCGGTGTATGTTTTATGATGTCCGCCCTCGGTACGGCAGCTCTTCGACGATCCTGACCGAATATCTGCAGGAACTGGATCTGACCATAGACCCCCGGCTCGCCACCGCACTCTACTATGGCTTGAAGACCGACACGAACGGTCTCAGCCGATCCTTTATGAAGGCCGACCTCGATGCCTTCAACTATCTCTTCCCCAAAATCGCCCCCCGAACGCTGGCTGGGATAGAAAATCCGAGTGTGCCGAAATCCTATTATCTGAAGTTTGCCGATGCGCTGACCCATTCGATCCAGTATGGTGATGTGATGATCTCCTACATGGGAACATTGAACAACCCGGACATAACCGCCGAGATGGCTGATTTTCTCCTGAGAATGGAGAATATCCGCTGGACCCTCTGTATGGGAGAATACAAGGATGCGCTCATGCTGTCCGTTAGAACCTCCCGTCGCGGATTGATGGCCGGTAAGATAGCCATCCGGGTTGTCAAAGGACTCGGTACCGGTGGAGGTCATGAAAAGGCGGCCGGAGGGCGAATCGGTCTTGAGGGACTTAAACCGGAAGAGAGAATGCTGGTTACCAAGAAAGTCACCGATAGATTTCTGAAAATTCTGGGAGTCAAAGACAGAGAAGGGAAGCCACTGACTGCGGTGGGACCGGCGGACATACGATAGCGACATATTACATAAAGATGGTTCACCCGAAGATGCAGAACGTCAAATCGCTGTCGAATCTCGCTACATCAGACGGTGTACGTTAATAATAACCGGTTTAGATGTTGATTCAGGATGGTTCAGTATGGCGAAATGGCATGTTTATATGATCAGATGCAGAAAGGGCGTTCTCTATACGGGGATTACGACCGATGTGGATCGTCGTTTTGACGAGCACCGGAGCGCAGGCCCCAAGGCGGCGAAATACCTGAAGGGAAGGGGGCCGCTTCATCTCGTGTTCAGAGCGGATGTCGGTGATCATCGGGCAGCGTTACGGCTGGAGTACAGAATCAAACACCTCCGCAAGGCACAGAAGGAAACTTTGATACGGCAGCCCGAATTACTGCGGGAGATTGTCGGTGATACTTAAGAGTGACGACCACCATCAGATCGTTTGGCGATCTATACGCCCTTGCGGACGGTATCAGAAAAGAGAAGGCACTGTTTAACTGGCCGTGTTTTTATTCTCGGCTGCCGGAAACACCTTTTCAAAATCGCGCAGCAAAGGGTCATTCAATCTGTCTCTCAGCTTTTGTGGATCGGTCGTGATATCTTGGATCACTTTCTTCATATTTTCCAGCGTATTTTCAATACGATTAGTAACGCGACGGGTGAGAATCCCGGAGAAGACTTTCATTACAACCCGTGAAATACCGTTATCCCCCCGCATGAAGATGGTAACACTCCCTGAGAGTACGTCATCTTCCCGTGTATATTCAAAGATGACAACTCCATTGGCCTTAAAGAAAGAGGGCACCGCCCAGTGATTGAATGCTCCGGTTGCGTAAAAAGTCTTACTATGCTCGGCGTTGCCGATCTGACGAATATCGCCGATAATTCCCGTCGGGTCTGTGATGTGGATGCCCGTCTCTGTCTTGTCCACTTTGTATTGCGGGTGAAACCCGTATATTCCCCAGAGCTGCCCCATGAGATGAGGGTTGTCCAGGATCTTGTTCCAGGTCTCTAGGGTGACATTGATACGGAAGGTCTTTGTATAGATCGCAGTAGGGTCGTTGATTACCTCTTCAACATGAAGGTCATATGCCTGAACTAGGGACGTTAGGAGTAAAAAAAGGGTGGTGATCGTCACGGACAGGAATTTTATTTTCATCACGCCTCCTCCAGAGATTCACATGACAGATATACATGGACTTCCGATAGGGATCAATCACTGTTTCTCATGCAGCGTATTATCTGTCTAACCGGGATCACCTCCAGTTGCACACAAGGGTCCGTGGACCGTCGAGAAACAATACCCATATTCTTTGCCGAGAGGCTTTTGTCACCAGACCTTTCCCGTAGGTTTCATGATTGATTACATCATCAACATTATAAGAGCCCGATAAATTGTAGGGGATGGAACCTTTGTTCTGTAATTTTTCCAATAGCTCAGGCGAGGGAGTGGCCGATGCAGCCGGTACCTTTTGGGAAGCCCTTGGTTTTACGGTAGTTCTATCGATCTTCTTGGGTGTTTTTTTCTTTTCCGGGTGATACTTGTGCTCGCTTCCGCAGGTGCGGCATTGGACTCGAGCAACAATCCCCTCCATGGTGTGACACACAACGACGTGGTTGAGTTCCATCTTACATTTCGTGCAGAAAGTGGTAATGCTTCGTGCGACAGGTGTCCTGTCCTTATCCGGTGTCATATAAGTCTTTTTCCTGTAAATCGGTTTATAGTTGTACCATTCATTTTACAAAGAAAAAAGCAGGGAACCTCCTCCCTGCTTTTTTAAATGTAGCCTCATTTTTTTCGGTGAAATTTCATACCGGAGTCATAGCCGGTTGTCAAGATAAAAGCGGAGAAGCTAACAGTAATAAGACGTGTCATTAAGAATATAAAAAAGATTTGGCATTTGTGCATTTTCATACGGTTTCTTGAATGTAGTTAAGATTACTATATAATTTGAAACAGGGCAATTTTTTTTGTTTTGCTATAAGACTTGTATCGCCTTGTGGTATGTGATAAAAGCGCTCAACCGCCGTTGGTATATGTACCATGGGACATGGTTGATTTTTTATAATCTGAGGAGTCTGGTTACATAGTTAGAGTAGAAATCAAAGTAATCTGGAGGATAGGATGAGTAGAGCTTTAGAAGGGATACGGGTTGTTGA
>DAISYQ010000089.1:0-3386 GCA_036825195.1 Syntrophales bacterium
CGAAGTACCGCCTTCCCACGGAGGCCGAGTGGGAGTACGCCTGCCGGGCGGGGACAACGACGCCCTTCAACACGGGGAACTGCCTTTCCACGGCCCAGGCGAATTATGACGGGGATAATCCTTACACGGGGTGTCCTTCGGGAACGGACCGGAAGGCGCCGGTTCCCGTGAAAAGCTTTTCGCCCAACGCCTGGGGGCTGTACGATATGCATGGAAACGTGTGGGAGTTTTGCCAGGACTGGTACGGGGATTATCCCTCGTCAGCGGTGACAGACCCGGCGGGGCCATCGGGCGGGGATCAACTTGCTGTCCGCGGCGGCGGCTGGCGCAACAATGCCAGCTCTAGCCGCTCCGCCGTTCGCGGCCACTTGCTTCCCTACAGCTCGTTTAACAGCTCCGGGTTCAGGGTTGCCCGGGATTTTTGATGACCCCTTGGTAGAAGTTCGTTACCCTTAAAAGGATTGTTGTGTGAAACCGAGGAACTTCGGCAGAATTACCGGATGCGCAACTACGGGAAGGTATGAACGAAAAACCGCTTTGCAGATTTTTCGAGATCACCCTTCCGGCGGACTTGCCAATGTCACCTTGTCGTCGATCAATGATGGCATCTTTAATTTTCGTATACCGGCAGAAAACATTTACCTCAAATGAATATATGGAAATTAAATGCTTGCATTTTTGAGGCATCGGGAGCGGAAGGTTCATGGCAGATACTCAGCCGTTTGAGGTACTCTGATGAAGCTTTAATCCACACAGGATCGATATAGTATAAATGGGGAAAGGAGGTCATGAAAGCCTTCCTTTCCCCACTTGCTTCGGAAGCGGCAATCACTGTTGTTCGTGGTTCCTGGTTCCCTATTTATCACCCCACGTGAATCCGTACAGGGAATAGGGCGTGTTATCCAAAAATCCTCGTCGTTCAGTTAAAGAGGTCCATGAAATCACAGAAATCTTCTGGATTTAGTTGGTAAAGATACACATCGCCGTCTGAAACGGCAGTTTGAGGATCGAGTTTTCCCAATACCAACTTTTTCCAAACCACTGGATCGGTAAAAATTATAAACTCACCAGAAAACATTGTAGCCTCTTTAACTTCAAGGATACCCCGACGAACGTTCAAAGTATAGTAAGAGTAAGATGGCGCTGCACTACTCACTATATCTAACAGGAAAAGACCAGCAATCATATCCTTTTCCAAAGATTTGGAAGCATTGAGACTGACGGCCATTATCCTGAAAAGAGTATCCATCGGCATCAAACGTACGGCGTTTTCATCCATATGGGCAAATGCGAGTTTCGGTTTCCCTATTATTGGCAGTTGTGCCTGACCTGTCTCTAAAAGATACTCGGATAAGAGATAGTTACGTGTTTGAGCATTCATTGTCTCTTCGGCGAGTAAGATTATTGCTGCATTCTTTGTCGCCCTTGCATCGGCATTTCCCGAATCGAGCAGGAGAACATCGTCAGCGAGTTCCAACGCCCACTCCAGCTTACCATCATCCAGAGCATCCTTAGCCTTGGCTGCTAAAAAATTAACGCCGCCTGCCAAGTCACGGGCCATCTCAGCCTTCTGCAGGGGAGATTGGGGAAACAAGTCTCTGCATTTCCCGGAGAAATAGCCCCTATACCACCAGAAAATCTCGTATATGTTTCTGTCCACTGCCCCATAAACCTCCTGTAAAAAAGGATCGTCGACAAGATGAGGCGGCAACTTTACCAACGCTTGGATCTCTCCTGGCGTCAAGCCCTTGTTCATGTATTGCACCGTTTGATCGTGGACGAACTGGATGGCATCACGATAGTTAGTGAGGGTACGGTTGATGTTATCTTTCCCGACCATGACAGGATTCGGACCGTGGCATAAAACCATGTATTCAGGATTGAGGCTGCGATAGAAATCCAGACTCGAAATGTAAGACAACGGATCTCTAGGGTATGCCCCTCTTATCGTCGTAATTGCCGGGAACGCCTGGTAGAAATTGCCTATTTGTATCAGGGTCTTCTTATCAGGTAACCAGACGAGCAAAATATCGCGAGTCTCGCCGGGGGTTGAAAACAGGGAGATATTCACTCCGGCGATGTTTATTTCCAGGGTATCGTTAACGGTCTTGGTGGGTGGTAAAAATCCCGAATCCCCAGGAATCTGAGTAGCAAAGAGACCACAGCCTGCGTACCAGCCCGGATCCTTGGCAAAGAGATTTCCTGACATTTTGACTCCACCTTCAAGTCTGCTCGGATATAATTGGCTATACCAATCATAGAACAATGTTGTCATCAGATTCTCGTGTGCTATTATCTCCGTTTCTGTATTGGCGAAGACAGAGGCACCGTGGATATGGCAGTCGTGATGGTGGGTGTATATAATCGCTTTGACCGGCTTCCTGTCAAAGATATTGTCCAGGTGTGCATTAAATGCGCTCTTGACTATTTCTGCTGCATTTTTACTTTCTCCTGGATCAATGATAATAAGTCCGTCTACGCCCTCTATAAGCACCGGGTTGTCCCTATTGTACCCACGGGTGACATAAACCCCGTCTGTTGCCCTCAAAACCTTACCTGGAAAGAAACTCTCATAGAGCCCTTGCAGTTTAGGATGGACTGCTATTGATGGAGGTTCAAATGCTGCCGCTGGGAGTGTCAACACAAAAAAACTGAATAATAGAATCCACAAGGAACGAACTTTCATTTTTCCAATCTCCTTTTCAAAAAATCTCATGATTAAAAAAGACTACTTGGAATGCAGCTTACTCCTCGTTCCTTATCTTTTGTTTTGCTGTTTTCTTCCTAACATCAGTCCCCCTTTCTGAATACCAATGTCGGCAATCGCCTGTTTTTCCGTTGTGTTATTTGTTAAATACGCTTTGATAAGGACGAACGTCATTTCCGCCTGACTCGACTGGCGAATCTCTGCCTAACCAATGGCCTTCCCTTGCAAAGAACAAAAAAACCCCGCTTCTTTTAAGAAACAGAGTTCCATAATCAGACGGCGTCAAAACCTCGTGACAAAACTCTGATTAGCTGTTATTCTATTGTTTATACATGAATATTAGTGACATGATGAGATCTGTCGGCAAAAAAGTCAAGAGGTTTTTTCTTGATAATCATTTGAAGGGGTGGATGATCACTAAAATTACAAAGTGCCTGCCTTTTAGGAAGGCATGAACGAAAAACCGCTTTGCAGATTTTTCGAGATCACCCTTCCGGCGGACTTGCCAATGTCACTACTCATCAGGCTTCACTCAGCAACACCAAGGATTACGGATTGAAAGGAACGCCGAGGATGAGCGGCGGCGGTTACTCCCCTCATCACCGCGGCATCAGCGCGAACACGCCCCAGCCCAGGTATTCGCGCGTGTAAGCGGCGTAGCGCTCGGGTTCCGAGGTCA
>DAISYQ010000090.1:0-3074 GCA_036825195.1 Syntrophales bacterium
CTCTCCACCTTTCCGCCATCCTGGAGATTCTGGCACGGGTGCGGATGACGAGGAGCGATGCCCTGATCAATCTGTTGCAAAAGGGTATGCAACTGTCCTGGGGAATAAGCTGCGTGCACTTTTCCTGTCAGCTCGACGCCTCTACCCGTATGGCGGAGAATTATTTTTCCATTCGCAGAACACTGCCGCGATTTGTCATATGCCGTAATCCTTCGAATGAGTTGCGGGATGAACATTCTATACAAAACAGGATATACTGCCTGGATGAATTGCGGATCGAAGGGATGGAGGAATCGTGAAGAACGGAAAAGACGGTCTTCTTCTGACGATCCACGGGGCAATGGAATTTATCTGGCGGTACGCATGGGCCGGGTTTGCCACCATTGCCATGTTCCATCATTATTTTCCTCTTTTTGGAGCGTTCGTTGTCTATGTCCTCGGAGCGTTGGTGACATTTATGTCCCGGGGCAGAGGCTGGAGGATTATCTATATCATCGGTCTTCAGGCCGCAGCCTTTGTCCTCGCGGCGGGAATCGCAATTCACGCCTTTTATTACAAGACCGTGCCTCTCTGGAGTCAGGAATGGATCAGAGAATTCTTCACCTGCCAGCGCCAGTCTCTGGAATGGATCATGCTGTTCGTATTTTTTTTCTGGGTGCTGCTCTTCTGGATCGGCGGCGTACTCCTTATCAGAAAACCTCCCCGGTACTACACGGTCTGCAGCCGTTTCGACCTGGGTATCGCCGCCTTCTTTGTCCTGTACCTGATAGAATGGCTTTTGTTGGTGAAAGGGGGCATTCAGACCCCCGATCCCATTGCCCGTCTTTTGATTTTTCCGTATTTCTGTTGCAGTATATTCGCCATCGGCCTGGCACGGAATCTCGATAATGAACAGAGTGAATACCTGACAGGGTATCGCGGCATCGGCATGATCTCAACCATTCTTGTTGTCCTGGCACTCATCGTGACAGCCCTGTTCATGTTTCTTCTGCCAATCCTTACGGTCGTTGCTGAGATAGGATATGCCGCCCTGAAGGAGGTTGCGGAACCGATGGGGCCTGTCCTGGTCAATATAATACGGTTTCTCTTCCTCGGTCGCCGTCAATCCTGCTGCGGCCCATCGGGAAGCGACAATGGAGGCTCGTCCCCCGGCCCGGATATTGCCGGTGAAAGCAGTTGGTGGGAAGATGTCCTCATGCGGGTGATGGAGTGGGGATTTTTCGGGCTTCTCGGAGTCATCGCGTTCGGCATCACGGTTTTTTGTCTGTGGCACTTGGTGCGATGGCTGCTGGTGAGGACAGCCCTTGTAGAAAAAGACAAGGGGAGTGGCAGCCTGATTTCATGGTGGGTTGAAAGAATCAAAACCTTTCTGAGGTTCTGTCGGACCAGGATCCTTGGAAGGGGGAAGGGGGGAAGGCGCATCGCCCCTTTGTATGCCGGACTCCTCGCCTGGGGAAGGCACAGTGGGATGCAGCGCAGTCTGAGCGAAACTCCCGGTGAGTATGGCGTCCGGCTCAAGGGCCAATTCCCTCTCCTCGAAAAAGAGATCGGGTTGATCATCGAGTTATATCATAAAGAGGTCTATGAAGAGAGGGATGTAACGGAGGCGCAATTTGTTTCGGCCAGATCTGTCTGGCGTCGATTACGGAGTCCCTTGAACTGGCCGTCCCGGTTCCGATCCTGGCTGTTCCGTCCCGGCATTACGACAGCGCCGGGAGGCTAATGTACTTGGTCACGTCGAATCGCCCTTCCGGATATCCCCGTCTCCACAGGTTTCGTGCGATGTATTGGCAATTTTTAGATATTAACCCGGCTCCTTTACCGCGCCAGCCATCCGCCGTCTACAGCCAGTGTGTAGCCGTTCACATACCGGGACGCCTCGGAAGCAAGGAAAACGGCCGCTCCCTGCAGATCTGCCGGCAACCCCCATCTCCCCGCCGGGATGCGCTGGAGGATTTCATCGCTCCGTTTCTGATCCTGACGGATCGGTGCCGTGTTGTCGGTCGCCATATAGCCAGGGGCGATGGCGTTGATGTTGATATCATACTGCGCCCATTCATTTGCCAGGAGCCGGGTGATGCCCATCACACCGCTTTTGCTCGCCGTATATGACGGAACCCGAATGCCTCCCTGGAAGGAGAGCATTGAGGCGATGTTGATGATCTTTCCTCCCGTCTTCTGTTTTACGAACTGACGGGCAACCGCCTGGGCGAAGAAAAAGACGGTCTTGATATTGATGTTCATTACATCATCCCAGTCCTTCTCGGAAAACTCTATGGCATCAGCCCGCCGGATGATCCCCGCGTTGTTGATCAGGATATCCACCCTGCCGAATTGACGAACAACCTTTTCGATGATCTCTCCGATCACACCGATGTTCGAAAGATCGGCTTCGATTTCAAGGAATTTCCTTCCCCGTTCCTCAACTCCTTTTTGTGTCTCCTCAAGATGGTTGACATCGACTCCGACGATGTCCGCACCCGCCTCGGCGAGACCCAGGGCCATTCCCTGCCCGAGCCCTCCTCGGGAACCGGTTACGATGGCAACCTTTCCTGTTAATTGAAATGCATCAAGAATCATGTTGAAATCTCCTTTCATACGTCTATTTCAGCGCCGACATGGGCACGGCATCCATATCCGTGAAGGTCTGGTTTTCACCAACCATCCCCCAGATAAAGGTATAGGCGCCCGTTCCGGCACCGGAGTGGATCGACCAACTCGGAGAAAGAACCGCCTCCTCATTGCGGACCACGATATGTCTCGTTTCGGATGGCTCGCCCATGAAGTGAAAAACAACCTGGTCATCCGCGACATCAAAGTACAGATACGCCTCCATCCGCCGCTGGTGGGTGTGCACCGGCATGGTGTTCCAGACACAACCGGTTTCCAGCGCCGTCATTCCCATGACCAGTTGGCAACTTTTCACGCCGTCCGGATGGATGTACTTGCGGATGGTTCTCTTGTTGCTCTGTGCCATTTCGCCCAGCTCGGTCGGTTCGGCCTGATCGAAGGTGATCTGTGCGTTCGGGTAGTGTGCGTGGGCCGGTGCGCAATTGATGTAGAATCGGGCCGGA
>DAISYQ010000091.1:0-2522 GCA_036825195.1 Syntrophales bacterium
AACCCAAAGGTCAGAGGTTCGAATCCTCTCCCCGCTACCAAATAAAAACAGGGGGCTACGGGAATTCTCGTAGCCCCCTGAGTTATTCTGCGCTACCCTCCGTTACAAGTCAACGAAAGAAGGGATCGGTAAGAATTACGGTTTATTAATTAAAATGTGCAATGTGGGATCTTGCCATCGTGCTGTTTCTGGCGCATCCGGCATAGTTTTAATGAGAAGGATCTGCGATATTAAGAGGAAATAGATAGCCAGCTTTTTGATAGATGTCACGTATCCGGATCAGATCGTCCATCATATTCTCACCGGGAATGATTTCGGCCAGCCAGCGGGCTTTCTTGTTTTTGTTGTCCAGAAACCAGCAGACGATGGAAACGTTGGCGGCCTTGGCGATGTACCAGAATCCCTTCTTGATAGTCTTGACCTTTTTCCGTGTCCCCTCCGGTACAATGGCGAGAAGAAATTCATCTCTCCTGTTGAAAATATCCGCCATCTGTTCCACGGTACCCTGTGTCGATCCTCGGTCGACCGGAATGCCTCCGATAATTTTTAACACCCAAGACATGGGCCAGAAGAACCATTCTTTCTTGACCATAATATGTCCCGTTCGCTTGATGATCCGGTAGCCGATAAAGGCCCTGACGGCATCCATGTTGGAGGTGTGGGGAAAACCGATAATCACGTGCTTTCTGGAAAAGTACGACGGGAGCTGCTCAAACTGCCAGCCCATCAGAAAATAGAGAAATCTTCCGGTAAAACTCATTATATGCTTCACATTCAGGCCCTTCTCCGCGAAAGCAGACGGAGTATAAGAGGTGTGCATCAGCGTGTCAATGGATATTGCTAAGCCCTCTCCGAATTGGAAGGCGAAACAACAGGTGAAATTTTTCCCTTATTCGTGTCTCCTTGGCGAGAGACTATCAGTGAAGGCTTTCCGGCCAAGCGAGTAATGCCTGAAGTTAGGCGCTCTCTCCGGACAGCCGTTCCCATGGACCCGGATCCAGGCTTGCTCTTCCTCGCCCTTGAGTACCGTTACTGTGTCAATATCCTTTATCCTGACACATCTTCCAGACCAGGAATCCCTAAACCAGGACAGCAGGAATTGTAAATAGCTCGATCATCATCCGGTGATATGCGGGATGTGTGACTGTGGCTTACTGGTGGGGTTTATTCTCAACTCCGGCCGCATGATCTTCTCCAGGGCAAGTCTCTGGTTTTCAAAGGCGGCCGGGTCTTCGGAAGGTAAAAAAGTGAGCGCCCTCCCAAACGAGATAACGACCTTTGCAAAGGGTTTCGGAAGGAAAAAGCTGTCCCAGCTCTTGAAATACCATGCTTTGTCGGCCGAAACATAGAAGGGCACAACTTCCGCGTGGGCGGCGTGGGCCAGTTGAATTGCTCCGGCTTTTATATGACCGGCCGGACCCTTCGGACCATCAACGATGTGGGCGGCCAATCCCATTTTGGTTAAACGCCCTATCATTATTTTCAAGGCCTCCTTTCCACCCCGGGATGAAGAGCCCCGAACCGTGTGCCATCCGCTTCTTTCAGCCACGCCGGCTATTATTTCACCATCGGCGCTTTTGCTGATCATGAGGGAAGGCTCGAAGCCTCTGTAATTCTGAAAATGTCTTATCGCTACAAAGAACTGCTGATGCCATGCACACAAAAGAATCCGTCCACCGCTTCTTAAGCGGTCCATCCATTCGTTCTCGTTTTCGACTTTCAGCTGAAATGTCGAACTGTAGAGACGAATAAACCTGTAGAAGAAGGAATGAAACAGTTTCGTAGTCATGATACTTCTCATGTTGGCCATCTATTTGAGCACCTGTCGCCTCATGGATTGAGAACCTCCATTGAAATGATCCACTTTGCCGCGGACAAGAACCTGGATGTTCCGCTATCGTGATCAAGGTTGAAATGATTGTACCGCTCGGAAAGCCACTGTTTAATTCTTACGTCCGACAATTCCCGTTCGGCCTTGTTCTTGTCGAGATAAGCGTCAATGGTTTCCTCAGGGATTGTTATCTCGATTTTCCTCGAGCGTTTGCCGGTTTGGTGCGGGTCGTTTTCGAGCCTCCAGTCGATTTGCATGAAGTGACCCCCGTTGGAGAAGCGCGAATCGATCCAGACGTTTGCAGGGAAAACGGGCGTTATGATGCGGAGCCAGTAATCGAGCAGATCTTCAGTCATGGTTAACGACCCTCATCTTCCTTGACCAGCCATGCTTGTCTGTCTTGACATTTCGACAGGCTTCACCAACCGCTTTCCCATACAGTGTCGCTCAACTTGTCAAAGTTGCTCATGTTTTCAATACGGCGTGTAGTCACTTTGTTACCCCTGATCCTGGGAAGGTCTATTTAAGATTTCGAATTTCCTCAAGTTCAGGCGGCTCGAAAAAGAAAAGCCCTTTCTCATTCAGAGAGAGGGCTTCAATAAAGCTGTATTCCCCTCATCAGGGGAAAGAGTCATTTAATTAACCCTCTTTTATACTATGCTTAATTTAAAGAAAGTCAAGGGATTTGGGA